>NZ_JMTB01000093.1 GCF_000734965.1 Trabulsiella guamensis ATCC 49490
GACGTGCGGTTTTGTACGTTCAAATTTTTCTTTAGACACGGCTATATTCCTTACTATAGTGCTCTCCCCTCGTGGAGAGAGCACGGGACTTTGGTTTTAACCCTGCGGCTTATTTACCACGGGCTTCAATTACGGCCTGAGCAACGTTGTTCGGCGCATCATCATACTTCAGGAATTCCATGGTGTATGATGCACGACCTTTGGTCAGAGAACGCAGCTGAGTTGCATATCCGAACATTTCAGACAGCGGAACTTCAGCGTGGATCTTAACGCCAGTCACTTCGGATTCCTGACCACGCAGCATACCGCGACGACGGCTCAAGTCACCGATAACGTCACCGGTGTTCTCTTCCGGCGTTTCAACTTCAACCTTCATGATCGGCTCAAGAAGAACAGGTTTTGCTTTCTTAAAGCCATCTTTAAAGGCGATAGAAGCCGCCAGTTTAAACGCCAGCTCAGAGGAGTCAACGTCATGGTAAGAACCGAAGTGCAGACGCACACCGAGATCAACTACCGGGTAACCCGCCAGCGGACCAGACTTCAGCTGCTCCTGGATGCCTTTATCAACGGCAGGGATGTATTCACCAGGAATTACACCACCTTTGATGTCGTTGATGAACTCGTAACCTTTCGGGTTTGAGCCCGGCTCCAGCGGGTACATGTCGATAACAACATGACCGTACTGACCACGACCACCAGACTGCTTGGCGTGTTTACCTTCGATATCGGTAACTTTCGCGCGAATTGCTTCGCGGTAAGCAACCTGAGGTTTACCGACGTTCGCTTCAACGTTGAATTCACGCTTCATACGGTCAACGATGATGTCGAGGTGCAGTTCACCCATACCAGCGATAATGGTCTGGTTAGATTCTTCGTCAGTCCATACACGGAAAGACGGGTCTTCTTTAGCCAGACGGCCCAGAGCCAGACCCATTTTTTCCTGGTCAGCTTTGGTTTTCGGTTCTACGGCGATGGAGATTACCGGTTCCGGGAATTCCATACGCTCCAGAATGATCGGATGATCCGGATCACACAGGGTATCACCTGTGGTCACATCTTTCAGACCGATCGCTGCAGCGATGTCGCCAGCGCGAACTTCTTTGATCTCTTCACGTTTGTTGGCGTGCATCTGAACGATACGACCAAAACGTTCACGAGCCGCTTTCACGGAGTTCAGGATGGTATCACCGGAGTTAACCACACCAGAGTACACACGGAAGAAGGTCAGGTTACCCACGAACGGGTCGGTAGCGATTTTAAATGCCAGTGCAGAGAAAGGCTCATCATCGCTAGCGTGACGCTCAGCCGGAGTATCTTTACCGTCGTCCAGAATACCGTTGATCGCAGGAACGTCTACCGGGGATGGCAGGTAGTCAACTACCGCATCCAGCATCGCCTGTACACCTTTGTTCTTGAACGCAGAACCGCAAGTTACCAGGATGATTTCGTTGTTGAGAACGCGCTGACGCAGAGCTTTTTTGATCTCTTCTTCAGTCAGTTCTTCACCGCCCAGGTATTTTTCCATCAGCTCTTCAGAAGCTTCAGCTGCGGACTCGATCAGGTTCTGGTGCCATTCGTCAGCCAGTTCCTGCATGTTAGCCGGGATATCTTCGTATTCGAAGGTAACGCCCTGGTCTGCATCGTTCCAGTTGATGGCTTTCATTTTCACCAGGTCGATAACGCCGGTGAAAGCTTCTTCAGCACCAATTGCCAGCTGCAGCGGAACCGGGTTCGCGCCGAGACGGGTTTTGATCTGACCAACAACTTTCA
Source organism: Trabulsiella guamensis ATCC 49490 (assembly GCF_000734965.1). Taxonomy (GTDB): domain Bacteria; phylum Pseudomonadota; class Gammaproteobacteria; order Enterobacterales; family Enterobacteriaceae; genus Trabulsiella; species Trabulsiella guamensis. The sequence goes on from NZ_JMTB01000093.1 coordinate 1,771, forward strand.
GGAAGTTCGCACCCATGCGGTCCATTTTGTTAACGAACGCAATGCGTGGAACTTTATATTTGTTCGCCTGACGCCATACGGTTTCAGACTGCGGCTGAACACCACCAACTGCGCAGTAAACCATTACCGCACCATCGAGTACACGCATGGAACGTTCTACTTCGATAGTGAAGTCAACGTGCCCCGGGGTGTCGATGATGTTGACACGGTGCGGTTCATACTGCTTAGCCATACCTGACCAGAATGCAGTAGTCGCAGCGGAAGTGATGGTGATACCACGTTCCTGCTCCTGCTCCATCCAGTCCATGGTTGCGGCGCCGTCATGAACTTCACCGATTTTGTGGTTTACACCGGTGTAGAACAGAATACGTTCGGTAGTAGTGGTTTTACCGGCGTCGATGTGCGCACTGATACCGATGTTACGGTAGCGTGCGATGGGTGTTGTACGAGCCATTTGATTCCTCGTTTGTCTCTTTAGGCGTTCAGATTAAGTAACCCAGTGCGGGCAGCTTACCTGAAGCGCCCGCCTGGTGACTAAAACTCCGATGGGATTACCAGCGGTAGTGTGCGAACGCCTTGTTGGCTTCTGCCATACGGTGAACGTCTTCACGTTTCTTAACTGCAGTACCTTTGTTGTCTGCAGCGTCAGTGAGTTCGTTCGCCAGACGCAGGGCCATAGATTTATCACCGCGTTTACGAGCAGCTTCAACGATCCAACGCATTGCCAGAGCATTGCGGCGAACCGGACGGACTTCAACTGGTACCTGATAAGTAGAACCACCAACGCGGCGAGACTTGACTTCGACAGTCGGGCGCACGTTTTCGAGAGCTACTTCGAAAGCTTCCAGTTCATTTTTACCAGAGCGCTGAGCCAGGGTCTCCAGCGCGCTGTATACGATTGATTCTGCAGTAGATTTTTTACCATCTACCATCAGGATATTGACAAATTTAGCCAGCAGTTCTGATCCGAACTTCGGATCCGGCAGAATTTTACGCTGACCAATGACGCGACGACGTGGCATGGAAATACTCCGTTGTTAATTCAGGATTGTCCAAAACTCAAAGAGTTTAGTTTGACATTAATTTAAAACGTTTGGCCTTACTTAACGGAGAACCATTAAGCCTTAGGACGCTTCACGCCATACTTGGAGCGAGCCTGCTTACGGTCTTTAACGCCAGAGCAGTCAAGCGCACCACGAACGGTGTGGTAACGAACACCCGGGAGGTCTTTTACACGACCGCCACGGATCAGGATCACGGAGTGCTCCTGCAGGTTGTGACCTTCACCACCGATATAGGAGGTGACTTCGAAACCGTTAGTCAGACGCACACGGCAAACTTTACGCAGTGCGGAGTTCGGTTTCTTAGGAGTGGTGGTATATACACGAGTACATACGCCACGTTTCTGCGGGCATGCTTCCAGCGCAGGCACGTTGCTCTTTGCAACTTTGCGTGCACGTGGTTTGCGTACCAGCTGGTTAACTGTTGCCATTAAATAGCTCCTGGTTTTAGCTTTTGCTTCGTAAACACGTAATAAAACGACCTCATACAATATGAGGACGCGAAATTTTAGGGCCACGCTGAAAAGGTGTCAAGAAATATACAACGTTCTGATCTTCACCAGGCCAGCAGCCCTGGATGTTTGACGGTGAGCCTGACGAAATCAGTATAGTCAACCCTGACGACACTGCTCGAAATTTGACCGGAAAGCCCCCGGGCTTCAACGTCTTCCTGCAGGGCATGAAGCGATATGGGGGCTTTTTTAAGAATTTCAATAAAGCGGCTGCCTTCAACCGCAGCCAGCACACCATCGGAGAGCAACAACAGATCGTCGCCCTCTTTCACCAGCCGCAAAAGCGCGTTGATGTCAGCATGCCAGGGAGAACAACGTAAAATGTGCAGCATGAGCGCCTCAGAAGCGGAGAATGACATCAAAACAATCGAGCTGCTGACGCAGCGCTTCAGGCTCCAGCGCCTTCGCGTCAACCACCCATCTGGCAGCGTCGCAGATGCCGCGCTCACGCAGCGAGGCCGCGCACGTCCAGCATTGTTCGATATCGTACAGCGGCAGCAGTTTGAAGGTCGCGATGTAATCACGTGCCAGTACCGTTTGTGGATGCTGTCCGTCGAGGATTTGCAACACGCCGTCGCCGACAAAGAACACACCGATCTCGTCCGTCAGTGCGGAGGTGGCCAGTAACGCATCCAGCCCTTCACGCCCTGAAGCGCTCCCATGTGGTGCGGTGGAAAAGACAAAGGCGACGCGTTTCATCAGAATTGCACCACGCGGTCGCAGGTTAATGTGGCTTCTGCCAGCGCCCCCAGACCACTCAATCTAAAGCCCGGCTGCAGGTTAAAAGCAGGAAGGCCAAGCTGGTGCGCTTCGGTTTCATCAGTGACGCCACGACGCAGCGCGGCGGCCACACAGATATGGAGTTCAACGCCCTGCTGCTCATGAAGCTGTTGCCACGCCCGCACCAGGTCAAATTCATCGCTGGCGGGTGAAGTCAGCTGATTCGCGTTATACACCCCTTCGCGATAGAAGAAGACGCTGACAAGCTCATGCCCTTCCGCCGCCAGCGCCCACGCAAATTGCAATGCGCTGCTGGCCTGCTGCGTACCGTAGGCAGGGCCTGTCACCATAAGGGCAAATCGCATTACTTATCTTGCCCCAGGAAGTCGCCACTTTTGAACTGACGAATATAAAGGTACACCGTGTGCTTCGAAATATTCAGACGGTCGGCCACCTGGTTGATAGCGTCTTTAATATCGAAGATCCCTTTTTCATAAAGATTAAGGACGATCTGGCGATTTTTAGCGTTATTTGAAACGTTCCGATCGGCATTAACCTCTTCGATGGTGAATTCCAGCGTCTGGGTCACCAGATCCTCAACAGAAGAAGCGAAGTTGACCTGTGAATTCACTTCCGGCGTTTCCGGCGGAATAAAAGTCCCCATGATCTGGGAAAACGGGACATCCAGATTCATATTGATGCACAGCAGGCCGATGACGCGCTGATCGCGATTGCGAATAGCAATGGTGACGGACTTCATCAGCACGCCGCTTTTAGCGCGAGTGAAATAGCATTTGGAAACGCTGCTATCAGCTCCGGTCATATCGTGCAGCATGCGCAGAGCAAGATCGGTAATGGGCGATCCGATTTTGCGCCCGGTGTGCTCGCCGTTCGCAATACGGATGGCCGAACACTTAAGGTCCTGCAAAGAGTGCAACACAATTTCACAATGGGAGCCGATAAGCATCGCTAACCCGTCCACGACCGCTTCGTAGGATTTGAGAATATCAAAGTCGGTTTGCTCAAAAGGACGTTGATCCAGTAAATCAAGTTCACTGGTTTCATTGGTTAATAGCGACCTGGACATGAAAAAAAGCACTCCTTTTCAGGAGCCTGTCGTTAGATGGTCAGGGCAGGCTCATCATCATCATCATTCTAAGGGCATCTAAGGTAATACAGCGCATGAGGCGCTTTCCAGTGTTAATTATATCTGCCCTGAAATAAAAAAACCGCCGCCCTGTGAGGCGGCGGCTTTGATTGCCTTATTTTTTGCTGGTTTCAGCGGCTTTTTCGTCCGCGGCAGCTTCAGGTTTAGCGTCTGCCTTTGGTGCTGGCTTGATATCCAGCAGCTCGACATCAAAGACCAGCGTGGAGTTAGCCGGGATACCCGGGACGCCGGTTTTGCCGTAAGCCAGATCTGGCGGGATGACCATCTTGATCTTGCCGCCTTTCTTGATGTTCTTCAGACCTTCAGTCCAGCCCGGGATTACGCCGTCCAGACGGAAGCTCAGCGGTTCACCACGCGTATAAGAGTTATCGAACTCTTTACCGTCGATCAGCGTACCTTTGTAGTTCACGACCACAGTATCGCTGTCTTTCGGCGCATCGCCGGTCCCTTCTTTCTCTACTTTATACAGCAGACCCGTAGAAGAGGTTTTCACACCTTTCTCTTTGGCGAAGGTGTCGCGGTAGGTTTTGCCTTTCGCTTCGTTATCCGCAGCGTCTTTTTCCATTTTCTGCTGAGCAGAGGTTTTCACACGGGTTTCGAACGCCTGCAGAGTCTGTTCGATTTCCTGATCGGAGAGTTTGCTTTTATTGGCAAAAGCGTCCTGAACACCGGCGATCAGCTGATCTTTATCCAGTTTAATGCCCAGTTTTTCTTGCTCTTTCAGGGAGTTCTCCATGTAACGACCCAATGATGCTCCCAGGGCGTAAGCAGACTTCTGGTCGTCGTTTTTGAACGTAGCTTTGCTGTTGGCCGCTGTAGCGGCTGGTTTTGCCGCATCAGCAGCAAATGCCAGCGGCGCATTCAGGGCTACGGCCATTGTGGTTGCCAGAAGCGTTACTTTAAAAAATGATTTCATCCATCTCTCCAGGGCCGGGGCATCTCTCGCCCCAGGGTTAACGTAAATGAGAAGCGTACTATAAAACGTTGCAAAAGAAATCTACATACGAACGCTCCTGAATATCGCGTCTTTTCAGACTATTTTTGTGTAAATTAGTTTCCTCTGCGGCAGCGGAAAGCTGCGAAGAATCGTAAAGTTAAGTAGAATCCGCCGCGACTATTTCAGAACAGGGGGTCAATGATGAGCGACAAAACAATGGAAGCGCGACTGGCAGAATTAGAGAGTCGACTGGCGTTTCAGGAGGTCACCATTGAAGACCTGAATCAAACCGTGACGGCCCATGAGATGGAGATGGCAAAACTGCGTGATCATATTCGTCTGATGACAGAAAAGCTTAAAGCCAGCCAGCCTTCGCAGATTGCAGCGCAGTCAGAAGAGACGCCGCCGCCCCATTATTAATGCGAAAAAAGCGGGGATTCCCCCGCTTTATCTTTTAACAACGCCCCTGCAGCCTGAAAGACAATGGGTATTTAGTGACAGCCGCAACCGCCGTGACCACCACAACCACCTTTACCATGTTCGTGGCCATGGCCGTGACCGCCGCAGCAACCGTCGTGGTCGTGATCATGATCGTGGTGATGATCATGCGCACCGTGAACGTGGCCGTGAGCCAGTTCTTCCGCCGTCGCTTCGCGAATCGCAACCACTTCAACGTTGAATTTCAGGTTCTGACCAGCCAGCATGTGGTTGCCATCAACCACGACGTGGTCGTCTTCAACTTCAGTGATTTCAACCGGAACCGGACCCTGGTCGGTTTCCGCCAGGAAACGCATACCTACCTGCAGCTCGTCAACGCCCATGAAGACGTCTTTTGGCACACGCTGCACCAGGTTTTCATCATACTGACCGTATGCATCGTTTGCGGTAACAGCAACATCAAATTTGTCGCCCACTTCGTGACCGTCCAGCGCGTTTTCCAGGCCGGAAATCAGGGAGCCGTGACCATGCAGGTAGTCCAGCGGCGCACTCACCGGAGACTCATCAACCAACACACCGTCTTCTGTACGTACCTGATAGGCCAGGCTGACCACCAGGTCTTTTGCTACTTTCATGATATCTCCTGAGCATGGGAAGAATAGTGGCGCAGATTGTAGCGGAATTCTGCACCCGTGTACCCACTAGCTTAAAAAAAGACAGCGAAGATCGCTACTCTGGATGAAAAATGCCAATCACTTGCTCGTCTTTGCGAACGTGCTCGCGGGCCTCTTTATCCGCCTCGCGCATCTGGTGCCCGCACTTAACGCATTCAACAATATCAACATTATTCTCTCGCCACATCGCCAGAGAATCCTGTGCCTGGCACGCCGGGCATTTCGCGCCTGCAATAAAACGTTTACGCACGCTCATCGTTCACCTTCTATTCAAATTCGTCCCAGCCATCCAGCTGGCGTCGTTCCTGTTGCATCTCTCGCTGGAAAATCTCTTCCAGCTCGCGTCTTGCTTCCCGAACGCGGGAGATCTGCTGAGTATCCGTATGCACCGGCATCAGCTCGCGCAACATGCGCATGTCGAGCCGCCGGAAATGCAGTTGTGCACGCTGCGCCTGATGCGGGTGCATACCTAAAGAAATCAGCGCTTTGCGCCCCAGTTCCAGCGCACTGGAAAATGTTTCGCGGGAGAAAAGTTTGACGCCTGCCTGCAGTAATTCATGCGCCTCAACACGCCCCCGCGCTCGCGCCAGGATATGCAAATGTGGAAAATGCTGCTGGCAGATTTCCACCAGTTTCATGGTATCTTCCGGGTCATTGCAGGTGATCACAATCGACTGTGCTTCTTCTGCACCGGCGGAACGCAGCAGTTCCACCTGAGTGGCATCGCCGAAATACACTTTATAGCCATACTTTCGCATCAGGTTGACGGCGCTGATATCACGTTCCAGCACGGTGATGCGCATTTTATTGGCCATCAGCAAGCGGCCAATCACCTGACCGAAACGGCCAAAGCCCACCACAATCACCTGCGGTTTATCGTTTTCCACCCAGGGCGCTTCGTCTTCTTCTTCCGGCGTATTCAGGCGGCGGGAAAGTAGCACGTTAATCGCTTTCATTAATAGCGGTGTGGTCATCATCGACAGGGTGACGGTCACCAGCAGCAGCGCCATTTGATCATCCTGAAACAGTCGCTGCGATGAGGCGCTGGAAAACAGCACAAAGGCAAATTCCCCACCCTGACTCAGCACGCCGGCAAACTGCATCCGTTCCGAACTGCGCAACCCGTTAACCCGCGCCAGCACATACAGCACCAGCGTTTTTACAGCCACCAGAACCATCACACTGACCACCACCCACAGTACATGGGTGTAGAGCACGCCAAGATTCAGCGCCATGCCGACGGAAATGAAGAAGAGCCCCAGCAGCAACCCCTTAAACGGATCAATAGCGATTTCCAGCTCGTGGCGATACTCGCTTTCCGCCAGCAGTACCCCGGCGATAAACGTCCCCAGCGCCATCGACAGGCCCAGCGCGTCCATGAACAGCGCCGAGCCGAGCACTAACAATAGCGTCGCGGCGGTAAAGACTTCACGCACGCCCGAGGCGGCAATAAAGCGGAATACCGGTCGCAACAGGAATCGTCCGCCGACCAGCACGCCGGCAAACACCAGCACTTTCAGGCCAATTTTCATCCAGTCAGGATGATCGTCGCCGTTTCCTGCCAGCAGCGGCACCATCGCCAGCGCGGGGATAACAGCCAGATCCTGGAACAACAGCACCGAAAACCCCAGTTGCCCGGCCTCGCTGCGGTTCATGCCTTTGTCCCGCATCAGTTGCAGCGCCATCGCGGTCGAAGACATCGCCAGACCAATACCACCGACTACCGCTGCCTGCCATGAAAACTGCGTCAGAATCAGCAGCCCCGCCAGGATCGCCGCACTGAGCACAACCTGCAGCGCGCCGATACCAAAAATAGAGCGTCGTAGTTGCCAGAGCTTCGATGGATTCAGTTCCAGCCCGATGATAAACATCAGGAACACCACGCCAAGCTCGGAGAAATGAAGGATTTCATCGACATCGCTGATGAATCCCAACCCCCACGGGCCAATGACGATCCCCGCCAGCAGATACCCCAGCACCGCACCGATCCCCAGACGCGCCGCAAACGGCACCACGACAACCGCCGCAAATAAAAATATCACTCCCGCCAACAGCAGATCCGATCCTTCCATTCAAAGACCTCCAGTCGCGACAGGTGACGCCAGCCATTCGCCATAAGCTTTAGCGTGACTGACCAGTTCTTCCGTCGGCTGACGGCGGGCCCAGTAAATAATGATCGGATTCATCCAGTGCATACGACACATCGCCGCGGTCAGTTCAAACGGTCGCAGGATATCGCTCATCGGATAGCGATTCAGCCCATCATGACGATAGGCCGCTTCCGGTTCGCCAGTGGTGATGACGCTACGCCAGTACTTTCCCGCCAGTTGGTTCCCTCCCACTCCGCTGGCGAACCCCCGACTCAGCACGCGGTCGAGCCACTCTTTCAGTAACGCCGGACAGCTGTAGGTATACAGCGGGTGCTGAAAAACGATCACGTCGTGCTCGCGCAGCAACTGCTGCTCGCGCGGGATATCAATAAAGAAGTCAGGATAGTGTGCATAAAGGTCATGTACCGTTACGTTACTGAGCTGCAGTGCCGGCTTAAGCAGGACCCGGTTCGCCACCGAATCCTGAGATTCCGGATGGGCATACAGCAGCAAAACTTTCGCTGTCTGAGACATCAGACCCCTCCCGGTTTTTGAATCGTTGTCGTTTTGGGCTACCATGGCGGCCCGGTGCGGCAAAATGCTCACACCTTACATTATCATAATGACAAATTAACATAGTCTGAACATACGGCGCCTTATGATTGTTTTCTCCTCGTTACAAATTCGTCGCGGCGTTCGCGTCCTGATTGAAAACGCCACCGCAACCATCAACCCAGGACAAAAAGTCGGTCTGGTGGGTAAAAACGGTTGTGGTAAATCCACGCTGCTGGCGTTGTTAAAAAATGAGATCACTGCCGATGCCGGCAGTTTCACCTATCCGGGGAACTGGCAGCTGGCGTGGGTCAATCAGGAAACACCGGCATTACCGGAACCTGCTTTAGACTATGTGATCGATGGCGATCGCGAATACCGTCAGCTGGAAGCTGAACTTCTACAGGCCAACGAGCGCAACGATGGTCATGCGATTGCAATCATCCACGGCAAGCTGGACGCCATTGACGCCTGGACCATTCGCGCCCGCGCCGCCAGCCTGCTGCACGGTCTTGGGTTCAGTAATGAACAGCTGGAGCGTCCGGTGAGCGATTTCTCCGGTGGCTGGCGCATGCGCCTTAACCTGGCACAGGCGCTGATTTGCCGCTCCGATTTGTTGTTGCTTGATGAACCGACCAACCACCTCGATCTTGACGCGGTAATCTGGCTGGAAAAATGGCTGAAAAGCTATCAGGGCACCCTGATCCTTATCTCTCACGATCGCGACTTTCTGGACCCGGTGGTCGATAAAATTATCCATATCGAACAGGAAACCATGTTCGAATACACCGGTAATTACAGCTCGTTCGAGCGCCAGCGCGCAACGCGCCTCGCGCAGCAACAGGCGATGTATGAAAGCCAGCAGTTGCGCGTGGCGCATCTGCAAAGCTACATCGACCGTTTCCGCGCAAAAGCGACGAAAGCCCGACAGGCGCAAAGCCGCATTAAGATGCTCGAACGTATGGAGCTTATCGCCCCTGCGCACGTCGACAATCCGTTCCATTTCAGCTTCCGCCTGCCGGAAAGCCTGCCGAACCCCTTGCTGAAGATGGAAAAGGTCAGCGCAGGCTATGGCGAGCGAATTATCCTCGACTCCATCAAGCTGAATCTGGTGCCTGGCTCGCGCATCGGCCTGCTGGGCCGTAACGGGGCAGGGAAATCGACCCTGATTAAGCTGCTGGCAGGCGAGCTGGCACCAGTGAGCGGCGACATTGGTCTGGCAAAAGGCATTAAGCTTGGTTACTTCGCGCAACATCAGCTGGAGTTTTTACGCGCTGATGAATCCCCGCTTCAACATCTGACCCGCCTCGCGCCGCAGGAGCTGGAACAAAAGCTCCGCGACTATCTCGGCGGTTTTGGTTTCCAGGGCGATAAAGTCAGCGAGCACACTGCCCGTTTCTCTGGTGGTGAAAAGGCGCGACTGGTACTGGCGCTGATTATCTGGCAACGCCCTAACCTGCTGCTGCTAGATGAACCCACCAACCACCTCGATCTCGACATGCGCCAGGCGCTGACCGAAGCGTTGATTGAATTTGAAGGCGCACTGGTAGTGGTCTCGCACGACCGCCATCTTTTGCGTTCGACGACTGACGATCTTTATCTGGTGCATGACGGAAAAGTGGAACCTTTTGATGGTGATCTGGATGATTATCAGCAGTGGCTGAGCGACGTTCAGAAACAGGAAAACCAGCCAGCGGAGTCGTCGAAAGAAAACGTCAATAGCGCGCAGGCGCGTAAAGATCAGAAGCGCCGTGACGCGGAGCTTCGCGCACAAACCCAGCCGTTGCGCAAAGAAATTGCCCGTTTAGAAAAAGAGATGGAAAAACTGCATGCCCAACTGGCGCAGGCGGAAGAAAAACTGGGCGACAGCGCGCTGTACGATCCTGAGCGTAAAAACGAGCTGACGGATTGTCTGCAACAACAGGCCAGCGCTAAGTCCGGTCTTGAGTCCTGTGAAATGGCATGGCTGGAGGCGCAGGAACAGCTCGAACAGATGCAACAGGAAAACTAAGTGTGGAAATCAGGCTTTGTGGATGACAAAGCCTGTTTTTACCTGAGGATCACAGCGTGCCGTGGTTAATACCGGTGAGCGTTGCATTCACGTCAAAGAGTTTGAAAATCACCTCTTCAACGCCAAACGTTTTCAGACGCGCCGCATGTTTTTTCACGTACGCCAGCGCCGTCTCTTCGGATTCAAACAGGTAAATACCACCGGCTTCGTGGTTTTTCTCGTTTTCGGTCCAGATCTTCCAGATGAACCCCGGCTCCTCATTAATCGATCTGGCGAGATCCACCAGTTGACGGGACATTTCCTCGCCAAAGGGGCCGTTAAAACTGAAATGGATCTGCAATAATTTTCTGGACATCGTTCCCTCCCGGAATGAATTGGCCTTAAGTATAACCACAAAAAATACCATGTTTTTTGCGGCCCCTGGCGCAATTCGTGCCTCCGCGCACAAAAACGTGGGTAACCGCGTAAATCTCCATCATTTGCCTCGTTTTCATAAACACAAACGTAGAGTGACGGTATAGTAAACACTGATTATTTGAAGATATCGCACAATTATGGCTCAGATTACCCCTGTTGAAATCGACCTTCCGCCTGACGACAGTGCCGCGTTTATCCCCATGCGGGGCGGAAGCAATCGCCACCTGCAAACCATGCTGCCTCGGCTCATCCGCCGGAAGTTACAGTTCATTCCACACTGGCAACGGCTGGAGCTTCCTGATGGCGATTTCGTCGATCTGGCCTGGAGCGAAGATCCCACACAGGCGCGACATAAACCCCGACTGGTGGTCTTCCACGGTCTGGAAGGCAGCCTGCACAGCCCTTATGCGCATGGTTTAATTAACGCCGCCAGACAGCGCGGCTGGTTAGGTGTGGTGATGCATTTTCGCGGCTGCAGTGGCGAACCGAACCGCAACGAACGTATTTACCATTCCGGTGAAACCGAAGACGGTACCTGGTTCCTGCACTGGTTGCGTCGTGAACTTGGCGACGTGCCGACCGCTGCGGTAGGCTATTCCCTCGGCGGCAATATGCTCGGTTGTCTGCTGGCAAAAGAGGGCGATGCGGTTCCGCTGGATGCCGCCGTCATCGTTTCCGCGCCGTTCATGCTCGAAGCCTGCAGCTACCATATGAACAAAGGTTTTTCCCGCGTATACCAGCGCTATCTGTTGAATTTGCTGAAAGCCAATGCCGCGCGGAAGCTGAAAGCCTATCCCGGCACGCTGCCCGTTGATTTACGTCAGTTGAAAGCGGTGCGCCGTATTCGCGACTTCGACGATTTGATCACCGCGAAAATCCACGGTTTCGCCGACGCACTGGACTATTATCGCCAGTGCAGCGCAATGCCGGTGTTAAGCCATGTGACGAAACCGACGCTGATTATCCATTCGAAGGATGACCCGTTTATGGATCACCACTCCATTCCACCGAAAGCGCATTTGCCGGTGAACGTTGAGTATCAACTGACCGAACACGGTGGCCATGTTGGGTTTGTGGGAGGCACATGGCGTAAGCCGGAAATGTGGCTGGAAAAGCGCATTCCGGACTGGCTGAGTCGCTGGCTGGGGGTACCGTCATGCTGATTCCCTGGCAGGAGCTGCCGCCTGAGACGCTGGATAATCTTATTGAAAGCTTTGTCTTACGCGAGGGCACCGACTATGGTGAACATGAACGTTCGCTAAAAGATAAAGTCGCTGACGTCAAACGACAGTTACAAAACGGTGAGGCCGTGCTTATCTGGTCTGAACTTCACGAGACGGTCAATATTATGCCCCGCTCGCAGTTCCGCGACTCACCCGACTAAGAACCCATTCAGGGAGTTGTTCGCTATGTCTGCCAAACATCCGGTGATTGCCGTCACAGGCTCCAGTGGTGCAGGAACCACGACCACCAGCCTCGCCTTTCGTAAAATCTTCGCCCAGCTTGAATTACATGCTGCCGAAGTGGAAGGCGACAGTTTTCACCGCTATACCCGCCCAGAAATGGACATGGCCATCCGTAAGGCGCGCGATTTGGGAAAGCACATCAGCTATTTTGGCCCGGAAGCGAATGATTTTGGTCTGCTGGAGCAGACTTTCCGCGAATACGGTCTTTCCGGGAAAGGTCAGTCGCGAAAATACCTGCACACCTATGACGAAGCCGTTCCCTGGAATCAAGTCCCCGGCACTTTTACCCCCTGGCAGCCACTGCCGGAACCGACTGACGTGCTGTTTTATGAAGGGCTTCACGGTGGCGTCGTCACTCACGATCACGATGTCGCCAGCCACGTGGATTTACTGGTCGGCGTGGTACCCATCGTCAACCTGGAATGGATCCAGAAACTTATCCGCGATACCAGCGAACGCGGACATTCACGCGAAGCGGTGATGGATTCCGTCGTTCGCTCGATGGAAGACTACATTAACTTCATCACACCGCAGTTTTCGCGCACCCATATTAACTTCCAGCGCGTGCCGACGGTGGATACCTCCAACCCGTTTGCGGCTAAAGGCATTCCTTCACTGGATGAAAGCTTCGTTGTCATTCATTTCCGTAACCTGGAAGGCATCGATTACCCCTGGTTGCTGGCCATGCTTCAGGGCTCGTTCATTTCGCATATGAATACACTGGTAGTGCCGGGCGGCAAAATGGGGCTGGCGATGGAACTGATCATGATGCCGCTGGTGCAGCGGATTATGGAAGGCAAGAAAATCGGTTAAAACGCAGGCGGGTAAGTACTCTGTTACCCGCCGGGGCCTTAGCCTTCGATGACTTCATACGAATGCGTAATCGTCACCGCTTTTTCGAGCATCAATGCCACAGAGCAGTATTTTTCCGCAGAAAGATCCACCGCGCGGGACACTGCCGCCTCTTTCAGACTTTTTCCCGTCACAATGAAGTGAAGGTTAATACTTGTAAAATAACGGGGGGCTTCTTCACGACGTTCTGAGGTCAGTTTTACTTCACAATCGGTGACATCGTTACGCCCTTTTTGCAGGATCGAAACCACGTCGATAGCGCTACAGCCGCCTGCTGCCATCAGCACCATCTCCATCGGACTGGGAGCCTTATCCCCGGAGTTCCCATCCATAAGAATTTGATGTCCTGAGGCCGACTCGCCGAGGAAGGTCAGCCCCTCAATCCACTTCACACGCGCTTGCATATTTTTTAACTCCCAGGTTGCAATTTTCTTTACAGATTACGCGCACATAACATTTCTCGCAACGGAAGGCGACCTGCGTCATGCTGAAGCGAGACACCAGGAGACAGGCGGGAAAAGCTATGCTAAAACAGACGAGATGCTACAGTGATACTAATGAAGTAGTGCATGTATGCAGAGGACATCACATTACTGGCTGGTTATTATTATTTTATCAGCCCCTTCCCAGGTATCGGGAAGAATTCGATTGCAACCCAGTGGCTGAAGTTAATGCCGCTGGAGACAGCTTATAACAGAGGATAATCGCACATGGTGCTTGGCAAACCGCAAACAGACCCGACACTCGAATGGTTCTTGTCTCATTGCCACATTCATAAGTACCCGTCAAAGAGCACGCTAATTCACCAGGGTGAAAAAGCAGAAACGTTGTATTACATCGTGAAAGGCTCGGTGGCTGTACTCATCAAGGATGAAGAGGGTAAAGAGATGATTCTTTCTTACCTGAACCAGGGCGATTTCATCGGTGAATTAGGCCTCTTTGAAGAGGGGCAGGAACGTAGTGCGTGGGTGCGCGCCAAAACGGCTTGTGAAGTGGCTGAAATTTCCTATAAAAAATTCCGTCAGCTCATCCAGGTTAACCCTGACATCCTGATGCGCCTCTCGTCTCAGATGGCTCGTCGTCTGCAGGTCACCTCCGAGAAAGTGGGCAACCTCGCCTTCCTGGACGTTACCGGCCGTATCGCACAAACGCTGCTGAACCTGGCCAAACAACCAGACGCCATGACCCACCCGGACGGCATGCAGATCAAGATCACTCGTCAGGAAATCGGTCAGATTGTCGGTTGCTCCCGCGAAACTGTGGGTCGTATACTGAAAATGCTGGAAGATCAGAACCTGATCTCCGCACACGGTAAAACCATCGTCGTATACGGTACCCGCTAACACAGCCCGACGGCGCGTTGCCGAACACAACGCGCCGTTTTGTTTTCTTCATGTGGCGCAGACTGATCTATCACCCGGAAGTTAACTACGCACTGCGACAGACGCTGGTGTTGTGTCTTCCTGTGATTGTGGGTCTGCTTTTCGGTCAGCTACAGCACGGTTTACTCTTCTCGCTGGTACCCGCCTGCTGCAACATCGCCGGGCTGGATACACCACATAAACGCTTTTTCAAGCGCCTGATTATTGGCGGCACGCTATTCGCGGGTTGTAGCCTTGTCGTCCAGTTATTGCTGGCCCGGGACGTTCCGTTGCCCGTCATTCTTACCGGCCTGACCATGGTGCTGGGCGTCACCGCGGAGATCAGTCCGCTGCATGCCCGCCTGTTGCCAGCCTCACTCATCGCCGCGATATTCACGCTCAGTCTGGCAGGAAATATGCCGGTCTGGCAGCCACTGCTGCTGTATACGCTCGGCACACTGTGGTACGGGCTGTTTAACTGGTTCTGGTTCAGGTTGTGGAAAGAGCAGCCACTGCGCGAATCCCTGAGCCTGTTTTACCGGCAACTGGCAGATTATTGCGAAGCTAAATACAGCATGCTGACGCAGCACACCGACCCGAATACCGCGCTGCCCCCCTTGTTGACGCGCCAGCAAAAAACGGTGGATTTGATAACCCAGTGTTACCAGCAGCTTCACATGCTGGCCGCCAATAAAAATCGCGATTACAAACGCCTGCTGCGGGCGTTTCAGATTGGGCTGGATTTACAGGAGCATATTTCCGTCAGCCTCCACCAGCCCGAAGAGGTGCAGAAACTGGTGGAACGCAGCCACGCCGAAGCCGTGATTCGCTGGAACGCACAGACCGTCGCCGCGCGTCTGCGGGTACTGGCGGACGATATCCTTTACCATCGTTATCCCAGCCGCTTCAGTATGGATAAGCAAATTGGCGCACTGGAGAAAATCGCCGATCAACACCCTGACAACCCGGTCGGCCAGTTCTGCGCCTGGCATTTCAGCCGCATTGCCCGTGTCCTGCGCACCCAGCGACCACTCTACCCGCGCAATCTGATGGCCGATAAAACGCGTCGTCTGCCGCTGCTCCCGGCGCTGAAAAGTTATCTTTCGCTGAAATCCTCCGCGTTGCGCAGCGCCGCACGCATTAGCGTCATGCTAAGCATTGCCAGCCTGATGGGCACGGCGCTGCATCTGCCAAAACCGTACTGGATCATGATGACGATTTTGCTGGTGACGCAAAACGGGTATGGCGCGACACGGGTACGGATTTTCCACCGCGCCGCCGGGACGCTGGCAGGATTGTTTATCGTCGGCGGCGCACTGCACTTCCATGTTCCCGAAAGCTATACGCTGTCGGCGATGCTGGTGATTACGCTCGTCAGCTATCTGATAATCCGCAAAAACTACGGCTGGGCGACGGTCGGCTTTACGGTTACCGCGGTATTCACTATCCAGTTACTGACGTTGAACGGCGAGGAGTTTATCGTCGCTCGTTTTATCGATACGGTGATTGGCTGTCTGATCGCCTTCGGCGGTATGGTCTGGCTGTGGCCGCAATGGCAAAGTGGGCTGCTGCGTAAAAATGCGATGGATGCGCTGGAAGCCGATCAGGACGCCATCCGCTTAATTCTGAGCGACGATCCAAAAGCCCCGGCACTGGCGTATCAGCGGATGCGCGTTAATCAGGCGCACAATGCCCTGTTTAACTCGCTCAATCAGGCGATGCAGGAGCCCGGTTTTAATACCCGCTATCTGGAAGATATGAAACTGTGGGTGACGCACAGCCAGTTTATCGTCGAGCATATCAACGCCATGACCACGCTGGCGCGCGAGCACACGATGCTGACGCCCGATCTGGCGCAACGGTATTTGCAGTCCTGTGAAATTGCCCTGCAACGCTGTCAACAGCGGCTGGAATATGATGAGGCGGGAAGCAGCGGCGACGCCAACATTATGGAGTCGCCGGAAACGCTGTCCCACGGCGCATTAAGTACCATGGAACAGCATCTTCAGCGCGTACTGGGTCATCTTAATACCATGCACACCATCTCCTCGGTGGCGTGGCGCCAGCGGCCGCATCACGGCATCTGGCTGACCAAACACTTCGGAAAAACTACGCCGCAATAACGGTGTTCACCGCCTGCGCCAGGCGTGACATGCCTTCGTCGATATCAGTCTCGTCAATCACCAGCGACGGCGCAAAACGCATGACATCCGGCCCGGCATTAAGCACCATCACGCCGGCATCTGCGGCGGCATAGAGGAAGTCCCTGGCACGGCCCTGGTACTGCGGTTTTAGCTCTGCGCCAATCAGCAATCCCATTCCGCGAATATCGCTGAACAGATCGTACTGCGCATCGATCTGCTGCAAATGCTGAACAAAGCGCTGGCGTTTTACCTGAATACCACTCAACACCGCTGGCGTATTGATGATATCAAACGCCGCGCCAGCCACCGCACAGGCCAGCGGGTTACCACCGTAGGTGGAGCCGTGGGAACCCACATGAAACGCACTGGCGATCTCCTCGGTTGTCAGCATCGCGCTGATGGGAAAACCGCCGCCCAGGGCTTTCGCGCTGGTGAGAATATCCGGCGTCACGCCATAATGCATATACGCGAACAGCGAGCCAGTACGCCCCATGCCACACTGCACTTCATCAAACACCAGCAATGCCTGATGCTTATCGCACAGGTCGCGCAGCCCTTGCAGAAACTCCGGTGCTGCCGCCGTGACGCCGCCTTCGCCCTGGACAGGCTCCACCACCACCGCACAGGTGTGGTCATCCATCACCGCTTCAACCGCATGCAGGTCATTGAATGGCACGTGGATGATATCGGCAGGTTTCGGGCCAAAACCATCGGAATACTTTGGTTGTCCGCCGACAGAGACGGTGAACAGTGAGCGTCCGTGAAACGCGTTATGGAAGGCGATAATTTTCGTTTTATAGGGGCTGTGGCGCGTCGAGGCATAGTAGCGCGCCAGTTTAAAGGCGGTTTCGTTCGCTTCCGTGCCTGAATTCATAAATACCACACGCTCAGCAAAGGTAGCGTCGACAAGCTTACGTCCAAGACGCAGCGCCGGTTCATTGGTGAAAACGTTACTGGTATGCCACAGCGTCTCACCCTGCGCGTGCAGCGCTGCCACCAGTTGCGGATGACAATGCCCCAGCGCGGTGACCGCAATACCGCCCGCAAAATCAATGTACTCTTTGCCCTGCTGATCCCATACCCGGCTGCCTTTGCCTTTCACCGGAATAAATTCCGCTGGTGCATAAATGGGCAATATCACTTCATCGAATGTTGCGCGGGTAATTGCAGGTTGTTCAGTTGCCATGCCTTGACCACCTTTCATGCAGCAAATTGTGAGAAGTTACTCATAAAATATGCATAAAAAATCAGTCAAAGGCAACTACAATTCAGTGATGGATAAACCGGGCCAGCAGGTCATGCCCTTGTTCACTGAGAATGCTTTCCGGGTGAAACTGCACCCCTTCCAGATCCCATTCGCGGTGGCGGATCCCCATGATTTCACCGGTGTCGCTGCGTGCTGTCACCTCAAAACAATCAGGTAAGGTCGGTGGGTCGATCACCAGAGAATGGTAACGCGTGACGGTAAGCGGGTTATTCAGCCCGCGAAAAACGCCCTGATTATTGTGCGTAATAACCGAGGTTTTACCATGCATGACTCTGGCGGCCCGTACAATGGTCGCGCCGAACACCTGACCGATAGCCTGATGCCCAAGGCATACGCCTAAGATTGGCAGTTTACCGGCGTAGTGGCGAATGACATCCAGCGAAATCCCGGATTCGTCAGGCGTGCAGGGGCCAGGGGAGATAACGATTTTTTCCGGAGCCAGCACCGCGATGTCCGCAAGCGTAATCTCGTCGTTACGCTTAACAACCACCTCCGCGCCCAGCTCGCAAAAATACTGGTAGAGATTCCAGGTAAACGAATCGTAATTATCAATCAGCAGGATCATGGCGGCTCCGGAACAAAAAACCGCCCTATTCTACTCACTTTCCCGCGCTTCGTTGACCACTTTACGGAAGATTGCATTGAGCTCGCTCAGATCCCCCATAGCGCCGCTCTGATTAGCCCGCGCCCAGGCCGCAGGATCAATATCCCGCCAGTCAAGCAGATAGCCTGCGTGGATCGCCAGTTGCTCAAAGAAAATCCGTTGCGCCAACCCGTTGCCCAGCCGGAACGGATGCAGCACATTGATTTCGCAATAGTAGTGGCTGAGTCGCTCGACAAACTCGTCTTCGCTCAGACCAACGAGATACGCCTCTTCTTCCAGATCCTGCATCAGGGCGTTGCCCTCTTTCTCGATATAGGCGAAATGGCAGAAGCGGGTATCGCCCTGGTAAATATCGACTTCACGATATTCACCTGCCCAGTCGAAGATGTCCTGATAAAGATGGTAATGGATAGCGCACAAATGCGGTAACCCTCGTGCTGGTGGGCCGAGTTGCAACGTCGCCGCGCGCAGGGCGGTCATTTCATACGCCGCCTGCTCCAGCCGGTCTGCCTGGTGGATGTTCAGACGGTTTCGCATCACGTTCAGACCGGGGTAAAGATAAGGATCGCGATCATTGCCGTATTTATCGCTCATAATGCCTCCTCAGCGCGTCAAGACGTTCCGCTATCTCGTCAGCGTTCAGCGTAATGAGTGGAATATCAACCCGTTCCAGGCGGCGGCTGGCCTGAAAATTGACATTACGGCTTCGTTCCCAGCATCGGGATTTTTGCTTTTCGGTGAGTGGTTTCATGTGACCTCACTGATCGTCCCCTGTTTGCCACAAGTATAAGCAGCAATTATCAGTTACGCAGGGAGGTCATCATTGCGCGGGTACAGATACCCGCGCGAGGAGGCGTTACGGCAGAACTTTCGCAGAGAGAATGACGACAGGTTTTGACGGCACATTCTG
This sequence comes from Trabulsiella guamensis ATCC 49490, assembly GCF_000734965.1. GTDB lineage: Bacteria > Pseudomonadota > Gammaproteobacteria > Enterobacterales > Enterobacteriaceae > Trabulsiella > Trabulsiella guamensis. Next base: position 20,955 of record NZ_JMTB01000093.1, read on the forward strand.
ATACGGGCCAACATCATGCGTGGGCACCTGGGAAATCTTGTCAGCCACATCCATGCCTTTCACCACCTTACCAAAGACCGCATAGCCAAAATCACGCTGGCCGTGGTCGAGAAACGCGTTATCGGCGACGTTGATAAAGAACTGGCTGGTGGCGCTGTCTTTGTCAGCGGTGCGCGCCATGGAGATGGTGCCACGCGTATTGCGCAGGCCGTTATCGGCTTCGTTTTTAATCGGTGGATTCGGCTGCTTCTGTTGCATCTGCTCGTTAAAGCCGCCGCCCTGAACCATAAAGCCAGGGATGACGCGATGGAATGTCGTGTTGTTATAGAAACCGCTGTTTACGTAATTCAGGAAGTTTTCGACAGATACTGGCGCTTTCTGCTTATCCAGTTCCAGCTCAATATTCCCCGCGGAGGTCGTCAGCAAAACATGCGGATCGCCCTTTGCTGCCAGAGCCGCAGGAGAAATAGCTGAGAATGCGAAGACGGCAGCGACCGCCGCCAGTGTTGATTTGAGCATGCGTGTTCCTTAACGGGTGCAGTAACAGTAGCGAGTGGCTTGATTCTAAAGAGCCTTCTCAACCCAGGCCAGTGATTTACCTAATTTTACCTGACAGACACAATTGTAACGGCCAGAGCCCTGCTTTTCCCGACATAAAAACGTGATAAATATCACGAAAATACCTGCAATTCAGTTAAGATTTCAGAATAAACATTTAATTACATCACCTGAACGAATAAAATCTGTTCGCTCAGCGCCATGTCAATGCGCTTTACACATCTATTCACAGGCCAGTCAATGACTAACAGCAACCGAATCAAGCTTACATGGATCAGCTTTTTCTCCTACGCCCTTACTGGCGCGTTGGTGATCGTCACCGGGATGGTGATGGGGAACATCGCGGAGTATTTCCATCTGCCTGTATCCAGTATGAGTAACACTTTCACATTCCTCAACGCAGGCATTCTGATCTCGATCTTCCTGAACGCCTGGCTGATGGAAATCGTGCCGTTAAAAACGCAGTTGCGATTTGGCTTTATCCTGATGGTGTTGGCGGTTGCGGGCCTGATGCTCAGCCACAGTCTGGCGTTGTTCTCTGCCGCCATGTTTGTGCTGGGTCTGGTCAGCGGAATCACCATGTCGATTGGTACCTTCCTGATCACACATATGTATGAAGGCCGTCAGCGTGGTGCGCGTCTGCTGTTTACCGACTCCTTCTTCAGCATGGCCGGAATGATCTTCCCGATGGTTGCCGCAGTTTTACTCGCGCGCAGCATTGAATGGTACTGGGTTTACGCCTGCATCGGCCTGGTTTATGTCGCGATCTTCCTGCTGACCTTTGGCTGTGAATTCCCGGTTCTGGGTAAAAAAGCGCAGGTCAATGATGAGCCAGTGGTGAAAGAGAAATGGGGCATTGGTGTGCTGTTTTTGTCAGTTGCCGCGCTGTGCTATATCCTCGGCCAGTTGGGCTTTATTTCCTGGGTACCGGAATATGCGAAGGGCCTTGGCATGAGCCTGAACGACGCAGGTAAACTGGTAAGTGATTTCTGGATGTCGTACATGTTCGGCATGTGGGCGTTCAGCTTCATCCTGCGCTTCTTCGATCTGCAGCGCATTCTGACCGTTCTGGCCGGGATGGCGACCGTACTGATGTACCTGTTCATCACCGGTTCACCGGAGCACATGCCGTGGTTCATTCTGACGCTCGGCTTCTTCTCCAGCGCCATTTACACCTCAATCATCACCCTCGGCTCTCAGCAAACTAAAGTGGCTTCTCCGAAGCTGGTAAATTTCGTGCTGACCTGCGGCACCATTGGCACCATGTTAACCTTCGTTGTCACAGGCCCGATCGTCGCGCATAGCGGCCCGCAGGCGGCGCTGATGACCGCGAACGGCCTGTACGCCGTAGTGTTCGTAATGTGCTTCGTTCTGGGCTTTGTTACCCGCCACCGCCAGCACAGCGTGGTAGCGGCGTCTCACTAAGCCATCACGCCCCTTTGTCGCTGGCAAAGGGGCTGTTGCGGGTAAAAAAGACCTCTTCTCCGCCGCTGTCCATTTGCACCCATGTTTGCGCCAGTTGCGTCGTGGCAATCACTCTCCCCTGACGAATAGACCAACGTACCGGCGACTGCGTCCGCACCGCTTCAAAGCCATTTTCCACCGGCAGTATCACCAGGTTCGCCGGGTTTCCGGTAGCAATGCCGTAGTCGTTCAGCCCGAAAGTGCGCGCACTGTTATGCGTGATAAGCTTCAGACCGTCATTAATTTGCCCATAGCCCATCATCTGACAGACATGCAGCCCCATGTGCAATACCTGCAACATATTGCCAGTGCCCAACGGATACCACGGGTCAAACACGTCATCATGACCAAAACAGACGTTGATCTCCGCCGCCAGTAGCTCTTTCACGCGCGTAATGCCACGGCGTTTCGGGTAGTCATCAAAGCGCCCCTGCAGATGGATATTCACCAGTGGGTTGGCGACAAAATTAATCCCAGACAACTTCAGTAAGCGGAAGAGACGTGACGTGTAAGCACCGTTGTAAGAGTGCATGGCAGTAGTGTGACTGGCGGTGACGCGTGCGCCCATACCCTCTTTATGCGCCAGCGCGGCCACGGTTTCCACGAAGCGCGACTGCTCGTCGTCGATTTCGTCGCAGTGAACATCCAGCGGCCGATTGTATTTCTTCGCCAGCGCAAAGGCGATGTGCAGCGACTCAACGCCATACTCGCGGGTAAATTCGAAATGCGGGATCGCCCCGACCACATCAGCGCCGAGCTTCAGCGCCTCTTCAAGCAATGCTTCACCGTTGGGATAAGAGAGGATCCCCTCCTGGGGAAACGCCACAATCTGTAGATCCACCCATGGCGCCACCTCCTGCTTCACTTCCAGCATCGCCTTCAGCGCGGTAAGCGTCGGGTCAGAGACATCGACATGAGTGCGCACAAACTGGATGCCGTTAGCGATTTGCCACTTCAGCGTTTTCCAGGCGCGGGCTTTTACGTCCTCGTGACTGAGCAGCGCCTTGCGTTCAGCCCAGCGTTCAATCCCTTCAAACAGGGTGCCTGACTGGTTCCAGTGCGGCTCTCCCGCCGTCTGGGTGGTATCAAGATGGATATGCGGTTCGATGAATGGCGGGATCGCCAGCCCGCCGCGGGCATTCAGCACTTCATAGTTTTCGTTTCTGGCTCCGTCCATTGGCGTAATGGCACCGAAACGGCCTTTATCGATCGCTATCTGCCATAACCCTTCGCGATCCGCTAAATGGACGTTTTGTATCAGCCAGAGTGGTGCGGTTGTCATGCCTTCTCTCCTGTGGATCCGGGGTGATGGTACCCGATATGGCCTGCGCGTTTTTTCACCTTAGTTTGTACACAAAAAGTACAAAACAAAAAAGCCCGCCTTTTCCGCCACTTATAAAAATCCTGACAAATCATACAGATACCCATTAAGTGGTAGGTGAAGGCGTATTTGATTTACATCAATAAGTAGGGTTGCTGAATCGTTAAGGTAGGCGGTAATAGAAAAGAAATCGAGGCTAAAATGAGCAAAGTCAGACTCGCTATCATCGGTAACGGCATGGTCGGTCACCGCTTTATTGAGGATCTCCTTGATAAAGCCCCCGCCGACCAGTTCGACATTACCGTGTTCTGTGAAGAACCCCGCATCGCCTACGACCGCGTCCACCTGTCATCTTACTTCTCTCACCACACAGCGGAAGAACTTTCGCTGGTCCGCGAAGGATTTTATGAGAAGCATGGCATTAAGGTGCTGGTCGGTGAACGAGCGATCACCATCAACCGCCTGGAGAAAGTGATCCACTCCAGCGCGGGCCGCACGGTGTTCTACGACAAACTGATCATGGCGACCGGTTCTTATCCGTGGATCCCGCCGATCAAGGGTGCAGAAACGCAGGATACATTTGTTTATCGCACCATCGAAGATCTTAATGCTATTGAATCCTGCGCCCGTCGCAGCAAGCGCGGCGCGGTGGTCGGCGGTGGTCTGCTCGGTCTGGAAGCCGCTGGCGCACTGAAAAATCTCGGCGTTGAAACTCACGTGATCGAGTTCGCGCCAATGCTGATGGCGGAACAGCTCGACCAGATGGGCGGCGAGCAACTGAAGCGCAAAATCGAAAGCATGGGTGTGCGCGTGCACACCAGCAAAAACACCAAAGAGATTGTTCAGGAAGGCACCGACGCGCGTAAAACCATGCGCTTTGCTGACGGCAGCGCGCTGGAAGTGGACTTCATCGTCTTCTCAACCGGCATTCGTCCGCGTGACAAACTCGCCACCCAGTGCGGTCTGGCGGTGGCGCAACGCGGCGGCATCATGATCAACGACAGTTGCCAGACGTCGGATCCGGACATCTACGCTATCGGCGAATGCGCGAGCTGGAACAACCGCGTGTATGGTCTGGTGGCCCCAGGCTACAAAATGGCGCAGGTGGCGGTTGACCATATCCTCGGGCGCGAAAACGTCTTTGAAGGTGCCGATCTCAGCGCCAAACTGAAGCTGCTTGGTGTGGATGTGGGCGGCATTGGCGATGCACATGGCCGCACGCCAGCGTGCCGCAGCTACGTCTATCTCGACGAAAGCAAAGAAGTCTATAAACGCCTGATCGTCAGCGCCGACAACAAAACGCTGCTCGGCGCTGTGCTGGTGGGTGATACCAGCGATTATGGCAACCTGCTGCAACTGGTGCTGAATGCCATCGAACTGCCGGAAAACCCGGACTCGCTGATCCTGCCCGCGCATGCCGCAGGCGGTAAACCGGCGATCGGCGTGGATAAGCTGCCGGACAGCGCGCAAATTTGCTCCTGCTTTGACGTCACCAAAGGCGCGCTGATCGCCGCCATCAACAAAGGTTGCCACACTGTGGCGGCGTTGAAAGCCGAAACCAAAGCGGGTACCGGCTGCGGCGGTTGTATTCCGCTGGTGACGCAGGTGCTGAACGCTGAGCTGGCGAAACAGGGCATCGAAGTGAACCACAACCTGTGCGAGCACTTTGCTTATTCGCGTCAGGAGCTGTATCACCTGATCCGCGTGGAAGGCATCAGAACCTTCGACGAGCTACTGGAAAAACACGGTCAGGGTTACGGTTGCGAAGTATGTAAACCCACCGTCGGCTCACTACTGGCTTCCTGCTGGAATGATTACGTTCTGAAGCCGGAACTGACGCCGTTGCAGGATACCAACGATAATTTCCTGGCCAATATCCAGAAAGACGGCACTTATTCGGTTATTCCGCGCTCGGCGGGCGGTGAAATCACCCCGGAAGGGCTGATGGCGGTCGGTCGCATCGCTGCCGAATTTAACCTGTACACCAAAATCACCGGTTCCCAGCGTATCGGCCTGTTTGGCGCACAGAAAGATGATCTGCCGGAAATCTGGCGTCAGCTGATTGATGCAGGCTTCGAAACCGGTCATGCCTATGCCAAAGCGCTGCGTATGGCAAAAACCTGCGTCGGCAGCACCTGGTGTCGTTATGGCGTGGGCGACAGCGTCGGCTTCGGCGTTGAGCTGGAAAACCGCTACAAAGGCATCCGTACCCCGCACAAAATGAAGTTCGGCGTCTCCGGCTGTACCCGTGAATGTGCGGAAGCGCAGGGGAAAGACGTGGGGATCATCGCCACTGAGAAAGGCTGGAATCTGTACGTCTGCGGCAACGGCGGGATGAAACCACGCCATGCCGATCTGCTGGCCGCGGATCTCGACCACGATACACTGATCACCTACCTCGATCGCTTCATGATGTTCTACATCCGTACCGCCGATAAGCTGACGCGTACCGCGCCGTGGCTGGACGCGATGGAAGGCGGCATCGACTACCTGAAAAGCGTCATTATTGACGACAAACTCGGCCTGAACGCACAACTGGAAGCCGAGCTGGAACGCCTGCGCGCTGCATTCGCCTGCGAATGGACGGAAACCGTCAACAACCCGGCGGCACAGGTTCGCTTCAGACACTTTATCAACAGCGCTCAGCGCGACCCGAACGTGCAGGTCGTTCCTGAGCGAGCACAGCATCGCCCGGCAACGCCGTATGAGCGCATTCCGGTCACTCTGGTGGAGGAAAACGCATGAGCCAGTGGATAACCATCTGCCGTATCGACGATATCCTGCCGCAAACCGGTGTCTGCGCCCTGCTGGGCCATCAGCAGGTGGCGGTTTTCCGTCCACACCGTGACGAGCAGGTATTCGCCATCAGCAACATCGACCCCTTCTTTGAGGCCAGCGTGTTGTCCCGCGGTCTGATTGCCGAGCACGACGGTGAGCTATGGGTCGCCAGCCCGCTGAAAAAACAGCGTTTCCGCCTGCGCGACGGTAAGTGCATGGAAGACGAAAGCCACTCCGTTGCCCATTTTGACGCGCGTGTTAAAGACGGGCAGGTGCAGTTGAAGGCCTGATCTTTTGGGAATAAGTAATACCAAAAATGTATGAATGGAGGAGGATTGCAGCAGGAAAAATCGTGTATTCCGGACGATGACTGCTGTTATCCTTACCGCCATTACGCATCCCCGCATTTCTCTTGTTCACCCCGTGAGGTTACCCCGTGGATCACCTGCCAATATTCTGCCAACTGCGCGATCGCGACTGTTTACTGGTCGGCGGCGGCGATGTTGCCGAGCGCAAGGCCAGATTACTGCTGGATGCAGGCGCGCGACTGACCGTCAATGCCCGTGATGTTGTCCCTCAGTTCGCTGTCTGGGCCGAAACCGGCAGGGTGACGCTGGTAAAGGGCGATTTTAATGAATCCCTGCTCGATTCCTGCTGGCTGGTAATTGCCGCCACCGACGATGAACAGGTTAACGAGCGGGTCAGCCAGGCGGCGGAAGCGCGCCGGATTTTCTGTAACGTGGTCGACGCGCCAAAACAGGCGAGCTTTATCATGCCGTCGATCATTGACCGTTCACCGTTAATGGTCGCCGTCTCGTCTGGCGGCACCTCCCCGGTGCTGGCGCGTCTGTTGCGCGAAAAACTGGAAGCGATCCTGCCGCAGCATCTGGGCCAGGTGGCGCACTATGCCGGTCAGTTGCGCGCGCGGGTGAAAAAACAGTTCGCCACCATGAGTGAGCGCCGTCGCTTCTGGGAAAAACTGTTTGTGAACGACAGGCTGGCGCAGTCACTGGCGAATCAGGATCCGCAGGCCATTAGCGAAACGACCGAGCAGTTGCTGAGTGAAGATCTGGACCATCGTGGCGAAGTGGTGCTGGTGGGCGCCGGGCCGGGTGATGCCGGACTGCTGACGCTGAAAGGACTGCAGCAAATCCAGCAGGCGGATATCGTGGTTTACGACCGGCTGGTCTCTGATGACATCATGAATCTGGTGCGCCGCGACGCCGATCGCGTGTTTGTCGGCAAACGCGCCGGTTATCACTGCGTACCTCAGGAGGAGATCAACCAGATCCTGTTGCGCGAGGCGCAAAAAGGCAAACGTGTGGTGCGCCTGAAAGGAGGCGATCCTTTTATCTTCGGCCGCGGCGGCGAAGAGCTGGAAACGCTGTGCAACGCCGGGATCCCGTTTTCTGTTGTACCGGGGATCACCGCCGCGTCCGGCTGTTCAGCCTATGCGGGGATCCCGCTGACGCACCGTGACTATGCGCAGAGCGTTCGTCTGGTCACCGGCCATCTGAAAACTGGCAGCGAACTCGACTGGCATAATCTGGCTGCTGAAAAACAGACGCTGGTGTTCTACATGGGGCTGAATCAGGCCGCGACTATCCAGCAAAAACTGCTGGAACACGGGATGGAAGCTGACATGCCGGTTGCGCTGGTTGAGAATGGTTCTACCATCAAACAACGCGTGGTGGATGGCACTCTGGCGGAGCTTGGCGAACTGGCGCAACAGGTCGTCAGCCCGTCGTTGATTATCGTCGGGCGCGTGGTCAGCCTGCGTGAAAAACTGAACTGGTTCTCCCATCACTAATTCACCTGCCCGGCCACTATCGTTGTCGGGCAAGCGCATCACATTACAACCCCGCGCAGCTTTCGCGCAAAATCCGCAGAATCGTCTCGTCACCGCACAGATTCGGATTGATGCGAATAGTCGTAAGTTCCATGCCCGGATTCGCTTCGCGGAACGTCCCGGAGAGCCGGTAAAACAGCGGCGGGAGTTCATATTTAGACTCTGCCCCCACAGGCCAGGGCAGCGCCCCAAACTGGCTGGCTTTTTCCAGCACCTGTTCTGCTATCGGTTGATGAAACGTCACCAGCAGCACTTTGGACTGCGCATTGGCAATTGTCGCCTGTTTTACCTGCGGGATCGTCCCCCGGTTCAGCGTCAGCATCAGGCGTTCCGTCACCTCCGACTGCACCGCATGCATCACCGGCGCAAACACCAGCCCGCGTAGTACCTCCAGCGCCTGCGGCCCCTGGATCTGACTACCGCCGGAATACATCATGGCGCGAATGCGCGCTACGGCCTGCGCATCGCCAGTCACCGCACCAACCCCTTCCGGACCAAACAACTTGAAGCAGGAGAAGGTCGACAGCGTCGCGCCGCATTCGCAACCAATCTGCGCCACTTTTAACGTTGCGTAGTTATCGTCCGTCAGCGTGGGGACTCCGGCTTGCGCCAGCTGTGCCAGTACCTCCTCCAGAACATAACTGTCTTCGGGGCGCTGCCGGGTATGCTGTACTAACGCCGCATCCGGTTGCTGACGGGCGAGCACCGTCGCCAGCGCCCGCGGGTTATTGAAATCAACCCGAATCAACGACAGCCCCATCTGCTCAATGAGCGTGGCGCTGGTCGGATAGACCGGCGCATCATGGATGAGCAGTCTGCCCCCCGGTTTGATCAGCGCCGCCAGTCCGGCGCGGATCGCGCCCGTTCCTGCGCCCTGCACCAGCACCGCCGCTTGCGCGTGGAAAAAATCCGCCAGCACTGCTTCCACACGCTGCGTCGCCTGCGGCTGGTTAAGCCCTGGCACCAGTCCCCGGTCGCCGCCGTTCAGGAACGTCGCCCCCGGGAAATGGCGGCAGATGGCGTCCACCAGCGCAAACTGTTTTTGTTGAGCCTCAACCAGCGACATGCTTTTGAGGGGAAACGTCTTCATCACATGACCTCAGCGCTACGCGGGAATAAACAACCCGCACCAGTAAAGAATGTTGAGCACAATCCCGGCGATCATCACTGCGACCACCGGCGCCGCCATACGCTGAATCGGGCGTCCTAACGACTCGTTGAGGAAATAGAGCGCGGCGGTGATGGAGAAACCGGTATAGCCCGCCATTTTGATGGCAGCGAAGATAGAGCCGACCAGCAGCGCCATTTCCATCAACATATTCATCGCATTACGAATATTGTCCGACGCGTTACGCACTGACGGGTAGCGACCCAGCCATTTCCCGATGGAGCGCAGCAGCAGCACTTCCGCAGAAATCACGATGGCGCCGAGAATGGCGGCAATCCACGGGTTCGGTGCCAGATATCCTACTGCATAGACAAAGGTGAACCCGGCAACAGCATACACCCCGGTCGCCAGCGCAGTGGTGGCAATCAGCGGCACAAAGCCGAGGCCGCGCATAAATTCCGCAAGCGCCGCCTGATGCACCAGTGTCTGTGACTGTTCTGGTGTAATACCGGCGGAATAGGCTTTTTCGAGGGTGAAAATCGACACTTCGCTACCAGCAAAAATCTTCATGCAGGCAACGGCCGCGATCAGCGCTCCAACAATCGCAATGTAAGGCAGATTTTTGATGATGCGGGAGGTGCGCTCTTCAAACACCGAGATCCCGCTCATGTCCATGTCCTGTTCGTCACGATGACGCAGGTCGTGAGAAATGGCGATCCCCAACAGCATGACCATCCCGACGAAGATCTCAATCGATTCCGGGTTCAGATGCGGGAAGAAACGCACCACCAGCACCCGCGTCACCAGGACTACCACGGCGGCAACCACGCTGTTTTTCCAGCCAAACTGGTAGAAGATAGCCACCAGCGGGAAGAGGGCGAAAGCGGAGACCACCGGCGAGCTGAGTTCGCCGAGCGACCCCAGTACATCTACCGGCAGCGAGGTGAGCAAATGGTTAACCGGCAGCAGAAAGGTGAGGATCAGAACGCCCCAGATAGCGCCCAGTCCAAATGCCAGAATGCTGTTTGCCGCCAGAACGCCGAGAATATCGGTAGGGAGGAAAAGCAGCCAGGCGTTCAGCAGCCCGGTTTTCAGCGTAAAAGAGATCCCCACCGAAGCAACGAAGCCGATGCTTAAGCCGAAGGCGATACTGCCCGCCTCACGGCGATTCATATGACCTTCGATCAGTTGTGGCAGGATCGGGCGAATACCGTCATGAAAAACTGCGGCGGAACGATGCGCCAGTAACGCCGTCATCCCGGTAAGCAAAGCGACCACTATTATTTGTATGTAAAGGGCCATAAACGTGCCTTTTTATTTTAAATAGTTGATAAGCATTGGAATCGCGTGCTCGATATGCTCAACAGAAAGGCCAAATGCCACTTTCCCTTCTGCCACCATCTTTGCGACGTGATCCTCTTTTGCCTTGATACCGGGTTTGGCGATGGTACAGCTCTTGTTAAACCCAATAACGGCGATGGCTATCGACAACGCCGCGCCCGCCCCGGTATTACAGGCTCCGATGTAGTAATCCAGCTGCCCTGCCTTGACCTTCATCGCTGCTTCCATGTCGTTGTAAATAAACACTTCAAAACAGCCAGGCGCAGACGTTTCGATGGTCTTTTTGATAAGTTCACGCTGTAAACCAGCCACACCGATCTTTTTCATTTCTCTGTCCTCACTGGAAAAATTGCGAAGGGTTGTCACGTAACATCACATCCACATCCGCCTGGCTGAAACCGGACTGACGCAACAGCGGCACAAAGGTGGTGAGCAAATAGCTGTAGCCATTGCCGCCGTTGGCCTTCAAATGGGAGCGTCGGGTAATGTCCATGGAGAGCATCACGCGATGGAGTAATCCTCTGTCACGCAAGGCATGAAGCATGTCGATGCGTTTCGCATCCGGGTAGTAGTTGTTTTTGCCGATAGTGTCGAACTGCACGTACGCACCGAGATCGATCATCCGCAGAATGTCGTCGAGATTGTCCTTCAAATCGCAATGCCCAATAACCACACGGGAGAGATCCACACCGAAGCCGGACAGCAACGCCAGTTGCTCCAGCCCCATCGTGCTGAATGACGTATGCGTGGAAAGCGGGCGCCCCGTTTCGTGATGCGCTATCGCCGCGGCGTTGAAGACTTTTTTCTCCAGATCGGTAATGGTCCCTTTGCTGGAGCCGATTTCAGCAATGATGCCCGCTTTTAGTTCGCTACCCTCAATACCCTTTTCGATCTCATCGATCATCTCCTGCGCCAGCGCTTTGACGCTGCGGGTCGCCACATGTTCGGGGTAAAAATCATGCTGATAATAGCCAGTGCAGGCCACGACATTGATCCCGGTGTCGCGCATCAGATCCTGCATAAACTGCGGATTGCGGCCCATGTAACGGTTCGTCATTTCGATAATATTGCGCACGCCCAGGTTCATCAGCGTCCGCATCTCATCGCAAATGAGCGCGTACTGATCCAGCCGACAATCGATATCGCCCTTAAAACCCGATAAATCGATATGCAGGTGTTCGTGCGCGTAGGTATATCCGGTACTGTCAATCATGTCGGTTCCTCGCAGTTTTCAGGAGCGGAAGGAAGGAGTGGCCATTTTCTGGCCGGTGGGCGCCAAAGAAATCACAGACGGTGGCACCAATATCTGAAAGCGTCGTGCGGACACCCAGTTCGGTGGGCGGTAAATCTTGTTGCCAGACCAGCACCGGTACTTTCTCGCGGGTGTGGCGACTGTGCCCAATGGTCGGGTCGTTGCCGTGATCTGCCATTACCACGAGGCAATCGTCCCGGCGCATCGCCTCCATCAACCGGGCGAGATACCGGTCGACTAACTGGAGCCGGTCGGCGTAACGATCAACATCCTCCGCATGACCCGCCAGATCGGTTTCCTGGATGTTGGTGCAAATAAACACGCTTTGCTGGCGGTTCAGCGCATCAAGCGTAATCTCCATGATCCGCTGGCTGTCCACCAGGTTTTGCCAGCTTTCACCATGAGGATTGTTGACGATATCGGCCACTTTACCGACCAGCACAGTCGGAACGCCGACAGCGTGCAACCGGGCGGGCACCTGCACGCTGTCATCAACACCATAACCCATATGGACGACCTGGAATCCGTCATCGTAGGCACCAGACCGCGGCGCATTGATGCCAATATATGTGCCGTCGCGCGTTTCTGCGGCGTCCCACAATTGCTGCGTGCTGGCAAGGCGACCGCCGAAGGCGATCACACGCCCGACCTCCACCTGCTGGCGAACAATGCGTCCAATCGCTTTTACCTCGTCGAATGACTTCTCGCTGAGGTTGCCGGTGATGTTATAAACCTGCCCCAGATCGGCTTCGAGGTTATCGCCAATTGCCACCGCGTCATCGACCAGCAGCCAGTACGGTCCATTGCCGCAGCGCTGCGTTTTCCGGCCTTCGGCGCGAAGCGCAGCTTCGACCTTGTCGATAACCTGGCTGAACGGCATCCGCAGCGGCGTACGCGGCAGAGTGCCGAGAATTTCCTGATGTCCCATAAAGGTGTCGCCACCTTCATGCATCAACTCTGCCACGCCCCAGCTGGCGCCAGGGGAGGGGCGCATCACGCCTGGCGTTGCGCCCAGCGCGTTCATCAGGCCGAGTTTTTCAAGCGTGGGGAGCCGCAGCGTCGGCAGATGCTCAAGGATATGACCGCATGTGTTCGCACCGAGATCCTGCGGCCTGACCCGAGGTACATCGTCCATTGCGCCAACCCCAAAACTGTCTATTACCAACACCACGAAACGCGCCATTACGCCTCCAGACGATTTCCCAGACTGTCATAACGGGCAGCGATATGCGGTTCACCGCGCTGGATACCTTCCACCAGCACCACATCGCTACGGGTGACAAAAATTTGCGTACGGAAACAGCAGATCACAGCGCTGCTGACAGGGAACCGTTCGTTAAGCGCCAGGTAATAATCGATACTGCTGTCGTTAAAAGGTTTCAGCGTCGCTTCCAGCGGCGTATCGCTGTCGCGCGGGAAGACCAGCGCATTGCGGGCATGTCCCCGGCGATAGTAGCCACCGCCATAGCAATAACTGTGGCCCTGAAAATCATGCGAGATTTCGCTCAGCCACAGCATGGCAATGCGTTCAGGCTGATCGGCGTGCTGGTTCGCTGGCATGGTACCGGTCAGCGCATGCCCGGGTTCACCGTGTGTGACGCCAAACGACGCCAGCAGCGGCAATGTGGTACAACTCGTGGCCGACGGCGCGTTCAGTTGGGTAATCTCAACGCCCGCTTCTTTCAGCTGTTTTCGCGCCGTCACCAGCGACAGCAGATTTGGCGTTGGCACCGTTTCGCCCAGTGATTCATCCCACAACAGGCAGGGGAAATGCGTTAGTCCGGTCAGTTGCAGCCCCGGTAACTGGCGCAGCTCAGCGACCACGTCCCCCAGTTCCGCCAGAGAAAAGCCGCTCTCCTGTCCCGGATAGAGAATGTCATTCTCGCCATACACTTTCAGCATCACCGCCTGCGTCCGGCCTGCGCTCACCGCGGCTTTCGACACTTCACGCGCCTTTTCCAGGGTAAAGATCGTGATGATGTCGGTTCCCTGTGCAACGGCGTCCGCCACCTGATCTTGCGGAATTTGTACCAGATGCCCCTGATGCGCGACCTTCAATCCGGCGCGACGCATTACCCGGGCTTCTTTAAAATCGACAGCGACCACGCCCTGATAGCCGAGCGACAACAGCTTCTCCGCCAGCCAGGGATTACGCCCGAACTGTTTGGTCATCAGATACAACGAGATGCCGTGCTCGCGAGCAACGCTCAGCAGTCGTTTGCCGTTTTCCAGCACCTGATCGACATCGATCACCCAACTGTCTGGCGCAATACTGCCCTGCTGCCAGAGCCGGAGTGCCGCGGTAATCAACGCGGGATTCTGACGTTTCAATGCGTTTATAAACATGTAAGCCTCAGTTTCTGTTCCCTGAATGCCAAATATTCATTTTTTTGAATATTTAAGTTCTGATAAAACACGCTGCGTCATCATGAATGACCTTCGTTTGCCGCCAGCCATAATCCATACAGATTAGCCAGCAGATACCCCTCTTCATTGGCGTGAAGCTGCACCGTAAATCCTTGCAACAACGCCTGATGTGCAGTGAGGATCTGCGGCCAGAACGTGGACTGCTGTATTTCCTCAAGCAGTTCCGCATCCAGTGGCGCAATCACTTCGCCGCGGCGGCTGCGCATCAGCGCGTTCGCCATGTGCGTTACCGCCATTTCCCCCTGCTCGCTGAACACCGGCAGGGATAATTCCGTGTCCATTTGCCGCACCACCCGCAACATACCGTCGCAGATGTCCTGGTCGATCACGCCCGCCTGACACAGCAGGTTGAGTCGATTTTCCATCCCGCACTCCTCAATAGCTGGGATCCTGTTCTTCATTCACCACCCGCTGCTGATGAGCCAGCAACGCAGGCTTATTCACTACCGTTTCAATCAGATGCTGCATCGGGTAATCATCCGCACGCGTCAGTACCACCGCTTCCGTCGCCTGAACAAAGCGCGGATCCCCTTTCAACGGGATCGCCTCAAGTCCCAGCACGACAAGCTCCGATTCGACCGCGACGTTCCAGATAACGCCGTCAATATCGCCTTTCACAATGCGATGCAGACTCTCGTGATAAGGCACATCAACCCGCTCGATCTCGCGTTCGCAGAACCACAGGCTGGTCATGATTTTCTGGTCCGCAGAGCGGTTATCAATGCCTACGCGACGCACGTTTTTCGCTTCGCCTTTCCGGCATATCAACTGGTGTTCGCCCACGTACGTTTGTGCCCCCAGCTCCAGCACCATGCACAGCGCATTACTGTTCAGATAATTTTCGGCAGCCAGCCGGGACACCACCGCCATGTCATAAACGCCATTCAGCAAACACTCCACGCGAACGTCGGCGCCCCGCATGTGGGCAAAATAAAAGGGGATGCCCTCAAACTGCGATTTCAGGCCACTGGCTAACCCTTCGTATAAACGTGTGTAGGGAAGCGGCATGGCACACACGACGTTACGGATATCCACATGCGACAATAGCGCTTTATGATTCATGTCGGCCAGATAGCTTCCATTTCGCCCGCGTCGCTCAATGCGAATCGCGCCTTCCGCTTCCAGCGTTTTCAGAGCCGCCTGGGTTAATCCCACCGATGAGCCGCATTCTGTCGCCAGCTCTTCGATAGTTTTCAGTCTGTTACCACATTGCTGCCCCAGCAGGTAGCGCGCCAGCGTGGTTAACGTCATACCCTCTTTCTTGATGAATGTTCTGCGCATTACAAATCTTCAGTAAATTGAATATTTTTATATTCATTAAAGTGAAGATAAAGCACAAGTAAGGAAAGTGTAAACAGCGAATCTGGTCACATAACTAAATGCAATGGCTGCCGCTGTATACATTAGGAATGGAAACTGACAGCGATAATTGCGTTATTTCAAGTCCGGATTACTACTCCGGTTTCAGCCTGTCAACCATTGTCGCGCCGGGAATAATTGCTTAAATTCCCCGGCTGGATTCATCGTGAATTATTAACGGATTAATCCTTAAAACCACCGCGTCATTCATGCGCTGTGGATATTCAATACATTATTAGCAGGGATATCATGATGGGAAAAACCATTAAAATCATTGCGCTGCTTGGCGCACTGTCTACGCTGACCGCCTGTACCGGTCACATCGACAATAAAAGCAAAAACTGTAGTTACGACTACCTCTTACACCCCGCCATTTCTATTTCGAAAATCATCGGTGGCTGCGGCCCGGCGGCGGATCAATAATTTCCTCTCCACACAGACAAAAAAAA
>NZ_JMTB01000094.1 GCF_000734965.1 Trabulsiella guamensis ATCC 49490
TTTATTGTCATATGATGACTTACGGATGCGCAACAAAACCAATCGCGTCGTAGACGGCTTTCAGCGTCACAGACGCCCGCGCGCGCGCTTTTTCCGCTCCCGCTTTCATTACTTGTTGCAGGAAGGCTTCATCGTTACGGTAGCGGTGATAACGCTCCTGCAGCTCGCTCAGCATACCGGCAACGGCATCGGCCACTTCGGTTTTGAGGTGACCATACATTTTGCCTTCGAAATGCTGCTCCAGCTCAGGAATGCTCTTGCCGGTGGCGGCAGAGAGGATATCCAGCAGGTTCGACACCCCGGCTTTGTTTGGCACATCGTAACGCACTACCGGCGGCTCGTCAGAGTCGGTCACCGCGCGTTTGATTTTCTTCACGACAGATTTCGGATCTTCCAGCAGACCGATCACGTTGTTGCGGTTATCGTCTGACTTGGACATCTTTTTAGTCGGTTCCAGCAGCGACATTACACGCGCGCCGGATTTCGGAATAAACGGCTCAGGCACTTTGAAGATATCGCCGTAGATGGCATTAAAGCGCTGGGCAACGTCACGGCTCAATTCCAGATGCTGTTTCTGATCTTCGCCCACCGGCACCTGATTGGTCTGATACAGCAGAATATCTGCCGCCATCAGTACCGGGTAATCAAACAGACCGGCGTTGATGTTCTCAGCGTAACGGGCTGATTTATCCTTAAACTGCGTCATGCGGCTCAGCTCACCGAAATAGGTGTAGCAGTTCAGCGCCCAGCTCAGCTGTGCATGTTCCGGCACATGTGACTGCACGAAAATCGTGCTTTTTTCCGGGTCAATGCCACAGGCCAGATACAGCGCGAGGGTATCCAGCGTCGCTTTACGCAACTGCTGCGGATCCTGACGCACGGTAATGGCGTGCTGGTCAACGATGCAGTAAATACAGTGATAGTCGTCCTGCATGTTCACCCACTGACGCAGCGCACCCATGTAGTTGCCAATGGTCAATTCACCTGAGGGCTGTGCGCCACTAAAAACAACGGGCTTAGTCATTTTTCAATTCCTGAAGTTCACTGTACGGAAGCCCGAATGCGGGCAGTAGTTCATCGAAACGATCGAAAATCACATCGGGTTCGCTGAGTGCGATCGATTCGCCATAGTTGTAGCCGTAGGTCAGTCCGACACAACGGCAACCGGCGGCTTTTGCCGCAAGAATATCATTGCGGGAATCGCCGACAAAAAGCAACGTTTGCGGCGCAAGACCTAAACGTTCAGCGACCAGCAACAGCGGTTCGGGATGTGGTTTCTTGTTCTGCACATCGTCGCCACCAATGATGACGTCAAAGAGATGCGCAATACCCAGCGCGTCGAGGATCGGCGCGACAAACGGCGTCGGCTTATTGGTCACCAGCGCCAGCGGCAGACCGTGGGCATGCAACGCGCCGAGCGTTTCAGCCACCGCAGGGAACAAGAAACTGCCCGCTTCGGCATGCTCGGCATAGTAGCGATCAAACAGCTTACGCAAAATACGAATTTGCTCTTCGGCCGGAATATCGCTGTCATCCACCGACGGTTTACCCATCGCGGCACGCAGCGTCGCGCGCTCCTGACGCGCCCAGGTCAGCGCGCGCTGCATGAGAACGTCCGCACCATTGCCGATCCAGGTGATGACACGTTCTTCGCCTGCGACCGGCAGCTCAAGCGCATACAGCGCGCTGTCAACGGCGGCGGTAAGCCCCGGCGCGCTGTCAACCAGCGTCCCGTCGAGATCAAACGCAACGCCTTTTATCAACTGCATATCAATCATGACGTACCTTTGCCAGTTCACTACGCATGTCGTCGACCACTTTTTTGTAGTCTGGCTGATCGAAAATAGCGGAACCGGCAACAAACATATCAGCGCCTGCCGCCGCGATTTCCGCGATATTGCTTACCTTAACACCGCCGTCCACTTCGAGACGAATATCATAACCTGATTGATCGATGCGACGACGCACTTCACGCAGCTTTTCCAGCGTATGCGGAATGAACGACTGACCGCCGAAGCCCGGGTTGACGGACATCAGCAGTATGACGTCAAGCTTGTCCATAACATGGTCGAGATAGGTCAGCGGCGTAGCCGGGTTAAATACCAGTCCCGCTTTACAACCATTCTCTTTAATCAGTTGCAGGGAGCGATCAACATGCTCGGAGGCTTCCGGATGAAAAGTAATGATATTGGCGCCAGCCGCCGCGAAATCAGGAATGATGCGATCGACCGGTTTTACCATCAGATGCACATCTACTGGCGCGGTGATGCCATATTTACGCAGCGATTTCAGCACCATCGGGCCAATGGTCAGATTCGGAACATAGTGGTTATCCATAACGTCGAAATGGACGACATCCGCACCGGCAGCCAGCGCTTTCGCCGTGTCTTCACCCAGGCGGGCAAAATCAGCCGACAGAATTGAGGGGGCAATCAAATACTGTTTCATCCGCATCTCCTTGGGCGCCGGGCGGACCGGCGCATGCATTATTTTTTAGCGGTCGATACGTTGCCTGGGCGGTACAGCGCCAGCAGTTCGTCCACCTTTTTACGTGTGCCGCCATTACTGCTGATACTGCGTCGCACCTTCACGACGTGCAGTTTGGCCAGCTGATACCATTCGCGCGTCAGCGCCGTATCATGGTTAGAAATCAGCACCGGAATATGATTATTCACCAGTCCTTCGGCGAGCTGCGCCAGATGCGCCTGCTGTTCCAGACTAAAGCTGTTCGTATGATACGCCGTAAAGTTGGCGGTCGCAGAAAGCGGCGCATACGGCGGATCACAATAAACGACGGTTTTGTTGTCGGCGCGCGCCAGGCTGTCAGCGTAGGACTCGCAATAGAAGTACGCATTCTGTGCCTTTTGCGCGAAATGATACAACTCAGCTTCCGGGAAGTAGGGTTTTTTATAACGGCCAAACGGCACGTTGAATTCACCCTTCAGGTTGTAACGGCACAAGCCATTGTAACCATGCCGGTTCAGATACAAAAACAGCACCGCGCGTCGCAGCGGATCCTGGCACTGGTTGAACTCATCACGAAACTGATAGTACACCTCGGAGGTATTGGTCACAGGCGTGAACATTTCACGCGCGGCCGTGACATACGTCTCCGTTTGCGTCTTAACAATGTTATAGAGGCTGATCAGATCGCTGTTGATATCCGCGAGGATATAACGAGAAAAATCAGTGTTGAGAAACACCGATCCGGCGCCAACAAAAGGCTCGATCAGGCACTCACCTTTCGGCAAATGCTTTTTGATATCGTCGAGCAGGGGGTATTTCCCCCCTGCCCATTTCAAAAAAGCGCGATTTTTTTTCATGCTGTCTGGCTACTTACACACATTCTCCGGCTGTGGAGAAGAGCTCCGACAGCATCCTGCGCTCCGGGCTTTTGCCCTTGCATTACTTCAGATCGGCCTGGACCTGGCGCAGCGGTTTTGCCCACGGATTTTTTGCCTGTACATCGGCAGGCAACGTGGCAACCGCGCGTTTCGCGTCATCTTTCGAAGCGTATACCCCGCTGACCAGCACATACCACGGCTGACCATTACGTGTCGTCTCGTAGACAACGTAATTTTTCAGGTTTTCTTTCTTCGCCCAACCATTCAGGTTGTTGTAGTTAGACGAACTGCTGAGCTGCAGCGTGTAATGACTTGACGGGGCTGACTTCAGCGAACCCACATCGCCTGCTGTTTTGCCGCCAGAGGTCGCAGCCGGCGCAGTGGTGGCTGTCGCGGCAGGTTTTGCCTGCGCGGTCGCCGCTGGTGTGCTGGCCGGGGTACTGGTCGGTTTTGGCTGCGCGACCGGTTTCGGCGCGCTGGTGGTGGTTTTCGCGGTCGCCTGCGGTTTCGTTTGCGGCTTCGCTTCAATCACTGCTTGTTTGCGTTCCGGGCGGGCAGGCGTCGTCTGGCGTGGTGCTGTTTCAGTCGTTGCTGTCTGGCGCGGCGTCGTGCCTGTCGTACCCGTAGCACCATTACGCACTGGCGCAACGGTTGCCGGTTCAGTCGGTAACGTGGAACCGACCACCGCGTTGTCAATCTGGCCCTGCTGTTGCGTCAGCGCACTGTTCAAATCGCCCTGGACTTCCACGCGCTGTTGGCCTTCCGGCGCAGTGTTTACCTGACCCTGGGTCGGCGTAGAGGAAATCGGCGGTACGGAGACGTCCTGCGGCGCATTATTTGCCGTCTGGCCACCAGCGGTGTCGCCGGGCGCAGGCTGAGCGCCATTTGCCTGGTCTGTCGCCGTGCTGCCGGAGAGATCGATACTGCGCTCAGTAGACGCGGTTTGTTCATTTGAGGATGGGGTGGATGGCGCCTGCAGCGCAGAGCCGATGCCGATAATAAGCAACAGCAGAACCAGAATCCCCAGACCCATCATGATGTACTGGCGGGAGGCCGGTTTACTGGCAGTGGCTTTTTTACGTTTACGTGGGCGGCGCTCAACCGGAGCGTCCTGCTCTTCATACTCGTCGTCAGATTCATAATACGTTTCTTCCTCTTCACGTGCCCGACGGGCATGCGTCGGACGACGATCATCCGTATCAAAGTCCACATCATCAAAATTGATCTGTGGCTCGTTGTCGCGGTCGGAAGACTGACGAGAACGACCAGCGCGACGATCGCTGGGATCGGGCTTCAGCTCGTCTTCTGGTTTGAATTCATCCATTTAACACCCCACTAAAAGGCGTGTGCCTGAGACTCTTGCACATCACCTGAAACTGACTTTTTTATTTGAGCTCCTGCTGAGTATCAGCAATCGCGTCCAGAACCACTTCGTGCGACACTCCGCCGCGTACTTCACTTTTCCCTATTTCCAGCGGCAGCACTAAACGCAGCTCACCCGCCAGTACTTTCTTATCGCGCATCATGTGAGGCAAATACGCCTGAGCAGACATCTCCCGCGGCCCCGTTACCGGAAGCCCTGCCCGCCTGAGCAACGCAATGATACGCTGCGTATCCTGAGCATTAAACTGCCCAAGACGTTCTGAAGCATGCGCCGCCATCACCATCCCGGCAGCCACGGCTTCGCCATGCAGCCAGTTGCCATACCCCATTTCGGCTTCAATCGCGTGACCAAACGTATGCCCAAGATTCAGTAAAGCACGTAAGCCGGTTTCGCGCTCGTCTGCTGCGACAACTTCGGCTTTCAGCTCACAACAACGGCGGATACAGTACGCCATTGCTTTTTCATCCAGCGCCATCAGCGCATCAATATTTTGTTCCAGCCAGTAAAAAAAGTCGCCATCAAGAATGATGCCGTACTTAATGACTTCAGCAAGCCCGGAGGAGAGTTCGCGCGCTGGCAACGTTTTCAGGCAGTTCAGATCCACCACCACAGAGGCGGGTTGCCAGAAAGCACCAATCATATTTTTGCCGAGCGGATGGTTAACGGCTGTTTTGCCGCCAACGGAGGAATCAACCTGCGACAGCAATGTGGTCGGCACCTGAATAAAGCGCACGCCGCGTTGATAGCTGGCTGCGGCGAAACCGGTAAGATCACCCACCACACCACCACCAAGCGCCACCAGTGTGGTGTCACGACCATGGGGTTTTTGCAGGAGAGCAGTAAAGACCTGATCCAGTACGGTCAGGCTTTTGTACTGCTCGCCATCAGGAAGGATAACGCTGTCGACCTTCACGCCTGCCTTTTCAAGCACCGTGCGGAGCGTATTCAAATAAAGCGGCGCCAGCGTTTCATTGGTGACCAGCATGACCTGGTCGCCGGATTTCAGTGGCAAGAACGATGCTGGTTCATCGAACAAACCAGCCGCGATGGTGATCGGGTAACTACGTTCTCCGAGCGTGACAGTGAGCCTCTCCATAACGCGCATCCACCTTATTTGCTTATTTTTCGCTGGCGTTTTCTTGTGCCAGAATCAGTTACTTTCCAGCATTTGAACGATTTGGTTAGCAACGACTTTCGCGCTCTGATCGTCAGTACGGATCGTCACGTCAGCAATCTCTTCGTACAGAGGATTACGTTCGTCGGCCAGCGCTTCAAGCACCTCACGCGGCGGCGTTTCCACCTGCAGTAAAGGACGTTTTTTGTCGCGTTGTGTACGCGCCAGTTGCTTTTCGATAGTGGTTTCCAGGTAGACGACCACGCCACGCGCGGAGAGACGATTACGGGTTTCGCGGGATTTTACAGAGCCGCCGCCAGTGGCCAGCACAATACCCTGTTTTTCCGTGAGTTCGTTGATGATCTTTTCTTCACGATCGCGGAAACCTTCTTCGCCTTCTACATCGAAGACCCAGCCTACATCTGCACCAGTGCGTTTCTCAATCTCTTGATCAGAATCGTAAAATTCCATGTTGAGTTGTTGAGCTAACTGGCGCCCAATAGTGCTTTTGCCGGCACCCATAGGCCCAACCAGAAAGATATTGCGTTTCTCTGCCATTTTTTCGGTACTACTAAGACTATTCGTTAATGGTAAACCCACGTCGCTTACATCCTGCGCTGTGGGACATGAACTGAAACCTCATATGCGATAGTGCGAGAGTCAGACTAAAAATTATCTCAATACTCCGGCGGGTTTGGCAACAGTTAAAGATCGCCGGGCTACGGGCTGGCCCACTTCAGGGATGGGCTCGCCACTGACGCTCAAAATCGGTACCCCTTGTATGCTAAATCCATCCGTACGTCAAACACCTGAAACGTGTTCAGCGTAAAAAAGCCGTCTGGCTTGCTGCTTAGTGAACAGAAACAATACGCGGGGTGATGAATACCACCAGCTCGCGTCGTTCATTATCTTTTCCGTCGTGACGAAAGAGCTGCCCAAGCCAGGGAATGTCGCCGAGTAGCGGAATACTGTCGCGGGCGGATTTGTTCTTTTGCGAAAATATTCCACCCAATGCCAGCGTTTCGCCACTTTTGACTTCCACTTGCGTTTCAATTTCCTGCTTATCAATCGCCAGTACTTCGCCATCCGCCTGCTGAAGAACCTGACCCGGCATATTTTCGCTAATGCGTAACTTTAGTCGCACACGGTTGTTCTGCAACACTGCTGGCGTGACTTCCATGCCCAGCACCGCCTCTTTGAATTCCACCGACGTGGCACCGCTCTCGCCGCTGGACACCTGATAGGGAATTTCACTGCCTTGTTTAATACTGGCGGGCTGCAGGTGTGAGGCCAGTAAACGCGGGCTGGCGATGATATCCACTTTCTGCTTTTGCTCCAGCGCAGAGAGTTCCAGCTCAAGCAATCGCCCGTTAATATGGCCGATATTGAATCCCACACGCGTGGGCGCGTCAGCAACGGACAGATCACTACCCAGAGTCGTTAACTTTCCATTGCCCACGGCACCTTCGGCTTCTGCCAGACTCCACTTCACACCCAGCTCCTGCAGACTCTTTTCATTGATAGTGACGATATGCGCCGCCAGTTCGACCTGCCCCACGGGCAGATCCATCTCTTTCGCCCAGTCCATTAGTGCACGGGCATGACTTTTGTCGTCGCGGACAACCAACCGGTTCATACGTTTGTCTACCGTCAGATTCCCACGTGGCGAGAGCAGTTTCTCCCCCGCTTTCGCCAGTTCTGTGGCATCAGCATATTCAAGCGGGATACTCTGCCCTACCAGTGGCGTGGCGAGTTGTTGCCTGGCGGTTTCCGCCTCCCGCTGTGCCTGCTTCTCTTTCAGCCACGACTGCGAGTGTACAGAGAGAACGCGCCCCTCCTGCGACAACACCAGACCGGCGCTGTTCACGACCGTTTGCAGTGCCTGCTTCCAGGGAATGTTTATCAGGTGCAGTGAAACCGCCCCGCTGACCTCAGGCCCTACCACCAGATTACGCTGTTCCAGTGCCGCAAGGCTTTGCAGTACCTGAGCGACAGGAACCTCATCCACCACCAGCGAGACGTTCTTTTCGGCCAGAGCTAACGGTGCCAGCAGGCAGAGCCACAGGCTTATCCATGCTTTCATTTTTTTCTCCTTCCTTGATCCAGGTCCAGCGCGCCGGGTCGCACCCTTCGCCAGTATCAATGGTCATATCTGCTTCGGTGATCGCTACCAGATGCCAGCCGGTCACGAACGACATACCCGGCTCCACCCGAAGCCATTTTCCTTCGCTGTCTTTAATCAGACCGATGCGGCGATGCGCATGACTGATGCTGCCCCGGTAATGCCACTGCGCCAGTTGGGACGTATGACAGAGGTCAACTGGCGGCGCGAACGGGTCGCGCATCCCCATTAGCGCAGGCAGCAGCGCGATCAGCAGCCAGGAGGAAGCTTTACTCGCCATGTATCACCTCCAGTTGCAGCGTTAATTGCAGCCTGCCGTTAACGGGGTGAAGACTGAACGCGACGACCTGCATATTGCGTTCAGCGAGACGCGGGAATAGCGATGGGACATCTACCCATTGCGTATCCAGTACCATTTCTCCGCCCGTTTCCGTCGGCTGCCAGCGCAACAGTCGCGTGCCATCACGCTGAAAATCCAGCGGTGAAAAAGAAACCGCTGCAGACGGGGTTTTCTGATGTTGCCCCACCTGCATTTGTAGCGCCCGCAACGTTTGCCACTGGCGGTGCGGGGTAGCGGTATTCAGCGTGCCCCCTGACCTCGGCAGGCAATAACCGCCGATGATGGTCAATAAAAGAACCACACCCAGCCAGAAACCGCAGCGAGTGAATGGTGTTGCATCGCACCAGCGTTCAGGGAGTTGCCGCATTAACGCTCTCCAGTCGCAGGGTAAATTGCCAGCGCCCCTGTGCATCCCGCTCGGTTTTTCCGGCCTTCGCGGGTTTCAGATCCGGCAGCTCCCGCAACGCCTCGTTAAGCGCGGCAAGTGCCGGAAAAGCGGAGGCATACCCGTTCAGCGTCAATGCATTGTTTTGCCACAACAGTTCTGTCAGCCAGGCTTGCTCAGGAAAACGTGTCGCGATCACTTGCAGTCGTGGTTGCCACGCCTGCGTCATGGCACGCCGTGCCTGCCACTGCAGGCGGGCCTCTGCCTGTTGTAGCGTTTGCCGTAGCGGTGTTTCGCGCTGCGCCAGCGCCTGCTGTAGCTCACGGTTGGACGTTGAATAAAGTTCGGCAATGTGATGAGTATTCTCCAGCGTCATTCGGGTCAGCAGCCAGGCAAGGGTGATGACGAAGAAAGTGCCGGAAAATACCCACGTCCAGAACCGTAGACAGCGCTGTTGCCGACGCTCACGCCAGGGGAGAAAATTCACCTGATGCATCACCATGCGTAGACTCCCAGCGCCAGCGCGATGGCAACGGCGAAGGCGTCGCTGTCGGGCGGCAACGGCGGCTGGCGTTTGATGATGATGCTCCATGGATCAAAATGCGGTTCCGTAGCAGGCTGCGCGGTGCACAGTGTCAGTGGCTGTTGTACGTGCGAACGCAGCTCGCTGATTGTTACCGCCTGTGAAAACTCCGTTGCCCCCCAGCGGTTATTCGTCGCCCACAGCCAGGCGTCGGCGTCACGCCAGACCACGCCCTGTTCAGGTTGAGCCAGATAAGGAAGGAAATGGTGCAGCGCGCTGGCATCCGGCGTAATAGCGACCGCCTGCAGATTGAGTTTCTGCGCCATCTGTTGCAGCGCGACGACTTCACGCTGCTGCGCTACCGTCACCCGATATTCGCGCGGTGAGTCATCGGGGGCATAATCAAAGCAGAGCGCCGCCGCATCCATTTCCATCCGCTTCGCCATATGGCTCGCCACCCACTGGGTGGAGTCCCGTTCACGAAGCGTCATTGCCGGCCGCGGGATAGTTTTTTGCAGCGTTCTGCTGGCAGGAAACGCCAGCGCCACCTGATGCTGAAGCGGCAGTTCGCGCCGCCAGGAACGCAGTACTTTAACCATGCAGTCGGACTGGATAACAATGCCCCGTTCTGCCGCACTGGCAGGTAACGGAATCGACCACCAGCGGCGCAACGACCAGCCCACACGCTCGCGCTGCACCGCCACAATCACGATTCGCTCATGCTGAATATGCAAACCCACCTGCCAGCACCTGAAGGCCATATTTGCGATCTCCTTATCCGCCGTCACCTTAACGGCTATCAATGCATCAGGCTTGCCTTTATACTACCGCGCGTTTGCTTATAAACTGCCCAAGTGAAACTTAATGGGAATTCTCCGGTGAAGTTCGTAAAGTATTTATTGATCCTTGCAGTCTGTTGCATTCTGCTGGGAGCAGGCTCGATCTACGGCCTCTACAAATATATAGAGCCGCAACTCCCTGATGTTGCGACGCTCAAAGACGTGCGTCTGCAAATTCCAATGCAGGTCTACAGCGCGGACGGTGAGCTGATTGCCCAATATGGCGAGAAGCGACGTATTCCGGTCACGCTGAGTGAAATGCCACCACAACTGGTAAGAGCGTTTATCGCCACCGAAGACAGCCGCTTCTATGAGCATCACGGCGTCGATCCGGTGGGGATTTTCCGTGCCGCCAGCGTCGCGTTGTTCTCGGGGCACGCCTCACAAGGGGCAAGTACCATCACCCAGCAGCTGGCGCGTAACTTCTTCTTAAGCCCTGAAAAAACGCTGATGCGTAAAATTAAGGAAGTGTTCCTGGCCGTCCGCATTGAGCAGTTGCTGAATAAAGATGAGATCCTCGAACTCTACCTGAATAAGATCTATCTGGGTTATCGCGCGTATGGTGTTGGCGCGGCGGCGCAGGTCTATTTTGGCAAATCTGTTGCACAGCTGAACCTCAGCGAAATGGCGATGATTGCCGGTTTGCCAAAAGCGCCGTCGACCTTTAACCCGCTCTATTCCATGGAGCGTGCCACCGCTCGCCGCAACGTCGTGCTGTCACGCATGCTAAGCGAAGGCTACATCACGCAGACCCAATACGATCAGGCCATCCGCGAGCCTATCGACGCCAGCTATCACACGCCGGAAATTGCCTTTTCTGCACCCTACCTGACAGAAATGGTGCGTCAGGAGATGGTCGGACGTTATGGCGAACTGGCTTATGAAGATGGCTATCGCATTTACACCACCATCACCCGCAAGACGCAGCTCGCCGCTCAGGATGCGCTGCGCAAGAACGTGATGGACTACGACATGCGCCACGGCTATCGCGGCCCGTCAAACGTGTTGTGGAAAGTGGGCGAAGCTGCATGGGACAGCAAGCGCATTACTGACTCGCTGAAGAGTCTGCCAATCTACGGGCCGCTCGTTCCTGCGGTGGTAACGGCGGCGAATCCCCAGGAAGCCACGGCGATGATGGCCGACGGCACCTCGATTTCATTACGTATGGAAGGTATCCGCTGGGCACGTCCCTATCGTTCGGATACTCTGCAGGGCACCACGCCGCGTAAAGTGACAGACGCCGTGCAGACAGGCCAGCAGATTTGGGTGCGCCGTGTCGATGACAGCTGGTGGCTGGCACAGGTGCCAGACGTCAACTCTGCGCTGGTCTCCATTAATCCGCAAAACGGCGCGATTATCGCGCTGGTGGGTGGTTTCGACTTCAACCAGAGTAAGTTTAACCGCGCCACCCAGGCGCTGCGTCAGGTAGGCTCAAACATCAAGCCGTTCCTCTATACCGCGGCGATGGATAAAGGGCTGACGCTGGCGAGTATTCTCAACGATGTGCCGATTTCCCGCTGGGATGCCGGGGCTGGTTCTGACTGGCGACCGAAAAACTCGCCCGCGGAATATGCCGGTCCCATTCGTCTGCGCCAGGGGCTGGGACAGTCGAAAAACGTGGTGATGGTCCGCGCGATGCGCGCAATGGGCGTTGATTATGCTGCCGAATATTTGCAACGCTTCGGCTTCCCGGCGCAGAACATCGTGCATACCGAATCGCTGGCGCTGGGTTCCGCGTCGTTTACGCCGCTGCAGGTCGCACGCGGCTATTCGGTGATGGCGAATGGCGGGTTCCTGGTGGATCCCTATTTTATTGCCAAAATCGAGAACGATCAGGGCGGTGTGATTTTCGAGGCGAAACCGAAAATCGCCTGTGCCGAGTGCAATCTGCCAGTGATTTACGGCGATACCGCGAAATCTGACGTGCTGGAAAACAAAGACGTTGAAGACGTCGCCACCTCGCAGGAGCCGCAAAACTCAACAGTGCCAATGCCGCAGCTTGAGCAGGCAAACCAGGCGCTGGTGGCGCAGAGCGGCGGGCAGGAATATGCCCCACACGTCATCAGCACACCGCTCGCATTCCTGATTAAAAGCGCGCTGAATACCAACATCTTTGGCGAGCCCGGCTGGCAGGGCACCGGCTGGCGCGCTGGCCGCGATCTGCAACGCCACGATATCGGCGGCAAGACGGGTACCACCAACAGCTCTAAAGATGCCTGGTTCTCCGGTTACGGCCCGGATGTCGTCACGTCGGTATGGATTGGCTTTGACGATCACCGTCGCGATCTGGGGCGCACCACTGCTTCCGGAGCAATCAAAGATCAGATCTCCGGTTATGAAGGCGGTGCCAAGAGTGCTCAACCAGCCTGGGATGATTTCATGAAAGTCGTGCTGGAAGGTGTGCCGGAACAACCGCTGACCCCGCCGCCGGGTGTGGTGACAATCAACATTGATCGCTATACCGGCCAGCTGGCCAGCGGCGGCAACAGCCGTGCGGAATACTTTATCGAGGGAACGCAGCCGACTCATCAGGCGGTGCGTGAAGTGGGGACCACCATTATCGATAACGGTGAAACCCACGAACTGTTCTGATTAAAAAAGGCGCCGCTGGCGCCTTTTTTCTTACCCTGTTTACAACCGCCCCTGCGCTTTCAGCCATTCCCGGACGAGGAACAGCGCGCTGACGTTGCGGGCTTCGTTGAAATCAGGCTCCTCCAGCAACTCCATCACATTCGCCAGCGGCCAGCGGACCTGCGGCAGTGGCTCGGGTTCATCGCCTGGCAACGATTCCGGGTAGAGGTTTTCTGCCACCACGATATTCATTTTGCTGGAGAAATAAGACGGCGCCATACTCAGCTTCTTCAGAAACGTCAGATCCTGCGCACCAAAGCCCACCTCTTCTTTCAGTTCACGATTCGCCGCTTCGAAAACGGTTTCGCCTGGATCGATCAACCCTTTTGAAAACCCCAGTTCGTAGGATTCAGTTCCGACTGCATACTCACGGATCAGGATCAGGTGGTCATCAACAATCGGCACGATCATTACCGCTTCCCGGCTCGACGGACGCATACGTTCATAAACGCGACGCACACCATTGCTGAACTCCAGATCCACACTTTCGACGTTAAAAAGACGCGAGCGTGCAACGGTTTCGACATTGAGGATAGTGGGCTTCTGTAATGATTTGCTCATTGTGATGGGTCTTTGCAGTGATGACAGGCATCATTGTGCGACAGGCTGCACGGTTTCGGCAATCCAAATTGCCGTTTATTTACATTTTCGCAACCTATTTTATCAATCCCTAATTACACACAAAAGTCAAGAGGTTGAAATCGAATTGAGAATTTGCTGATATTCCCCAAGGGATTGCTCTGGTAAGCTCGCGAATTGCGATTAAGTGCAATTAACCTTTCAAGATCTACGCGATACGTGCCGATAGCTACCTACGGGCTCACGTTAACTGTAACTATGCAACCAACGAAACCTGTAAGAATAAGTAAGATAGGAAACGCATGGGCACCTTTTTAATCTTCTTCGTTGTATTACTGGCCTGCGGTCTGGTGGCGGGATGGTTTTTCCTGCATCGGCCACAACGTCGCCGCTTACCCTGGCTGCACGCGTTTACCGGCGCGGCCTCGCGTAAGCTGACCGAAGAAGAACGCACCGCGGTTGAAAATTACCTCGATGGATTGAGCCGCGTTCAGCAGGTTCCGGCATCGGGTGCCAGCGTCGCGCCGGTAGCGATGACCCTTAACGCACAGAGCGGCACGGTCTATTCCGTCACGCAGTCCATTACCCGCTACGGTATCACCACCGACGATCCCAACAAATGGCGCTACTTTCTCGACGCCGTTGAAGTTCATCTGCCCCCGTTCTGGGAGCAGTACATCAATGATGAAAACAATGTTGAACTGATTTATACCGACTCGCTGCCGCTGGTTATTTCTCTCAATGGTCATACGCTGGCCGACTACCGTCATGAAGCCCACAAATATGCACTGGAGAAAACCTCGTCTACGCAGGCTTCGATTCGTGGTGAAGAGAGCGAACAAATTGAGCTGCTGAATATTCGCCAGGAAACCCGCGAAGAACACGCTCTCAGCCGCCCGGACGGGTTGCGCGAAGCGGTGTTAATTGTCGGCGCGTTTCTGCTCGCCTATTTTTGCCTGCTGGCACCAGACGTGTTCGTTCCATGGCTACTCGGCGGCGCTATTCTGCTCTTGCTGGCAGGGCTATGGGGACTGTTTGCTCCTCCGGCGAAAACCACGCTGCGCGAAATCCACTGTCTGCGCGGTACGCCGAAACGCTGGGGACTGTTTGGCGAAAACAATCAGGAGCAGCTCAATAACATTTCGCTGGGCATTATTGATCTGATCTATCCCCGTCACTGGCAGCCGTGGATTGTGAACGACCTCGGGCAGCAAACCGACATTGATATTTACCTCGACCGAAATGTGGTGCGTCAGGGGCGCTTTTTATCACTGCATGATGAAGTGCGCAATTTCCCCTTACAGCACTGGCTGCGCAGCGCGGTCATTGCGGGCGGCGCGCTGTTAGTGGTGGTGATGCTGTGGGTCAGCGTTCCTCTCAATATGCCGTTTAAGTTCACGCTGTCATGGCTGAAAGGCGCGCAGACGATTGAAGCCACCACCGTGAACCAACTGGAGGATTCCGGTCTGCGCGTTGGCGATACACTGCGCATTCGCGGCACCGGGATGTGTAATATCCATTCGCCAGGCAGCTGGACCGCGCAGGAAAACTCGCCGTTCATGCCGTTTGATTGCTCGCAGATCATCTGGAACGACGCGCCGCCGCTGCCGCTGCCGGAATCTGAAACCGTCACCAAAGCCACAGCTCTGGTGCAGGCAGTGAACCGTCAGTTGCATCCGTCGCCGGATGACAGCTCGCGCGTCAGTCCGGCACTGCGCTCCGCCATTCAAAAGTCAGGAATGGTACTGCTGGATGACTTCGCGGATATCGTTCTGAAAACGCAGGATCTCTGTTCCGGTGGCGATGAGTGCGTGCGCCTTAAAACAGCACTGGTGAACCTCGGTAATACCAAAGACTGGGAAGCGCTGACCCGTCGCGCCAGCTCCGGCAAGCTGGACGGGGTGAATGTTCTGCTCCGCCCGGTCAGCGCCGAATCGCTGGATAGTCTGGTCATTTCCTCCACCGCGCCGTTTGTGATGCGTGAAACCGCACGCGCGGCGCAGGCATTGAACAGCCCGGCCCCTGGCGGATTCCTCATCAGTAGCGATGAAGGCAGCGATCTGGTCTCTCAACCCTATCCGTCTGTCACACTTTATGATTATCCCGCCCACGAGCAGTGGGGCGAATTCCAGCGGCTGGCGCAAATGCTGATGCATACGCCATTCAAAGCAGAAGGGATTGTCACCAATCTTTATACCGACGCCAACGGCACCCGCCACGTGAACTTACACCGCATCCCAGACAGCGCTGCGCTGTGGCGTTACATCGGTACTACACTTCTGATGCTGGCGATGCTCGCTTGTGCTGTCTACAGCGGTATTCAGGCCATCCGCCGGTATCAGCGTCACCGCACGCGCCTGGAAGAGATCCATAAATATTACGAGAGCTGCCACAATCCGGTTCTCCTCCCTTCTCAGGAAGCACACGACTAGCACCAGAGCGCGGCAGGTTATGATACCCTGTCGCGCACTGCTTCTCGCTGGAGTTTCACCATGCATTTTGACATCGCCTGGCAGGAGGTTGATACCGTCCTGTTAGATATGGACGGCACACTGCTCGACCTCGCGTTTGACAATCATTTCTGGCAAAAACTGGTGCCTGAAACTTATGGCGCCCTGCATGGCATCAGCGCGGATGAAGCCCAGGCGGTGATCCGCAAGGAATATCACGCCGTTCAGCATACGCTAAACTGGTACTGTCTGGATTACTGGAGCGAGCGGCTCGGTCTGGACATTTGTGCGATGACTACCGCCCAGGGGCCGCAAGCGGTGCTGCGCGACGACACCGAGCCGTTTCTTGATGCGCTGAAAGCCAGCGGCAAACGCCGTATTTTGCTGACCAACGCGCATCCGCACAATCTGGCGGTGAAACTGGAGCATACGGGGCTTGCATCGCACCTTGATTTATTACTTTCCACCCACACATTTGGTTATCCGAAAGAGGATCAGCGGTTGTGGCAGGCGGTAGCGGAAGAGACTGGACTTTCTGCGCATAAAACGCTGTTTATCGATGACAGTGAACCCATTCTGGATGCGGCTGCCCGGTTTGGCATTCGTTATTGTCTGGGCGTGACGAACCCCGATTCCGGGCTGGCGGAAAAACAGTATCTGCGCCACCCGGGGCTGAATGATTACCGTCGGCTGATCCCCTCACTCACTGAAAAGGAGTGACCATGAAAGAGAAACCCACTGAGGCTGTCAGGCTCGACAAGTGGCTCTGGGCCGCCCGCTTTTACAAAACGCGCGCGCTGGCCAGGGAAATGGTGGATGGCGGCAAAGTGCACTACAACGGCCAGCGAAGCAAGCCGAGCAAAGTGGTGGAACTCAATGCCGTGCTGACGCTACGCCAGGGCAATGACGAACGCACTGTGGTGATTAAGGGCATTACTGAGCAACGACGCCCCGCAAGCGAAGCGGTCACGTTGTATGAAGAGACACCTGAAAGCATCGAAAAGCGCGAGAAAATGGCGCAGGCGCGGAAGTTGAACGCGCTGACGATGCCGCATCCCGACAGGCGACCGGACAAAAAAGAGCGGCGCGACCTGATGAGATTTAAGCATGGTGAGAATGAATAATTGTCACCCGTAAGAGAGAAAATTATGACGCAACACGATCAACTACACCGCTATCTGTTTGAAAATTATGCCGTACGCGGTGAACTGGTGACAGTCTCTGAAACACTGGATCAGATCCTCGCCAACCACAATTACCCGCAGCCGGTGAAAAACGTGCTGTCTGAGCTGCTGGTTGCCACCAGTCTGCTGACCGCTACGCTGAAATTTGCCGGTGATATTACCGTTCAGTTGCAGGGTGATGGCCCGATGACGCTGGCGGTGATCAACGGCGACAATAATCAGCAGCTGCGCGGTGTGGCTCGCGTCCAGGGCGATATCCCGGAAGATGCGTCACTGAAAACGCTGGTAGGTAATGGTTATCTGGTGATCACCATCTCCCCGGACGAAGGCGAACGCTATCAGGGTGTCGTCGGTCTGGAAGGCGAGACGCTGGCGGAATGCCTGGAAGATTACTTCCTGCGCTCTGAGCAGTTGCCAACGCGCCTGATCATTCGTACCGGGGAACATGACGGCAAACCGGCAGCAGGCGGCATGCTGCTTCAGGTGATGCCAGCGCAGAATGCGCAGGCGGCAGATTTCGAACATCTGGTGGCGCTGACCGACACCATCAAAGCCGAAGAACTTTTCTCGCTGCCTGCGAACGACGTGCTGTGGCGCCTGTATCACGAAGAAGAAGTGACGGTCTACGATCCGCAGGGCGTGGAATTCAAATGCACCTGCTCACGCGAACGTTGTGCTGACGCGCTGAAGACGCTGCCGGAGGAAGAAATTAACAGCATCCTGGCGGACGAAGGCGAGATCGACATGCATTGTGATTACTGCGGTAACCACTATGTTTTTAACGCCATGGACATCGCAGAAATTCGGAATAACTCCGCGCCGGCAGATCCACAAATACATTGATCGCCGAAACCCTGGCATACTCTCCTTCTCTTACCGATGTAGAGAAGGAGATTCTCGTTTTTTTTGCCAGAATCCCATGCTATTGCCGCGACGTGAATCGATTCTCATTGAAAGTCTTTCGTTAATTTCTTTCATGAATGCGATTACCTTCACATTAATTTAGATAATTACACCAATTTTTAACCAATTAAGAACATTTCCCCCAATTAAATAGCGATTCCTGCCATAATGCGTAACCCTTGTGAAAGGAGTTACAGGGTTTTTCGTCAAAAAAACCAGATAAAGTCTGGGGGCCGGATGCGCAAATCTATGAGCCTGGTCGCGGTCAAAAACCCTCTACAACCCTACAATCATTGGCAGTAATATTGGCTAAGGAGCAGTGAAATGCGCGTTAAAGGTTTAACCCCGCAGGATCTCAAGGCTTATGGAATCAACGACGTTCATGATATCGTTTACAACCCCGACTACGATACGTTGTATCAGGAAGAGCTCAATCCCAACCTGGAAGGTTACGAGCGTGGAGTGTTAACGAATCTTGGTGCTATCGCCGTCGACACGGGTATTTTTACCGGCCGTTCGCCGAAAGATAAGTATATTGTTCGTGATGAAACCACCCGCGATACCGTCTGGTGGTCCGATAAAGGCAAAGGAAAAAACGACAACAAACCGCTCTCCCCGGAAACGTGGAAGCACCTGAAAGGTCTGGTCACTCATCAGCTTTCCGGTAAGCGTTTGTTCGTGGTTGATGCTTATTGTGGTGCGAATGAAGACACCCGTCTTTCTGTTCGCTTTATCACTGAAGTAGCCTGGCAGGCTCACTTCGTGAAGAACATGTTCATCCGCCCCACTGATGACGATCTGGCGACGTTCAAGCCTGACTTTATCGTCATGAACGGTGCAAAATGCACCAACCCGCAGTGGAAAGAGCAGGGCCTCAATTCTGAAAACTTCGTTGCCTTCAACCTGACTGAGCGCATTCAGCTCATCGGGGGAACCTGGTATGGCGGCGAAATGAAGAAAGGCATGTTCTCTATTATGAACTACCTGCTGCCGCTGAAGGGCATTGCCTCCATGCACTGCTCTGCCAACGTGGGCGAAAAAGGTGACGTTGCTGTCTTCTTCGGCCTGTCCGGCACCGGCAAAACCACGCTTTCCACCGATCCGAAACGCCGTCTGATTGGCGATGACGAACACGGCTGGGATGACGACGGGGTCTTCAACTTTGAGGGCGGTTGCTACGCCAAAACCATTCGTCTTTCCGAAGAGGCTGAGCCTGACATTTTCCACGCTATTCGTCGCGATGCGCTGCTGGAAAACGTCACCGTTCTCGCGGATGGCACTATCGATTTTGACGATGCATCCAAAACCGAAAACACCCGTGTCTCGTACCCGATTTACCACATTGAAAACATCGTCAAGCCAGTGTCAAAAGCGGGTCACGCTACCAAAGTGATCTTCCTGACGGCTGATGCGTTCGGCGTACTGCCGCCGGTCTCTCGTCTGACTGACGACCAGACCCAGTACCATTTCCTCTCAGGCTTTACCGCCAAACTGGCGGGTACTGAGCGTGGTGTGACTGAGCCGACACCAACCTTCTCTGCCTGCTTCGGCGCCGCGTTCCTGTCGCTGCACCCGACGCAATACGCAGAAGTGCTGGTGAAACGCATGAAGGCATCTGGTGCGAAAGCATATCTGGTGAACACCGGCTGGAACGGGACTGGCAAACGTATCTCCATTAAAGATACGCGCGCGATTATCGATGCGATTCTGGACGGTTCTCTCGACAACGCAGAAACCTTCACGCTGCCAATGTTTGACCTGCAGATCCCAACCGAGCTGCCGGGCGTGGATACTCATATCCTCGATCCGCGCAACACCTACGGTTCACCGGAGCAGTGGCAGGAAAAAGCAAACACACTGGCGGCGCTGTTTATCGAGAACTTCGAGAAATATACCGATACCCCAGCAGGCGAAGCACTGGTCAGTGCCGGACCGAAGCTGTAAGTCATACGTCGGGTGGTGGTGACGCTGCCCGACGCTGAAAGAAAAAGCCGGGTTTGCGTTATCGCCACCCGGTTTTTTTTAGCTCTCTTTTGATGAGCCCGCCGCTCTGGTCACCGGAATGGGTAACCAGGCGCGAATCAACAAGCCTCCCCGCGCGCTGGAGCCGATTTCCAGCATTCCGTTGTGGTTGTCAATGATGCGCTGGACGATGGCCAGGCCGAGACCGGTGCCGCTGGTGCTTCGTGCGCTGTCACCGCGGACAAACGGCTGGAACAAATGCTTGCGTTGTTCTGGCTTAATGCCCGGGCCGTCATCTTCCACCTGGAACCACGCGCGATTCAGCTCGCTCCCGCTGCTGACTTTGATCCAGCCGTTGCCATAGCGTGCCGCATTCACCACCATATTGGCGACCGCTCGTTTGACAGAGAGGGGATGCATGCGCACCGGGATCTCCCCGGCCTGCATTTCGGTTTCAATTTCGCGCTCATAACCACTTTCGGCGGCGACCACTTCACCGAGCACGGCGTTGAGATCCGCAAGCTCCATCGGCATCTCCTGGCCGGTACGCAGATAGTCGATGAACTGCTCAATGATCGCGTTGCACTCTTCGATATCTTTGTTGATGGATTCCGCGAGGTAACCATCCTGCTCGCCCATCATTTCTGTCGCCAGACGGATGCGCGTCAGCGGCGTACGTAAGTCGTGGCTGACCCCGGCCATTAGCAGCGTACGGTCGTCCGCAAGCTGTTTCACACCAGCCGCCATGTGGTTAAAGGCCCGGGTAACAGAACGCACTTCCGAAGCACCATACTCGCGCAGCGGCGGTGGAATAATTCCGCGCCCCACCTGCAATGCCGCATGTTCGAGATCAACCAGGGGTCGGTTCTGTATTCGGATAAACAGCCAGGCGCCGCCTATCGCCAGTAACATGATCGCCAGCGTGTAGCGGAACAGCGGCGAGAAATCCCCCTGATGGATTTCGGTGAGCGGTACGCGCACCCAGATATTTGGCGAAAGCCAGGTTTTCAGCCACACCACCGGCGAGCTCTTGTTAACCTCAACGCGTACTTCCGTCGGGCCGCCCAGTTGCTGCGCCATCTGCTGGCTTAAAAACTCATAGTGTTGCGCCCAGCGCAGGCCTGCGTCTTCTGCCGCTTCATCGGAATAAAGGGAGATGCCCAGCTCGCGATAGATCTCCCGCCGAAAAGCAGGCGGCACCACCAGCTGCGTGCCGTCCTCCAGTTGCAGTTTATCGGTCATTAGCATACGGACTTCGTACGCCAGGACCTTATTAAACTGCTGAAGGCTCGGCAGAATGGCAAAGTTCAGCACCACAAGGTAGGTCGTCACGAGGCTGACAAACAGCAGCGTGACGATCAGTAACAGCGTGCGGGCAAATGAACTTCGCGGCGAGAAGCGCATTCGCCTCATGCTTTAGAACCGTCCGGCACGAAGACGTAGCCCAGACCCCAGACGGTCTGAATATAGCGTGGATGTGCCGGATCTTCTTCCACCATGCGGCGCAGACGCGAGATTTGCACATCAATGGAACGTTCCATTGCCGAGTATTCACGGCCGCGTGCCAGGTTCATCAGCTTATCGCGGGAGAGCGGTTCGCGCGGGTGGCTCACCAGCGCTTTCAGTACCGCAAATTCACCACTGGTCAGCGGCATCGGCTCGTCTTCCCGGAACATTTCGCGGGTACCGAGGTTGAGCTTAAATTTACCAAATGCGATCACTGCCTCTTCCTGCGACGGCGCGCCAGGCAACTCGTTGGCCTGACGACGCAGCACCGCGCGGATACGCGCCAGCAATTCACGCGGGTTAAACGGTTTTGGAATGTAATCGTCAGCGCCGATTTCCAGCCCGACAATGCGATCCACTTCTTCCCCTTTCGCCGTCACCATGATAATCGGCATCGGGTTGCTCTGGCTGCGAAGACGACGGCAGATAGAGAGGCCATCTTCTCCAGGCAGCATTAAATCCAGTACCATCAGGTGAAAGGACTCACGCGTCAGCAAACGGTCCATCTGTTCGGCGTTAGCGACGCTACGAACCTGGAAGCCTTGCTCGGTAAGATAACGCTCAAGCAGCGCGCGCAGGCGCATGTCATCATCCACTACAAGAATCTTATAATTCTCTTGCATCGTTCTTACTCCCAAAGGTTCGCTAGTCTTAAAGACTGTATTCTAAAAAAGTGCGCGTCCACGACCAGTTAATTCTGGTATAAATTCTAGTCGAAATTGTTACAAAGCATATTTAACAGTAGCTTAACTGCATATTCCATCACATAAATCATTATTAATACTGTCAGTTATGCTTTGTGATACGTTAAATGCGCCACATAAGCATGAACGTCTGTAAGGCAAGAGTATGAAAACGCCCCTGATTACCCGCGAAGGGTACGAAAAACTAAAGAAAGAGCTGGATTACCTCTGGCGTGAAGAGCGCCCCGAAGTCACCAAAAAGGTGACGTGGGCTGCAAGCCTCGGCGATCGCAGTGAAAATGCGGATTATCAGTACAACAAAAAGCGTCTGCGTGAAATTGACCGCCGGGTGCGGTATCTGACCAAATGCCTGGAAAACCTGAAAATCGTTGACTATTCCCCACAACAGGAAGGCAAAGTGTTCTTTGGCGCCTGGGTGGAAATCGAGAATGACGATGGCGACCGGAAGCGTTTTCGCATCGTCGGTTACGATGAAATATTTGGACAAAAGGACTACATCTCCATCGATTCGCCGATGGCGCGCGCGTTGCTGAAAAAAGAGGTGGGTGATCTGGCGGTGGTCAATACACCCGCCGGAGAAGCCAGCTGGTACGTGAACGAGATCGAGTACGTAAAATAGTCCGAGAGCGCCCTCCTCGACTGGCATTTTACCGTGTCAGTCCGTATAACTATCCCCTGATTTTTTATTGCTACAGATGACAAAGCCATGATGAATGATTCGCTCTGCCGCATTATTGCGGGTGAACTTCAGGCCAGAGACGAGCAGGTAGAAGCTGCCGTTCGCCTGCTTGATGAAGGGAATACCGTGCCGTTTATTGCACGTTATCGTAAGGAAGTCACCGGCGGTCTGGATGACACGCAACTGCGCCAGCTGGAGACCCGTCTTGGTTACCTGCGTGAACTGGAAGAACGCCGCCAGGCTATTCTTAAATCGATTGATGAGCAGGGGAAACTGACGCCGGAACTGGCGGGCGCCATCAATGGCACGCTCAGCAAGACCGAACTTGAAGATCTCTACCTGCCGTACAAACCGAAGCGCCGCACGCGCGGGCAAATCGCCATTGAAGCGGGTCTTGAGCCGCTGGCTGATCTGCTGTGGAACGAGCCGTCGCATGATCCTGAAACCGAGGCGGCGAAATACCTGAACGCCGACAACGGCATTGCAGACACCAAAGCGGCACTGGATGGCGCGCGCTATATCCTGATGGAACGATTTGCCGAAGACGCGGCGTTGCTGGCGAAAGTGCGCGACTATCTATGGAAAAACGCCCATCTGGTATCAACCGTGGTCAGTGGGAAAGAAGAAGAAGGCGCGAAATTCCGCGACTACTTTGATCATCACGAACCCATTTCAACCGTGCCATCTCACCGTGCGCTGGCGATGTTCCGCGGGCGCAATGAAGGCATCCTGCAACTCTCTCTCAACGCAGATCCGCAATTCGACGAGCCGCCGAAAGAGAGCTATTGCGAACAGATCATCATCAACCATCTGGATCTGCGCCTGAACAACGCCCCGGCAGACAGCTGGCGCAAAGGCGTGGTGAGCTGGACGTGGCGCATCAAAGTGCTGATGCATCTGGAAACCGAGCTGATGGGGACGGTCCGCGAGCATGCGGAAGATGAAGCGATCAACGTTTTCGCCCGCAACCTGCATGATCTGCTGATGACTGCGCCAGCCGGGCTGCGCGCCACCATGGGCCTTGACCCCGGCCTGCGTACCGGCGTAAAAGTCGCCGTAGTGGATGGCACCGGCAAGTTGGTTGCCACCGACACCATTTATCCGCACACCGGTCAGGCAGCGAAAGCGGCAGTGGTGATTGCGACATTGTGTGAAAAACACAACGTTGAACTGGTGGCGATCGGCAACGGTACCGCGTCCCGCGAAACAGAACGTTTTTACCTCGACGTTCAGCAACAGTTCCCGAAAGTGAAAGGGCAAAAGGTAATCGTCAGCGAAGCGGGCGCATCGGTCTATTCGGCGTCAGAACTGGCGGCGCTGGAGTTCCCGGATCTCGACGTGTCGCTGCGTGGCGCGGTCTCGATTGCCCGTCGTTTGCAGGATCCGCTTGCCGAGCTGGTGAAAATCGATCCGAAATCTATCGGCGTTGGTCAGTACCAGCACGACGTCAGCCAGTCACAACTGGCGCGTAAACTGGATGCGGTGGTCGAAGACTGCGTGAACGCCGTGGGGGTTGATCTCAACACCGCATCCGTGCCACTGCTGACCCGCGTGGCAGGCTTAACCCGCATGATGGCGCAAAACATCGTCGCCTGGCGTGATGAAAACGGCCAGTTCCAGAACCGTCAGCAACTGCTGAAAGTCAGCCGTCTGGGGCCGAAAGCGTTTGAGCAGTGCGCAGGCTTCCTGCGTATTAACCACGGCGATAACCCGCTGGATGCCTCAACCGTTCACCCGGAAGCCTATCCGGTGGTGGAGCGCATTCTTGCTGCCACCCAGCAGGCGCTAAATGATCTGATGGGCAACAGCGATGCGCTGCGTAACATCAAGGCGGTGGATTTCACCGACGACCGCTTTGGTCTGCCGACAGTCACCGACATCATCAAAGAACTGGAAAAACCGGGTCGCGACCCACGTCCTGAGTTCAAAACCGCGAAATTTGCCGACGGCGTGGAAACTATGAACGACCTGCTGCCGGGCATGGTGCTGGAAGGCGCGGTCACTAACGTCACCAACTTTGGTGCGTTTGTC
This sequence comes from Trabulsiella guamensis ATCC 49490, assembly GCF_000734965.1. GTDB lineage: Bacteria > Pseudomonadota > Gammaproteobacteria > Enterobacterales > Enterobacteriaceae > Trabulsiella > Trabulsiella guamensis. The sequence goes on from NZ_JMTB01000094.1 coordinate 24,681, forward strand.
GACATCGGCGTTCACCAGGATGGTCTGGTGCATATCTCCTCGCTTTCTGACAAGTTTGTCGAAGATCCGCATACCGTCGTCAAAGCGGGCGATATCGTGAAGGTGAAAGTGCTGGAAGTCGACCTGGCGCGTAAGCGTATTGCACTGACCATGCGTCTTGATGAGCAGCCGGGCGACAGCAACGCACGTCGCGGCGGTGGTAACACCTCGCGCGATCAGGGCAACCGCCCGGCGGCACGGCCTGCAAAACCACGCGGTCGCGATGCTCAGCCTGCCGGTAACAGCGCAATGATGGATGCGCTGGCCGCCGCGATGGGTAAAAAGAAATAACGAAAATATAATCAGGCCCTCTAAGTTATAAGAGGGCTAATTATTTTCAAAGGTAATGAAAACGGTAATAAATTCCTGGTTTCCTTTCTCAGTTATATTTTTCACCTCGTTAACATTCGCAATATAATTTAAACAATGCGCAATTGTGGTAAAGATTGAGCGACATCAAACTTAGCGTTAATTATTCCCCTTTAGCCCATTCTGTTACATTTTATCGATTGAAGATAAAAATCATTCTCATTATTATTGTGTTGATGACAAAATGACCTCCCCGGTCAGCTAATCTCCAGCGTCGTGCACCTTTTAGCGGCAGGAAGCACAAGTATTGGTTTGTGAATATTAAGTAGGCTCTATGCGATACATCCCAGACAGTGCGTGGAAAATTACCGGTTTCTCCCGTGATATCAGCCCGGCTTATCGTCAGAAATTGCTCTCACTCGGTATGTTGCCCGGTTCTTCTTTTAATGTGGTTCGCGTCGCGCCATTAGGCGATCCCATTCATATCGAAACGCGCCGCGTTAATTTAGTTTTACGTAAGAAAGATTTAGCTTTCCTCGAAGTGGAAGCGGTTTCCCGTTAAATCGGGTTGTAAAAATAACGAGTTCGCGAATGAATAAACTCACGATTGGCTTAATTGGTAACCCGAATTCGGGTAAAACCACCCTGTTTAATCAGTTAACCGGTGCGCGCCAGCGCGTGGGCAACTGGGCCGGCGTCACCGTCGAACGTAAAGAAGGCTCCTTCTCCACCACTGACCACCAGGTCACGCTGGTTGACCTGCCGGGCACCTATTCGCTGACGACCATCTCTTCACAGACCTCACTCGACGAGCAGATCGCCTGCCATTACATTCTGAGCGGCGATGCTGACCTGCTGATCAACGTCGTCGACGCCTCGAATCTCGAACGCAACCTTTACCTGACACTGCAACTGCTCGAACTCGGCATTCCGTGCGTTGTGGCGCTGAACATGCTTGATATCGCGGAAAAGCAAAAAGTTCGCATTGATGTGGATGCACTCTCCGCGCGTCTTGGCTGCCCCGTAGTACCGCTGGTCTCCACTCGTGGCCGCGGTATTGATGCACTGAAAATGGCCATCGACCGCCACCATGGCAATACGGATATGGAGCTGGTGCATTATGCCGAGCCGTTGATGCGCGAAGCCAACAAGCTGGCGCTCGAGATGGCCGCTGACATGCCGGAAAAACAGCGCCACTGGCTGGCGCTGCAAATGCTGGAAGGCGACATCTACAGCCGGGTGTATGCCGGTGATGCGGCTGAGAAGCTCCCCATCGCCCTCGCCCATCTGCAGGGCTCAATGGACGATCCGGCGTTGCACATCGCCGATGCGCGTTATCAGACCATCGCCGCGATATGCGACAGCGTGAGCAACACACTGACCGCCGAGCCGAGTCGCTTCACCGCCGCCGTCGATAAAATCGTGCTTAATCGCTTCCTCGGTCTGCCGGTTTTCCTGTTCGTTATGTACCTGATGTTCCTGCTTGCCATCAACATCGGCGGCGCGCTGCAACCGCTTTTTGACGTGGGCTCTGTGGCGATATTTATTCACGGTATTCAATGGATCGGCGCCACCCTGCATTTCCCGGAATGGCTGACCATTTTCCTGGCGCAAGGACTGGGCGGCGGTATCAATACTGTGCTGCCGCTGGTACCGCAGATTGGCATGATGTATCTGTTCCTCTCTTTCCTTGAGGATTCCGGTTACATGGCGCGAGCGGCGTTCGTGATGGACCGCCTGATGCAGTCGTTAGGGCTGCCCGGTAAATCGTTCGTGCCGCTGATTGTCGGCTTCGGTTGTAACGTACCATCAGTGATGGGGGCACGTACGCTTGATGCACCACGTGAGCGTTTGATGACCATCATGATGGCGCCGTTTATGTCCTGTGGTGCGCGACTGGCGATTTTCGCCGTCTTCGCGGCAGCCTTCTTTGGGCAGCAGGGTGCGCTGGTGGTATTCTCGTTGTACGTGCTGGGGATTGTCATGGCGATCCTCACCGGGCTGATGCTGAAACACACCATTATGCGTGGTGAAGCTTCGCCGTTCGTGATGGAGTTGCCGGTGTATCACGTGCCGCATCTGAAAAGTCTGGTCATTCAGACCTGGCAGCGTCTGAAAGGCTTCGTGGTACGCGCCGGTAAAGTCATTGTCGTGGTCAGTATTTTCCTCAGTGCGCTCAATAGTTTTACGCTGAGCGGTCAAGCGGCAGACAACATCAATGACTCCGCCCTCGCGTCCGTCAGCCGGGTGATCACGCCTCTGTTTAAGCCGATTGGCGTGCATGAAGACAACTGGCAGGCCACTGTAGGTCTGTTCACCGGCGCCATGGCAAAAGAAGTGGTCGTGGGGACGCTGAACACCCTCTATACCGCCGAAAACATTCAGGAAGAAGAATTTAACCCTGCCGAATTTAACCTGTTCGACGAGCTGGGCGGCGCCGTTGGCGAGACCTGGCAGAGTCTGAAAGATACCTTCAGTCTGAGCGTGCTGGCCAACCCTATTGAAGCCAGCAAAGGCGACGGCGAAATGGCGACCGGGGCAATGGGTGTGATGAGCAGTAAGTTTGGCAACGCAGCTGCGGCTTACAGCTACCTGATTTTCGTTCTGCTTTACATCCCGTGCATTTCGGTGATGGGGGCCATCGCGCGTGAATCAAGCCGCGGCTGGATGGGCTTTTCCATTCTGTGGGGACTGAACATCGCGTACTCGCTGTCGACGCTATTTTATCAGGTGAGCAGTTTCAGCCAGCACCCACAGTACAGTCTGGTCTGCATTCTGGCAGTGATCCTGTTTAATATTCTGGTGCTTGGTGGCCTGCGCCGCGCACGCAGCCGGGTGGACATCAATCTGCTCGCGACCCGCAAGACGGTAGCGTCCTGCTGTGAAAGCCCGGCGGGCGACTGCCACTAAGGAGAATCAATGGCATCGTTAATTGACGTTCGTGACATGCTGGCGTTACAGGGGCGGATGGAAGCCTCACAGCTCAGCGACCGCCTGCATACGTCGCGGGCGATGATCGATGCGATGCTGGGCCGACTGGAAGCGATGGGCAAAGCTCAGCGCATTCAGGAAGCGCCTGACGGGTGTTTAACGGGGAGTTGTAAAAGCTGCCCGGAAGGGAAAGCCTGCCTGCGGGAATGGTGGGCACTGCGCTAGCGAAAATGCGGGTCTCAGGACCCGCGTTTTTTTGCTTACTTATAAACGTCTGCCGTGGCGCGAACGTTTTTCTCACCTTTGTCTGCTGAAGTTACCACAAAATATTTGCCGCCCAGCTCATCCGCTTTCTGAGACAGCTCTTTGCGTGCGTCCATCGGTGCCGTGGTATCTGACGTGGAGATCGTGCCGACCTTAGTCAGATTCTCAGACGCGATAGTTTCTTTTGCTTTGTCTTTTTCTAATTCCTGTGCCGCGAAAGCGCCAAAGGAAAGCGAGCCAATAACCAGAGATGCAACAATACCTGAAATCAGTTTCATAGATTTTTACTCTCCATACGGTTTGTTATTTTTGTGCCGCTGTCCTGCTATCACCCAACGGGTCATCTCAGCGTCATGTCAGCGTCATGAAGAGTATTAGTGCGATGTGAAAGATTTTCCAGGTCGCATTGTCATTCAGGCAACATTTTGTTTTAAATTAAGTAACACCTGGCAGAATTCCTCCGGGTGCGAAATAAACGGCGCATGGGCTGCCCTGGCGAAAATATAAGACTGACTTCCCGGCCACGCCGCATCCAGCAGCGGTACAATTTTGCGTGGCACCAGCCCGTCCAGCCGACCATAAAGCCGCAGAAACGGCAGTGACAGTGCGGCGAGTGGTTCGCGTAAATCGACCGTTTTCAGGATCTCCAGACCACCGTCCAGCACCGCTTCTGACGGCATTGGCAGCGAAAGCACCGCGCTTTTCAGTTTTCGCGCATCCTGACGTGCGCTTTCGGTGCCCATTGTTTGCAGCGCGAGAAAACGCTCAACGGTACGCTGGAAGTCGTCCCTCAGTTGCTGCTGAAAACCGCTCAGCACGTCCGGTTTGATTCCCGGCCAGTCGCCTTCTGCGCGGAAACAGGGCGACGACGCTACCGTCACCAGTGCCTGCACGCGTTCCGGATGCGTTAACGCCACCTGGCTTGCGACTAGCCCACCCAGACTCCAGCCGAGCCACAGCGCCTTTTCCGGGGCCCTGGCGAGTACCTGTTGCGCCATCGCGTCGAGTGACATCGCGCCTGTATTCTGACTGCGCCCAAAACCAGGCAAATCCACAAGATGGAGGGTGAAATGCGTGCTCAGTTCCGGGGTAATGCAATCCCAGACCTGAGCATTCAGCCCCCATCCGTGCAGCAGCACAAGATGACAATTTCCTTCGCCTTTAGTTTGCCACCAGATGTCGTTCATCAGTTACTGTTCCCACTTCACAACTACGAGGTGGACTATGCTAACAGCCCACAGCTTATGCTGGCTATGCCAAATGCCGCTCGCCCTGGCGCACTGGGGGATCTGCTCGCGCTGCACCCGTGCGCTGTCCTGCTCGCTGCCGTTATGCCCGCTATGCGGGCTGCCAGCGGCAAACGCGATTTTGCCCTGCGGGCGCTGTCTGCAAAAAGCACCGCCGTGGCAACGGCTGATTGCAGTGAATGATTATGCGCCGCCGCTGAGCCGCCTGATCCACCGACTTAAATTCAGCGGCAGAGCGGAGCTCGCCGTCGCGCTGGCGCGACTGCTCCTGCTGCGCATACGCCAGCAGGGTCTGAAGACGGCACCCGACCTGATGATGAGCGTCCCGCTCTGGCAGCGTCGACAGTGGCGGCGCGGATTTAATCAGAGCGATCTGCTCTGCCAGCCGCTGTCGCGCTGGCTGCAATGCCGCTGGCAGGCGAATGCCCTGCGTCGCCAGCGCGCCACGCCGGTGCAGCATCATCTTTCAGCACGATTACGGAAACAAAATCTGAAAAATGCCTTCCGGCTTGAATTCGCCGTCAACGGGCTCCATATCGCTCTGGTAGACGATGTCGTCACGACCGGCAGCACTGTTGCTGAGATTTCCCGCCTGCTTTTGCGAAACGGCGCAGCGAGTGTTGAGGTATGGTGCCTGTGTCGCACCTTGTAGACCCCTGCTAAGGGGGGTATTATACCCTGGTAAATTAGTCAACTATTAGGCCAACGCTATGATCCGTATTTCCGATGCTGCCCAGGCGCACTTTGCTAAATTGCTGGCAAATCAGGAAGAAGGGACACAAATCCGCGTATTTGTGATTAATCCCGGCACTCCTAACGCTGAATGCGGCGTATCTTACTGCCCGCCGGATGCGGTGGAAGCAACTGACACTGCCATTAAATTCGAACAGCTGACCGCGTATGTCGATGAACTGAGCGCTCCCTACCTGGAAGATGCGGAGATCGACTTTGTAACCGATCAGCTGGGTTCCCAACTGACACTGAAAGCGCCAAACGCCAAAATGCGTAAAGTGGCTGACGACGCCCCGCTGATGGAGCGCGTCGAATATCTGCTGCAATCGCAAATCAACCCGCAGCTCGCCGGGCACGGTGGTCGTGTGACGCTGATGGAAATCACCGACGAAGGCTATGCCATCCTGCAGTTTGGCGGCGGCTGTAACGGCTGCTCCATGGTCGACGTCACCCTGAAAGAAGGGATCGAAAAGCAACTGCTGAACGAATTCCCGGAACTGAAAGGCGTTCGCGATCTGACCGAACACCAGCGCGGCGAGCACTCTTACTATTAAGTTTTCCCTATGTTTTGCCCGGTGGCGTGATGTTACCGGGCAACTTCCCGCTTGCCTGCCTTTGCTTAATCTCCTGTCATAATATGACCTGCTTCGCATAATTCACATTTTGATCGCTTGGGTAATTCTCAACAGGTGGATGTTACCCGTATCATTCGCCTCAAGCGCTGCTGAAAGAAAAATAGCCAACTATCCTTTTCGGGTGGAACGAAATCTGAAGCAGCGCCAGAAGAACTCTGTTTCTCGGTGGGACAATTGGATATTGTCATTGAAACAACGACGTTACCCATAACAAATTAAAGGTCAGGTAAATCATGCCATTAGTCATCGTTGCTATCGGTGTTGTCTTGTTATTACTGCTGATGATCCGCTTCAAGCTGAACGGGTTCATCGCACTGGTACTGGTGGCCCTCGCCGTCGGTTTAATGCAGGGCATGCCGCTGGATAAAGTGATCGGCTCCATCAAGGCCGGTGTCGGCGGAACGCTCGGCAGTCTTGCACTGATCATGGGCTTCGGCGCTATGCTCGGTAAGCTGCTGGCGGACTGCGGCGGCGCTCAGCGTATCGCCACCACGCTAATTGATAAATTCGGTAAAAAACACATTCAGTGGGCCGTGGTATTAACCGGTTTTACCGTTGGTTTCGCGTTGTTCTATGAAGTCGGCTTCGTGCTGATGCTGCCGCTGGTGTTTACCATCGCCGCCTCTGCCCGTATCCCTCTGCTGTACGTCGGTGTGCCAATGGCCGCAGCGCTCTCCGTCACGCACGGCTTCCTGCCGCCGCACCCGGGTCCGACCGCTATCGCGACGATTTTCCACGCGGATATGGGTAAGACCCTGCTGTACGGTACGCTGCTGGCGATCCCGACTGTCGTCCTGGCAGGTCCGGTGTATGCGCGTTTCCTGAAAGGCATCGATAAGCCGATTCCGGAAGGTCTCCACAACCCGAAAACTTTCCGTGAAGACGAAATGCCGAGCTTCGGCGTGAGCGTCTGGACTTCGCTGGTGCCTGTCGTGCTGATGGCGTTGCGTGCGGTTGCGGAAATGCTCCTGCCAAAAGGCCATGCGATTCTGCCGTATGCAGAATTCTTCGGCGACCCGGTGATGGCGACCATGATCGCGGTGCTGATTGCGGTCTTTACCTTTGGTCTGAATCGTGGCCGTTCGATGGAAGACATCAACGACACATTGGGCGCATCCATTAAAATCATCGCCATGATGCTGTTGATCATCGGCGGCGGCGGTGCCTTTAAGCAGGTGCTGGTCGATAGCGGCGTGGACAAATACATCGCCTCTATCATGAACGAAACCAATGTGTCTCCGATCCTGATGGCGTGGTCTATTGCTGCGGTCCTGCGTATCGCGCTGGGCTCTGCGACCGTTGCAGCGATCACCGCGGGGGGTATCGCAGCGCCACTGATTGCCTCTACTGGCGTCAGCCCGGAGCTGATGGTGATTGCAGTAGGTTCCGGTAGTGTGATCTTCTCTCACGTGAACGATCCGGGATTCTGGCTGTTCAAAGAGTATTTCAACCTGACTATCGGCGAAACCATCAAGTCGTGGTCGATGCTGGAAACGATTATTTCCGTCTGCGGCCTGGTAGGGTGTCTGCTGCTGGGAATGGTAGTTTAATAGTAAAAAGGCCGGGCGGCGCTTACGCCTGCCCGGCCTGTTCGTTATTTCTTACTGGCCGCCTTGCGGCGTTTATCCAGATCCTTAATCAGCCTGTTCACTCTCATATCAGCAAACATCGTTTCCAGCGTCGCGGACAATTTGCGTCGCCAGTTGCGGTACTGATAGCTGGTGCCGGGAATATTGACCGGCTCTGCCATGTCCAGCCAGTCTTCCGGCTGTAATCCCAGTAGTGCACTGTTGCTGTCGGCGATATAACGCTGCATAGCACGATTGAGTGTCGGCGTCATCGCCATCATTGACGCGTTATGTCCGGCGCGTTTCGGCAAACACCCGTACTTATGCAACGCATCCAGCATGGCCTGTTTCGCCTTACCGCGGTCCAGATACAGGCCGTTCAGGATCACCTCGTCAGGATAGAGGCCAAGCGTGTTGCCGAGTGTCAAATCACCGCTTTCCCAGTAACCGCGCAGCGTCGGCAGATCATGCGTTGTCGCCACCGCCATCGACTGTTCCGGATACGCCTTCGGCGCGCGGAAGCCCTTCTGATAGTCATTTTCGAAGTAGAGTACTTTGTAGGAGTAAACGCCGCTTTTACGCAGCTTACCGACAATCTCCACCGGCACCGTACCGAGATCTTCGCCGATCACCATACACTGGTGACGCTTGCTCTCCAGCGCCAGAATTGACAGCAAATCGTCGACCGGATAATGCACATACGCACCAAAGTCCGCCGTCTCGCCGTAGGGGATCCACCACAGACGCAACACCGACATTACGTGATCGATGCGCAACGCGCCGCAGTTTTGCATATTCGCCCGCAGCAGCTCGATAAACGGTTCATAGGCTCGCGCGACAATGACGTGGGGATCCATCGGCGGCAGTCCCCAGTTTTGCCCCAGCGGGCCGAGGATATCCGGTGGCGCGCCCACCGAGGCCTTCAGACAGTAAAGTTCGCGGTCGCACCAGGTTTCCGCGCCCCCTTCCGCCACGCCAACGGCCAGATCGCGATACAGCCCGATGGGCATGTCGTGACGCTGGCATTCAGCCCAGCAGGCAGCGAACTGCGTATAAGCCAGCCACTGCAGCCAGAGATAAAAATCGATGTCATTCGCATGCTGCTGGCAGAAAATTTTCACCTGCGGACTGTCAATATCCCGCAACGTTTCCGGCCATACAGGCCAGCCCCAGCGCAATGAATCTTCTTTCGCCTGCTGCTCATGCAGCGCGTCGTACGCCGCCTGCCAGTACAGGCTTTCCCCTTCGCGCCCAACAAACAGGCGAAAATCCGCCATTTGTTCGTCGTCGCGCGTGGAGAAGTGTTCCCACGCCATGCGCAACGCCGTCATTTTCAGCGCCGTCACAGCGGTGTAGTCCACCCATTCCGACTCACAGGCGGCTTTCCGCATCTTTTGCGTCGCCGGGCGTTTCCACCAGACCTGTGCGGCTTTGCTGAGATGAAAGTCCTCGACCGCATTAACGTCGATGTAAATCACGTTCAGCCAGCGGCGGGAAGAGGGGCTGTAAGGGCTGGCGCTTTCCGGGTTTGCCGGATAGAGCGCATGAATTGGATTGAGGCCAATAAACGACCCGCCCCGGCGAGCTATTTCCGGCAGCATCGCTTTCAGATCGCCGAAATCACCAATACCCCAGTTTTGCTCAGAGCGCAGAGCATAAAGCTGTACGCATGCCCCCCACAGTTTTTTCCCCTCCTTCAGCGGCTGCGGTTCGTAACAGCGCGCAGGAGCGATGATGATGCGGCAGTGCCAGCGACTATCGTCCTGGAGCAGCGTCAGCGTGTGGTAGCCTTCCGGCAGACGACCCGGCAGCGTCAGGGTTTTTCCGGCTACCGCAAGTCCCTGATACTGTTTTCCGGATTCAGTGGTCAGCAGCCAGTCGAACTCCCCTTTCCCTTCAACAATCAGCTCTGCTTTTTTGCCGAAAGTAAAGACTTTCACATTCGGCACAGGGGTGACCGCCACGACCGTGGCGGGAGTATGATGCATTGCATCAAGCAGGCGCTGCTTGGTGTCAGCGCCGATTGACTGCGGTTTACCATGCGCATTGATATAGCTGGGGCTGATGCCCGCCGCCAGCGCGGCTTTATCAAGGCGTTTACTCTCCATAGGCCTGTCCTTAGCGTTTTGCCTGCCAGATACGTTGCTGATAATCGCGAATCGAACGGTCGGAGCTGAACATGCCGCAGCGTGCGGTATTCAGGATCGCCGCACGGGTCCAGGCTTCCTGGTCGCGGTAGAGTTCATCGACCTGGCGCTGCGCTTTCACATAGGCATCAAAGTCTGCCAGAACAAGATACGGATCATGCCCCTGTTTACCGAGACTGTGCAGCATCTGATCAAACGCGTGCTTGTCGCCGCCGCTGTACTTACCGCTTTCCAGCTCTTTGAGTACGGCATCAAGCAGCTTGTCTTTCTTACGCCATTTCAGCGGATCATACCCTTTGGCCTTCAGCGCTTTGACCTCTTCCACCGTGTGGCCGAAGATAAAAATATTCTCCTCACCCACCACTTCGGCGATTTCGACGTTCGCGCCATCCAGCGTGCCGACCGTCAGCGCACCATTCAGCGCCAGCTTCATGTTGCCGGTGCCGGAGGCCTCTTTGCCCGCCGTGGAAATCTGCTCAGAGACATCCGCCGCCGGAATCAGCATTTCCGCGGCCGATACGCAGTAATCCGGCAGGAACACCACTTTCAGCTTATCGCCCATCTGCGGATCGTGATTGATCACATCCGCAACTTTATTGATCGCAAAGATGATGTTCTTCGCCAGGTAATAGCCCGGTGCTGCTTTCGCACCAAACAGGAACACGCGCGGCACACGGTCGGCCTTCGGGTTCTCGCGGATCTCTTTGTACAGCGCCAGGATATGCAACAGATTCAGGTGCTGGCGTTTGTATTCGTGCAGGCGTTTGATTTGAATATCAAAGATGGCCTGCGGATTGATGTCGATACCGGTACGCGCTTTCACGAAGTCAGCGAGACGCACTTTGTTGGCCTGCTTAATCTCGCGGTACTGTTTGCGGAATCTCGCGTCGTCTGCGTGTTTTTCCAGCGCAATCAGTGTGTCGAGATCGTTCGCCCACTCTTTTTTCAATGTCTTATCGAGCAGCGCCGCCAGCGCCGGGTTGCACTGTTTGATCCATCGGCGCGGCGTAATGCCATTGGTGACGTTGTGGAACTTATTCGGCCACAGCTGGTGATATTCCGGGAACAGATCTTTCACCACCAGATCAGAGTGCAATGCCGCCACGCCGTTGACGGCAAAGCCGCTCACCACGCACATATTCGCCATCCGGACTTGCTTGTCGTGCACAACAGCCAGTTTCGCCCATACCGCCTTATCATCAGGCCAGGTTTTCTCCACCAGTTTCTTAAAGCGGGTGTTGATCTCCGTGATGATCTGCATGTGGCGCGGCAGCAGCGCCTTCACCAGCTTCTCATCCCAGGTTTCCAGCGCTTCCGGCATCAGGGTGTGGTTGGTATACGCAAAAGTTTTGCTGGTGATCGCCCAGGCGTCATCCCAGCTCATCTGATGTTCATCGAGCAGAACACGCAGCAGTTCCGGAATGGCAATCGTCGGGTGCGTGTCGTTCAGTTGAATGACTTCAAACGCCGGCAATTGCGCCAGCTTGCGTCCCGCCAGATGATGACGGCGCAGGATATCCGCAACCGAGCAGGCGCACTGGAAATACTGCTGCATCAGGCGCAGCTTTTTCCCTGCCTGATGGTTGTCGTTCGGATAGAGGACTTTAGTCAGTTTTTCCGCGTCGATACCCTGCTTTTCAGCACGCAGGAAATCGCCGTCGTTGAATTTCGTCAGGTCAAATGGATGGGCGTGTGTCGCCTGCCACAGGCGCAGCGGCTGTGCGACGCCATTGCGGTAACCCAGCACCGGCAGATCCCAGGCTTCACCCACGAGGGTAAACTCCGGCTCCCAGCGCCCTTTAATCACTTTACCGCCGATACCAACCTGCACATCAAGCTGCGCATTGTGGCGGAACCACGGGTAACTGCCACGATGCCAGTCGTCCGGTGCTTCCTTCTGCTGCCCGTCATCAAACGACTGACGAAAAAGACCATACTGATAGTTCAGGCCATAGCCCGTCGCCGACTGGCCGACCGTCGCCATAGAATCCAGGAAACAGGCCGCAAGACGCCCCAGGCCGCCATTACCCAGCGCCGGATCAGTCTCTTCTTCAAGCAGATCGCTCAGTTTGATGTCAAAGGCGCTCAGCTCGTCACTGACTTCCTGATACCAGCCGAGATTGAGCAGGTTGTTGCCCGTCAGACGACCGATGAGGAATTCCATGGAGATGTAGTTAACGTGGCGCTGCCCTTTCACCGGCTTCGCCACAGGTTGCGCCGCCAGCATTTCAGCCAGCGCGGCGCTCACGGCCTGCCACCACTGATGCTGCGTCATGTCGCTGGCGGCCTGTAAACCAAAATGCTGCCACTGACGCGTCAGTGCAGCCTGAAATTGCGTTTTATTGAACGAAGGCTGAGACATAAATGAATCCGGGTCCTTGTAAGATACATTAGCGTTAGTGTGCCTGGCCTACTCGGTAACGTCCTCATCCTGGCAGGGATTAGGCAGGGAGGAGTAGCAGGGATGAGCAAAAAGTGTGATCGTAACCACTATAAAGTTAGCCGCTGGCGTTGTCTCTGCCACGTATTGCTGCAGTGATTCACATCTGGTCGGCATTATCGCGCTCGTCATACGAAACAAAATATTGAAACGGGAAATAAACGGGAGCACACTTAACTGTCTGTTTCAAATATATATATTTCACATGAATAAGTCATAAGGAAATAACATGGCACATTTATCATGGATGACGCTAAAAGGCACATCCCAGGGACTTATTTCGGCAAATTGCGGTTCCCGGAATTCTATTGGTAATAAGTCGCAGACAAACCATTTTGATCAAATAATGGTTTACGGGCTTAATCACCGAACAACGCGCGAGCAAAATGTTACGCATCATGAAGTACAAATCATTAAACCTATTGATCGCTCATCTCCCTTACTTAACAAAGCGATAAACGACAACGAAGCTCTCGAATGCGAAATTGAACTTTATCGGGTAAACCCGATGGGGTTACAGGAGGCTTATTACAAAATAAAATTATTCAAAGCTCATATATCTGACATTTCCACTATCGTCCCACACAATATTATTGAAAGTGGAAACGAAGCACAGGAACGCATTTCTTTAGTGTATGAATCAATAAGCTGGGAACACTGCATGGCCAGTACCAGCGCCTACAGTTTGTGGGATGAGCGCGTCTTTTAATCAGCAAAATAATAAAATTCGTCATTTCACACAAGGGGGAAATATGTCCTTCCGCGACCCATCTTTTGACGTTAAAACATGGCCTTCAATGAATCCATTACAACGTGATATGGCTTTCATGAATGGAAATTTTATTACCCAAAGCCACGCCATTATGTTGCTCACATTCGAAGAGGCAGAGCAAGTGGTGGACGATCTCCTCGGCGGAGTGGATAAGTTTTTTTCTTATAAAGCAGCACCGGGGAATATCAAAGACGGACTCGATGCCTTTCGCAATCTGTCAAAGCTCACGACATGGTACAACCCCGCGCAGGAGTTAGTGTTCAATTTTAAAGCGCTAAAAATCAGAGCGATTGAATACAAGGTTGGTGGAAAGTCATACATAAAAATCACCGGGCACGCTGGCCTCAGACGTATTCTTACCGGAACGCGTTATGGCGCCAGTCATCCACAAATGCTGGAAATGGCCATTGGCCAACGCGGTATGTCCTACAGCATTATCAATGGCACAAAATATTGTATCTATTTTTCGCTTGCCTGGCGGGCTGTGGAATTGATCTTTAAATCAGATTACTACCTGGTGGATTTTCTGGTGGATATTACCATGGACACAGCGAAGATTCTGGTATCGAGCGTGGTAATTGGGATAGCAGGTGGGTTTCTCACGTTTATAAGCTCTCCTGTTATTGTGACGATATCAGCCATCGTATTTCTTGGTTTGATACTTAACGCCACCTTAAACATAATCGACGATAATTTTCACTTATCATCAACTTTAAAGATGAAAATAAAAGAATATTATTTTTTACATGGGATTAATATAATTAATAACAACGCATCATCATTACCATATTTATTCTAAGTATAAGGAAAATACATTGCGTAAACTACATGCCTTTGCCGCATTACTTATCCAAATTGCAGTTCTTTATCTTCTTCTGTTCGGATTCATTATGCGTGACTTCATTTCACTGTGGAAAATGGGTAATGTTATCTCTTATAGTAAAACTTGTATAATGATAAGCTCAATACCCTTATTTCTTTATTGCTTATTCTTTACGTGTCTTTTTCTTTTTCAAAAAAATTTCCCCCAGCGCGGGCATAAATTTATGAATAATAATTACGTCCTCCTAATCACGCTCAGCTCAATCCCCATTGGGTTTATCGGAAATATTATCGTTCCTTTTATCCTGATGGCAAATTCCTACACTAACTGTCCTCAGGAGAATCTTAGTAAATATTACGTAAAAGATGTCGCAATGTGTGAAAAAATAAAGCGCAGTGACTTATTTTGAAATACCAACGCGGAGATCCTATACGTATCGCTTGATCAACGAAAGGATGGCATGCATCTGTCAAAACCTTCCACTTTGGTAAGCACTTGCTACAAACCGGGTTGCGCCCGGCATGCAATTTTTAATGCCAAATGTAAATAATCACACCTTTGAAATACGTCACGAAACCAGTAGCCACGCGCACTGGCACCGGTTTCTGTAACCTGTTTCAGTAATGTGTGGAATTTGTGACAGAGTGCAAATTAAGTTAATCCAATTCCCGACATAACTTGCAATATATTCTCTTATCGCCGACTTTATAACTATTAATTACGAGGCGTAAAAAAAATCCTTTCCGTTTATTGGCCACAGTGAAGTGCTAACTATGTTGATTCCGTCTAAATTAAGTCGTCCGGTTCGTCTTGACCACACCGTGGTGCGGGAACGTTTACTGGCGAAACTTTCCGGCGCGAACAATTATCGTCTTGCGCTGGTCACAAGTCCTGCTGGATATGGAAAAACAACGCTCGTTTCGCAGTGGGCGGCAGGGAAGAACGAACTGGGCTGGTATTCGCTTGATGAGGGCGATAACCAGCAGGAACGCTTTGCCAGCTATCTGATTGCGGCACTACAACAAGCCACCGGTGGGCATTGCCCGGCGAGCGAGATGATGGTGCAAAAGCGCCAGTACGCCAGCCTGACATCACTCTTCGCACAGTTGTTCATTGAACTCGCCGAGTGGGATCGGCCGCTTTATCTGGTGATAGACGATTACCACCTGGTCACCAATCCGGTCATCCATGATGCGATGCGTTTTTTCCTGCGTCATCAGCCTGAAAACATGACGCTGGTAGTGCTGTCGCGCAATTTACCGCAACTGGGCATCGCTAATTTGCGCGTGCGCGATCAGTTGCTGGAGATTGGCAGTCAGCAGCTCGCCTTTACCCATCAGGAAGCGAAGCAGTTTTTCGACTGCCGCCTGACCTCACCCATCGAAGCCGCCGAAACCAGCCGTCTGTGCGATGATGTCGCCGGCTGGGCCACCGCGCTGCAATTGATCGCCCTCTCCGCACGGCAGAGCAACAGCGCTGCGCAGCATTCCGCGCGCCGACTGGCGGGCATTAACGCCAGCCACCTGTCCGATTATCTGGTCGATGAAGTGCTCAATAACGTGGAAGCCGACACGCGTAACTTCCTGTTAAAAAGCGCGGTACTACGCTCAATGAACGATGCTCTGATTGTCCGCGTGACCGGCGTCGACAACGGGCAGATGCGGCTGGAGGAGATCGAACGTCAGGGGCTTTTTTTACAACGGATGGATGATTCCGGGGAATGGTTCAGTTATCACCCGCTGTTTGGCAGTTTCCTGCGTCAGCGATGTCAGTGGGAACTGGCGACAGAATTACCTGAACTGCACCGCGCTGCCGCCGAAAGCTGGATGGCACAAGGCTTCCCGACCGAAGCTATCCACCATGCGTTGGCCGCCGGCGATGCCAATATGCTCCGCGATATCCTGCTCAACCATGCATGGGGATTGTTTAACCATAGCGAACTGGCGTTGCTGGAAGAGTCGCTCGCAGCGCTGCCCTGGGAAAGCCTGCTGGAAAACCCGCGCCTGGTGCTGTTGCAGGCCTGGCTGATGCAGAGCCAGCACCGTTACAGCGAAGTCAACAATCTGCTGGCGCGCGCCGAGCAGGAAATGACCGTCGCGATGGATGTCACCCTGCACGGCGATTTCAACGCGCTGCGGGCGCAGGTCGCCATCAACGATGGTGATCAGGAAGAGGCTGAGCGTCTGGCGATGGTCGCTCTTGAAGAGTTACCCCTCGCCAGCTATTACAGCCGCATTGTCGCCACCTCAGTTCACGGCGAGGTACTGCACTGCAAAGGCGAGCTGAACAAATCACTGGCGGTGATGCAGCAAACTGAACAGATGTCGCGCCGCTATGAAGTCTGGCATTACGCGCTGTGGAGCCTGCTCCAGCAGAGTGAAATTCTGTTTGCCCAGGGCTTTTTGCAGGCGGCGTGGGAATCGCAGGAAAAAGCGTTTCAGTTGATCCGCGAACAGCACCTCGAACAGTTGCCGATGCACGAATTTCTGCTGCGCATTCGATCACAGTTACTGTGGGCCTGGGCGCGTCTTGATGAATCCGAAGCGGCGGCCCGTAACGGGATGGACGTTCTGTCTACCTATCAACCGCAGCAGCAGTTACAGTGTCTGGCGCTGCTCGTGCAATGTTCGCTGGCCCGCGGCGATCTGGACAACGCCCGCAACCACCTCAACCGTCTGGAAAACCTGCTCGGTAACGGCCAGTATCACAGCGACTGGGTGTCCAATGCCGACAAAGTGCGCGTCATTTACTGGCAGATGACAGGCGATAAAAAATCCGCGACACTCTGGCTGCGGCAGACGCCGAAGCCTGAGTTCGCCAATAACCACTTCCTGCAAAGCCAGTGGCGCAATATCGCCCGGGCGCAGATCCTGCTAGGTGACTACGATCCGGCGGAAATGGTACTGGAAGAACTGAACGAGAATGCCCGTTCGCTTCGTCTGATGAGTGATCTGAACCGTAACCTGCTGCTGCTTAACCAGCTTTACTGGCAGGCGGGGCGTAAAGCGGAGGCCCAGAACGCGCTGCTGGAAGCGCTCACCCTCGCTAATCGTACCGGGTTTATCAGCCATTTCGTTATTGAAGGCGAAGCCATGGCGCAGCAACTGCGACAGCTGATTCAGCTCAATACCCTACCGGAACTGGAGCAGCACCGCGCGCAGCGCATTCTGCGTGAGATCAATCAGCATCACCGGCATAAATTTGCTCATTTTGATGAGAACTTCGTTGAACGTCTGCTGAATCATCCGGAAGTACCGGAGCTTATCCGCACCAGCCCGCTGACGCAGCGCGAATGGCAGGTCCTGGGGCTGATCTACTCTGGCTACAGCAACGAGCAGATTGCCGGTGAGCTTGATGTCGCAGCCACCACCATCAAAACGCATATCCGTAATTTGTATCAGAAACTGGGCGTGGCACACCGTCAGGATGCCGTTCAGCACGCACAGCAGTTATTGAAAATGATGGGCTACGGAGTTTAACCCTCTCCCGGACGGGAGAGGGCGAAGGCGTCAACACAGCTCCAGCTGGATGTTGTTATCTACAATCACCTGCATAATGCCGTTGGGCGGCATCGCATCGGTATACACTGCATTCACCATGCTGATGCTGCCCATGTTTACCATCGCATTACGACCAAATTTAGAGTGATCCACCACCAGCATTACGTGGCGCGAGTTCTCGATAATTGCCCGCTTGGTGCGTACTTCGTGATAGTCAAATTCCAGCAGTGAGCCGTCGGTGTCGATGCCGCTGATCCCGAGAATGCCAAAATCCAGACGGAACTGAGAGATAAAATCGAGGGTGGCTTCGCCAATGATGCCACCGTCGCGGCTGCGCAACTCGCCTCCGGCAAGAATGACGCGGAAATCGTCTTTCGCCATCAGCGTATTGGCGACGTTCAGGTTGTTCGTCACCACGCGTAAATCGCTGTGCTCAAGCAACGCATGCGCCACAGCTTCCGGCGTGGTGCCGATGTCAATAAACAGTGTCGCGCCATTGGGGATCTGGCTGGCGACTTTACGGGCAATACGCTCTTTTTCACTGGTCTGGGTGGCCTTACGGTCATGCCAGGAGGTGTTTACCGAGCTGGACGGCAACGCCGCGCCGCCATGGTGGCGCAGAATCATCTTCTGCTCGGCCAGATCATTCAGATCGCGGCGAATGGTCTGCGGGCTGACAGCAAACTGTTCGACAAGCTCTTCGGTACTGACATAACCCTGTTTTTTTACCAGCTCGATTATCGCGTCATGACGTTGTGTCTGCTTCATGGAAATTCCCTGGAAATTTTATGTTCGTTTTCGCACATTCACCGTATCGGCAAATGCCATGGCCAGCCCTACCGCCAGACCCGCGACGTGAGCGCCATTCGCCATCGCCATGCCAAAAAGATCAAACCACCCGGCAACCAGCCAGATTAAGGAGAAGATGATAAGCCCGCGCTGCAGATAAATTCCGCTTTGCGGATCGCGTTCGCCGCGCAGCCAGACGTAACCCATCAGGGCGTAAACCACGCCGGATAACCCGCCAAACCATGGACCGCTGAATTTCTGCTGGATAAACCCGCTCAGCAGCGCACTCACCACCGTAATGACAATCAGTTTGCCGCTACCAAGACGCTTCTCAACCGCTCCGCCAAGATACCACCACCATAGCAGGTTGAAGAGGATATGCAGAACGGAGAAGTGCATGAAAGCGTGAGTAAAGTAACGCCAGAGCTCAAATTTAAGAGAGGGATCAAACGGCCAGGCTAGCCACACCATCACCGTTCTGTCACCCACCGCGTTCATGATAAGAAAAATCGCGATGCACAGGATCATGATGAGCAGTGTAACTGGCCCGGCGTTTCCGCGCAGCGTGGCGAGAAACGGAAAACGGCGATACTGCAGCCCGCTGTTGGTATGCCCGGCCTGCCAGCTGGCGGCGAGATAGCGGGGGTCGGCAGGATTTTCCAGAAACTGAGCCAGTTCACGCTGAACGCGATCGGCCTGACTTTCATCTGCCAGCCAGACATCCGTTTGTGTATGTTGCTGAATAGTCAGAATGATCCCCTGCGTTGCCATGTAATCAACAAACGCCTGGGCAATACGCGGATTGGTAAACGAAGTAATCATCAACATACGGAGGGCCGCTTTTTCCACACAAAGGGGGACAGTATACCGTCTCAGGCGTCGTGCGCTACCTCAGACGGGAAATGTCGGTGCCAGGCATCGAATCCGCCGTCCACGCTGTAGACATGGTCATAGCCTTGTTGCAGTAAGTATTGCGCCGCGCCTTTGCTGCTGTTGCCGTGATAACACATCACCATCACCGGCGTCTCAAAATCATGCTCGCGCATAAACACGCCGAGCGTGTCGTTGGTCAGGTGGAAGGCGCCGGGGGTGTGGCCTAATGCGTAGCTTTGTGGATCACGGATATCCACCAGCACCGCCGCGCCCTGATGCAGTTTCTGATGGGCTTCTTCTACATTAATACATTCAAAGTGATCCATGGTGCTCTCTTCATTTATATGGCAGGTCTATTGATTTTACCGTCAGCTATATCGCAAGACGGCAGAGAAATACTAATTTGTTATACGCATCACTCCAAAATGTTTTTTCGATGTTACCAAAAGCGCGTTTGTTTGCTATGATGAGCGATATCGAACATTTATGAGCTTTAACGAAAGTACGTGAGGGTGCAGCATGGAAACCAAAGATCTGATTGTGATAGGTGGAGGCATTAACGGTGCCGGTATCGCGGTAGACGCCGCCGGGCGTGGTTTATCCGTGCTGATGCTTGAAGCGCAGGATTTAGCTGCCGCGACGTCAAGCGCCAGCTCGAAACTGATCCACGGCGGGCTGCGCTACCTTGAACACTATGAATTTCGTCTGGTCAGCGAAGCGCTGGCTGAACGTGAAGTGCTACTGAAAATGGCGCCGCACATCGCCTTCCCGATGCGTTTTCGTCTGCCTCATCGCCCGCATCTGCGCCCGGCATGGATGATCCGCACCGGCCTCTTTTTATACGATCACCTTGGCAAACGCACCAGTCTGCCCGGTTCTACTGGTTTGCGTTTTGGCGCAGATTCCGTGCTGAAACCGGAAATCGTGCGCGGTTTCGAATATTCTGACTGCTGGGTAGACGACGCCCGTCTGGTGCTGGCCAATGCCCAGATGGTGACGCGCAAAGGTGGCGAAGTAATGACCCGCACCCGCGCGACCGCCGCCAGACGTGAAAACGGAATGTGGATTGTCGAAGCCGAAGACATCGATACGGGCAAGAAATACTGCTGGCAGGCACGTGGTCTGGTTAACGCCACCGGCCCGTGGGTGAAACAGTTCTTTGATGATGGCATGCATCTGCCGTCGCCGTACGGCATTCGTCTGATCAAAGGCAGTCATATTGTAGTGCCACGCGTGCATACGCAAAAACAGGCCTACATTCTGCAGAATGAAGATAAACGTATCGTCTTTGTTATTCCGTGGATGGATGAGTTTTCGATCATTGGTACCACCGACGTTGAATACCACGGCGATCCGAAGCAGGTTGAAATCGACGAAGGCGAAATCAACTATCTGCTGAAAGTCTATAACGCGCACTTTAAGAAACCGCTCACCCGCAACGACATCGTCTGGACCTATTCCGGCGTGCGTCCGCTGTGTGATGACGAGTCTGATTCACCACAGGCGGTGACCCGCGACTACACGCTGGATATTCACGATGAGCAGGGTCAGGCACCGCTGCTGTCAGTGTTTGGCGGTAAGCTGACCACCTACCGAAAACTTGCGGAACACGCGCTGGAAAAACTGACGCCGTACTATCAGGGCATTGGCCCGGCATGGACCAAAACGGCCATACTGCCGGGTGGAGAGATCGGCGGTGATCGTGATGATTACGCCGCCCGGCTGCGCCGCCGCTACCCGTTTATCAGCGAGTCGCTGGCACGCCATTACGCACGCACCTACGGCAGCAATAGTGAATGGGTCTTAGGCGAAGCGAAATCCCTTGAGGATCTGGGTGAGCACTTTGGTCACGAACTGTACGAGGCAGAACTGCGCTACCTGGTTGAACACGAGTGGGTACGCCGTATGGACGATGCACTGTGGCGTCGTACCAAACTCGGCATGTGGCTGAATGCGGAAGAGCAGTCACGCGTCGCCCAATGGCTGGCGCAACACGCGGGAAAGCGTGAGATGCCGCTGGCATCGTAATCAACAGGAAAATGCCCGGCCGTTGCCGGGCATGTTGTTTTACAGTCTGACCGGATCGATATGCCAGATGTTTTCGGCGTACTCCTTGATCGTACGGTCAGAAGAGAAATAGCCCATGTTGGCGATGTTGTGCATCGCTTTGTTGGTCCACTCTTCCGGCTGACGATACAATTCATCCACTTTATCCTGACAATCTACATAGCTGCGATAATCGGCCAGTACCTGATAGTGGTCGCCAAAGTTGATCAACGAATCCAGCAGGTCACGGTAGCGATTCGGATCGTCCGGGCTGAAGACGCCGGTGCCAATCTGCGTCAGCACCTGGTGCAACTCTTCATCCTGCTCGTAGTAGTCACGCGGTTTATAGCCGCTGCGACGCAACGCCTCCACTTCTTCCGCCGTATTACCGAAGATGAAGATGTTATCCGCACCGACATGTTCCAGCATCTCCACGTTCGCGCCATCAAGCGTACCGATGGTCAGCGCGCCGTTAAGACCAAACTTCATGTTGCTGGTGCCTGAGGCTTCCGTACCGGCCAACGAGATCTGCTCAGAGAGATCAGCCGCCGGGATGATCAGCTGCGCCAGGCTCACGCTGTAGTTGGGGATAAACACCACTTTCAGCTTGTCGCCAATCTGTGGATCGTTGTTGATCACCTTCGCCACATCGTTGATAAGATGAATGATGTGCTTCGCCATGTAATACGCCGACGCGGCTTTACCCGCGAAGATGTTCACACGCGGCACCCATTCTGCTGTCGGATCGGCCTTGATGCGGTTATAACGTGTGATGACATGCAACACGTTCATAAGCTGACGTTTATATTCATGGATGCGCTTGATCTGCACATCGAACAACGCCTTCGGGTTAACGACCACGTTCAGTTGCGTAGCAATGTACAGCGCCAGACGCTTTTTATTCTCCAGCTTGGCACGCTGCACCGCCTGATTCACCGCCGGGAAATCAATGTGCTGTTCCAGCTCAACGAGCTGGCTCAAATCCGTACGCCAGGTCTGGCCGATGTTCTCATCCAGTACGTCGGAGAGCGACGGGTTCGCCAGCGCCAGCCAGCGACGCGGCGTGACGCCGTTGGTCACATTGGTGAAGCGCATCGGGAAGATGTTGGCGAAATCGGCAAACAGCGACTGAACCATCAGGTTTGAGTGCAGTTCCGATACGCCGTTGACCTTATGGCTTACCACCACCGCCAGCCATGCCATACGCACGCGGCGACCATTTGACTCATCAATCAACGACGTGCGGCTCAGTAGCGCGGTATCGTTCGGATACTGCTCCTGCAGCGTCTTCATGAAGTAGTCATTGATTTCAAAGATGATTTGCAGATGGCGCGGCAGGATTTTCCCCAGCATATCCAGCGGCCAGGTTTCCAGCGCTTCGCTCATCAGCGTGTGGTTGGTGTAGGAAAAGACCTGACAGGTCACTTCAAAAGCTTCGTCCCAGGTGAACTTATGATCGTCAATCAACAGGCGCATCAGTTCCGGAATCGACAGCACCGGATGGGTGTCGTTCAGGTGGATGGCAATTTTATCCGCCAGATTGTCATAGGTTTTATGCAACTGGTAATGGCGACTCAGGATATCCTGAATGGTGGCGGAGACAAGGAAATACTCCTGACGCAGTCGCAACTCACGCCCCGAATAGGTGGAGTCATCCGGGTAGAGCACGCGCGACACGTTCTCGGAGTGGTTTTTATCTTCCACCGCCGCAAAGTAATCACCCTGGTTGAATTTCCCGAGGTTGATTTCGCTACTGGCTTGCGCGTTCCACAGTCGCAGAGTGTTGGTAGCGTCAGTATCATAACCAGGGATTATCTGGTCATAGGCCACAGCCAGAATCTCTTCGGTTTCAATCCAGTGGGTTTTCTTCCCTTCCTGCTGGATACGACCGCCGAAACGCACCTTGTAACGGGTATTGTGGCGCTTGAATTCCCAGGGGTTACCGTACTCCAGCCAGTAATCCGGAGACTCTTTCTGCCGTCCGTCGACAATGTTCTGACGGAACATACCGTAATCGTAGCGGATCCCATAACCGCGCCCCGGCAAGCCAAGCGTTGCCAGCGAGTCGAGGAAACAGGCAGCCAGTCGACCCAGCCCGCCGTTGCCAAGACCGGGGTCATTCTCTTCATCAATCAGCTCTTCGAGATCGAGCCCCATCTCTTCCAGCGCGTTTTTGACGTCATCATAAATGCCCAACGACAGCATCGCATTGGAGAGCGTACGACCAATCAGGAACTCCATCGACAAATAGTACACCTGGCGGGTTTCCTGGGAGAGCTGAGCGCGGTTGGAACGCAGCCAGCGTTCCACCAGACGATCGCGAACGGCAAACAGCGTGGCGTTCAGCCATTCATGCTTGTTAGCGATCGCCGGATCCTTGCCAATGGTAAACATCAGCTTATAGGCGATAGAGTGCTTCAGCGCTTCAACGCTGAGGGTGGGTGATGCATAGCTAAACGGTGCATTCATAGCAATGATTCCTGTGATTACATCAGGCGCTGGTACAGCTCACGGTACGAGTGAGCAGCGACATGCCAACTAAAGTCCATTCCCATTGCCTGACGTTGGACGTAGCGCCAAAGCGAGGGCCGCGACCACAGTACAAACGCGCGCCGAATCGCCCTCAGCAGTGACCAGGCATTGCTGTCCTCGAAAGCAAAACCACTGGCGACACCGTCGGCCAGGTTTTCCAGCGAGCAGTCAGAAACGGTATCTGCCAGTCCGCCGGTACGACGTACCAGCGGCAGCGTACCGTACTTCAGCCCGTAAAGCTGCGTCAGGCCGCAAGGCTCAAAGCGGCTCGGCACCAGAATCACGTCAGCACCGCCCATGATGCGATGCGAGAACGCTTCGTGATAGCCGATCTGCACGCCCACCTGCCCCGGGTATTCCGCTGCAGCCGCAAGGAAACCTTCTTGCAGCACCGGATCGCCCGCGCCCAGGAGCGCCAGTTGCCCACCCTGCTCAAGCAGGCCCGGCAGCGCTTCCAGTACCAGATCCAGTCCTTTCTGGCTGGTGAGGCGGCTGACGACGGCAAACAACGGCACCTTCTCGTCAACTTTCAGCCCCATGGCGATTTGCAGCTGACGTTTGTTCTCCGCTTTCTCTTCCAGCGTGTCGCGGGAATAACGCGCCGCCAGCAGAAGATCGGTTTCCGGGTTCCAGATAGTGTCGTCCACTCCATTGAGTATGCCGGAAAGGCGCCCCTCAAGGTGTCGCTGACGCAGCAATCCTTCCATCCCATACGCGTACTGCGGTTCGGTGATTTCCCGCGCATAGGTCGGGCTGACCGCCGTAATGTGATCAGCGTAATAGAGCCCCGCCTTCAGAAACGAAATCTGGCCGTTAAACTCCAGCCCGTGCATGTTAAAGAACGCCCATGGCAGCTGGATGTCATTCATGTGGTGCGCATAAAACTGCCCCTGATACGCCAGGTTGTGCACCGTAAACACGGACTTCGCTGGTCGCCCGCGCGCTGCCAGATAAGCCGGGGTGAGCCCGGCGTGCCAGTCATGCGCATGAACAATTTCCGGGCGCCAGAACGGATCCAGCCCGCAGGCCATTTCACAGCCCACCCACCCGAGCAGTGCAAAGCGCACCACGTTATCACTATAGTCGTACTGGTTCGTGTCGTGATAAGGACTTCCAGGGCGATCGTAAAGATGAGGCGCATCAATCAGATAGATGCCGACGCCATTGAAATGCCCGAACAGCAGCGTAACCCGCCCGGCAAACGTATCACGGCGCGTTACCACCTGAGCGTCAGGGATCCCGCGTCGAATATCAGGAAACGCAGGCAGAAGTACGCGAGTATCAATGCCTTCCGCAATCTGAGCCGCCGGTAATGCGCCTAATACGTCAGCCAGTCCGCCAGTTTTCAGCAGCGGGAACAGCTCAGAACAAACATGTAAAACCTGCATTATCGCTCCTGTTTATAGCCCAGGTTGCGCAGCATATCGCGCGTAACCAGCACAATTCCTTCCTCAGAACGGTAGAAGCGATTCGCATCTTCTTCCGCATTCTCACCAATCACCATCCCTTCCGGAATAACACAGGCCCGGTCGATAACACAGCGGCGAAGACGGCACGAACGGCCGACCCACACGTCGGGTAATAAGACTGCCGAATCAATGTTACAGAAGGAATTCACCCGCACACGCGGGAACAGCACTGACTGCACCACCACGGAGCCAGAAATGATGCAACCGCCGGAAACCAGTGAGTTCAGCGTCATGCCGTGACTCCCGGAGCGGTCCTGGACGAATTTCGCCGGCGGCAGGGATTCCATATGAGTACGAATCGGCCAGTTCTGGTCATACATATCCAGTTCTGGCATGACCGACGCCAGGTCGAGGTTCGCTTTCCAGTAGGCTTCCAGCGTACCCACATCGCGCCAGTAAGGCTCTGACGTCTCATCGGACTGCACACAAGAGAGCGGGAACGGATGCGCATACGCATCGCCTGCTTTGGTGATTTTTGGAATGATGTCTTTGCCGAAATCGTGACTGGAATTCTCGTCACGATCATCCTCTTCCAGCAGTTCATAAAGATAATCGGCATCAAAAACGTAGATCCCCATACTGGCGAGCGATTTCGTGTTGTCGCCTGGCATGGTCGGTGGATTTGCCGGTTTTTCGACAAAATCGATAATTTTTTCATGCTCATCGACCGCCATCACACCAAACGCCGTCGCTTCTGCAACCGGCACCGGCATACAGGCTACTGAACAACGTGCGCCTTTTTCGACGTGGTCGATCAGCATGCGTGAATAGTCCTGTTTGTAGATATGGTCGCCGGCGAGGATAACGACATATTCCGCTTTGTAGCGACGGATAATATCGAGGTTCTGCGTGACGGCGTCGGCGGTACCGCGATACCAGTTCTCTCCATGTACACGCTGTTGCGCCGGCAGCAGGTCAACAAATTCATTCATCTCTTCACTGAAAAATGACCAGCCGCGCTGTATATGTTGCACCAGCGAGTGGGACTGATACTGGGTGATGACGCCGATACGGCGAATGCCCGAGTTCAGACAGTTCGATAACGCGAAATCGATAATGCGGAACTTACCACCGAAATGGACCGCCGGTTTCGCGCGCTTCACTGTTAAATCTTTCAGTCGGGTGCCACGCCCGCCTGCGAGGATCAGCGCAACGGATTTAAGGGGCAGTTGACGCGCCAGCATCAACGGATCGTTTTTATCTAGCCTAACCATGATTCACTCCTTTTATTCATGCTCGTTAGAGCTTCGACATGTCATCTCCGGATTACCTGTTTGCAGGTAACCTCAATGATGTCATGCTGTTGACCTCTCAAATACGCACACTCCGTGCGCAGGCCCATGCCAGATAGCCATGGTGACCGGATTATCCTCACCGGCAAAGGGAGGAACGGCATGCCATTCTCCCGAGGGCAAAACAATTTCTGCAACGTCCTGTGTCCCGTTAAGGGTGATGAGCCAACGATCGGAAAGCAGGATTTGCATCCGCTTAACACCGTGTTGCCATGCATCAGCGCTTAACGGCAGCGCATCCTGACCGAGCCACCGCACATTGCCATCTCCCTCCTGCCACCAGGCGTCCCGGATCAATGCCGGTATGCGCTGGCGCAAGTGAATTAACGCGGCGGTGAACGCCATCAGGCCACTGTTCGCCTTTTCCCAGTCGAGCCAGGTTAAGGCGTTGTCCTGACAGTAAGCATTATTGTTGCCATGCTGGCTGTGACCGTGTTCATCACCGGCCAGCAGCATGGGTGTCCCCTGAGAAAGCAGCAACGTTGTCATCAGAGCGTGGACGCTGGCTCGTCGGCGCTCAATCACATCAAAACTGCCACCTAACCCCTCTATACCATGGTTATTGCTGTGGTTATTGTTAGTCCCGTCGCGATTCTCTTCGCCATTCGCTTCATTATGTTTTTCATTGAAGCAAACGCAGTCTCGCAGGGTAAAACCGTCATGCGCGGTGATCAGATTGACTGATGCCGACGGCAGACGGCCATTACGTTTGAACACATCGCTGGAAGCGGCAAAGCGTGTGGCAAATTCGCCCAGCGACAAGTTCTGCTGCAGCCAGAAACGGCGGGCAGCATCGCGGAAATGATCGTTCCATTCCGCAAAGGGTGCCGGGAAATTCCCCACCTGATAACCGCCTGGGCCGATGTCCCAGGGTTCGGCAATCAGTTTGACTTTCGATAACACCTGATCGGTATGGATCGCCGTAAACAACGGCGCATCCTGTCGAAATTCCGGGGTTCGCCCCATCACTGACGCCAGATCAAAACGAAAACCATCAACATGACACTCATCCACCCAAAAGCGCAGACACTGCCGCGCTAACTCCACAACGCCAGGATGGCTGAGATTGAGTGTGTTTCCGCAACCGGTCCAGTTGTGATAATCACCGTCTTCCCTAATCCAATAATAGCTACTGTTATCAATTCCGCGCAGTGAGATGGTCGGACCTTCGAGATCGATTTCCGCGCTGTGGTTGAGAACCACATCAAGGATCACCTCTATTCCTGCGGCATGCAGCGCTTTTACCGCATCGCGAAACTCCGTCAGGGCGGTCTCTGCCGATGCGGCATAACGTGGATTAAGGGCAAATAATGCTAATGGATTGTAGCCCCAGTAGTTGCTGAGTCCCATTCGCTGCAGTCGGGGTTCGTCGGCAAAATGCGCCACTGGCAGCAGCTCCAGCGCGGTGATTCCTAACTGTTTGAGATAGTTAATGAGCACCGGATGACCGAGCGCGCTATAAGTGCCGCGTTGCGCTTCAGGGATTGCCGGGTGCAGCCAGGTCAGCCCCTTTACATGCGCCTCATAGATAACGCTGTTGCCCCACGGCGTGGCAGGAGGCGCATCGTCTTCCCAGTCGTAGCCTAAATCCACCACCACGGAGACAGGTGCCACGCCAGCGCTGTCGCGAGGATCAGGCGCGTCCCAGCCTCCATGCAACACAGGGTTGTCCGGCAGATAGCCCTCAACCCGGTGCGCACAGGGGTCCAACAGCAGCTTCGCAGGATTAAAGCGATGCCCTTTTGCCGGATCCCACGGACCATAAACCCGATAGCCGTAACGCAATCCCGGATGCGCATCCGGCAGATAGCCGTGCCAGATATCACCGCTGCGTGATGTCAGGGGGAGGCGTCGCTCGCTCCCCTTACCATCAAACAGACAAAGCTCTACCCGCTCCGCATGGACGGAAAAGAGGGCGAAATTTACTCCTTTTCCGTCATAGCTTGCGCCCAGCGGCGATGGAGCCCCGGCCATCAGTTTGGTCATTCTCCCTCCCGCACCAGCCAGATGGTCGCAAGCGGCGGCAGCGTAATGCTGAGCGAGTTCGGCCGCCCGTGACTTTCAATCGCCTCACTTTCCACTACCCCGCCGTTACCGGCATTACTGCCGTGGTAGTGCATGGAGTCGGTATTCAGCTCCTCACGCCAGCGGCCCGGCTGGTTAATGCCGAAACGGTAGTTATGACGCGGAACCGGAGTAAAATTGCTGGCGACAATGATTTCATTGCCTTGCTTGTCGCGGCGAACAAAGATCAGCACCGAGCGTTCATGGTCATCTACCACCAGCCATTCGAAGCCGTAGGAATCAAAATCCAGCTCGTGCAGCGCTTTGTGATGACGATAGGTATGGTTCAGATCGCGCACCAGGCGCTGTACGCCGTGATGCCAGTTATCGCCGCCTTCGAGTAGATGCCAGTCGAGGCTGCTGTCATGATTCCACTCGCGGCCCTGAGCAAATTCGTTGCCCATGAAAAGCAGTTTTTTCCCGGGGAAAGCGTACATCCAGCCATAATAAGCACGCAGGTTGGCAAATTTCTGCCATGCGTCGCCCGGCATACGGTCGAGGATTGATCGCTTCCCGTGCACCACTTCGTCGTGTGAGAGCGGCAGCACAAAGTTTTCGGTGTTGTTGTAGAGCATGCCGAAGGTCAGCTTGTCGTGATGATACTGGCGATGTACCGGGTCCAGCTTCATGTAATCAAGCGTGTCGTGCATCCAGCCCAGATTCCACTTGTACCAGAAACCGAGGCCGCCCATTGAAGGCGGACGCGAGACACCGGCGAAATCCGTCGATTCTTCCGCCATGCTCACCGCCCCCGGCACCTGCTCGCCGAGAATACGGTTGGTGTTACGCAGAAACTCAATCGCTTCGAGGTTTTCACGACCGCCGTGCTCGTTGGGGATCCATTCGCCCGCTTTACGGCTGTAGTCGCGGTAGATCATCGATGCCACCGCATCTACGCGCAGCGCGTCAATGCCGAAACGTTCAATCCAGTACAGCGCATTACCCACCAGGTAGTTCGCCACTTCGCGGCGGCCATAGTTGTAAATCAGCGTGTTCCAGTCCTGATGATAACCTTCGCGCGGATCGCTGTGCTCATACAACTCAGTGCCGTCAAACTTCGCCAGCCCGAAATCATCGGACGGGAAATGGCCCGGCACCCAGTCCAGAATCACGTTCAGCCCGGCGGCATGCGCGGCGTTGATGAAATAACGGAAATCATCACGGGTGCCGAAACGGCGGGTCGGCGCGTACAGCCCGGTCGGCTGATAGCCCCAGCTACCGTCAAATGGATGTTCATTCACCGGCAACAGTTCAAGGTGGGTAAAGCCCATCCATTTAACGTAAGGAATCAGTTGATCGGCCAGTTCACGGTAGCTCAGCCAGAAGTTGTTATCAGTGTGGCGACGCCACGAGCCGAGGTGCACTTCGTAAATAGAGATTGGCGCGTCGAAGTCGTTGGCACGTTTGCGCTCCTCGCTCTGCACCACTTTCTCCGGCAGGCCGCAAATCAGCGACGCGGTTTCCGGGCGCATCTGAGCTTCAAAAGCGTAAGGATCCGCTTTAATGCGCAGCTTGCCATGAGCATCGATCATCTCAAATTTGTAGAGCTGCCCATTATGTGCGCCGGGCACAAACAGTTCCCAGATCCCGGATTCACGACGCAGACGCATCGGATGCCGGCGGCCATCCCAGTAGTTGAACTGCCCGACGACGGACACACGGTGTGCATTGGGCGCCCAGACAGAGAAGCGGGTACCAGTAACGCCATCCATGGTATCAGCATGTGCGCCGAGAGTTTCATAAGGGCGCAGGTGCGTGCCTTCCGACAGCAGCCAGGCATCCAGGTCCTGGAGCAACGGGCCAAAACGATAAGGATCGTCAATCAGATTCTGTTGACCGTGCCAGGTGACGGCGAGTTGATAACGAAAAGGGTTTTTCCTGCGAGGTAAGACACCCCAAAAAAAGCCGCGGGAATCGAGGCATTCGAGCTTACCGACTTTGCGTCCGGTTTTGGGTTCAATAACCCAGACATCCGTCGCGTCCGGTAAAAGTGCGCGGACTTCCAGTCCATCGTCAGTACGATGCATGCCAAGAATCGAAAAAGGGTCGGCAAAATGACCGGCAAACAACGCATTGATCACGTCTCTATCGATACGATCAGACATGGTTTTCTATCCTGTTTTTTGAGTGTCACCCTCTTCCACAATTGCGGTGACATTTTTGACCTGAACGGTGCAGCATGTTGACTGTGCATCTTCCCTGCTCCGTCCTACCCTCAGCTAAGGTTGAAATACATTACCTTGCTTAAAGCATAGCCAACGCTTTATATGGCTCCCGAGAAAAAATAAAACATCTGCGCGTCCTCCTTGTATTACGCAAAAAAAGGGGTGTCAGCGCACCCCTAAGTCATTAAAAATTATTACGCCAGCTGTCGCAGCATGCGGCGCAGCGGTTCGGCCGCGCCCCATAGCAGTTGATCGCCAACGGTGAAGGCGGAAAGGTACTCCGGCCCCATGTTCAGCTTGCGCAGACGGCCTACGGGTGTGGTTAAGGTACCGGTCACCGCCGCAGGGGTCAGCTCACGCATGGTGATTTCGCGATCATTTGGTACCACTTTCGCCCACGGATTGTGTGCCGCCAGCATCTCTTCGATAGTCTGTACTGACACATCTTTTTTCAGTTTCAGCGTAAACGCCTGGCTGTGGCAACGCAGCGCGCCGATGCGTACGCACAGGCCATCCACCGGAATGGTGTGCTGCGTACCGAGAATTTTGTTGGTCTCGGCCTGACCTTTCCACTCTTCGCGGCTCTGGCCGTTGTCGAGCTGTTTGTCGATCCATGGGATCAGACTGCCCGCCAACGGTACGCCGAAGTTATCGACCGGCAGCTCGCCACTGCGGGTCAGGCCGGTCACTTTACGTTCGATGTCAAGGATCGCGGACGCCGGGTCTGCCAGCTCATCGGCAACGTAATTGTGCAACTGGCCCATTTGAGTCAGCAGCTCGCGCATATGGCGCACACCACCGCCGGACGCGGCCTGATAGGTCGCCACAGACACCCACTCAATCAGATCCTGTGCGAACAGCCCGCCGAGCGACATCAGCATCAGGCTGACGGTGCAGTTGCCGCCGACAAAGGTTTTGACGCCTTTGTTCAGCGCGTCGGTGATCACGCCCTGGTTAACCGGGTCAAGAATGATAATGGCATCGTCTTTCATGCGCAGCGATGAGGCAGCGTCAATCCAGTACCCCTGCCAGCCGCTGGCACGCAGCTTCGGGAAAATCTCGTTGGTGTAATCGCCGCCCTGGCACGTAACGATAATATCGAGTGCCTTCAGTGCCTCCAGGTTATAAGCATCCTGAAGCTTGCTTCCGACCTCTTTACCAAAACCGGGCGCATCCTGCCCATGCTGCGAGGTGGAGAAAAAAACCGGGCGGATGGCGTCGAAGTCGTGCTCTTCAACCATGCGTTGCATGAGAACAGAGCCGACCATACCGCGCCAGCCGATGAAACCAACATTTTTCATAGCGTTTTTCCTGCAGAGGTGTGTGCTGTTGTATGTGTGCGTTATATCGTTGAACTGCGACACCTATCACATTACAAAATGCTACCAAAGTCGCAAGTGAAAATAATCAATGATCCCCTCAGTATCAGAAATTTTGCCGATAATAAGGCACGCTTTTTGATGAAGATGCGGGAAAAGAGGAAGGCAGTGCCCGGCAATGAGATAGCCACCGGGCAGAAGAAAAGTTAACTTAACAGCGAGAAGGCTATCATGCCGACAATTGCGCCTGTGGTACCGAGAATGGTTTCCATCAACGTCCAGGTTTTCAGCGTCTGTGCTTCGGTCGCACCGGTAAATTTACCGTACAACCAGAAACCCGCGTCGTTGACATGGCTGACCACAATGGAGCCGCCCGCGATACAGACAGAGAGTGCCGCCATCTGCGCGCCGCTGTAATGTAACGGTTCGATAACCGGCATCACCAGCCCCACGGCTGTCAGACAAGCCACCGTAGCCGAGCCCTGAATAATGCGCACTGCGGCCGCCAGCACAAAGCAGGTAATGGCTATCGGCAGGCCCATGCCGGTCAGCGCTTCTCCGAGCGCCGGGCCTACGCCGGAATCCACCAGCACCTGTTTGAACACGCCGCCCGCGCCGATGACCAGCAAAATAATACCTGCCGGTTGCAGCGCATGCCCACAGATTTCCATCACTTTGTCTTTCGGCATTCCCTGACGCATCGCCAGACCGTATATGGCGACCAGACAGGCGACCAGAATCGCGCTAAATGGATGGCCGACAAACTCAAACCACTGGTATGCCGTCGAACCCGGCTCAACAAAGCGCGCCGCGATGGTTTTCAGCCCCACCAGCACCAGCGGCAGCAGGATCAACGCGAGGCTGAAGCCGAAGGAGGGCATTTTCCCCTCACCGAGATGTGGTTCGGTGATGTCATCAGGAATGTGCAGTTCGACGTAGCGACCAATGAAATTACCAAACAGC
The DNA here is from genome assembly GCF_000734965.1 of Trabulsiella guamensis ATCC 49490. Taxonomy (GTDB): domain Bacteria; phylum Pseudomonadota; class Gammaproteobacteria; order Enterobacterales; family Enterobacteriaceae; genus Trabulsiella; species Trabulsiella guamensis. Next base: position 57,600 of record NZ_JMTB01000094.1, read on the forward strand.
GGACCGGCAATGATCATCCCCGGAATAGCTGCACACAGGCCGATGAGGATCATCCAGCCAAAATCCGCGTGCATCTGCGAGGCCAGCAGCATCGGCGCCGGGCCAGGCAAAAGAAACGCAGCGGCGGCCGCAACTCCCGCAAACAATGGGATCACCAGCTTCACCAGGTTTGTGCCGGTGTGACGCGCCATCGAAAACGCCACGCTAATCAGCAGCACAATCGCCACTTCGAAAAATAGCGGCAACGCGCAAATCAGCCCCGCCAGCCCAATCGCATAATGCGCGCGACTGTGACCAAACGATTTCAGCATCCTGACGGCAATTTGATCAACTGCGCCAGTTTCGTGCAGGATCTTGCCAAACATCGCTCCCAGCGCGACAACAATCGCCAGAAAGCCCAGTGTACCTCCCATCCCTTTTTCCATGGTGGCCGCGATTTTGTCGAGCGGCATACCGGAAAAGAGACCTGCACCAATAGAAACCACCATCAATGCCACAAAAGCATGCATACGCGCTTTCATGACCAAAAACAGCAGCAGTAACACTGAACCCACTGCTGTTAAAACTAACGTCAATGTACTCACTACTTACTGCCTTTGTTGATTACCTCAATGGTGCTTGCGACAACGCCGTCCAGCGGCTGATCGATGTCCACTACCAGCACATCGCTTTCGTCAGCGCCCGGTTCCTGCAGCGTTTCGAACTGCGTCACCAGCATCTGGGTTTTGAAGAAATGACCCTTACGTGCTTTCAGACGGCTTTCAATGACGTCGAAATCGCCTTTCAGGTAGATGAAGGAAAGGTTCGGGTTCCCGGCGCGCAGGATATCGCGATAGGTTTTTTTCAGTGCAGAACAGACAATCAGCGACACTTTATTGGTACGCTGCATAGCGAAAGCAGCGTCGTTCAGCGCCTGCAGCCACGGTTTGCGATCGTCATCATTCAGCGGTTCGCCGGATGACATTTTGTCGATATTTTTACGCGGATGAAGAAAGTCGCCATCAAGAAACGCGGCTTTCAGTTGATACGCTACTTCACTGGCGACAGCAGATTTGCCACTGCCGGAAACGCCCATCAGGACGTAGATATGGTTATCATGGTTAGTCGTGCTCATTGTGTCGCTCCCACAGCACCGTTGGTAAATTTGTTACGGGTAACAGTTATCGGTAACATTGTCCTGCGGGGTAAGAGCAGAAGCAATATCCATTCGTGCGGGATGTTTATAACTGTGAGCTACATCAACTTTGTCAGACTAAATGGATCCACCCGGTGACAACGTGAAACCTAAATCTAACATCTTAGGTGTGACATTCTCGCCACGAAGGCGAGCCAGCAAACGCTCGGCACCAATCTGGCCCATCCGCTCGCGCGGCGTCAGCACGCTGGCAAGACGCGGTTCCATAACCTGACCAATGTCGTGACCGTGAAAACCGGCGATCGCCATGTCATCAGGAATTTTCAGCCCCAGACGCTGACACTCAAACGCCGCACCCACCGCCAGGTCATCGTTGGTGCAGAAGATGCCATCCAGTTGTGGATATTCGCGTCGCGCCTGACGCATCAGCTCAATGCCGGATGAATATGACGACGACTGCTCCATCATCACACTGTATGGCATTAACCCGGCGTCAATCATTGCCTGCTCATACCCCTTCTGCTTGATGATAGTACGTTCATCAAGACGTGCTCCGAGATAGGCAACATGCCGATGACCACGGGCGATGATCGCGGCGGTCATCTGACGTGCGGCTTCAAAGTTGTCGAAACCAACGGCGATATCCAGGCAGGGGGATTTGCTGTCCATCAGTTCCACCACCGGGATCCCCGCCACTTCGATCATTTTCAGCGTTCGCGGCGTATGGGTGCGTTCGGTGAGAATTAATCCGTCGATATTCCAGGAGAGCATGGATTCCAGCCGCTCCTCTTCCATCTCCGGCTTATAGCCGTAGTGCGCCAGCATGGTCTGATATCCGTGCGCATCGGTCACGCTTTCAATTCCGCGTAACACTTCAGCAAACACCTGGTTAGTGAGGGAGGGTAACAGGACGCCAACCGCACGACTGGTGGCATTGGAGAGGATGTCCGGTGCACGATTCGGGATATAACCCAGTTCATCGAGAGCGGCGGCAATCTTGCCACGCAATGCCACGGACACCTGTTCCGGGTTACGCAAAAAACGGCTGACCGTCATTTTGGTCACGCCGACACGATCTGCCACATCCTGAAGTACGGGTCTTTTCTTTTTCATCGTCCTGAGAGAAACCGATTGAGAAACATTCCTTCAGTTTATCACGGAGATGACTCAACCTTCCCATGGGAAAAGGGAAGGTTGAGATTTTATTTATACCGGCGGCAGATCAAACAGCAGAATTTCGCTGGCTTCATCGGCATGAACCGAGATCGCCTGCTCATCCCAGATAGCCAGACCATCGCTGGTGGTGGCTTTGGTGCCGTTGATGGTGACATTGCCTTTCACCACCTGGATCCACACGCGGCGGTTGGCGGCAATCTGATGAATCGACTGTTCATCTTTCGCCAGCGCCCAGCGGTACAGCTCCATATCCTGATGCACTTTCAGGGAACCATCACGCGCCTGCGGCGACAGCACCAGCTGTTTCCCCTGCACGGCATCGAAGCGACGCTGCTCATAGCGTGGCGTAATGCCGGTTTCGTCCGGAATTATCCAGATCTGATACAAACGCAGACGCTCGGTTTCGCTCGGGTTGTACTCAGAGTGGCGAACGCCAGTACCCGCGCTCATAATCTGGAATTCACCTGCCGGTACCTGCTCTTTGTTACCCATGCTGTCCTGATGCTCCACCGCACCTTCCAGCACGTAGGTCAGGATTTCCATGTCTTTATGCGGATGGGTGCCAAACCCCTGTCCTGCATCGATGACGTCGTCGTTAATCACCCGCAACGCCGAGAAACCCATAAAGTTGGCGTCATAATAATTGGCGAAAGAGAAAGTATGCCAGGAGTCCAGCCAGCCGTGGTTCGCATGGCCACGTTCGTTTGCTTTGCGTAAATAAATCATTGTGTTCACCCCGTGTTCGTTTCGATGGAATAAGTGTGTACCCGATCGCCCTGAGATCATAGAGGGTGAAAATTGACTCCTCTGTTCAAAAAATATGAACAAGCGCAGAGGAGTCAGTGCAGCTTATTTTGCGAGGGTTACCGTGGCAGGAGACGCCTGTTCGAACCCACGTTCAAGGATTTCGAGATTAGTGAGAACTTCAGATTCCTTGACGTAATTCGGGCGACCATTGACGATCGTTTCATACAGCGCGTCGTACACGCGGCCGTAGTCGCCGGTTTCCGGTTTTACCGCTTCACGGACGGTAACGCCTTCCTCGTTGACGTACTCCAGTTGACCGATACTGTCATCCGCCGCAAAACCTGGCTCCCCCGGCATGATGTTGGCTTTCAGGCTGGTTTCCTGCTGATCAATACCGTACTTCAGGTAAGAACCTTTGGTGCCATGGACGATAAATTTGGGGTAGTCGATTTTCACCAGGTGGCTGGTTTTGACGATCGCTTTCAGGTTGCCGTAAAACAGTTGCGCTTCAAAGGTATCGTCCGGGTTAGCGTGGTTGCGCAGGCTACGGATGTCGTACGCGACATGGTCCGGACGGCCAAACAGCGAAATGATTTGGTCCATCGTATGCACGCCAAGGCCGTAAAACGAGCCGTCCTGCGGTAGACCGGGTTTGGTTTCAACTACCGGGCGGTAGTAATCAAAGTGACTTTCAATTTCGACGATCTCGCCCAGCTTACCACTCTCAATCACCTTTTTAGCGGTGAGGAAGCAGGAGTCAAAGCGACGGTTCTGGTACGGCGTGACCGTCAGCCCTTTGCTCTGCGCCAGTTCAAACAATACCTTCGCTTCGGTCATTGTCGGGGTAAAGGGTTTTTCCACCAGCACGTTTTTTCCCGCTTCCAGCGCGCGTTTCGCATAATCGAAATGGCTGTCGGCATGGGTACAGACGATCACCAGCTTGACCTTTGGATCGTCAAACACGTCGTTAAGATCACTGGTGAAATGGATGTGTGAATACTGCGGATGCTGCTCTTCCGGCTTCGCGCTGCGGCGAAAGATGTGCGCCACATGCCAGCTATTTTTACGGTTAAGAACATAAGGGAGATGGTATCGGGTGGTGCTTTTACCAAAACCGATAAATGCGCAATGTAAGGTCATGGTGCAATCCTTTTTGAAGGTGACTGCCTCATACCTTAGCGCAAGTTGAGGGAGGGTGTCGCAGGTTACGTTGCCTCAAGCACTCGCACGTCAGCCGTCGGCGGAAGATACGGGTCAAAAAAAAAGCCAGCGAAGCGCTGGCTGTAAAATAATACTGGAAGCAATGTGAGCAATGTCGTGCTTTCAGGTAATCCCACAGAGGTCTCCCTGAACGCACAGCAATAATAATCATTATCATTCGCACTTGTCTATCTCTTTTTGCAATAAATTCAGGTTGACGGCGTTTTCTGTCTCGCCGACTGTAAGGAGGAAACCAAACCGTAAAGGAGATAAGGAATGAGTGAGATAGTGATACGCCATGCTGAACCGAAGGATTACGATGCGATTCGTCAGATCCATGCCCAGCCGGAGGTGTATCGCAACACACTACAGGTTCCTCATCCTTCGGAGCGGATGTGGCAGGAACGACTGGCCGACAAACCTGGTGTCAAACAACTGGTCGCCTGCATTGACGATATCGTCGTCGGCCACCTCGCCATTGAAGTGCCTCAGCGCACGCGCCGTAGCCACGTCGCCGATTTCGGTATTTGTGTGGGAGCCGAGTGGCAAAATCGTGGCGTCGCCAGCGCACTGATCCGCACCATGATCGACATGTGCGACAACTGGCTACGGGTAGAAAGAATCGAGCTGACGGTATTTGTCGATAACGCCCCGGCCATTGCGGTCTACCGCAAGTATGGGTTTGAAATCGAAGGTACCGGGAAAAAATACGGGCTGCGCGATGGTAAATATGTAGATGCGTATTATATGGCGCGCGTGAAGTAATTTTTAAGGTCTTGCCCGGTGGCGCTGTGCTTACCGGGCCTACGGAACCTGTAGGCCCGACAAAAATTAATACCCCGCCGTTAAATCATCTGGCGAACGTGGATCCGATGCGCCATACAGTGTGCCGTCCGGGCCGATCATAATGCTCTGAGTGCTACCCATCGCCGCTTTCACCGCCACTTTTTGCCCTTTCTGTTCCAACGCTTTCAGCGTGTCAGGGCTAAAGCCTTTCTCCACCCATAGTTCATCAGGCAACCACTGATGATGGAAGCGTGGCGCGTTAGTCGCTTCGGCAACATTCATTCCAAAATCGATACTGTTCACGACCATTTGCAGCACAGTGGTGATAATCCGGCTGCCGCCCGGGCTACCGGTAACCAGCCAGGTTTTACCGTCTTTAACAACAATGGTTGGCGACATTGACGAAAGCGGCCGTTTTTTCGGTCCGACGGCGTTAGCATCGCCGCCCACCAGCCCATATACGTTCGGCACGCCTGGCTTGGCGGAGAAATCATCCATCTCGTTATTTAGCAAAATACCAGTATTCCCGGCGACAATCCCGGTACCGAATGTCGTATTGAGCGTATAAGTCACCGCCACCGCATTGCCGTCTTTATCGACGACGGAAAAATGGGTGGTCTGATTGCTTTCATACGGCGCCAGTTTGCCGGGGCGGATTTCGCTCGACGGTTTGGCCTTGTTGATATCTATTTCATCCGCAATCGCTTTGGCGTACGCTTTGCTGGTCAGCGCCTGCCACGGCACTTTCACAAAGTCCGGGTCACCGAGATATTCCGAGCGGTCAGCGTATGCGCGCTTCTCTGCTTCTGCCATCAGTTGCATCGCATCAGCGCTGCCAAAGCCATATTTATGCAGGTCGAAATTTTCCAGGATATTGAGGATCTGCACGATGTGAATCCCCCCCGACGATGGCGGCGGCATGGAGAATACCTGGTATCCGCGATAGTCGCCGCTGATCGGCGTACGCTCGACGGCGCTGTAATTCGCCAGATCCGTTTTGCTGATCAGGCCACCGTTTTTCTGCATCTCTTCGACAATCTGATCGGCAATCGCCCCTTTGTAGAAAGCGTCAGGGCCATTTTCCGCAATCATTTCGAGGCTCTTCGCCAGGTTTTTCTGCACCAGCTTGTCGCCTTTCTTCAGCGGTTCGCCGTTTTTCCAGAAAATGGCTTTACTGTTTTCATGGTCAGGAAGCACTTCACTGCCGTAGGTTTTGAGATCATCCGCCAGCGCGTCGTTCACCACGAAGCCTTCTTCGGCAAGCTTATGCGCCGGGCGGATCACTTTATTGAGCGGCATCGTGCCGTATTTTTCCAGCGCCAGCGAAAAGCCCGCTACAGTGCCCGGCGTGCCGGATGCCAGCGGCGAGGTGAGCGATTTCTTGCTGTCCGGATTACCCTGATCATCAAGAAACATATCGCGTGTGGCCTGCTCTGGCGCTATTTCGCGAAAATCGATGGCAGTCGTTTTACCGTCTTTGGTGCGCAACATCATGAAGCCACCGCCACCCAGATTCCCTGCCTGCGGATGGGTGACCGCCAGCGCGTAACCCACAGCAACTGCGGCATCTACCGCGTTACCACCCTGCTGTAGAATGTCGACGCCCACGCGGGTCGCGAGCGCATCCACGGAGGAGACCATACCCTGTTGCGCGCGGACAGGATGAAACACATCCTCCTCCACACCATAGGACACGGGCGGCGCGGCAGGCGGGGTCGCGGCGACGGTGAAAGTGCCTCCCGCCAGCAGGGCAGCGATCGCCACCCCACGCAAAAATGAAGATTTCATCATTGTTATTCTCCAGGTGATAAGATCTATGCTCCGGCTTAAGCCTGGTTCACAACTCTTAAAAAATCATCGTTATGCCTGAATCGCGATAAACTTAAGAGAGTCCTCAGAGGGAGGGAATGAAAATGAAACGTGTGTTTTTGATAACGGCGTTGCTGCCGTTCGCCGCACTGGCTCAGCCCCTGAACACCACCAATAACCCGAATCAGCCGGGCTATCAAATTCCCAGTCAGCAGCGGATGCAAACCCAGATGCTTAATCAGCAGCAACAGCAGAAAGGGATGTTAAATCAGCAGCTTCAGACGCAAACCCGCAACCAGCAGCAGCACCTGCAAATGCAGATGAATGACAACGCGCAGCGTGTCCGACAGGGTCAGCCGCGTGAACAGGTCCTGCCCAATACCAACGGAGGGATGCTGAACAGCACGACGCCGGAGAGCGGTCAGCAGCACATGCTGCCGTCGCGTCAGAATGGCGATATGCTGAAAAATCCTTAAGGCTCGAAATCGGCGCCGATGACGTCAATCGCATCGGTGCAGATACAGTCCACGCCCCAGTGTAATAACTCCGATGCGCGCTGGGGTTTGTTCACGGTGTAGACAAGAATACGCAGTCCCGCGGCTTTCAGCAGGCTCACCCGTGCTTCATCCAGCAGTTTATGATTCAGGTGAATCGACACACAACCCAGCCGCGTCGTCAGCGCCTGCCAGTCGTCGCGCCACTCGTCGAGCAACAGCCCGCGCGGTAACTCCGGTGCGGCGGCCTGTGCCGCTTCCAGCGCATTAATGTCAAAGGAAGAGAGCAATGGCGCAGTCATCCCCTGCCACAGTTCGCGTGCCGCCAGCGCCACCACTTTTCCGGTCAGCGGCCCGGTGCCGGTGGTCGGCTTAATTTCAATGTTCGCCATCATGCCCTGCTCGCGGCAGCGCTGCGCCACGTCCGCCAGAAGCGGCAACGGTTCGCCTTTGAACTCGCCGCTGAACCAGCTCCCGGCATCCACACGTTGCAGATCGCTCCACGTCAGATCCCCTGCCACGCCCCAGCCATTGCTGGTACGTTCAAGGTGATCGTCATGCAGCAGAAAAATCTCGCCATCCTTTGACAGCTTGACGTCGAACTCAACCATCAAATGACCGTAGTACGCGCCAACATCAATGGCGGCCAGGGTATTTTCCGGCGCCAGTTTACCACCGCCGCGGTGAGCGACGATGTGTGGATAAGGCCAGTAACTCATAGACGTTGTCCTGTGTCTCCATCAAACAGATGCAGATGATTTTCCGCCAGATGCAGCCACAGCGTGCTGCCCGCTTGCGGGCGCTGCTGATGCGGCAGACGCACCACCAGTTTTTGTTCTCCCCAGCGTCCGTGCGCCAGGTTATCTGCACCCAAAATTTCGAGCGTATCCAGCACCATCGGGATACCGCCCTCCGCCTGGGAGCTTAACGCAATATGTTCCGGACGGATACCCAACGTCATGTTGCGCCCCGCATATCCGCGGAATTGCCAGTTGATGGGCAACGCCATGCCGCTCTCCAGCTCAAAATGGGTGCCAGCCTGGCTGACGCGGCCGTCAAGCAGGTTCATCGCCGGACTGCCGATAAAGCTCGCCACGAAGCGAGAGGCCGGTTTTTCATATACTTCAACCGGTGTGCCGATTTGCTCGGCAACGCCTTTGTTCATCACCATCACCCGCTGCGCCAGCGTCATCGCTTCCACCTGGTCATGGGTGACGTACAGCGAAGTAGTGTTCAGGCGGCGATGCAGCTGTTGCAGTTCAAGGCGCATCTGAACGCGCAGTTTGGCGTCGAGGTTGGAGAGCGGCTCATCAAACAGAAAGACCGCCGGATCGCGCACAATCGCGCGCCCCATCGCCACACGCTGGCGCTGACCACCAGAAAGCTCGCGCGGACGGCGCTTCAGCAAACCGTCCAGCTCCAGAATACGTGCCGCTTCCTGTACACGTCCGGCGATGTGCGCCTTGCCCATACCGCGAATTTTCAGGCCCCAGGCCATGTTCTCCTCCACGCTCATGTGCGGATAGAGCGCATAGTTCTGAAACACCATCGCGATACCACGATCTTTTGGTTCCATCTCGGTAACGCGCTGGCGATCAATCCAGATATCGCCGCTGGTGACGCGCTCAAGCCCGGCCACCATGCGCAGCAATGTCGATTTTCCGCAGCCTGATGGGCCAACCATCACAATGAACTCACCATCGGACACATCAACGGTTAAAGGTTGGATCACCTGCGTTTTGCCGCCATCCCAGCTTTTGCTTACTGCCTGTAATTTTAAACCTGCCATCTTATTTCTCACTGTCCACTAAACCACGTACGAACGCGCGCTGCATGGCTAAAACAATAATTACGGGGGGAATGAGCGTGAGCAGCATCGCCGCCATCACCTGATTCCAGAGCGTGGTGCCTTCACCGTTGGAGATCATCCCTTTGATACCTGCCACGGCGGTGCCGAGATTCACGTCCTGAATAATCAGTAGCGGCCACAAATACTGATTCCAGCCGTAAATGAAGGTGATCACGAACAGCGCCGCGAGATTGGTTTTCGACAGCGGCAACACGATATCGCGGAAAAAGCGCATCGCCGACGCGCCATCAATACGTGCGGCTTCAATCAGTTCGTCCGGCAGCGTCATGAAAAACTGGCGAAACAGGAAAGTGGCGGTGGCTGATGCCATTAGCGGCAGCGTCAGGCCGGTGTAGCTGTCGAGCATGTTCAGCCGGGCGATCACTTCCACCGTCGGGAAGATACGCACCTCCACCGGTAGCATCAGGGTGATGAAGATCATCCAGAAGAACAGGTTACGCAGCGGAAAACGAAACCAGACGATGGCGAACGCAGAGAGGATCGAGACAGCGATTTTGCCCACAGTAATGCCGAACGCCATGATGAAACTGTTGAGCATCATCAGCCAGAACGGCGCACTGTTAACGCCAACGCCCTCCCGCCAGATGGTCGCCATGTTCTCCAGCAGATGCGTTCCCGGCACCAGCGTCATTGGCGTGGCGTACACCGCGTTGTTGTCGAGCGTTGCCGCCACAAACGCGACATACAGTGGAAACAGGATCACGGCAATGCCGAGGATTAACATCGTGTGGCTGAACATCGTCAGCCCGGGGCGGTGTTCAATCATTGGTAACGCACCTTGCTTTCAACATAGCGGAACTGCACCACCGTCAGGACAATCACCAGCATCATCAGTACCACCGACTGCGCGGCAGAGGCAGAAAGATCGAGCCCGGCGAACCCTTCACGGTAAATCTTGTAGATAAGCGTGGTCGTGGCCTGCACCGGCCCGCCCGCGGTGGCGGCATCGATAACCGGAAAGGTATCGAAGAAGGCATAAACCAGATTCACCACCAGCAGGAAAAAGCTGACAGGCGCGATCAGCGGTAACGACAGCTTAAAGAAACGACGAATCGGCCCGGCACCGTCAATCGCGGCGGCCTCGACCAGTGAACGGGGGATCGACTGCAGCGCGGCAAAAAAGAACAGGAAGTTGTAGCTGATCTGCTTCCAGACAGAGGCGAAAACCACGAGAAACATCGCCTGTCCGCTGTTCTGCGCGTGATTCCAGTCATAACCGAATTCACCCAGCGCATGGGTAATTAACCCGCGTCCTGGGTTAAAGAGGAATATCCACAGCACCGCCGCCACAGCGGGCGCCACCGCGTAGGGTAGCAGCATCAACGTCTGATACACCCGGCTGCCGCGCACCACATAATCGACCAGCGCTGCAAAAAACAGCGAAGCCAGCAGGCCGCTGATGGTCACCAGCGCACTAAACTTGATGGTGGTCCAGAAAGAATCCAGGTAGTAGCTGTCGTGAAACAGCGCGACAAAGTTATCCAGGCCAACAAACTGACTGGAAAGCCCGAACGGATCAACGCTTTGCAGGGAGTACCACAATGCTTCGCCCGCAGGCCAGATAAAGAAAATGAGGGTGATCGCCAGTTGCGGTGCGACGAGGAGATAGGGCAGCCAACGTGAACGAAACACCGGACGGGATGAGGACATTAAAATTGGGTTCCTGAACAGCGCCGGATGGCGCTCTGCTTATCCGGCCTACAGGTTCGTGTAGGCCGGGTAAGGCGACGCCGCCACCCGGCATTTCACATTACGATTTGGTTGACTGCTCAAAGCGACGCAGCAACTGATTACCACGCTCGACAGCGGCATCCAGCGCCTGCTGAGGCGTTTTCTTACCTGTCCACACGCTTTCCAGTTCTTCATCCACCACGGTGCGGATCTGCGGCATGTTGCCCAGACGCATGCCTTTGGTGAACGGCAACGGCGGCTTATTCAGCATCTGACGGGTAGCGATATCTGCTCCTGGGTTTTTGTCGTAGTAGCCCTGCTCGCGGGTCAGGTCATACGCCGCTTTGGTGATTGGCAGATAACCGGTTTTCTGATGCCATTCCGCCGCGTTTTCTGGTTTCGCCAGGAACTCGAGGAATTTCGCCACACCGGTGTAGGTCGCTTTGTCTTTACCCTGCATAACCCACAGGCTGGCGCCGCCGATAATCGCGTTCTGCGGCGCGCCTTTCACGTCAGCGTCGTACGGCATCATGCCCACGCCATAATTGAATTTGGCGTAATGACGGATGTCCGCCAGTGAACCGGAAGACGCGGTAGTGATGGCGCAGTCACCGTTGTAGAACTTCTCGGTAGACTCGTCTTTACGACCGAAGTAGCTGAAATCACCTTTCTTATTCAGTGCTTCGAGCATGGCGATGTGTTTCACCTGTTCCGGCTTGTTGAATTCCAGTACCGCATCGGTACCGTCAAAGCCGTTATTTTTGGTCGCGACCGGCAGACCATGCCAGGCGCTGAAGTTTTCAATCTGGATCCAGCCCTGCCAGCCGCTGGCGTAACCGCATTTCGCGCCAGACGCTTTCAGTTTCGCGGTATACGCGGCCAGATCCTGCCAGGTTTTCGGCGGCTGCTCCGGATCTAACCCTGCTTTTTTGAAGGCGTCTTTGTTGTAGTACAGCACCGGCGTGGAGCTGTTGAACGGCTGAGACAGCAGATGACCCGTTTTCGAATCAGAGTAGTAACCAGAAACGGTCGGGACGAACTGCGACTCATCGAATTTGATGTTGGCTTCGCTGAACACTTCATACACCGGCTTGATCGCTTTGGAAGCCATCATGGTGGCGGTGCCAACTTCATAAACCTGTAACAGGGCGGGAGCGTTGCCGGTACGGAACGCGGCGATACCCGCGCTCAGGCTTTGTTCATAGTTGCCTTTATAAACCGGCACAATTTTGTAATCCGGGTTTGCCTGGTTGAAACGTTGCGCCAGGGAATCCACTTCTTTTCCCAGTTCCCCTTCCATGGAATGCCAGAACGGGATCGTGGTTTCTGCCAGCGCGTTGCCAGCAAATGCCAGACTGAGCGCCAGTCCTAAAGCTGTGTGTCGTAACGAAGTCATTCGGTTATCTCTCTTGTTTTGTGCCGGATGCGCGAAATCACGCGTTTGTGCTCGCGAGGTAACATGACATGTACGAATGACAGAAAAATAATCTTTTAGTTACAGCGGGATGACAGGAGTGCGGAAGAAAAATGATGAAATGGTGACGAAACGATGTAAGCCCGGCGCGATGCACGCGGCCGGGCAATGAATGAATTAACCGCCGAGGTAAGCGCTACGTACTGCTTCGTTTGCCAGCAGAGCTTCACCGGTATCGGACAGCACCACGTGACCGTTTTCCAGCACGTAACCGCGATCGGCAAGTTTCAGCGCCTGGTTAGCATTCTGCTCAACGAGGAAGATGGTCATGCCCTGCTCGCGCAGCTGTTCGATGGTATCGAATATCTGCTGGATGATGATCGGCGCCAGGCCGAGCGATGGCTCGTCCAGCAGCAACAGACGCGGCTGACTCATCAGCGCGCGACCAATCGCCAGCATCTGTTGTTCACCGCCAGACATGGTGCCCGCACGCTGGATACGACGTTCATGCAGACGCGGGAACAACTCGTAGACCCACTGAATGCGCGTCTGATACTGATCGCGATCAGCAAAGAAGCCGCCCATCGCCAGGTTCTCTTCCACCGTCATCCGCGAAAAGACGCGACGGCCTTCCGGTACAATCGCCACCGCTTCGCGCATAATTTTCGCGGTTTGCCAGTCGGTAATGTCTTTACCATCGAATACAATGCGTCCGCTGGTCGCGCGCGGATCGCCGCACAGCGTGCCGAGTAGCGTGGTTTTCCCCGCACCGTTCGCACCAATGAGCGTCACAATTTCGCCCTGATTAATATGCAAACTGACGTTATGCAGCGCCTGAATTTTACCGTAGTGGGCGCTGACACCGTCAAAAGACAGCATGACTTTTTCCATCTTATGCCTCACCCAAATACGCGCGGATCACATCCGGGTTATTTCGAATTTCCTCCGGCGACCCTTTCGCCAGCGGCATTCCCTGATTCACGACGTAAATACGATCGGAAATCCCCATCACCAGTTTCATATCATGCTCAATCAGCAGAATGGTAGTATTGTGATGGCTGCGCAGCTCGGCGATAAGCTCGTCCAGCTCTTTGGTCTCTTTCGGGTTAAGCCCTGCCGCTGGCTCGTCAAGCATCAGGATTTCCGGCAGCGTCACCATACAACGGGCAATCTCCAGACGACGCTGGTCACCATAAGCCAGGTTGCTCGCCTGACGGTTGGCATGCGCCAGCAGGCCGATACGCTCAAGCCAGGCCGCAGCACGATCCAGTGATTCACTCTGCGCGCGGCGGAACGCCGGGGTTTTCAGCAACCCCGAGAACACCCCGGTTTTCAGTTGCTGATGTTGCGCCACCAGCAGGTTTTCAATCACTGTCATTTCACGGAACAGCCGTACGTGCTGGAAGGTCCGCACCACGCCCATCCGGGCAATCTGCTGACCCGACATGCCTTCGAGATGCTGCTCACGAAGGCGAATGGTGCCGCCAGTCGGTTTATAAAAACCGGTCAGACAGTTGAATACGGTAGTTTTCCCGGCACCGTTCGGCCCAATCAGCGAAACGATTTCCCGCGGATACAGCTCCAGCGATACATTGTTGACCGCCAGCAGGCCACCGAAGCGCATCATCAGGCCATCAACAGATAATAATGGACTCATGCCTGCTCTCCTTTCGCTTGCCCGTTTTTCAGTTTCATCTGCACACGGGTCATCGGCAGTAAGCCCTGCGGACGCCAGATCATCATCAGTACCATCAAACCACCCAGCATTAACATGCTGTACTCATTGAAATCACGCATCAGTTCACGCGAAACCACCAGCAGGATAGCCGCCAGGATGACCGCAAACTGAGAACCCATCCCGCCAAGCACCACGATCGCCAGCACAAACGCCGATTCGGCGAAAGTGAAGGATTCCGGGCTGACGAACCCCTGACGGGCGGCGAACAGCGTACCGGCAAACCCGGCAAAGGCCGCGCTGATGGTGAACGCCGTCAGCTTAATACGCGTCGGGCTCAGACCCAGCGAGCGGCAGGCGATTTCATCTTCACGCAGCGCTTCCCATGCACGACCCAGCGGCATACGCAGCAGACGGTTAATGACGAACAGGCTCAGCACCACCAGCAGCAGCGCCACCAGGTAGAGGAACACCACGCGGTCGGACGGATCATATTTCACGCCGAAGAAGTTGCTGAAAGTATCCCAACCGCCTTCGCGGGCAGTACGGCTAAACTCGAGACCGAAAAGCGTGGGTTTCGGGATCTGGCTGATGCCGTTCGGACCACCGGTAATTTCGGTGTTGTTGAGCAGCAGAATACGGACGATCTCCCCAAAGCCGAGGGTCACGATAGCAAGATAGTCACCACGCAAACGTAGTACCGGGAATCCAAGCAGGAAGCCCGCCAGCGCCGACACCAGCCCGGCGATCGGCAGACAAGTCCAGAAGCCAAGGCCGTAATAGTGATTCAGCAGCGCGAATGTATAGGCGCCGATGGCGTAGAAACCGCCGTAGCCCAGCACCAGCAGCCCGGATAACCCCACCACGACGTTCAGGCCGAGACCGAGAATGATGTAAATCATCGTCAGCGTGGCGATATCCACCGTACCGCGCGAGACCATAAACGGCCAGGCGACGGCAATCACCAGCAACGCAATCAGAAACAGCTTCTGTTTTACCGTCGAACCATCAATCGCCGGCAGAATAAACTTCGGCCCGGAGACGCCTTTCAGAGCATGAGTAAACAGCGGGCGCAGCAACTGAAAGAAAAAGACCACCGCGGTGCCGATAAACACCCACTGCCAGCGAATGTCCGAGGCTGAGCCAACGATCAGTCTGGTGCCGTCCAGCCCCAACTGTACGCCCATGAACACACCGGCCAGTACGAAAAACAGGACTGCAGAAAGCAGCGCCATCGCAAAATGCATCGATTTCATACTTTTTCTACCTCCGGGCGACCCAGGATGCCGGTCGGCATCACCAGCAGCACCAGAATCAGCAGCGCAAACGACACCACATCTTTATATTCGGTACTCAGATACGCAGAAGAGAGCGCTTCCGCCACGCCGAGGATCAGCCCGCCGATCATCGCCCCAGGAATACTGCCGATCCCGCCCAGAACCGCAGCGGTAAAGGCTTTCATCCCTGCCATAAAACCAATGTACGGGTTGATAACGCCGTAGAATTGCCCGAGCAGCACACCCGCCACCGCAGCCATCGCCGCGCCGATCACAAAGGTCAGCGCGATGACGCGGTCAGTATTAATACCGAGCAGGCTCGCCATTTTCAGGTCTTCTGCGCAAGCACGACATGCGCGGCCCATACGCGAGTAGCGAATGAACACCGTCAACGCCAGCATCGCGATAAACGTCACGACCCAGATAACCAACTGCATTGTGGTGATGGAGGCAGAGAAATGTTCGCTGCTTCCCACCACCCACTGACCGTCAACCAGGTTCGGCAAAGCGATATCACGTGAGCCTTCCGTCAGGCTGACGTAGTTTTGCAGGAAGATAGACATCCCGATGGCGGAGATCAGGGCGATAAGACGCTTGGAGCTGCGCACCGGACGATAAGCCACCCGCTCGATGCTCCAGCCGTAGGCGCTGGCGATGATAATCGCACCAATAAAACCGGCGGCAATCAGCAACCAGCTGGCGTCAATACCCAGCATCATGAGCGCAGCGATGATCATGAACGAGACATAACTGCCGATCATATAGACCTCGCCATGGGCGAAGTTGATCATGCCGATAATGCCGTACACCATGGTGTAGCCGATGGCGATTAGCGCATAGGTGCTTCCCAGCGTGACGCCGTTAAACATCTGCTGCAAAAAATAGAGGAACTGCTCGGACATAAAGTAACCTTTTCAACCCTACAGAACGGGATAATCATTTGGCTGCGGTTGACGAACCGTCGGCATGCCACTGGAAAACTCCAAACTCAAATCCCTTCAGATCGCCTTTTTCATCCCAGTTCAGCGGCCCAATCACGGTATCTGCCCCGTGCGCTTTCAGATCCTTAATCAGATCCTGTGGTTCTTTGCTACCCGTACGATCCATGGCGGTTGCCAGCGACTGCACGGCGGCGTAGGTGATCCAGACGTAAGGACCACTCGGATCTTTTTTCTCTGCTTTCAGTGCGTTGACGATAGCGCTGTTTGCCGGATCCTGGTCATAGCGTTTCGGCATGGTTACCAGCATGCCCTCTGCGGCATCGCCCGCGATATTGGACAGTGACGCGTTACCCACGCCTTCCGGTCCCATAAACTGGGTTTTCAGGTTGATTGAACGCGCCTGGCGTAACATCTGCCCCATTTCCGGGTAATAACCGCCGTAGTAGACAAAATCGATATTCTCTTTCTTCAGACGAGAGACGAGGGCGGAGAAATCTTTTTCCCCGGCAGTGATGCCGTCAAAAAAGATCACATTGGCGCCCCCCTGTTTCAGGCCGTCCTGGACCGAACGCGCCAGCCCTTCGCCGTATTGCTGCTTGTCATGGATGATCGCAATACGCTGCGGTTTCACCTTTTCAAGGATGTATTTCGCCGCCGTCGGCCCCTGGGAAGAGTCAAGTCCGGCGGTACGCATAATGAACTGATAGCCACGCTGGGTCAGCTCCGGATTGGTCGCGCCCGGTGAAATCATCAGAATGCCTTCGTCTTCATAAATGTCAGACGCAGGTTGTGTGGAAGAGGAGCAAAGATGGCCGATGACGTACTTAATGCCGTCGTTAACCACTTTGTTGGCGACGGCAACGGCCTGCTTCGGATCGCACGCGTCGTCATATTCAACGCCGACCAGTTTGTCGCCTTTGATGCCGCCATTGGCATTGATGTTTTTGATGGCTTCACGTGCACCGTTGAATTCCATATCGCCCCATTGAGCCACCGGGCCGGACATCGCACCAACAACCGCCACTTTAATTTCCTCTGCCATCGCAGCCTGTGACATTGCCAGTGCAACCATCCCCGCGATCACTGTCTTCGCGTTCCTTTTCATTTTTCAAACCCCGTTCGTGATGTCTGTGAATTTCTTGTAATTATCTGGTTAAAAACCATGCTGTATTTTTATTGCACAATACTATTTTTACCAGTTTCTTTAATGGTTTAGAGTCATTTTTTACTGAAATTCAGATCAAAATCTCTATTTTTCAGTCGATTAAGGAAAGATAATATTCTGAAATAATCGAGAGATAAACAAAAAAAGTCCGCGTGACAGCATAATATAACGGCATATAAAGCCGAACAATTCACTACCCATCAGGCTAAAATGCTGCTTCTTTTTCGATCCCTAATGGATAAATCTGCATCGTTAATGAAGTAAAAATTAATCGGCTAATGAATGAATAAAAAACAGGCCCCCCACGAATGAGAAATTGAGTACACTTTCCTGACCGTTGTCACAGGAAAGCTTTGAATGAAACTGACCATCATCCGCCTCCATACCCTGAGCGAGCAGGACAAAATCGATCTGGGGAAAATCTGGCCGGAATACACCGAAGCGTCATTAGCGCTTGATGAATTACACCGTATTTATGCTGCCCGTTTTAACGACCGTCTGTTGGCGGCGGTTCGCGTGACCCTGAGCGGCACTGAAGGAGCGCTGGATTCTCTGCGCGTGCGTGACGTCACTCGCCGCCGTGGCGTGGGGCAATATCTGGTGGAAGAAGTGCTGCGCGACAACCCTGGCATCTCCAGCTGGTGGATGGCAGACGTTGGCGTTGAAGATCGCGGTGTGATGGCGGCATTCATGCAGGCGCTGGATTTCACGGCGCAGAAAGGCGGCTGGGAGAAGCGATAAAAAAGCCCGGCGTTAACCGGGCTCTCTCCCCATTTTTCCAGACTCAGTGCAGGCCGGGTAAGGCGACGCCGCCACCCGGCACTACTCTCATTTAGCGTCTGTTGCGGTGCCGTTAGCATGCCAGGTGAAAACACCGAACTCAAAGCCTTTCAGGTCGCCTTTCTCATCCCAGGACAGCGGCCCCATTACGGTGTCAACGCTGTTGGCTTTCAGCCATTTGGCGATTTCTGCCGGATCGTCAGACTGGTTCAGACCGGCTGACAGTGACTGCAGCGCTGCATAGGTCGTCCAGACGAACGCGCCGCTCGGATCCTGTTTCTTCGCTTTAATCGCATCTACCACTGGTTTGTTCGCCGGAACCTGATCGTAGTTCTTCGGCTTGGTTACCAGCATGCCTTCCGCAGAATCACCGGCGATGTTAGACAGTGAAACGTTAGCCACGCCTTCCGGCCCCATAAACTGCGTTTTCAGACCCGCAGCACGCGCCTGACGCAGAATTTGGCCCATTTCCGGGTGATAGCCGCCGTAGTAGACGAAGTCGATATTTTCTTTCTTCAGACGTGCCACCAGGGTGGAGAAATCTTTCTCGCCCGCGGTGATACCATCAAAGAACACCACGTTGGCGTTGCCTTTCTTGAGACCGTCCTGTACCGCACGGGCCAGGCCTTCACCGTACTGCTGCTTATCGTGAACGATAGCAATGCGCTGCGGTTTCACTTTCTCAAGAATATATTTTGCGGCAGTCGGGCCCTGATCAGAGTCAAGACCAGTGGTGCGCAGTACCAGGTTATAACCGCGCGCGGTCAGCTCAGGCGCCGTCGCTGCCGGTGTGATCATCAGAATGCCTTCGTCTTCATAGATATCAGACGCTGGCTGGGTGGAAGAGGAGCAAAGGTGACCGATAACATACTTAATGCCGTCGTTAACCACTTTGTTCGCTACCGCCACTGCCTGTTTCGGGTCGCAGGCATCATCATATTTGGTGATAACAAGTTTGTTGCCTTTGATACCGCCCTTAGTATTGATATCCGCAACCGCCTGCTCAGCACCGGTAAATTCCTGATCGCCATATTGCGCAACCGGGCCGGACATCGCACCGACCACGGCGACTTTGATGTCTTCTGCCAGCGCCATCTGACTGAACGCCAACGCGATACATCCTGCCAGTAACGCTTTACCCTTCATTTTCATCCTGAGATTCCCCATTGTTTATGGTGATTGCATTTGTTGTGATGTTGTTTTTTAGCGCTTTATTTCAGTTTTATGTCTACCGCCCGCGCTTCAGCAGCATACTCTGCTAAAACATACCCCATTTTTCAGTATTTGACAGGCGAAATTTGACGATTTTTTTACAGGGGAAGGGGTAACAGCAGACACTAAAACTGCCTCTGAACGCTAAAATCACCTGAACCAAACATTTCCCTTCGTGATCCCGCTCACATTCTCCGGACACTCCCCGTGCCAGCATTCGCCATCATCTTGTAACGCATTGTTTTTATTCATGTTATCAATGAATTAACCTCCCACACTGATACCATGAATAGTTCAGGGACGCCGGTATGTCATTA
>NZ_JMTB01000095.1 GCF_000734965.1 Trabulsiella guamensis ATCC 49490
ATATAAGGGCAGCGGCTTTAATGAACTGCGGTTTGAGGATGCGACCGGGAATGAACAGCTGTACCTGCATGCACAGAAGAACATGGACACTGAGGTACTGAACAACCGCACCACGGAGGTGAAGGTGGACCATACCGAAACCATCGGCAATAACCAGCAGATTACCGTGGGACTGGGGCAGACGGTGACGGTGGGTAAGGAGAATGCCGGAGGCAATGACCAGACGGTAACGGTGGCCCACGACCAGAGACTCACGGTACGGAATGACCGGACACTGACGGTCAGCAAGGACCATCTCATCCGCACGGGCAATGACGAATCGCTGTATGTGGCCCGGGACAGAAAGGTCACGGTGGAGGGGAAACAGGAGCACAGCACCACGGGTGACCATCTCAGTCAGGTAAAGGGGAACCTCAGCCTGACGGTGAAGGGGGACCTGGCACAGAAGGTGTCCGGCGCGCTGGGGTTCAGTGCGCAGGGTGAGATTGTGCTGAGCAGTAACAGTCAGATTACCCTGCAGTCGGGAAGTTCGTTCATTGTGATACACCCGGGCGGGGTGGATATCAGCGGACCGCTCATCAACCTGAACAGCGGAGGGAGTCCGGGGACAGCGGTTCAGCCATTGCTGCCCGGAGCTCTGGCGATGAAAAAGGACGATGGCATTGCAGATGCTTCGTCCGGAGATGATGAAAGGGAGGCACAGAACAATGCTGAGGAGCAACCAGCACCTGAAGAGGAGAAAGAACAGGCGCAACAGAGCCTGAGATTTGCTTTGCCGGAATATTGTGTCGGTCAGTCTTACATTTTGCAGAATAGGGCTGGCGATATTATCTCTCAGGGCGCTCTCAGTGAGGATGGCCGCACACCCCGGGTTAAATCAGATAAACCGGATGAGTTCAGATTAACCGTTGGTGAGGAAAGCTGGGCAATTCAGGAACTGGCGGTAATCAGCAGTGCAGGAGATGGCATTTCCGAAGAGGCAGCAGACAACAATACGCCCTATGCAGACCCTTATCTCGATAAACTGGACGATGACGAAGGCAATTTCCTGCCATCAGCGCTGATTGAAAATATTGTCGGTAATATTAACGGCGATGAGTGACTGCAATGCACTGAGGCAACCAGTTCTGTGAAATATTCGGGAGAATGATAAAAATGAAATATATTCGTGCAAAACACGACAGGGATTTACTGACCGTTGAGTTCGTTGCGGAAGACGGTGCCCGGTATTTACGCAGTGGTGGTACAATATGCTGGCGCTTTTTTAACCCCGGGAATATCAGACCATCAAGGACATCTGTCTGTAATGCGCTAAAAATCGGTACAGGCGATACAAAAAGTGGCCGCTTTATGATTTTCCCGGATTATGACACGGGATGGAAGGCGTTAAAAAAATTACTGCGAGTATCCTATAAAGATTCAATGGTCAGAGACGTTGCCCGGGCTTACGCCCCGACAGGAGACGGAAATGACCCGGAGAAATACACCAGGTTTATCGTCAGAAAAGCCGTGGTTAATGCAGATGATTATATACGGGATATGGATAATGTAACCCTTGAACGCGTTATGGAAGCGATTAAGCAGATGGAGGGTTATTATAATAAAGAGGAGACACAACAAGAGAATGTCATTCAGGCGACAAACATTACAATTTCAGATGGTAACAAACCGCTGGCTAATGAAAAAGTAAAGGTTGTTATTGATCAGTGCACCTATGAATGGAGTACGAATCAATATGGAGAGCTGCCACCAATTGCTCATCTGCCGGGCAGAAACAAGATAGAAATTATTGGTGCTGGTCCTGATGGAACAGAGGACATTGTTTACTCGGCTACGGCGGGAACAGCAAGTCAGAACGTATTACTGTTGAAAAATTTTCAGATTTTTACGGCAAAAACAGATATTCATGGAGAAGGAGAGAAAACAACCACGATATACACCGTAAAAAAAGAGATACGCTCGGCAGGATTGCCAGAGATTTACGGACTACAGTGAAAAGACTGGCAGATTTGAATGGTATTAAAGATGTGAATGTGATTTCCGTAGGGCAGCAACTCAAAATACCGGATGGCATCAGTAAACCGCAGGAAGTCACATCTGCTCAGCGTGGTACACAGGCAGTCCCGACAGGGACTTCTGATAAAGGATATCCGCAGGCGAACGTTGGTAACAGTGCAGAACAGGCCCCATGGATGAAAATCGCGCTAGAACAGGCAAAACTTTGGGCAGGGAAATATGAAACAGAGATCTCTCGCTCAACCAATTATCATAAGGAGATCGGTATAAATTTACCCTCTTTGGTTGGTGATAATAACGCTTGGTGTGCTTCCTTCGTTAATTATTGTCTTATAAGCGCTAATCCAGCATACAAAAAAAGTAATAAACCCGCTCGGGCCTTATCATTTTCGACTGATTCGATAAATTTTAAAAAAATAGATTCTCCAGTATATGGCGCAATAGCATGTTTCAAGCGAAAGAAAGGAGGACATGTCTGTTTTGTTGTTGCAAATTCCGATCAGACGCCAGGAAATATTATAGTTTTGGGTGGGAATCAAAGTGACTCTATTAATTTTGTTGATAGAAGTCTCCGTGGACTGGTTGGCTTATATGTACCAACCACTTATTTTATGCTTGCTGAGCATGATCTTGTTAGTGAAGAACTCGTTACAGGAAATGCTGACGACTTCAATGCCAGTTTGAATATTGATATAACAACTGATGGAAGTGAATCATGACTTTTCAAATTAAAATAGGAATATTACTATCTTTATTTTCGCTTTCTGCTATTGCAAGCATTGATGAAAGTGCCTTGCGTTATATCAAAAATAAATACAGCTACTTAGAACATGCTAAATTATCAATTGAAATTATGGAAAATTATAAAAACTACACGTATTTTTGTGGAGTGGCCGTCGATCAGGAAGGGGATCTCGTTGCTTCAGATGGAAAAGTCGAGGTGTATGATATGATTATAAGAAAAGATGAAAATGATGGCTGGAAAGATGTGGCGAATTTTAATTCATTTTCGACTTTTGAGAACATTGAATGTCGATTAAATAGTGGACGACTAAAGAACTTTATCTTAACGCCCATTAATGAAAACCAGGTATGTAAAGACCTTACAAAGAAAGATCCGGAACGAATGGCAATATTGAATACCCTCAGAGTGGGGGTATATGATAAATTTGTTGTTAAGAGACTATGTGCAACTTCATCTTTTGCCTATTTTTGCGGAGCGGCTCAGGATGCTGATGGATATTTAATTGGAACAGATGAAGCCTTAGATGTTCAGGATGTTATTTTAAAAAAAGACGTAAAGCATAAATGGCAACAGGTAAAAGACTTTGGCTCACTTGCTTCTTCTTTAAAAAAAATAAACTGTCATTTTGATAATAAAGGACTGTTAGAAAACTCTACATTAGAAAAAGCATATGAAACATTCAAATAACAAATAGAATATTAGTTGAAAACTCAAAAATTTACTCTTTAATGGAGTAAAAATCACAACTTTAGAAGGTCAAAATAGCATTGAAAATGGAATTATATTAATGACAGGAATACAGAAAAAAGATGGAGTTTTTTTCTTCCCATATACTAGAAACTGTTTGTACGCAATGCACCGGGATACAGGCAGAGAAGAAACTGATATTATTGTCATTGATAAATAAAATAGCAGAGGTGATTTGTTATAAGCAAATTCAGTCACCTTCTATATAAGATATCGATTACTAAATGATAACATTCAGTAAATCCAGTAAGAACAAAATGACATTTAGCATATTGCCCAAAAAAAACATTTACCGTTTTTTAATGTTGCCATTGTATGCGATTTCAAACCAACCAAGTACATCTAAAAATAAATGGTGACAAAGTTAAATCGTTGTATGACAACAAAGCTGTTGATTGAACGATGATTATTAAGGCTGTAAGCAATCTGTTGCAATAGAACATTAACTTTTATAAGTCACGCATTTAATCATTATGAAACCATCAATCAAACATATATTGCCATTACTTTTTATATTATTTTCTTCTTATGCATTTGCACAGACGAGCATATGTAAGGGAGAACCTCTTTATGGTTATGGGAAAAAATTCTATAATAATACAGTACATGATATTGAACAGATCTACCCATTAGAATCCGAATTAAAAAACAATTCAAATTCATCATTATTGTATGATGAAAGTCAGAAAAATGACATCATCCCCAATTCAAATCGTATCGTCCTGAAGATAGATGGTAATAAAATAGCCAGAAATATAAAATCTGGTTACTAATAAGACAATGAAATTTCAATATAACTATTAAAAAAAGCCGCTCCGAAGAGCGGCGGTGGTTTATCGGGTCAGCGAGCGGTAAATGATATCAAGCGCTTTGCGGAACTGCTCATCCGGGATCGTGAGCGGATAGAGGAAGCGGATGACGTTGCCATACACGCCGCAACTCAGTAGCAACAGCCCCTCTTTCATCGCTTTTTCCTGGAACTGACGAGTATATTCCGGTGAAGGCTGTCCGGTCTGTGGATCGTTAAATTCCACCGCCACCATTGACCCCTGCACGCGGATGTCGGTGATCCAGGCGCACTCCGGTCTGGCTTTATTCAGGACTTCTGTCAGATGCTGACCGAGCTGACTGGCGCGCTGGCACAGGTTCTCTTCTTCAATTACGTCCAGCACGGCATGCGCTGCCGCCACCGCCAGCGGGTTACCCGCATAGGTACCGCCCAGTCCGCCAGGCGCTGGCGCGTCCATCACTTCTGCACGACCTACCACGCCGGAAAGTGGCATCCCACCCGCCAGGCTTTTCGCCATTGTCATCAGATCCGGCTTCACGTCGTAGTGCTGCATGGCGAATAGTTTACCGGTACGGGCAAAACCGGTCTGCACTTCGTCAGCGATCAGCAAAATACCGTGAGTGTCGCACAGTGCGCGCAGCCCCTGAATGAAATCGGCGGGTGCAACGTTGAAACCGCCCTCGCCCTGCACCGGCTCAAGAATGATCGCCGCAACCTGATCAGGCGCGATATCCGCTTTGAAAATCCGATCCAGACTCTTCAGCGCATCGGCAGTGGTCACGCCATGCGCGGCATTGGGATAGACACCGTGATACACCGAACCCGGGAACGGACCAAAACCGATCTTATACGGTGCCACTTTGCCGGTCAGCGCCATGGTCATAAAAGTACGACCATGGAAGCCACCGCCAAAGGTGATAAGGCCAGGGCGGCGGGTATACGCACGGGCAATTTTCACCGCGTTCTCAACGGCTTCGGCACCGGTGGTGAAAAACGCCGTTTTCGCCGGGCCCGCAATCGGTGCCAGCGCGTTAATGCGCTCAGCCAGCGCGACATAGCTTTCATAAGGAACGATCTGGTAAGCGGTATGTGTGAAGGCCTGAAGCTGTTTTTCAATTGCCGCAACTACTTTCGGATGGCGATGACCGGTGTTCAGTACAGCAATCCCGGCGGCAAAATCGATAACTTCATTCCCATCGGTATCCCACAGCGTGGCGTTCTCAGCCTGTTGCGCATAGTAATCGCACATCACACCCACACCGCGCGGCGTTGCCTGTAAACGACGCTGATTCAGTTCGCTATTTTTCATGCTGCTGTTCCCCATCATTGATTCGGTCAGTATTAACAACTTTGAAACAATGTCACGGTTTTACCCCTTAAGCGGTCCTATAATCGAGTACCAGTTTCGAATAATTTAGGGATCCAATTGCGTTCTTTAGTGTGCGATCTCCTGCAGCTGCGGATGGATGAGCAGCGCGAAGGAAAATTACATAAGAAGCTCTATAATGCGATCCGACTGTCAATTCTTGATGGCAGCCTGCCGCCGCAGAGCCGTTTACCCCCCTCGCGCGATCTCGCCGCACAGCTTAAACTTTCGCGAAACACGGTCCTTACCGTTTACGAACAGCTGGGAGCCGAAGGCTATATTGTTTCCTGGTCTGGCAGTGGCACCTTTGTGGCGCAGACGGTGCCGGACAGCCTGTTGTTTGCGTCTCAGCCCTGTGCTGAGGGTGCCCGTAAAACACGTAGTGTGACGTTCTCGCAACGCGGTCAGCGCCTCCTTGAGCATAGCAGCGCCAGCCCGCGTCAGTGGGGCGCATTTCTGCCGGGCATTCCCGACGTCAGCGAGTTCCCGCATACGCTGTTGCGTAAAATCCATCATCACGTTAGCCGCAAACCACTACCAATGCAGTTTTCTTATAGCCCGTCCGGCGGCAGTCCGGCGCTACAACAAGCACTGATGGAGTATCTGCGCGTAGCGCGCTCGGTGCGCTGCATGCCGGATCAAATCCTCATTACCGAAGGCATTCATCAGGCTATTGATCTGGTGTCTCGCATGTTGTGTAACCCGGGCGATCACGCCTGGATTGAAGAGCCTGCCTACTGGGGAATTCGCAATGTGCTGCAGATGAACGGCATAGAGTTGCAGGCGATCGCGGTTGATAAGAGCGGGATGAACCCACCTGAGCGCGTCGAAACACCGCCGCGGCTAATATTCGTCACCCCTTCGCACCAGTATCCGCTCGGCTGTGTTATGAGCCTGGAGCGTCGCCAGCGTTTGCTCGCACTCGCCCATCAGACCGGTAGCTGGATTGTTGAGGATGATTACGACAGCGAGTTTCGCTTCTCCGGCCAGCCCATTCCGGCATTACAGGGGCTGGTGGAAGACGCGCCGGTCATCTACACCGGGACGTTCAGTAAAACGATGTGGCCCGGGCTGCGCCTGGGGTATGTCGTGTTGCCGCAGGTACTGGCGCAAACGCTAAAAACCGCCCATGTGGAGCTGTATCGCGGCGGGCGGCTGCTGGATCAGGCCACGCTGGCGGAATTTATCGCCGAAGGGCATTACACCGCCCACATTCGCCGTATGCGCCTGCTGTACGCCCGCCGACGCCAGCGGCTGGCAGGGTTGATTGTGGCGTATCTGGGAAAAGAAGCGCTCAGTGATTTCAACGACAACGCCGGTTTACACCTCGTGCTGAAACTCGACGACGATAGCGACGACGTGGCGATTGCCCGCGCGGCGAATGAAAAGGGGGTGCTGGTGCGTCCGCTCTCACGCTATTACCTGAAAAAAACGGCGATGCGAGGTTTGCTGATGGGGTTTGCTGCGATGAAAGAAGAAGAGATGGAAGGGGCGTTTAAAGTGCTGCTGAGTTGTATAAAAAAATAAAGCCGGGTGGCGGCTACGCCATACCCGGCCTGTATTTGCGATACGATTACGCTTCGATCGCAGCGCGCAGTTTTTTCATCGCGTTCTTTTCAAGCTGTCGCACGCGCTCGGCGGAAACACCGTAGCGATCGGCCAGCTCCTGCAGCGTGGATTTGTTCTCTTCGTCCAGCCAGCGTGCGCGAATGATATCCTGGCTACGCGCGTCGAGACCTTCCATCGCGTGAGTCAGTTTGTTGGCAGCCTGATCTTCCCAGTTATCCTCTTCAATGCCGTCAGCAAAGTTAGAGGATTTATCCTGCAGATAGAGCACCGGTGCCATCGGCTGGCTGTCGGACTCGTCATCCGACGACATGTCAAAGGTCATGTCTTGTGCCGCCATACGCGACTCCATTTCACGCACATCTTTGCTGGAAACGCCCAGTTCGCGGGCAACCATTTCCACTTCATCCTGGTTAAACCAGCCCAGACGCTGCTTGGTTTTGCGCAGGTTAAAGAACAATTTACGCTGTGCTTTGGTGGTGGCGACCTTCACGATACGCCAGTTTCGCAGCACATATTCGTGAATTTCTGCTTTGATCCAGTGAACCGCGAAGGAGACCAGACGCACACCCACTTCCGGGTTGAAGCGACGCACGGCCTTCATCAGACCGATATTGCCTTCCTGGATCAGGTCAGCCTGCGGCAGGCCATAGCCCGCATAATTACGAGCAACGTGAACAACAAAGCGCAGGTGTGACAGGATCAGCGTTTTAGCTGCTTCCAGATCGCCCTGGTAATGCAGCCTTTCAGCCAGTGCCCGCTCTTCATCAGCCGACAACATCGGCCATGCGTTCGCAGCCCGGATATAAGATTCCAGGTTACCAACGGGGGCTAAAGCTAAATTTTGCATTTCTTTGGTCATTCAAATCCTCTCAATTCGTATCTTCTGAGCTGTACCGTCCCTCTTAGAGGCAACGAGCATGCCAGAACTTATGAGCAACGAGATTAGCATTCACTCTTTTATCAGACAGTGATTTTATCCACAAGTTCATTGCAACCTTGTGGGTAAATTACGCACAAAATGTGACACGGAAATGATAATGCGAGGGAAGAGAGCAACAGGGACTCTTCCCTGCAGAGCGATTTTCGATGCAGGGAAAGAGTATATCAGAATTTTTTTATTCGGGCGTA
Organism: Trabulsiella guamensis ATCC 49490; assembly: GCF_000734965.1. Classification (GTDB taxonomy): domain Bacteria; phylum Pseudomonadota; class Gammaproteobacteria; order Enterobacterales; family Enterobacteriaceae; genus Trabulsiella; species Trabulsiella guamensis. The sequence continues at coordinate 8,362 of NZ_JMTB01000095.1, forward strand.
AAGTGGCGTAAATGTTGTACGGTCGCCAGCCACGCCGCCACCCAGCCAATCATTGCGCTGACCAGCAGTAACAGAAGGCACTCATCAAACGACAGGCCGCTTAGCTCGAACTGGGTCCCAAAAACGGTGGCCACTTCGGTCACCGCCGACGACAGTCGCATCACCAGAATTTCAGACAAAATGAGGGACAAAAACGCGCCAGAGAAACCCAGCAGCGCGCCACCATAGAGGAAAGGCCGCAGGATGAATCCGTCCGTTGCGCCAATCAACTTCTGCACGTTAATGGTATCGCGACGGGCAAAGATGCTCAGACGCACGCTGTTGCCGATGACAAGGAAAACCGCCGCGACCATCAGCACGCCGATCATCGCCGACACGCGACCGACCAGGCCGGTTAACGACGCCAGACGCGCGAACCAGCTGTCATCCATGCGCACCTCATCCACACCGTGAACGCGCGACACGCGATCACGTAGCGTATTCAGCGACCCGGTACTCTGAAAATCCAGTTTCGGAATCACCACCGCAACCGCGGGCAGCGGATTCTCTTCCAGCATATCCAGCGCGCCGCCAAAACCTGACCAGTTACGGAATTCGCCCAGCGCCTCTTCACGCGAGAGATAATTGACTTTCTCAACCCCCTGCTCGGCCTGCAGTTGCGCCACAACCTGCGCGGCGGCGTCGTCATCCAGCGCTTTGTCCAGATACACGGTGATCTGCGGCGAAGGATAATATTGTGCCGCTGCGCTGCTGACGTTCTTGTAAACCATATAGCAGACACTCGGCAGCGTCAGGGAGATAGCGATAACCATAACCGTCAGGAACGTCGCCAGCGGCTTGCTTTTCAGATCCTGCAACGCGCCCTGCCAGGCATAGCGCACCTGCTCATTAAAGACGTTGGTTTTACGGGAGTTAGGCTTCGTCGATGCCCTGGCGCGCTTTGGCGCATTACGGTTGCCATCGCCCTGCCCACTGCCAGAGGAGCGGACGCGGTCAAAGCGATTGCTGAACCGCCGGATATGATTCATTGCCTCGCGTTTATTCACTATGGCCTCCATGCAAATGCCCGTCACTCAGCGTCAGCATGCGATAGGAACGACTGGAGATCAGCCCCAGGTCGTGCGTCGCCATCAGCACCGTGACCCCCACGCGGTTGAACTCTTCAAACAGGCGCAGAATACCTTCCGAAAGCACCTCATCCAGGTTACCGGTAGGTTCATCCGCCAGCAGGACGGCCGGTTTATTCACCACCGCACGGGCGATGCCCACGCGCTGTTGCTCACCGCCGGAAAGCTGAATCGGGAGACTTTTCGCTTTATCAAGCAGTCCGACTTTGTCCAGCGCCGCGGATACACGTCGACGGATGTCATCACCGCTGGCACCAGCGATGATTAGCGGGATCGCCACGTTGTCATAGACGGTTCTGTCCATCAGCAGGTGGTGATCCTGGAAAATCATGCCAATCTGACGCCGCAGAAACGGCACTTCGCGGTTTTTCAGCCGCGTGATGTCGTGGCCGCTAAACAAGATTTTTCCGGCGCTCGGGCGCTCAATCCCACAGATCAGCTTGAGCAATGTACTTTTCCCCGCGCCGGAATGGCCGGTCAGGAACGCCATCTCGCCCGGTTGCAGGTGGAATGTCACCCCCTGCAGCGCTTGTCTCCCACCGAGATAGGCCTTGCTGACATGTTCAAAGCGAATCATTGTTAGTCCTCTCGGGCAAAAAGTGCCTCAATAAAATCGCCCGCATTAAACGGACGTAAGTCCTCTATACGTTCGCCGACGCCGATGTAGCGGATCGGAATGCCGAACTGATCGGCGACGGAGAAGATCACCCCGCCTTTCGCGGTGCCGTCAAGCTTGGTCAATGTGATCCCGGTCAGGCCAACCGCTTCGTGGAACAGTTTTGCCTGGCTAATGGCATTCTGCCCGGTGCTGGCGTCGATGGTCAGCATCACTTCATGCGGTGCCTCTTCGTCGAGTTTTTTCATCACCCGGACGATCTTCTTCAGCTCTTCCATCAGATGCGATTTGTTCTGCAAACGCCCGGCGGTATCGGCGATAAGCACATCGATATTGCGCGCTTTCGCGGCCTGAATAGCATCGAAAATCACCGAGGCGGAATCAGCGCCGGTGTGCTGCGCAATCACCGGTATATTGTTGCGCTGCCCCCAGACCTGCAGTTGCTCAACGGCGGCGGCGCGGAAGGTATCGCCTGCCGCCAGCATTACCGATTTGCCCTGCTGTTCGAACTGACGCGCCAGTTTGCCGATGGTGGTGGTTTTACCCACGCCGTTAACGCCAACCATCAGAATAACAAACGGTGTTTTGCCTTCAATGTTCAGCGGTTCATCCACTTTAGCGAGGATATCGCCCATCTCGTCTTTCAGCAGACCGTACAGCGCTTCAGCATCGCGAAGCTGTTTGCGGGTCGCGCCTTCGGTCAGATTGGTGATGATCTTACGGGTCGTTTCCACACCGACATCGGCAATCAGCAGTTGCTCTTCCAGCTCATCAAACAGATCATCGTCGATTTTTTTGCCACGGAACAGACTGATAAATCCGGAACCAAGATTTTCTTTGGTCTTTAACAGGCTGCGTTTCAGTCGCGAGAAAAAGCCCTCTTTGGTGGGTTTTTCCTGCTCCTGTGGGGCAACGTCCGCTACCGGTTCAGCGTCACCATCGATGGCGTTTTCCGCCGCATCAGCCGCCGCCAGCGCCTGTGCTTCCAGTTCGTCGTCCGATATCACCGGTTGGTCATCTTCCGGCAACGGCAATTCTTCATGCGCGACGTCAACCTGCGTCGTCGGTTCGTCTTCAACAACCTCAGCCACAGGTACGTCCACCGGCTGCGGTTTTTCGCTTTCGACGATCTCTTCCGTCACCCCGACCACATCGTCGGCGAACGCCTCGATTTCTGCTTTACTATGGGGCGTTTCTTCCGCCCCGATGTCAGCGACATCCTCAGCAACTTCGTCAACCACAGGCTCAACAGTCGTTTCTTCTTGTTGTTCTTCCGCTAGCGCCTGCTGTTCGTCTGCCTGCTGTTCAACATTGGTTTCCTGCGCCTGCTCTTTCTGGCCAAAGCCCAGCCAGGAAAACAGGCCACGTTTTTTCTCTTTTGCCATTGGCGACCACACTCCTCGCTGTTGATTCATGGCACAGCCGCCTTATCGCAAACAGGGGGCTGAAAAAAATAATAATTTAGCGGTGTAGTCTACCACTTAACTTAACGCGCATCACCGCATTAAGGTTTCGCCAACCGCCTCTCATCGCTAGAATAGCAGGGGAAAAGAGTGAACTGAGCAATAAAATGAAGAAACCTAATCACGCGGGCAGCGGCCAGATCCGCATTATCGGCGGGCAATGGCGCGGTCGGAAGCTACCGGTTCCGGACAGCCCCGGCTTGCGCCCGACGACCGACCGGGTCCGTGAAACCCTGTTTAACTGGCTTGCACCGCATATGGTCGATGCGCGGTGTCTCGATTGTTTTGCCGGCAGTGGCGCGCTGGGGCTTGAAGCCCTCTCCCGTTATGCCGCCAGCGCCACGCTACTGGAAATGGATCGCGACGTTTCCCGGCAATTACAGAAAAATCTTGCCACACTGAAAGCAAACAACGCTCATGTCGTGAATACCAATTCACTGAACTGGCTGGCGCAACCGGGCACACCGCACGATGTTGTGTTCATTGATCCGCCTTTTCGTAAAGGGCTGCTGGAGGAGACGCTGCATCTGCTTGAAAGCAACGGCTGGCTGGCTGACGACGCGTTGATCTATGTCGAAAGTGAAGTAGAAAACGGTTTACCGCCGGTGCCTGCCAGTTGGGATTTGCATCGGGAAAAAGTGGCGGGACAGGTCGCTTACCGTTTGTATCATCGGGAAACGCAAGGAGAAAACGATGCTGATTAATTTAGGACGCCTGCTGATGCTGTTTGTCTGGGCGTTTCTGCTACTGAATCTGGTGCAGCCGTTTCCGCGTCCGCTGAATATTTTTGTTAATGTCGCACTGGTGTTTATGGTGCTGATGCACGGCATGCAAATGGCGCTGCTGAAAACGACGTTGCCGAAAGACGGCCCAAAAATGACTACCTGGGAGAAGATCCGTATTTTCCTGTTTGGGGTGTTTGAACTGCTGGTCTGGCAGAAGAAATTTAAAGAGCAGATGAAGAAGTAATTTGTGCGTTTTGGCCCGGTAGCGCTTCGCTTACCGGGCCTACGAAACCGTATTATGTTTCTTCATCAAGTGCTGGAATGATTTTTACTTCAATGTGGTTCTACAGAATCCAGTTCGTCTTTTAGCTCCTGAATAGCTTCGGGGGGTTTATTCTTGCGAAGGTATATCACCTGCTCGCAAATTTCTTCGGTTCTGGTGTAGTACGTACCTGAAAAAGGCCCGGAGCGCTCACATAGTACATAATGCGTGCCAAGAGGGTAAAAAACAACGATAAATGAGATGAGGTTACCAATAATAAACACCACACCAAAATAGTGATAGGCGATAGTAATCCCTTTTGCTAAAACCTTAGGTGCCTGAAGCGTTTTCGTAAAAAAAACAAATGAAAAAACGAACACAAAATAACAAATAGCAGGGATGAATAACATCCCAATAAAGCAAGGCCAGAAAAAATAAATGATGCTTCTTGACTCAACTAAATCAATAATGGCTGGTATACTCGCATCGTAGACAATCCATGCAAATCCAATATAACACGCAATCGCCAGCAATAAACCACATCTTTTCTTAACATTCTCGAGAAAATTTTGCGCATACATATCAGTAACTTCCACGCAAGTTTGAATTTGCGAATGGTGATACGTTTCTGGAGTTCCACTCTTCAATTCTCTGTCGTTCCTGGAGTCCTTTTTTAATACCATCTATAAGTTGAGTTGACAGGACATGATCGTTGTCGAATTCATTCAGTTTATAGGCGACATAAACACCTAATACAACAACACAAACTATTTCTCCCCAAACCGGAACGGCCGCGCTCGCTACAAATGTTGATACAGCCCACGCGGAAACACTTCCAACAAATCTGGTAATAAAAACGCCCACAATAACTTTAGCCACATCCATTGTCACATTGCCCAGGAATGCTGCGACATCATGATCGGATCTAAAGATTATCTCGATTAATCTCCAGCATGCCGAAAACCAGATGCAGAACCGGGCTCCTGACACAAGTCCTGTTCGAAACCCGACACTGCCAATACCCAACTTGAGAACGTCAGGATGATTAATTCGGTAACGTGTTCCATTAACAATGCGTCGTAGAGAAGGATAGCCCGTAATCTTCACATACATTTTTCCCTGATACGCATACTGCGTCGCTTTTATCCCAAGCCCTTTTAACGTGAAAACAATCTTTCCGGCCTGCTGATAAGAGAAGAGTTTCGACAGGTTGCTGGTAGCCGAAGCTGCATCTTTAATGTTACCGGCATACGTGGTGGCGATACTGACCGGTTTACTGCGTAATAAATCGTCAATAATGCCTTGAGCCTCATCAAGTGACAGCAACATAATGTGTTGCGTATTACTGTCCAGCTTATTTTTAAGTGCATTGATTTCGCGTTCAAAACGATGAACAAGCGGCCAGTTATTTCCCCTGAGGATATCTTCACGATTATTCCTTACCCAGCCATTATACCCTTCCATAATCGCCCCCACGGAGACTCATATATATTCCCGTAAATTATAAATTTAGACATTTCATATATATAAATTATGAAATGAATTTATAGCGCCCCAATAACAGCGTGAGGAAATAATAGTGAAAGATATCTTGCTGAAAAGTGATACAACCGGGGTTTCTGGCGCCGAAGAATAAATAATCACATCACAGTTATATTTATTGTCAACACTAATGCCCGGTGGCGCTTCGCTTACCGGGCCTACGAAGATTAATGGTCTGCGGTAAATTCCTCAAACCTTGACCCTTTGTAGCTCAGCATTCCTTTATCACCCACGGTCAACTGGTGATACTGTTTTTCATTCAGGCGGAACGTCATCTCCAGCCCGCCGTTTTCCGGTCTGAAACTGACGTCATAACGCAGACTGCTGCCCGCCGGAGCGACAATCTGCTGGCGTGAGCGGCGATCACTCAGCACCTTTTCTCGCTTGTTGCTCACCACTACCCGCTTTTGCATCAGCGGCGCGGCATCGTTGTCTGCCTTTTCACGGCGCTGCTGCACGAAGCGAAACGACGCAGCAACGACAATAATCGCCACCACAATGACAAAAAACAGCGGCATCTTATTCATTCATCAATCCTATAAGAATTTACGCAAATCAGCATATCGCGACATCCCTTGCATTGTCATCCCTGTCCCCGGAGCACTACACTGGAGGGAAGAGCCTTGAGCGTACCGCTCATTCAACAATAACAGATACAGGGACTTACTATGCTTTGGTCGTTTATTGCTGTCTGTTTATCCGGCTGGTTATACGTCGATGCGTCGTATCGCGGCCCCGTCTGGCAACGCTGGGTTTTCAAACCCGTCACCCTGATCCTGCTTCTGCTGTTGGCACTGCAGGCACCGATGTTCGATACCATCAGCTATCTGGTGCTGGCGGGCCTGTGCGCCTCGCTGGTGGGCGATGCGCTAACGTTATTACCCCGCCAGCGGCTGTTATATGCCATCGGCGCGTTTTTCCTGTCGCACCTTCTGTATACCATCTATTTTGCCAGCCAGATGACGCTCTCTTTCTTCTGGCCGCTGCCACTGGTGCTGCTCATCATCGGTGCGCTGCTGATTGCGGTGATCTGGACCCGACTGGAAGAGTTCCGCATGCCAGTGCTGACCTTTATCGCGATGACACTGGTGATGGTATGGCTTGCGGGCGAACTGTGGTTCCTGCGACCCACCAGTCCGGCGTTGTCCGGCTTCCTGGGCGCGGGGTTGCTGCTGGTCGGCAATATCGTCTGGATGGTCAGCCACTATCGCTATCGGTTTAAAGCGGACAACGCAATTGCTGCCGCCTGCTACTTCGCCGGGCACTTCCTGATCGTTCGTTCGCTTTATCTGTAATTAGCGCTTGACTCTGGAGTCGACTCCAGAGTGTATCCTCCGCGTAAATGAGAAAATTATCATTCGCGGAGGACGCCATGTCGACGCCAGAAACAGGCGGCAAAAAAGCCCCACAATTTACGTCATTCAAAATCGCGCCGGTCGTTGAAAAGGTGGATGAATGCTGCTGCGACGGCAGTTGCGATACCCCGGCGACAGTCGCTGAAATGCCCGCCACAGGCACCCGCTACAGTTGGCTGGTCGACGGAATGGACTGCGCCGCCTGCGCGCGCAAAGTCGAAACAGCAGTGCGTCAGGTCAGCGGCGTCAGCCAGGTTCAGGTGATGTTTGCCACTGAAAAACTGCTGGTCGATGCCAGCGGCGACGTACGCTCACAGGTGGAAAATGCGGTAGCCAGCGCCGGGTATTCGCTGCGCACTGAAGACGCCCCTGCAGCGCCTGCGCCATCCCGTTTACAGGAAAACCTGCCGCTGATCCTGCTCATCGTCATGATGGCCGTCAGTTGGGGGCTCGAGCAGTTCAACCATCCACTGGGCAACATCGCCTTTATCGCCACCACGCTGGTCGGGTTGTATCCTATCGCCCGTCAGGCGCTACGCCTGATGAAGAGCGGCAGCTGGTTTGCCATTGAAACGCTGATGAGCGTGGCAGCCCTCGGCGCGCTGTTTATTGGCGCGACGGCAGAAGCGGCAATGGTGTTGCTGCTGTTCTTAATCGGCGAACGGCTTGAAGGCTGGGCGGCGAGCAGGGCGCGTCAGGGCGTTAGTGCATTGATGGCGCTGAAACCCGAAACTGCAATTCGTTTGCGTGACGGTCAACGGGAAACCGTCGCCCGGACCGTGCTGCGCCCGGGTGATGTCATTGAAGTCGCAGCAGGCGGTCGTCTGCCTGCTGACGGTAAACTGATCTCGCCCTTCGCCAGTTTCGATGAAAGCGCATTAACCGGAGAATCGGTGCCGGTAGAACGCACCGCAGGCGACAGCGTCGCCGCCGGGGCGACCAGCGTCGACCGTCTTGTGCAGCTTGAAGTGATCTCCGAACCCGGTGACAGCGCCATCGACCGTATTCTGCGTCTGATAGAAGAAGCTGAAGAGAAACGCGCACCTATTGAGCGCTTCATTGACCGCTTCAGCCGGGTTTATACCCCGGCGATCATGGCCGTCGCCCTGCTGGTCGCTATTGTGCCGCCACTGTTTTTCGCCACTGCCTGGCTGCCGTGGATCTACAAAGGGTTAACGCTGCTGTTGATTGGTTGCCCGTGTGCGCTGGTGATCTCCACGCCTGCGGCCATCACTTCCGGTCTTGCCGCTGCCGCCCGACGCGGGGCGCTGATCAAAGGCGGCGCAGCACTGGAACAGTTAGGCCGCATCAGACATGTCGCGTTTGATAAAACCGGGACGCTGACGGTGGGCAAGCCACGCGTCACCACTATCATCACGACGGACAATATCAGCGAAAACGATCTGCTGGCGCTGACGGCTGCGGTTGAACAGGGTTCCAGCCACCCGCTGGCACAGGCGATTGTACAGGAAGCGCAGCAGCGCCAGTTGATACTGCCGCACGCGACCAACCAGCGTGCGCTGGCAGGGTCAGGTATTGAAGCGGAGGTCAACGGCGAACGCGTGTTGATTTGCGCCGCAGGCAAGTTCCCGGCAGGCGAATATGAAGCACACATTCAGGCACTGGAGAGCACCGGGCAGACGGTAGTGATGGTTTCTCGCAATAGCGCGTTGCTGGGCATTCTGGCGATGCGCGATACGCTGCGCGACGATGCCCGTGCCGCGGTGGATGCGCTGCATCAGCTTGGCGTACAAGGGATGATCCTGACTGGCGATAACCCGCGCGCGGCGGCGGCGATTGCCGGAGAGCTGGGGCTCGATTTCCGTGCCGGACTGCTGCCAGCCGATAAAGTCACCGCGGTGACAGCACTGAACGCCAGCGCGCCGCTGGCAATGGTCGGCGACGGCATTAACGACGCCCCGGCGATGAAAGCTTCCACCATTGGCATTGCGATGGGTAGCGGCACCGATGTGGCGCTGGAAACCGCCGACGCCGCCTTAACGCATAACCGCCTGACCGGGCTGGCGCAGATGATTTGCCTTGCCCGCGCCACCCACGCCAATATTCGTCAGAACATCACGATAGCGCTGGGACTGAAAGCGATTTTCCTGGTCACGACGTTGCTGGGAATTACCGGGCTGTGGCTGGCGGTGCTGGCGGATACCGGCGCGACGGTACTGGTGACCGCCAACGCGCTGAGATTATTAAGGGATAAATAGCATGCCGGGTGGCGGCTACGCCTGACCCGGCCTACGTAAGGAGCCGCGCTCAGTGCCCCTTGCGCAGCAGATAACGATACGGTAACGCGTCAGTCTGCTGCGCCACCAGCTCGTGCTCCATAAAGCGACAAAAACCAGGGATGTCACGCGTGGTGGCCGGATCGTCGGCAATAATCAACAGCGTTTCGCCAGGCTGCATCGTACGCACGGTTTTGCGCACCATCATCACAGGTTCAGGACAGCGGAGCCCTTGCGCATCAAGCGTGTGGTCAGGGCTGGAGAACGAATCGGTCATTGTTATCTCACGTTGCAAAAAACGGCACTAGTTTACGCTGCCGCATTCCTGATGCAAGTGAGGTTAACGATTGCGTGAAAATTAGCCATTGATCGCAGCACAGAACGCAGTACAATCCTGCCTCGAAATACATTGGGTTCCCTCACCCCAACTACTAAAAAGGTCAACAATGAGAACGTTTTCTGTAATGCAGCGCAAAAACGCGCTGATCTGGCTTTCGCTATTTCATCTGCTGGTGATCACCTCCAGTAACTATCTGGTTCAGTTGCCAATCACCATTTTGGGTTTTCACACCACCTGGGGCGCGTTCAGCTTTCCTTTTATCTTCCTTGCCACCGATTTAACCGTGCGTATTTTTGGCGCGCCGCTGGCCCGACGCATTATTTTTGCCGTGATGGTGCCCGCGCTGCTGATTTCGTACGTGGTTTCGGCGCTGTTTTATATGGGAGAATGGCAGGGTTTTGCCGCACTCGGCACTTTCAACCTGTTCGTGGCACGTATCGCTACCGCCAGTTTTATGGCCTATGCGCTGGGGCAAATCCTTGACGTTCACGTCTTTAACCGTCTGCGTCAGAGCCGACACTGGTGGCTGGCGCCGACTGCCTCGACGCTGTTCGGTAACATCAGCGACACGCTCGCCTTCTTTTTCATCGCCTTCTGGCACAGCCCGGATCCCTTTATGGCGGCGCACTGGGTGGAAATCGCGCTGGTCGATTACAGCTTCAAGGTGCTTATCAGCCTGATTTTCTTCCTGCCGATGTACGGCGTTTTGCTGAATATGCTATTGAAAAGGCTGACAGATAAATCTGAATTGTCACCATTGCAGGCGGGGTAAAATTTCACGTCTGCGGTTGTGATAAGATATCTGAATGAGCCATTAATGGCCGTTTATCGAAAGGAAGAAGTCAATGCGCAATTTGGTTAAGTATGTCGGTATTGGCCTGCTGGTGATGGGGCTTGCGGCCTGTGATAACAGCGACACGAAAGCGCCCGCTCAGGGTGCGAATGCGGAAAGCAACGCGTCAGGTCAGCCGGTCAGCCTGCTGGACGGCAAACTCACCTTCTCTCTGCCGGCGGACATGACCGACCAGAGCGGCAAGCTGGGAACACAAGCCAACAATATGCATGTTTACTCTGATGCCACCGGGCAGAAAGCGGTCATTGTGATTGTCGGCGACGACACAAAAGAAGATTTATCTCTGCTTGCGAAGCGTCTTGAAGATCAGCAGCGCAACCGCGACCCGCAATTGCAGGTAGTGACCAACAAATCCATCGAGCTGAAAGGCCACACGCTGCAACAGCTCGACAGCATTATTTCTGCCAAAGGGCAAACGGCCTACTCGTCCGTCGTGCTGGGTAAAGTCGACAACAAACTGCTGACGATGCAGGTCACGCTGCCTGCCGACAATCAGCAGCAGGCGCAGACCGCGGCGGAAAACATCATTAACACCCTTGTCATCCAGTAATTACTCCGCTGACGATGCGGCCTCCGGTTCCGTAACCGGGGGCCATTTTTTTAACCGCCAGACCAGCAACAACGCCACGAGCACCAGCCCCGCCGCCGCCAGGTAAATCATCGATACGCCCGCGTACGCCATCATCAACCCGGCTAGCGGCCCGGTGATCCCGAGCGACATATCCATAAATACCGTGTAAGTCGCCAGCGCGGAGCCCTGATTCTGCTGCGGCACCGCTTTCACCGCCACCACGCCGAGCGCCGGGAAGACCAGCGAGAAGCCTGCCCCCGCGAGGAACGTGCCAATGTTCGCCACCAGGGACGACGCCGCAACGCCTACCAACAGCAGGCCGACAATCTCAATCACAAAGCAGAGCATCGCCACGTTCAGCCCGCCGAGACGGTTAATGCCATTGGGAAACAGCAACCGCGTACCGACAAACGCCACGCTAAAAAAGGTCAACGCCCAGGCTGCGCCATCCCAGCCTCTGGCGTCATAAAACAGGGTGATAAAAGTAGCGATCACGCCAAAACCGGTGGTGGCTAGCGCCAGCGCCATGCCATACAACCAGACACGCCCGAGCACCGCGCGAAACGACATCGGTTTGCCCTTACCCGCTTTCACCGCCGGGCGCGGCAGCGCGCCAAGAATGGCCACCAGCGCCACGGCGATAATGGTCAGCGACAGTCCGTGTAACCCACCGTACTGATAGCAGAGCACACCCAGCGGCGCCCCCATCGCCATCGCGCCGTAGGTCACGATGCCATTCCACGAAATGACCCGCCCGATATGCAGCGATCCCACCATACCCACGCCCCACAGCGTCGAACCGGTACCGGCGAAACTCTGCCCGACACCAAGGATCAGTCGCCCGACGCACAACAGAATAAGACTGAAGATCGGCCAGCCGCTACCGAACCCGGCGAGCAGATAACTGACACCACTGAGGAAACAACCACACAGCCCAAACACCACCACTTTTTTTGGCCCGAGGAGATCGGCATAACGCCCTGCATGAGGGCGGCTGAGCAGCGTGGCGAAATACTGAATACTCACCACCAGCCCCGCCCAGAAGGCGCTGAACCCCATCACGTCATGGACGTAACCGGGCAGCACCGCCAGCGGCAGGCCAATGGTGAGATAGCTGGCAAAATTGAAAATCGCAACAGAGACGATGCGTAAGTTAAGGCGCAAGCCCGTCAGTTCTTGCCCCGAGACGGAGTCAGGCATAGCGTTACCCGGATTTCCACAACTGTGTTGCATTATTGCATGATGAAACGCGTTTTCGCACCGACTTTCAGACAGTAAGCCCGCAACGAACCGCTACACTTAATGGCGACCATCGTAAAGGACACGACTATGACCTCCACTGTTCCCGACAAAGCGGGATTGCACATCCTACTCAAGCTGGCGTCGCTTGTTGTCATTCTGGCCGGTATTCATGCCGCTGCTGATATCATCGTTCAACTGCTGATGGCACTCTTTTTCGCCATCATCCTCAATCCGCTGGTGCGCTGGTTTATCCGCCGCGGCCTGTCACGCCCGGTAGCGATTACCATCGTTGTGGTCGTGATGCTGTGCGTCCTCACCGCACTGGTTGGCGTGCTGGCGGCCTCAATCAATGAATTCATCGCCATGATGCCGAAATACAACAAGGAGCTGACCCGTAAGCTAATTGATATTCAGGAAACGCTGCCTTTCCTGCACCTGCGCATGTCGCCCGAACGGCTGTTGCAGCGCATGGATTCCGACAAAATGATGGCCTTTGCCACCACCATGATGGCCGGGCTGTCGGGGGCGATGGCCAGTATTTTGCTGCTGATGATGACTGTGGTGTTTATGCTGTTCGAAGTGCGCCATGTGCCGTACAAGCTGCGTTTCGCCCTCGCACAGCCGCAGATCCACATCGCCGGGCTGCACCGGGCGCTAAAAGGGGTGTCGCATTATCTGGCGCTGAAAACGCTGCTCAGCCTGTGGACCGGGGCGATTGTCTGGCTGGGACTGGCACTGCTGGACATCCAGTTTGCCTTAATGTGGGGCGTGCTGGCGTTTTTACTCAACTATGTGCCAAATATCGGCGCGGTGCTGTCCGCGATCCCCCCCATGATTCAGGCGTTCTTATTCAACGGTTATTATGAATGTCTGATGGTTGGGGCGTTGTTCTTTGCGGTACACATGGTGCTGGGCAATATCGTTGAACCACGCATGATGGGCCACCGGCTGGGTATGTCGACGCTGGTGGTGTTTCTGTCGTTGCTGATCTGGGGCTGGCTGTTAGGGCCGGTCGGCATGCTGCTCTCGGTACCGCTGACCAGTGTCTGTAAAATCTGGATGGAGACCACCACGGGCGGCAGCAAAATGGCGATCCTGCTCGGGCCGGGGCGACCGAAAAGCCGCCTGCCCGGTTAGCGTTTCTTCTGCGGGGTGAAAATCACCATCACCCCGCACACAATCACCACAACGCCGAACAACGCGCGCCAGGAAAAGGGCTCATGCCAGCCGGGAAGCGTCATCGCCGCGACCCAGACCAGAATATAGCTGAGGCTCAGCAGCGCATAGGCACGATAGAGCGGCAAACGGTGGAGAGCGAGATACCAGCACACCATAGACGCGAGATAACCCAGCAGGCCGAACAGCAGCGGCAGCGAACCCGGCGCCGCATGCAACAGATGCGGCAAAAACAGTTCCGGCGCGGGCGCTGGAGGAAGCTGCAACATCGCCTGGCGCAGCGTCAGTTGCGCCGCACTGACCAGAATCACACTCAGTAACGCCCAGAGAATGCCCATCAGAAGCTCCCTGCGAGAATGACAATGCCGACAATAATCAGCACGACGCCGGTCCAGTGTCGCAACGTCACTGGCTCACGCCAGACCAGACGCGCCGCCAGTGTGACCCAGACAAAGTTAAGGCTCAGCATCGGATAAGCAATGCTGACGGGAACGCGCTGCAGCACCAGCAGCCACAGCAGCATACCGCCACCGAGCATCAGCAGCGCCAGCCCCAGCCAGAGGATAATATGCCGCCCGCGCGCGCCGGTTTTCGCCGGACGCGTGGCCTGTTTCTGGCACAGCTGGCCGAGGCAACTCAGCAGACTCGCCAGCACGAGACAGATCCACGCCGTCATTGCGGCAGATACTGAAGAAAGGCCATCCGCCCCATCACATAGACATAGTCGGGCTTCGGCAGCGGCAATTCGGCGATGGTTTGCCCCCTCTCTAATTTCAGCACCAGCGAAACCGGCCCCTGCTGACGGTGCTGTTCCAGCCAGGCGCTGAAGTCGGATTTATCGATATAGCGGGACTTTCCTTCCGGATACGACAGACCATACTCCAGTTCCCCACGCATGCCCATCATGATGATATCGTTACGTTTAAGCTGCCATGCCAGCCCGGCGGCGACGCCAACTTCATTGGTCAGCACGTAGCGGCTGGGGGTGAGTGATTCGCTGACGATGTCGATCAGGAATTGCGGCTGTTTGCCGTCAATCACTCGATCCGGGATGGCAAAGCCCACCAGCAGCGCCAGTCCCAACGGGCAGCAGGCCGCCAGCGCCCAGCGCTGCACGCCGTCTTTGATAGCGAGCCAGCCCATCAACGCCCAGACGCCAAAGGCGAGAGCGGCAAGCAGGCATTTATACAGTTCGACAGGCGTCCAGACCGGGTGCCTGAGCAAGCCCCACGGCGAGACCACCAGTACCGCTGCCAGACCAATAACCCCGAACGCAATATTGATGACACCATTGACGGTCAGCGCCCGGCTGCTGCGCGTCACCGCCTCCAGCGCGTAGCGCGCCATCAGTATCGCCAGCGGCGCAAAGCAGGGCAGAATATAGGTCGGCAGTTTCCCTTTCGCGATGCTGAAAAACAGTAGTGGCATCACCACCCAGCCCAGCAGGTAAAATTCCGCGCGAACGCCATTTTTATCCTGCCAGCCACGTTTCAGTGCGCCGGGCAGTAGCGCCAGCCACGGCAGGCTTCCGACGATCAGGAACGGCAGGTAATACCAGAATGGCGCTTTGTGCTGGGCGTCGCTTTGCGCGAAACGTTGAATATGCTCAACCCAGAAAAAATAGCGCCAGAAATCTGGCTCACGATGGGCAATCGCCAGCCCCCAGGGCAACACAGTTAATACACACACCAGTACCGCCAGCCAGCCGTAGAAAAGCACCTCGCGCCAGCGTTTTTTTACAATCACCCACGGCAACACGCCGATCACCGGCACGGCGAGCGCCAGAAAGCCTTTGGTCATCACGCCCATGCCGCAGGCGACACCCAGCAGCAGGTAACCGCCGATTTTGCCGCCACGCGTGGGCGATTGCGACGCCGCCCAGAAGCTGCACATCGCCAGCACCAGCCAGAGGGTGATCATCGGGTCGAGCACCGCATAGGTTCCGATGCCGTAGACCAGAAACGCGGTGAGGAAAATCACCGCAGACAGCACGGCGGTTTTCTTGTCCCGCCACAGTTTCCATGCCAGCCAGGCGACCAGTAATGCGGTGAGAGTAATAGAAAACACCGAGCCAAAGCGCACCGCAAAGTTGCTGTCGCCGAACAGCCACTGGCCGATGGCGTTAACCCAGTAACCGGCGATCGGTTTTTCGAAATAGCGCAGCCCTAAAAAGTGCGGCACGACCCAGTCGCCAGAGGCGAGCATTTCACGGCTGATCTCGGCATAACGGGTTTCGTCCGGTTGCCAGAGCAGGCGGAAATGCGGCGGGATCAGGTAATACAGCGCGAAAAGAATAACCAGTGAAACGCCATAGCGCAGTGATTTCATAAACCGGGCTCTCGTAAATATTCACACCCAACCCAACCTTCCCGGCCTGCCATTTCGCCACGCACAATCTCGCCCTGCGGTAGCGAGCTGAAGCTCTCCGGCAGCATCTGGCTGAGCGGGCAAAAAACAATACCTTCCTGTTTTGCCTGCTCAAGCAGGGCCGCGAATTGCGGCGCGCCAATGATCCCTTCCACTTCCGCGTGAATGGTATAAACCGGCACACCGTTATCCTGATGAATACGATCCAGCAGGTAACGGTTGAATCCGTCGGCGCTCACCGTGCTGCCCGCCACTTCGTCCCACGTTGGCAACGTCACCGGGATCTGCACCGTGCCCACTTCGCCATTGTCGAGCCGGGGCAAAAACGGTCTCGTGCCACGACAATCGCTGTTGTAGAGAAAACCGAACGCCTCTTTTGCTTGCACCACGCGCTGATCCGCCCGCCAGCCCGCCACTGCCGAGCAGGTTACCGGACGATCAATAATCGCTTCCAGCGCCTGCAAACCACGGGCAATTTCCTGCTCCATGCGTGGCTGCGACCAGACGCCACTCCACATCTGCCAGGCATGATGATCCCAGGCGTGCAGCCCGATCTCATGCTCCTTCGCCGCTGCGCAAATGATGCTGGCATTACCGATACCGATGCTGCGTCCGGGCCAGGCAGTGCCCGCCAGCAAAATATCCCAGCCATAGAGCGATGCCGCGCGCGAGCGCAGCATTTTCCAGAGAAATTTTGGTTTCAGCAGGCGCCAGAGATGACGCCCCATGTTGTCCGGCCCCACACTAAAAAAGAAGCTTGCGCGAATGTCGTGCTCACGGAGCAACGACAACAGGCGGGGAACCCCTTCGCGGGTGCCGCGAAAAGTATCCACATCAATGCGTAAACCAACTTTTCTCATGAGGCCTTTTCATCCGCCAGTTCGACTGTGCGCAGGAAGAAATCCAGCGTTTCATCGATGGTTTTTTCCATCCCGACTACCGGTTCCCAGTTCAGGCAGCGCTTCGCATTGCGGATGCTGGGTTTACGGTGCTCCACGTCCTGATACCCTTTACCGTAATAATTGCTGCTTTCCACTTCACGGAAACCGGCGAACGGCGGGAAGCGGTCGCGCAGCGGATGACGTTCAAAACTCGCCAGCAGCATCTCTGCCAGTTCTTTAATGCTCGCTTCGTTGTCCGGGTTACCGATGTTAATGATCTGCCCGTCGCAACGGCCTTCTTTGTTTTCGATGATACGGAACAACGCTTCGACGCCATCGCTGATGTCCGTAAAGCAGCGTTTCTGCTTGCCGCCTTCAATCAGTTTAATCGGCGAACCTTCCACCAGGTTAAGGATCAATTGCGTAATGGCGCGTGAGCTGCCGATACGCGCGGCGTTAAGGTTGTCGAGGCGCGGCCCCATCCAGTTAAACGGCCGGAACAGGGTAAATTTCAGCCCGTGCTTGTCGCCGTACGCCCAGATCACCCTATCAAGCAGCTGTTTGGACACGGAGTAAATCCAGCGCTGTTTGTTGATCGGCCCGACCACCAGATTTGAGGTGTCTTCATCGAAATGCTTGTCGGTGCACATGCCGTACACTTCTGAGGTCGACGGGAAAATGATGCGCTTATTGTACTTCACGCAGTCGCGGATGATTTTCAGGTTCTCTTCGAAATCCAGCTCAAACACGCGCAGCGGGTTACGGGTGTACTCGATTGGCGTGGCGATGGCGACCAGCGGCAGCACCACGTCGCACTTCTTAATGTGATACTCAATCCATTCTGAGTGAATACTGATATCGCCTTCAACGAAGTGGAAACGCGGGCAATCGAGGAAACGGCTGATAGCGTCGGAGCCAATATCCAGACCGTAAATTTCGTAGTTGTCGTCAGCCAGCAGCCGTTCAGTCAGATGGTTGCCGATAAACCCGTTCACACCGAGGATCAGCACCCGCGTACGGCGCTTAATAGCGACAACCGGCTTGCTGCTCAATAGCGCTCCGGCCACCAGCCCCATCGCCTGCGCCAGCTGGCCACCCTGCACATACACGCCATGCTCGGCCTGGCCAGTGACGATCTCCAGCGCGCCGTCGCGACAGGCGACAATCAGCGGCGCAACCGACAGCACGGTGCCGGGTTTCGCGCCCTGCATCTCGCGATGCAGGCGGGATTTCCAGACGATAAATTTGTTGGCTCCGGCATAGCCAAACGCCCCCGGCCATGGATCAGACACGGCCCGCACCAGGTTGTGCAGCTCAGCAGCGGGTTTGTCCCACTCCAGACGCCCGTCTTCCGGGGTACGGCGACCGACATACGTCGCCAGGCTTTCATCCTGCGCCGTTTCGTTAAAATGGCCTTCCCGAAGGGCAGGCAGCGTGTCATACAGCAACGCCTTTGCGGCATCGCGAAGCTTGTGATGCAGGGTCAGCGCGACGTCCGCCTCATCAATCGCCACGCGATGTTGCGCGATAATATCGCCGGCATCAGCCCGCGCGGTCATGCGGTGCAACGTGACGCCGGTTTCTTTCTCACCGTTAACCAGCACCCAGTTCAGCGGTGCGCGTCCCCGGTATTTCGGTAACAGCGAACCATGCAGGTTAAACGCCCCCAGACGGGCCGCGGAGAGGATCTCATTGCACAGCAAGTTGCGGTAATAGAATGAGAAAATCACGTCCGGGTTCATGGCGCGAACGCGCTCGATCCACAGCGGATGGTTAACGTCATCCGGCGCGTAAACCTGAATACCCTGCTCAGCGGCGATACGCGCCACGGAGCCGAAAAAGTGATTTTCGTTAGCGTTATCCGGGTGGGTAAAAATCGCTTCGATGTCGTATCCGGCGTCCAGCAACGCCTGAATGCCCGTACAACCCATATCGTGATAAGCGAATACAACGGCTTTCATGACTGATCTTCCTCTTGAGATACCGTCTCGCCCTTGCGGACGACGCGTTGAATAAAGTAACGGGGACGAGCACGCACATCGTTGTAGATACGGCCGATGTACTCACCCAACAGGCCCATGCCAACAAACTGGGCACCAATAAACATGAACAGCACGGCGAAAAGCATGAACACCCCTTCCGCCGCCCACTGCGGGCCTAACGCCAGTCGCAGCACGATTAACAGGAGGGAGAAGGCAAACCCCAGCAGCGCGATGACACTGCCGAAAACGCTCAGCAAGCGCAGCGGTGTGGTAGTCAGGCAGGTCACCAGGTCGTACATCAGGTTAATCAGCCGCATAAAGCTATATTTGGAATCGCCAAACTCACGCTCGGCATGCAGCACCGGGATCTCCACTGCGCGGCGGGCGAAGGTGTTCGCCAGAATAGGAATGAACGTGCTGCGCTCGTGGCAATGGAGCATCGCGTCGATGATGTGGCGGCGGTAAGCGCGCAGCATGCAGCCATAGTCGCCCATCGCTTTACCGGTCGTACGCTGGATCAGGCGATTGATCATCTTCGACGCGGTTTTGCGGAAAAAGGAGTCCTGGCGGTTCTGCCGTACCGTGCCAACCACGTCGTAGCCTTCATCGGCTTTCGCCACCAGTCGCGGGATCTCTTCCGGTGGATTTTGCAGATCAGCATCAAGAGTAATAATCAGATCGCCAGTGACGTGGCTGAAACCCGCCATGATTGCCGAATGCTGGCCGTAGTTGCGGTTGAGCAACACGGCGACAATGTGGCTGCCCGCCGAGTCAGCGGCGTCACAGAGCATTTGCGCCGAGTCGTCACTGCTGCCGTCGTCAACCAGCAGAATTTCATATTCACGCCCCAGCGACGCACAGGCGGCGTCGGTACGGCGAATCAGCTCCGGCAGGCTCTCCTGCTCATTAAAAACAGGAATGACCACCGACACTTTCTGGACGGGGGGATAACTAAACATATCAATGTCCTGCAAGCTGATGGAGTGCGGCAATGACGCGGGTTGTGTCGTCATGAGTCATATCCGGAAAAAGGGGAAGTGAGCAGATGCGCGCGCTGTTCCATTCGGTATTCGGCAGAGAAACGTCTGGGAAGCGTTCGCGGTAATATTTCTGCGTATGGGCAGCGCGGAAGTGCAGCCCGGTACCGATCTCTCTGGCTTTCAGTTGTTCCATCAACGCGTCACGGCTAAGGCCGCAGCGCGTTTCATCCACGCGGATGATGAAAAGGTGCCAGGCGTGCAGGTGGTCCCATTCGGGAACGGCCAGCGGCTGGAAGGGTGTATCCGCCAGCTCGTTGAGATAGCGTCGGGCGATCTCATGGCGGCGCTGGTTGGCCTGTCCGAGTTTTCCCAGTTGCACCAGTGCCAGCGCGGCGTTGATGTCGGCAAGATTATATTTGTAGCCCGGAGCGATCACTTCCGCCTGCGGTGCGCGGCCATGTGTCTGGCGGTCGTAGGCATCCACACCGAGACCGTGAAACTTCAGGCTGCGGATGCGCGCGGCCAGCTGGTCGTCGTCGGTGACCACCAGGCCACCCTCCGCGCTGGTCATGTTTTTAATCGCATGGAAAGAGAAAATCGCCGTACCCTGCCAGCCCACATGACGGTTCTTGTAGTAGGTTCCGGCGGCATGCGCGGCATCTTCAATCACGGGAATACCGTGACGGTCAGCAACGGCGCGAATCGCATCGATATCCGTTGGCGCTCCCGCGTAGTGAACGGGGATGACCGCTTTGGTACGTGGCGTAATGGCGGCTTCCACGGCGTCAGCGGTGATCATGAGGTTATCGCGATCGACATCGATCATCACCGGCGTCGCGCCGAGCAGCACGATCATATTCAGCGTTGAAACCCAGGTTTGCGACGGGGTAATGACTTCATCGCCCGGGCCGATGCCAAGCGCCATCAGTGTGACATGCATACCGCCCGTCGCCGAACTCACCGCAATGGCATGGCGGTTGCCCGTCAGGCTACAAAACGCCTCTTCAAGTGCCTGATTTTTTGGCCCGGTGGTGATCCAGCCGGACTGCAACACCTCTTTAAGCGCAGCGAATTCCGCTTCTCCCATAGAGGGGCGCGAGAAAGGTAAAAAATCACTCATCTTTATTCCTTACCTGTAAAGGCTTCGGTGCATCTGGTTTACTCATCCGGTCATCGTGCGCCAGAGGAGTTAAACAAAACGAAAATGAAATCGACGCCGATGCGGTATTTATTAAACGGAGCATCAACTTGCGAGAAAATATAAACACGTAAGATTAGGACAAGATTAAGAAAGGTATAAAGAGATCATGAATTTTATAAAACATATTAAAAATCAATATATTGAACGATGACAAAAGCTTAAGAAAAGAATACATCACGGCGAAATAACGCGAGCCTGCTCACAATATTCAACCATTATTAAACAGTCTTCATTTATATTGAACTTTTTATATTTCTTGTCATCCTGAGGAAAACCAGGGCTATATCGAATATATGTCAGATTTATTTCAGCAGTAAACCAGCAATAATTTGCGTTAAAAAGTGGATGACTATCTGCCCTTGCTTTGATCCAGATTACGTCAAAAGTATGATGAATTATTAAAATCATCATACTTTGATACCTGATTTCGCAGAGGCGAAGCCATTGTCTACTCTCCGTTCACTCCTGCTGGCGTTTCTGGCCTGCACCTCGCTGCTGGCATACGCCGCCGCGCCTGATGAACTGACCACCGCGTGGCCGGTCAACGCCGGCCCACTCAACCCTCACCTTTACACGCCAAACCAGATGTTCGCCCAAAGCATGGTGTATGAGCCACTGGTTAAGTATCAGTCTGACGGCAGTGTTCAGCCCTGGCTGGCAAAAAGCTGGACCCACTCGGCTGACGGTAAAACCTGGGTCTTCACGCTGCGGGATGATGTACGCTTCTCCAACGGCGAACCGTTTAATGCTGATGCCGCGGTCGCCAATTTCGCGGCGGTGCTGGCGAATCGCCCACGGCATGCCTGGCTGGAGCTGACCAATCAAATTGTCGCGGTCAAAGCCCTGAGCCCCCAGCAGCTGCAAATTACCCTGAAAAGCGCCTACTACCCTTTCCTGCAAGAACTCTCGCTGCCGCGCCCTTTCCGTTTTATCGCGCCGTCGCAGTTTAAAGAGAACGGTACAGTATCCGGCATCAAGGCACCGATTGGCACCGGGCCGTGGATATTAAAGGCCTCACAGATGAACCAGTACGACGTGTTTGTGCGTAACGACAACTACTGGGGTGAGAAACCGGCCCTCCGCCAGATCACCATCAAAGTGATCCCGGACCCGACCAGCCGGGCGATTGCCTTTGAAGCGGGCGAGGTGGATTTGCTGTACGGAGATGAAGGTCTGCTGCCGCTCGATACCTTTGAACGTTTCCGCCACCAGCCGGAGTATCACACTGCACTGTCGCCATCAATGGAAACTATTCTGCTTGCGCTTAATTCCGCGAAAGGGCCAACGCGTGAACTGGCGGTACGTGAAGCGCTGAACTATGCAGTCGATAAAAAAACGCTGATCGACAGCGCACTGTACGGCACACAAAAGGTGGCCGATACCCTATTTGCCCCCTCGGTGCCGTATGCCAACATTCCGCTGTCGCCGCGCCAGTACGATCCGCATAAAGCCGTTTCACTGCTGGAGCAGGCTGGCTGGACGCTGCCTGCTGGGAAAACCATCCGGCAGAAAAACGGCCAGCCGCTGACCATCGAACTGGCCTTTATGGGTACCGATGCGCTCAGCAAATCTATGGCGGAAATCATTCAGGCGAATCTGCGCCAGATCGGCGTCGACGTGACGATGGTCGGCGAAGAAGAGAGCAGCATTGATGCCCGCCAGCGTGATGGTCGCTTCGGCATGATTTTCACCCGCACCTGGGGCGCACCGTACGATCCTCACGCCTATTTAAGCTCGATGCGCGTACCGTCACATGCTGATTTCCAGGCGCAGCAGGGGTTGCCAGACAAGAAACTGATCGATAGCGAGATCGGTGAAATTCTCACCACCACCGACAACACGCACCGCCAGCAGCTTTACCGTGATGTGCTGACGCGACTGCACAATGACGCGGTCTATTTGCCGATTAGCTATGCCTCGCTGATGTCCGTGTCGCGCCCGGCGCTCGGCAAGATCCCGTTTGCGCCCATCGCCACCGATATTCCCTTTGAGCGCATTCACCCGGAAACGCCATGATGCTGCGATTTATGCTGCGGCGCGTGCTGCTTCTCATCCCGATACTCCTCGCCGCTTCAGCGATTATCTTTCTGCTGCTGCGACTGGGGTCGGGTGACCCGGCGCTGGATTATTTGCGCCTGTCGAACCTGCCGCCAACGCCGGAGATGGTCGCTTCGACGCGGGAACTGCTCGGCCTGAATCAGTCCTTGCCGGTGCAGTATCTGACGTGGCTGTGGCGCGCGCTGCACCTCGATTTTGGCGTGTCTTACGCCTCGCAGCGCCCGGTGCTTGATGATTTGCTGCATTTCCTGCCTGCCACGCTACAACTGACCGGCGCGGCGCTGATGTTAATTCTGCTGACCTCGGTGCCGCTCGGTATTCTGGCGGCGCGTCACCGCGACCGGTTGCCGGATTTCGCTGTTCGTGTTATCGCGTTTCTCGGCGTGTCGATGCCGAATTTCTGGCTCGCCTTTTTGCTGGTCATGTTTTTCTCCGTCCATCTGCAATGGCTCCCGGCGATGGGCTACGGCGGGTGGCAACATATCATTCTGCCTGCCGTCTCTATCGCGTTTATGTCGCTGGCGATCAACGCCCGTCTGCTGCGCGCCAGCATGCTCGACGCCGCCGGGCAGCGCCACGTGGTCTGGGCGCGCCTGCGCGGACTTAGCGAGCGGCAGGTCGAGCAACGGCATGTTTTGCGTAACGCCACGCTGCCGGTGGTGACCGCCATTGGGATGCACATCGGTGAGCTGATTGGCGGCACGATGATCATCGAAAACATCTTTGCCTGGCCTGGCGTCGGGCGCTACGCGGTGTCGGCCATCTTCAACCGCGATTATCCGGTGATCCAGTGTTTCACCCTGCTAATGGTCACCGTATTCGTGCTGTGCAACCTGGTGGTGGACGTGCTGAACGCGGCGCTCGACCCGCGTATTCGTCGTCATGAAGGAGCACAGGCATGAATTTTTTCCTGACGGCACGCTTGCCGGTTCGCCTGGCGTTGATAACCATTGTGCTGTTGATGCTGATCGCACTGACCAGCCAGTGGTGGCTGCCTTACGATCCGCTGGCCATTGATTTACCGCAGCGTCTGCTGCCGCCGGATGCGGCGCACTGGCTCGGCACCGATCACCTGGGTCGTGATATTTTCTCCCGTCTGCTCGCCGCCACCCGCGTATCGCTGGGCTCCGTGATGCTCTGCCTGGTGCTGATCCTCGCCCTCGGTCTGACGCTCGGCGGCAGCGCCGGTTTGCTGGGCGGTCGCGTGGATCAAACCATCATGCGCATCGCCGATATGTTCATGACCTTTCCGACGTCGATCCTCTCTTTCTTTATGGTTGGCGTACTCGGTACCGGGTTAACTAACGTAATCATCGCTATCGCCCTGTCACACTGGGCATGGTATGCCCGCATGGTGCGTAATCTGGTGCTGTCCCTGCGCCACCGCGAGTTTGTACTGGCCTCCCGCCTGAGCGGCGCCAGCCATGTGCAGGTGTTTATCAGCCATCTGGCGGGCGCAGTGGTGCCGTCGCTGCTCGTGCTGGCGACGCTGGATATCGGCCATATGATGCTGCACGTCGCGGGGATGTCGTTTCTCGGTCTCGGCGTCAGCGCGCCGACGGCGGAATGGGGTGTAATGATCAACGATGCGCGGCAGTACATCTGGACGCAGCCACTGCAGATGTTGTGGCCCGGACTGGCGCTGTTCATCAGCGTAATGGCCTTTAACATGACCGGCGATGCGCTGCGCGATCGCCTCGACCCGTACCTCAATGCGGAGCACAGCCACGGATGACCTCGCAACTGGAACTGCACAACATCACCCTGAGTGCCGAACGCCCGCTGGTGCACGGCGTGTCGCTGACACTGCGTAAAGGCCGTGTGCTGGCGTTGCTCGGCGGTAGCGGCAGCGGAAAATCACTGACCTGCGCCGCCGCGCTGGGTGTATTACCAGCAGGCGTACGCCAGACAGCGGGCGAAGTGCTGGCAGACAGTCGGGCGGTATCGCCTGCGAGCCTGCGCGGCACGATGGTCGCCACTATCATGCAAAACCCGCGCAGTGCCTTTAACCCGCTTTACACCATGGCGACGCACGCGCGGGAAACCTGCAGGGCGCTGGGAAAACCCCTTGATGACGCGACACTGCTTGCCGCACTGGAGAGTGTCGGGCTGGACAACCCCCACAGCGTGCTGACGCTCTACCCGTTCGAAATGAGCGGCGGCATGCTGCAACGGATGATGATGGCGATGGCGGTGCTCAGCGACGCACCGTTTATCATCGCCGATGAACCAACCACCGATCTCGACGCTGTAGCGCAGGCGCGCATTCTTGATCTGCTCGATTCACTGATGCAGACCCGACGACCGGGATTACTGCTGGTGACCCATGATATGGGCGTCGCCGCACGGCTGGCCGATGACGTCGCGGTGATGGACAATGGCCGCATCATTGAGTACAGCGACGTAGAAACGCTGTTTACCGCACCGCAGCACCCGGTGACCCGGCAATTACTGGCGGCGCATCTGGCGCTGTATGGCATGGAGTTACCGCAATGACGCTTTTCACTGTCAGTCAGTTAAATCACGGTTATCCCCGGCGCCCCGCTGTGCTGAACGACGTTACCTTCGCACTCAGGCCCGGCGAAACCGTCGCCCTGCTGGGGCGCAGTGGCTGCGGCAAAAGTACATTAGCGCGGCTGCTGGTCGGGCTGGAAACTCCAGCCTCGGGCGAGATCCTATGGCAGGGCAAACCGCTTGCTGCGCTGAAAGGCGAGGCTAAGCGGGGTTTTTACCGCGACATTCAGATGGTGTTTCAGGATGCGATCAGCGCGGTGAACCCGCGTAAGACCGTGCGCGAGATTATTCGCGAGCCGTTGCGCCACCTGATGCGTTGTTCGCGGCAGGAACAGCAACAGAAAATCGCGGCGATGATGGAAGCGGTTGAACTTGACCTGTCGATGCTGGATAAACGGCCGCCGCAGCTCAGCGGCGGCCAGCTTCAGCGGGTGTGTCTGGCACGTGCGCTGATTGTCGAACCCAAACTGCTGATCCTCGACGAGGCCGTCTCCAGCCTCGATCTCGTCCTGCAGGCAGGCATTATTCGTCTTTTGAAACGACTGCAACAGCAATCCGGCGTCGCCTGCCTGTTCATCACCCACGACCTGCGGCTGGTCGAGCGGTTTTGCCAGCGGGTGATGGTAATGGAGTGCGGGCAACTGGTGGAAACCACTGTCGTGCAGTCGCCGCTTCGTTTTCAGACCGCCGCAGGACAGGCGCTTCAGCGTGCTGTACTGCCTGCGTTTCCCGCCACCCTGACTAAAGGAAAACTCGCATGCAGCGCGTGACCATTACCCTTGATGACGATCTGTTAACTACCCTGGATGCGCTCAGCGAGCATCACGGCTATCGCAACCGTTCCGAAGCAATTCGTGACATTTTACGTAACGCGCTGGTGCAGGAGAAAAGCCAGCAGGCAGATCGCCAGGGCTACGCCGTACTCTCTTACGTGTATGAGCATGAAAAGCGCGATCTGGCGAGCCGTCTGGTCTCCAGCCAGCATCATCATCACGACCTGTCAGTCGCTACGTTGCATGTGCATATCAGTCATGAGGACTGCCTTGAGATTGCGGTACTGAAGGGCAACATGCATGAAATTAAGCATTTCGCCGATGAGATGATTGCCGAACGCGGCGTCAGGCACGGCCATTTGCAGTGCCTGACGGCGGAAGATGACCTGTAACGTTATGCGTCGTCTTCGTCCTGCATGATGGCACTGCGACCACCGTCCATCACGATAGTGGTACCGGCGATGAATCCGGCGTTCTCACTGGCTAAATAGAGACATAGCTCGCCGACCTCTTCAGGCCGCCCGATGCGCCCGACCGGGTGTTTTTTGATGGTCTTTTCGCGTGCCAGTCGCGCATCCGGATGGGCATCAAACCACGCCTGGTTGCCGTCCGTATCGATAAACCCTGGCGCGATGCCCACGGTGCGGATCTCTGGCCCCCACTCAATCGTCAGGCTTTGTACCAGGGACAGTAATGCGCGTTTGCTGATGTTATAAGGCGCGCAACCGGGCATAGTAGAAAACGCGTGGTTGGAGGTCATTATCAGGATCACGCCGCGGCTTTTCTGCAACGCCGGACGCGCACATTTCGCCAGATACCAGTGCGAACGCAGATTCAGGTCGAAATTTCGTGACCAGTCGCTTTCGTCGCAATCAATGCCTTTGAATACATTTTTTCCGGCGTTTGACACCAGTACATCAATGCGGCCAAACCGCTGCTCCGCCTCGCTGATAAACTGTTTGATCTGTTCCGTCTGCGTGACATCCACGGAATGATAGAAAAAGCGCTCCGGCCAGTCAGCCAGCATTTTCTGCGCCTGCGGCGCGTTGCTCAGCGCGGAAAAAGCGCAGCCAATCACAATGTCGCCGTGGTGCAGAAAGGTCTCTGCAATTGCCTGACCAATCCCCTGGCTGGCCCCTGTCACGATAACGACGCGGGGGGTTTTCTGTTGCATCATACCTGCTCCCTTAGCGGTGATTACCCGCAGTGGATAAATGAAACTGAGAAATAAACTGGTCAATCAGCGCGTTATCTTCCGCGCTCAGATGCCAGCCAGGACGGCGGCAGTAATCGCTGACAATAATTCCGCGCCGCGTCAGGATCGTTTTTTCTACCTGAATGATATATTCGCAGTGGCTCATCCAGCGCTGGATGTACGGCAGCATCGCCTGATGCAGTGCCTGCGCCTGATCGCTCTCATCCGCCAGCCAGTGGCGATAAATCCGGGTATAGATTTCAGTAAATGAGCAACCCGGCATCACGCCCTTGCCGCCAGCCTCAAGCATTTGCAGCATGTACAGCCCGGCATAGCCATTCAGCACGCTGGCCTGCGGCGCCCGGGCGAGAAACTCGCGGGTGTAAGCGACGGGCGGATTGCATTCGATTTTAAACACCGCATGCGGATAACGGGACGCCACCGCAGCCAGCTGTTCCGGGGTGATGGCGAGCCCGGTTTCGCCGGGTGCGTACTGCACCATCACCGGAATATCGACCGCTTCCAGCACAGCGAAAATATGTGCCTGAATGGCCTGCGCGTCCGGCTGTAGAAAAAACGGCGGCAGCAGCATTAACGCATCTGCGCCCAGATCAGCGTAATAACGGGCTCGTTTTACCGCCAGTTCGGTGCTGTGATCGGTGACCGACATCGCCCGATACAACGTACTACCCGCCAGCGTACTGACGAACATCTGCGCCAGCCGCTCGCGCTCGCGATCGTCAAGTTTTGGGAATTCACTGGCAATGCCAAACAGCGTGGCGCCCTGCGTGCCGGTTAAGGCCAGATGTTCAAGCAGCGCGACAAAACTGCGCTCGTCGATCTCCCCGTCCGGGGTAAACGGCATGGCGACAATCGGATTGACGCCAACAATTTCGCTGGCCTTATAGTGCATGCTCATCACGCATCCTCCCCGTCTGCCAGCACCGCGCCCTGCGCCGCAGGCAGCGCCCAGCGACGATAGAGACGCAGAAAACCGCGCGGTACCGCTTTATTGACTGGCTGCCAGTACGCACGGCGTGCAGACAGTACTGCTTCATCAACGAGCAGCATCAGCGTACGACCGGGGATATCAATCGACACCTCGTCGCCATTCTCAATCAGCCCCAGCGTACCGCCGTCGATCGCTTCCGGTGAAATATGCCCGACAAACAGCCCACGATTAGAGCCGGAAAAACGACCGTCGGTAATCAACGCGCAACTGTCGGAAAGCCCCATGCCTTCGAGTGATTTCATAGGACGGTACATTTCCGGCATTCCCGGCCCGCCTTTCGGCCCTTCGTAGCGCAACACCAGCACGCTGCCAGGCTGAATACGCCCTGACATGATCGCAGTAACCGAATCGTCTTCGCTGTTAAACACCACCGCGGGACCGCGGAATGTCATTAAATGTTCCGGCACCGCAGCGGGTTTCACCACGCAGCCCAGCGGCGAGAGATTGCCATGTAAGACGGCGACGCCCGCTTCGTTACGTACCGGGATCGCCAGCGTCTGGATCACCTCCGGTCGGCGGGTACGCTGACCTTCCGCCAGCAACTGGCCTTTGGTTTTGCCGACAACAGTTAATGCATTCGGGCGCATCAGCGCGGCAATTTCATGTTCGACCGCCGGCACGCCGCCCGCCTCGTAGAAATCGATCATGTCGTATTCCGATGCCGGGTAGAGCGAGGCCACCAGCGGCACCCGATGGCTGAGCGCATCAAACGTCGCGAGCGGCAGATGCCCCAGTTCCGCTTCGTAGTGAATCGCCTGCAAGTGAAGAATGGCATTGGTGGAACCGCCCGTGGCTAACAGATACACCATGGCGTTGTGCAGCGCGTCCGGGGTGATAATCTGCCGCGCATTGACGCCATCGCGTACCAGCCTGACCGCCTGACGCCCGGATTCCAGCGCGCACTCACGGCGGGCGGTGGAAACCGCAGGCAACATGCTGCTGCCGGGCAGACTCATGCCGAGCACTTCAGCGATGGCGCACATGGTATTGGCAGTACCGTACATCGTGCAGGAGCCCGGCCCCGGCTCGGCGATATCTTCGATATGCGCAAATTCGGCGGCGGTGATTTCGCCGCGTGCTTTCCAGCCCACCGCTTCCGTGACGATATTGCCGTCCCAGTGTTTGCCTTTGTATTCCGCCGGATACATAGGGCCGCCATTAACCATAATCGCCGGGATATCCAGCCGTGCCGCCGCCATCAGCATCGCAGGGACGATTTTGTCGCACGAGCCCAGCAGTACCATGCCGTCGAAACGGTGCGCACGCATCATGGTTTCGATAGAAGCGGCAATCACTTCACGCGCGGCAAGGATATAACGCATCCCGAGATGCCCTTCGGCGATCCCGTCGCAGGGCGCGATGGTGCCAAACACCATGCCAACGCCGCCCGCCTCTTCAATGCCCTGTAACACCTTTGCGGTGAGCTCATTCAGATTCACGTGCCCGGCGGTGGCGTTGGTGTAACTGTTCACTACAGCGATCACCGGACGGCGTAGCTGTTCATCCGTATGCCCCATCGATTTATACAGCGCACGTTTCAGCGCGCCGCTGTCTCCTTCGAGGATTGGGTTGAAATGCGTGCCGCAGCTGGCACATCCTCCACATTCACTCTTCATAACGTTCTCTTTAGCGTTTAGCGATAATTACTGGCAGCATCAGGCTGCGCGGTGGGGTGTTCAGGTGTTCGGTGGCGCGTTGGATTTGCCAGTCGCGCAGGCAGAGCCAGGATCAGCGGGGCGCAAAGCAACAAGAATCCCGCCAGGATATACAGACCGATATCGGTGCTGCCGGTGGTGTCTTTCAGCCAGCCGAGCACGGTAGGCCCGAAGAAACCGGCGAGGTTACCCACCGAGTTCACCAGCGCAATGCCCGCCGCGGCCGCCGTGCCGGAAAGCATGGCCCCGGGCAGGCTGATATAGGTGGGGATCAGTGCAAGGGTGCCGGACATGGCGACGCAGATCCATGCCATCATCCAGAAGGTTGAACCACTGCAATATGCGCTCAGCGTCAGCCCGACACAGCCGATAACAGCCGGAATAGCGATATGCCAGCGACGCTCCTGTCTGACGTCAGAATGGCGGCTGTTCCACACCATAAACGCGGCACCAAATACATAGGGCAGTGCCGCCAGCAGACCAATCAGGAGATCGTCGCTGACACCGGAGCTTTTAATGATCGACGGCAACCAGAAATTAATGCCGTAGTAACCGATGTTGAAACTGAAAAACACCAGCGCCAGCAGCCAGACGTAGCCGTTGCTGAACATCGCTTTCAGACTGCTGTCGACCTTGCCATGGCTGGCCTGTTCGCGATTGCCGGCATCTTTCTCCAGGTCATTGAGGATCAGCTGTTTTTCATCATTGCTGAGCCATTTTGCAGATTTCACATCGTTATCAAGGTAGCGTAACACCACGAACGCCAGCAGAAATGACGGTACGGCTTCCACCAGGAACAGCCATTGCCAGTTGTGCAGGCCGCTAACATCTTCAAACAACTTGAGAATCAGGCCTGAGAGCGGACTGCCGATAATCGTCGACAATGGCGTCACCAGGATAAACAACCCCAGCGTGCGCGCTGAGCGCCAGGAGGGGAACCACAGCGTCAGATAAAAAACGATGCCAGGAAAGAATCCGGCTTCCGCTACGCCGAGCAGGAAACGCAGTACGTAAAACTGCGTTGGTGTGGTAACAAACATCATCCCAGCCGACAGTACCGCCCAGGTCACCATAATGCGGGCAATCCAGAAGCGCGGCCCGAAGCGCTGCATCAGCAAGTTGCTCGGTAGTTCGAAGAGAAAGTAGCCGATGAAAAAAATCCCTGCGCCGAGGCCGTACACCGTCTCACTGAAATTCAGCGCATCCTGCATATGCAGCTTGGCAAAACCGACGTTCACGCGATCGAGATAGGCAAAGAAATAGCACAGGATCAGAAACGGTATTAGTCGCCGGGTCACTTTGCGGTACACCTGATTTTCATGAATTTTCATACTCAGAGGCTCCGTTCAGTGGTAATGACGCTGTGGGTATGCGGCGTCTGCCCGATATGGCGCAGTGGCGCACCGCGCATCAGGTTGCGTTCAATGTTTTCCAGCGAGATGTTTTTTGTTTCCGGGACGAAGATCAGTGTCAGTACGATGCATACCACGTTCAGCAGGGCGTACAGCCAGAAGGTGTTCGGACTGCCGATGGTGTCGATGAGCGTCAGGAAGGTGGCGCCGATCATCATATTAGCGATCCAGTTCGCCATCGTTGAACAGGTGACACCGAAATCACGTCCAGCCAGTGGCTGGATTTCCGAGCACAATACCCAGATCAACGGCCCGGCGCTCATCGCAAAACCGGTGATGAAGATCAGCAGTACCGCCACTGCGACATACTGCTCCGCCCCTGCGCTGATACCGCTGTAAAACAGATAACCGAGCAGTCCCATGCAAACCGCCATCACGGAGAAACCGAGTTTGAGGATCGGTTTGCGCCCCCAGCGATCCACCAGACCGATGGCGATAAAGGTCGCCAGCACGTTAGTCAGCCCGGCAATTACCGTGCCCCACATCTGTTCGCGGGTGGTGGTGAAACCGGCAATTTCAAAGATTTTTGGCGCGTAATACATGATGACGGTCATGCCAGTGAACTGCTGCATAAACTGCAACAGCACACCGAGATACGTTGAGCGACGGAAATGCGGGTTATGGCGGAACAACTGCAGGCCGCGCTGTTTCATCTTCACACTTTCGCGGATTTGCGCCAGTTCCTCACGCGCTTCCTGATCGCTGTTACGCAGCAATTTCAGCACCTTCGCCGCCAGTTCATGACGATCTTTCATCGCCAGCCAGCGCGGACTTTCAGGCAGCGTTAATACGCCGATGAACAGCACCAGCGCCGGGAACGTGATGATACCCAGCATCCAGCGCCAGTGACCGCCCGCGCTGAACGCGGTATCAGAAAGGAACGCCGCCAGAATGCCGATAGTAATCATCAACTGGTACAGAGAAATCATGCTACCGCGAATGCGTTCCGGCGCGATTTCAGAGAGATAAAGCGGTGCAGTAAATGACGCGACGCCCACCGCCAGCCCGAGAATAAAGCGTGAAATGACCAGCACTGAGAGAGCTGGCGCCATCGCACAACCCACAGAACCCACCACGAACAGCAGCGCGCCGATCAGCAGGCTTTTCCGCCGTCCCAGCGACGACGACATCGGACCACTGCACAACGCGCCCAGCGCGGCGCCGAACATCATCACGCTGACCACCACTTCCTGACTGTGGCTGCTGAGCGTAAATTCCTGAGCAAGAAACGGCAGCGCGCCGGCGATAACACCCATATCAAGACCAAACAGCAGTCCGGCCAGCGCAGCGAGAAAACAAACGAGGATCGTTTGCCGGTTTGTATTTACTGGTGAAGTCAATGTACTCATCGTCATGCCTTGAGGGTAAAAGGAATTAAAGACGGAACCGGCGAGCGGGCTGGCCCGTCATCGTTGTGGTTATTTTGAGTAGTGCGCCGTCAATGGCCTGCGGCTGGCGCAGCCCGTCACGAGCGGAAGTAATGTAGAGGTCGTTGAGCGTGTCACCGCCAAAGGTGCAATTGCTCGGCTGACGCACCGGCAGCGCCAGCGCGCCAGTTTCTTCTGGCGACGCGTGGCCGAGATCGCAGTACACCAGCTTCGCATCGCCCCAGCGGGCGTTGATAAGCCAGCCATCGCGGGTCAGCGATGAGCCGTCAGGTGTTCCCCCGACCAGATAGCGCTGTTGAATGTTCAGTGAGCCACTGGCATAAGCCGCACGGTAGAAACAGCCGTTAAGCGAATCCGCAAACCAGATCTCGTCCTGCCACCAGATCAGCGTGTTAGGCACCCATTGCGCCGTCAGCAGCTTTTGCGGCCTCGCATGTGGCCCTGCGAGACGATACCAGCAGCCCACTTGCCGTTCGGCGTTCACATCCATTGAGCTGAACCACAACGCGCCATCCGGTGCGATAGCGGCTTCGTTTGGTCGGGTGTCGCGGGCTTCCGGCCAGTCGCAAAGCGGCGTGAAACGCGAGCTTTCGTAGTCATACAGCGCAATGCCCGTCTGGCTCACCACCAGAAACCGCCCGGCGTCTTCGGTCAGCAGCACGGCGCTGGTGAAATCCGGCATGTCACGGACTTCGATACGGGTAGCGTCCTTCGGCCAGTAGCGCAGCAGCTTTCCTGCCACGATATCCACCCACAGCAAAGAGTGGCTGCGCTCGCACCACACCGGGGTTTCTCCCAGTTGAGCGCGGTAATCGCCAATGACGTGAATCGGGTTCATGGCATTACTCCCCGACGCTGCGCCAGGCCTGCTGATAGGCCATTGCACAGGCACGGAGTTGCGTCATGCTCATTCCTGCCTGATACAAACCGCCACCGAGCCCGAAACCGTTCGCGCCTGCCTGGACGTAACTCTGCATTTGCTGTGCGTCCGGCTGAATACCGCCTACCGGCAGACAGGCGACATCAGCCGGTAATACCGCGCGGAAAGCTTTCACCAGTGCGGGCGAAACCTGTTCGGCAGGAAAGAATTTCAGCGCGCTGGCTCCGGCGTGCAGCGCGGCAAACGCCTCGCTGGGGGTCATGATCCCCGGCAGGCTGAGCAGCCCTCTCTCACGGGTATGGCGAATCACCTGTTTGTCGCAGTTGGGGGAAATAATCAGTTGCCCGCCGCACTCCGCCACGCGATCGACCTGTTCTGTCGTCAGTACCGTGCCCGCGCCAACGTATGCCCGACCGTTGACCGCATCGCACATCAGGCGGATGGATTCGTACGGCGACGGGCTGTTAAGCGGGACTTCCAGCCAGTGGAAGCCGCATGAGAGCAATATCTCCGCAGCATGCTGCGCATCGGGCGGCGTGATGCCCCGCAGAATGGCAATCAGTGGCAGCGGCTCATCCTGCCAGCGGGCATAAAAATGTTCCGGGTTCATGATGTTTTCTCCTGAATCAGTGAACGCAGCAGGGCAAGGCCGCGTAAAAAACAGCTGTCGCCATCCACGGCGGTCAGCGTCAGTCCAGTAACTTCTGCCGCCCGTAGATAACGCGCCGTCAGTGCGGGCGATCCCACCACCCACGCAGGCACTGCGACATCAACCTCCGCCAGTTCGTAACCAATCAGCAAACCGGAGAGATAGCTGTGGATGTGTTCCGCTGCCACGTCACCCATCAGGCGGCGCGTGCGCGCAGAAAAAATCAGGTGGCTGAACGGGGTGTTCTGAGAGGCGGTTTCGACGCCGAAGACAAAGCTGGCATCGTGCGGAACTTGCTGCGGCAGGTCGCGACCCAACAGCGATTGTTTGCACAGCAGGGAAAACAACTCTCCGGTCATAAAAGTGGAGAAATCGATAATTTCGCCGTGGTGCATCCGGGCGTGTTTGCTGTGCGTTCCAGGAAGCAGGGCAAGGTGGTTTTCCGCCGGATGCATCGCCACCAGACCCAATAACTGGATCTCTTCGCCGCGCATCACATCCGGCTGGCCATAGCGGCTGGTGCCATTCACGCCAGGAATGATCCACGCCGGGCTACCCCACGGCGTCTGAAAGGTACAGGAGCCGTCAAAAAGATCGCCAGCGCCAGCAGGCAGCGATGCATAAGGCACGTTTTTCCAGCCCTGCTGCGAACCGACCATCCCGGCCATGACGATCGGCAGATGAGGTGTTGCTGCAAGCCACGGTGACAGCAGACATTGCAAGGCGGCCGCGAACTGCGCTTCCTGTACTGACAGCAAGCCACAGGGCTCAGACAGAGAATCAATAACCTGATTATTTTCCAATAGAAAGGCACGAAAGTTAGTCGTACCCCAGTCGATGGCGATCCAGTTGTTTTTCATATCATGTAATACAAATAAATTAATCTTGTAATACAAGAATGCTAGAGCAAAGGGAAATCGCGATCTGTGAAGCAGATCGAAATTACATCAACAGGGGATCAGACGATCAGATCGAACATCTCAGGACGATCCTGCCAGATGCGCTTGCGCGCGGCATTCAGAAGAATAGTGCGCATTTGCTGGCGCGCCTGGTCGGGCTTTTTGAGACGAATGGCTTCCAGCAAGAGATAATGGTCGTCCACCGCCGTTCGGGTCTGACGCACATCTTTTTCCAGCGTCTGGCGGAATGAAAGCGCCATCGCCGCCGACAGCGCATTGCCAAGCGTCAACAAAAACGGGTTATGGGTGGCACGCAGCAGGGCATGGTGAAACGCCATGTCGCCCTCTTCAAACACATCGCCCTTCGCATTGAGTTGCCCCTGACGCATGAGCTGGAGCGCATCTTCCATCGCCGCCAGATCGTGCCCGGTCGCGTTCATCGCGGCGAGCGTGGCGACGTTCGGTTCAAAGACCAGACGCGTCACCATCAGCTGTTCCACCAGTTGTGGATCCATCTCGCCTTCTGCCAGCCAGGTGAGCATATCGGCGTCGAGCAGGTTCCAGAGTTCGCGTGGGTTTACCATCGAACGTTTTTTCGCCTGAATGGAGATAAGCCCTTTCGCCGCCAGAAACTGCAATGCATTACGCACCGAGGTGCGTGAGACACCGTACGCCATCGCCAGTTCATTTTCGCCAGGCAGCGCCAGCCCCGGTTTAAGATCACCGTGGATCATGCGGTTAGCGAGGCGTTGGGTCAGAGACTCAGCAATAGACGTTTGTGGTGCTTTCATGGCGTTCCGGGCGAAAGAGTGGAAAGGCTTGTCGGCAACATCATATACGCTACGGGCGCAGGAAAGAACCCGCATTGCCGGAGGTTATCATTTCAGGCTTCCACCAGCGCCTGCGCACATGCCCAGGCGGACGACCATGCCCACTGGAAGTTGTAGCCGCCGAGCCAGCCGGTGACGTCCATCACTTCGCCGATGAAATAGAGGCCGGGCACGTTGCGGGCTTCCATGGTGCGGGAGGAGAGTTCGTTGGTGTCGACGCCGCCAAGGGTCACTTCGGCGGTGCGATAGCCTTCGGTGCCATTAGGCTGGACGCGCCATTGGGTGAGTGTTTCCACCAGCGTTTGTTGGTCGCGCATGTTGAGCTGTTTCAGCGTGACGTCAGGGATCTGCCCGAGCTGCTGCAGACACTCTACCAGCCGTTTTGGCAGTTGCATCGCCAGCGTATTTTTCAGGCTCTGATTGGGGTGCGCCTCGCGCTGCTCATTGAGGAAGGCATCCGGATCACTGTCGGGCAGCAGATCGATGCTGACGAACTCACCAGGCTGCCAGTAGCTGGAGATTTGCAGCACCGCCGGGCCGGAAAGCCCGCGGTGGGTGAAGAGCAGGTTTTCGCGAAAGACTGTGCCATCTTCGGCGGTGATTACCGCGGGCACCGATACGCCGGAAAGGACCTGCAATTGTTCGAGCAACGGTTTATGCAGGGTAAACGGCACCAGACCCGCCCGCGTCGGCAGCACCTTGAGGCCGAACTGCTCAGCGATTTTATATCCGAATGGTGTGGCACCCAGACCTGGCATCGACAGCCCACCGCTGGCAATCACCAGTTTTTTCGCCGTTACTGTCTCGCCATTCAACTGCAGCGTGTAGCCGTCGTCGTCGCGTTCAACACTGAGGATTTCGGTGCGCAGGCGCAGCGTGACGTTGCCCTTTTCGCACTCGGTCACCAGCATGCTCACGATTTGCTCTGCGGAATCATCGCAAAACAACTGCCCCAGCGTTTTTTCATGCCAGGCAATGCCATGCTTTCCTACCAGATCGATAAAATCCCACTGGGTGTAGCGCGCCAGCGCTGATTTGCAGAAATGAGGGTTCTGGCAGAGATAAGCGGCAGGTTCAACGTACAGGTTGGTAAAGTTGCAGCGACCGCCGCCGGACATCAGAATCTTGCGGCCCGGCTTCTTGCCATTATCGACCAGCAGCACGCGGCTACCCGCCTGCCCCGCCTGCGCTGCGCAAAACATCCCCGCCGCACCGGCGCCTACCACAATGGCATCAAACCTTTCCACACGACAATCCTCACTTTTGAATGTCGGGAATTGTAAATATTCCCTGCTGGTCGCACCAGCGTAAAAATTCTGTCATATAAGTAGTACTTTGAAATATATAGGATAATTCTTGACAGTGATTTGACTTACATGAAAGCAAATCAAAAAAAGTCTATATTTCGCTTTGCCCGCGCCGCGAATGTCCCTGATAATGCGCCGCGTTCATGTCCTCAAAATGGCGTAACGTCCTATGCTACATTTGTTTACCGGCCTGGATTTTCATACCGGGTTGTTATTATTGCTTGCTCTGGGTTTTGTACTGTTTTACGAAGCGATCAATGGCTTCCATGACACCGCAAACGCAGTTGCTACAGTGATTTATACGCGCGCAATGCGATCGCAACTGGCGGTCGCGATGGCTGCGATTTTCAATTTCTTCGGTGTACTGCTGGGTGGATTGAGCGTGGCTTATGCGATTGTGCATATGCTGCCGACCGATCTCTTATTGAACATGGGGTCTGCACATGGTCTCGCCATGGTGTTCTCCATGCTGCTGGCGGCGATTATCTGGAACCTCGGTACCTGGTATTTTGGTCTTCCGGCATCAAGTTCACACACATTGATTGGCGCAATCATCGGGATTGGTTTGACCAATGCGTTGATGACCGGCACCTCGGTGGTGGATGCGCTGAACATTCCTAAAGTTATCAGCATTTTTGCTTCCCTGATCCTCTCGCCCATCGTCGGGCTGGTGTTCGCGGGCGGCCTGATCTTTATCTTGCGCCGTTACTGGAGCAACACAAAAAAGAAGGCACGCATTCACCTGACCCCTGCGGAACGTGAAAAGAAAGACGGTAAGAAAAAGCCGCCATTCTGGACGCGTATCGCGCTGATCGTGTCTGCCATCGGCGTGTCGTTTTCGCATGGCGCGAACGATGGTCAGAAGGGCATTGGTCTGGTGATGCTGGTGTTAATTGGCGTGGCGCCGGCAGGGTTCGTGGTTAATATGAACGCCTCTGGCTACGAAATTACGCGTACCCGTGATGCTGTCAACAACGTGGAGCTCTTCTTCCAGCAGCGCCCTGAACTGTTGACCAAAGCGGTTGGTGCTGAACAGCTAATCCCGTCGCCAGAGCCTGGTGTCGCGGCTAACGCAGAATTTCACTGTCACCCGGCCAACACCATTAATGCGCTGGAGCGTACCAAAGGCCTGCTGACCAATATCGAAAGCTACGATAAACTCTCCGTTGAGCAACGCAGCCAGTTGCGCCGCATTTTGCTGTGCATTTCTGATACTACCGACAAAGTGGCGAAGCTGCCGGAAGTGAATGGCGAAGATCTGCGTCTGCTGAAGAAACTGAAAACCGACATGCTGAGCACCGTTGAATACGCGCCGGTGTGGATCATCATGGCGGTCGCGCTGGCGCTGGGTATCGGTACGATGATCGGCTGGCGTCGTGTGGCGACCACCATCGGTGAAAAGATTGGTAAGAAAGGCATGACCTACGCGCAGGGTATGTCAGCCCAGATGACGGCCGCGGTTTCCATCGGTCTTGCCAGTTACACCGGGATGCCGGTTTCCACCACTCACGTACTCTCCTCCTCCGTGGCGGGGACGATGATCGTGGATGGCGGCGGACTGCAAAGGAAAACCGTGACCAACATTCTGATGGCCTGGGTCTTTACCTTGCCGGCATCGATTATCCTGTCTGGCGTGCTGTACTGGATTTCGCTGAAGCTCATCTAAGCGCCTTCAGGCTGCACAAGTAAACGGGTCAGGAAACTGGCCCGTTTTTTTTCTTCGCCTCAGTGCCAAATCAGCAACGCAATCAGACTCACCATCACCAGACCACAGAGCGCGCTGGTCAAAATAAACTGACGGCGTACACGCTCACAACGGCGGATGAACTCTTCGTCATGATGATCGCGGTAGCGCTGCGCGTAGATGTACCACACCAGGCGCATTTGCTTTCCGGGCTGACCATGTGAAGTGAAGAATCCACCACCGTCTACATACTGATAGAGCAAGGGATCGCAACCACGCAGAACCACTAATAGTGCGCGTAAAGATGAGAAGTAACGCGCCATATTCACGACACAAACGATACACAGGGCCCAAAACAGCGCAACAGTGCTGATCATAACTCCTCCCCGGCGACCCGCCCACAGGGTAACCCCCAGGACTACCGCTCCCCATACCCAGACCAGTTCAGTGAAAGAGTGCGAAGCCGGTCACAAAATAATGTCTAACCGGCTTATTAAATAGTGTAGGAGATGAGTTAAATTTTTTACCACAAGGTTAACCGTTATCAATACCCCCGGCAGATAAATTTGATTAACTAATTGGTAAGCAAGTCACATTGACGTAACTTGTGGGTCGTTTTAAGGTGGAGTTGTTTACTAAAATTAGTCATCGATAACTTAAGGAAGGAGTAACACTATGGCTTACAGACACATTCTTATCGCGGTAGACCTGTCACCAGAAAGTAAAGTACTGGTAGACAAAGCGGTCTCGATGGCGCGCCCGTACAACGCGAAAGTTTCCCTGATTCATGTTGATGTGAATTACTCCGATCTCTACACCGGCCTTATCGACGTCAATCTGGGTGATATGCAAAAACGCATTTCTGAGGAGACCCACCACGCGCTGACTGAGCTGTCCACCAACGCGGGCTATCCGATCACGGAAACCCTGAGCGGCAGCGGCGACCTGGGTCAGGTGCTGGTTGATGCTATCAAAAAATATGACATGGATCTGGTGGTATGCGGTCACCACCAGGACTTCTGGAGCAAACTAATGTCCTCCGCACGTCAGCTTATCAATACCGTTCACGTTGATATGCTGATCGTCCCGTTACGTGACGAAGAAGACGATTAATCGTTTGCTTGCCGCCAGATGCCCGCCTCGTGCGGGCTTTTTCATTTTTACGCCCCTTGAACAGAAATAATGTTTTGATCACCAGATGATAATTAGTGTGATCTATTTGTTGTTTCGCCATTAGTCAATCGAATAATCTATTACCTCGATATATAACAGCATTGTGTTTCAACAGATGCAAACTTCGCGCATTTATAGGCAAGCGCTCATACTTTTATGGGTTGGTTAATAAGGACGACAGAACATGAACACATCTCCCTCCGTGGGATTAATGCAACAGCCTCGCCCTTTCTTCATGATCTTCTTTGTCGAACTGTGGGAACGCTTTGGTTACTACGGCGTTCAGGGCATCCTGGCGGTCTTTTTCGTGAAGCAGTTGGGCTTTTCGCAGGAACAGGCATTTATCACCTTTGGCGCCTTTGCTGCACTGGTTTACGGCCTGATCTCTATTGGCGGTTATGTCGGCGACCACCTGCTTGGCACGAAACGCACGCTGGTGCTGGGCGCCGTAGTGCTGGCAATCGGTTATTTCATGACCGGACTGTCGTTGCTGAAGCCGGATTTGATTTTCATTGCGCT
This sequence comes from Trabulsiella guamensis ATCC 49490, assembly GCF_000734965.1. GTDB lineage: Bacteria > Pseudomonadota > Gammaproteobacteria > Enterobacterales > Enterobacteriaceae > Trabulsiella > Trabulsiella guamensis. Next base: position 49,230 of record NZ_JMTB01000095.1, read on the forward strand.
GGGGACAATTGCCGTCGGTAACGGGCTGTTTAAAGCTAACCCTGCCAGTCTGCTCTCCAAATGCTACCCGCCGAAAGATCCGCGTCTCGATGGCGCTTTTACGTTGTTTTATATGTCCATCAACATTGGTTCGCTGTTGTCGCTGTCACTGGCACCGGTGATTGCTGACAAGTTCGGCTACGCGGTGACCTACAATCTGTGTGGCGCCGGGCTGATTGTGGCGTTGCTGGTCTATTTCGCCTGCCGTGGGATGGTGAAAGATATCGGTTCAGAACCCGATCACCTGCCGATGAATATCAAAAATCTGCTGCTGGTGCTGATCGGCACGGTAGCGATGGTGTTTCTCTGCGCCTGGCTGATGCATAACGTGAAAATCGCCAACCTGGTGCTGATCGTGCTCTCCATCGTGGTGACGATTTTCTTCTTCCGCGAAGCGTTCCGCCTGGACAAAACTGGCCGCAATAAGATGATTGTCGCTTTCATCCTGATGCTCGAAGCGGTGCTGTTTTATATCCTCTACGCGCAAATGCCGACCTCGCTGAATTTCTTCGCTATCAACAACGTGCACCATGAAATCCTCGGCTTCACTATCAACCCGGTCAGTTTCCAGGCGCTGAACCCGTTCTGGGTGGTGGTGGCGAGCCCGGTGCTGGCGGCGATTTATACCCGCCTGGGCAGCCGTGGCAAAGACCTCACCATGCCGATGAAATTTACTCTCGGCATGTTCCTGTGCGCGCTCGGCTTCCTGACGGCTGCCGCCGCAGGCATGTGGTTTGCTGATCCACAGGGCCTGACGTCGCCGTGGTTCGTTGTGCTGGTGTATCTGTTCCAGAGTCTCGGCGAGCTGCTGATCAGCGCTCTGGGGCTGGCAATGGTGGCCGCGCTGGTGCCGCAACACCTGATGGGCTTCATTCTTGGGATGTGGTTCCTGACGCAGGCAGCGGCGTTCCTGCTCGGCGGTTATGTCGCAACCTTCACCGCCGTGCCGGAAAACATCACCGACCCGCTGCAGACACTGCCGATATACACCAGCGTGTTCAGCAAAATTGGGCTGGTGACGCTGGCGGTGACGGTGATCATGGCGATTCTGGTGCCGTGGCTGAACAAGATGATCAATACGCCATCAGAACAGGCGTAACGGGCCTACGGGGAACCGGGATAAATATCGAAGCGGTGGCCTTTGGTGGTCACCGCGTTTAGCGTCGCGACGTCTGCCAGTGGTGGCGCGTAGTCCGGGCGCTTTACCACCACACGCTTTGTCGCCAGACGCTGCGCCGGCAATAACAACCCATCGGCGTCGAGATCCGGCCCTACCAGTGACTGAAATACCCGCATCTCTTTTTTCACCAGCGCGCTTTTCTGCTTGTGCGGAAACATCGGGTCGAGATACACCACCTGCGGACGCGGCGTAATGTCAGTCAGCGCTGTCAGGCTTGAGGCATGAATCAGTTGCAAACGCGCCTGCAACCATGGGCCGATTTCCGGGTCTGCGTAGCCGCGCGCTAATCCGTCGTCGAGCAGTGCCGCGACCACCGGGTTTCGCTCCAGCATCCGCACCCGGCAGCCCACTGACGCCAGGACAAAGGCATCGCGCCCTAAGCCTGCCGTGGCATCCACCACATCCGGCAGATAATCGCCCTTAATGCCCACCGCTTTAGCGACCGCTTCGCCGCGACCACCGCCAAATTTGCGCCGGTGCGCCATCGCGCCGCTGACGAAATCAACAAAGATGCCGCCGAGTTTTGGCTCGTCGCGCTTACGCAGCTCCAGATGCACTGTCGTTAAGACCAGTGCCATCAGGTTATCGGGATCATGCTCCAGCCCCCAGCGGGTCGCCAGAACAGATAAGGCGCCGTCTCCGGCGCCTGTCTCGTCAATTAAGCAGATTTTCACGTCACGCTTAACCTTTAATCCCGTAATGCTCAAGCATCGCATCCAGTTGCGGTTCACGGCCACGGAAGCGTTTGAACAGATCCATCGGCTCTTCTGAACCGCCGCGGGTCAGAATATTGTCGAGGAATGACTGTCCGGTTTCGCGGTTGAAAATACCTTCTTCTTCGAAACGGGAGTAGGCATCCGCCGCCAGCACGTCGGCCCACAGATAGCTGTAGTAACCCGCCGCATAACCGCCGGCGAAAATGTGGCTGAACGCGTGCGGGAAACGGCCCCAGGCCGGGCCAGGCACCACGGCGACCTGTTTCTTGATTTCTGCCAGTGTCTCGAGGATTTTCGCCCCTTGTGCCGGGCTATATTCCGCATGCAGGCGGAAATCGAACAAACCGAACTCCAGCTGGCGCAGAATAAACATCGCCGCCTGGTAGTTTTTCGCCGCCAGCATTTTATCCAGCAGTTCTTTCGGCAGTGGTTCGCCGGTTTCATAATGACCGGAAATGAACGCCAGCGCGTCCGGCTCCCAGCACCAGTTTTCCATGAACTGGCTCGGCAGTTCGACCGCATCCCACGGCACACCGCTAATGCCCGATACCCCGGCGGTTTCAATGCGGGTGAGCATATGATGCAGCCCGTGACCGAATTCATGGAACAGGGTGATCACTTCGTCGTGAGTAAACAGCGCCGGTTTGCCGTTCACCGGGCGGTTAAAGTTACAGGTCAGGTAAGCCACCGGTTTTTGCAGCGAGCCGTCCGCTTTGCGCATCTGACCGACGCAGTCGTCCATCCACGCGCCACCACGCTTGTGTTCGCGGGCGTAAAGGTCGAGATAGAAACTGCCGCGCAGTTCGTTGTTGTCGTCATAAAGTTCGAAGAAACGCACTTCCGGGTGCCAGACGTCGATGTCGGTGCGCTCTCTGGCGGTGATGCCGTAAATGCGTTTCACCACTTCGAACAGACCGTTTACCGCTTTGTTTTCCGGGAAGTACGGACGCAGTTGCTCATCGCTGATGCTGTAGAGATGCTGTTTCTGTTTTTCGCTGTAATACGCGATATCCCACGGCTGCAGTTCGTCCACGCCAAATTCGGCTTTGGCATACGCACGCAGTTGTGCCAGCTCTTTCTCCCCCTGCGGACGAGCGCGTTTCGCCAGATCAGTCAGGAAGTCGAGCACCTGCTGCGGGTTTTCCGCCATTTTGGTCGCCAGCGATTTAAAGGCGTAGCTTTCAAAGCCCAGCAGTTGCGCCAGTTCGTGACGCAGAGAGAGGATCTCTTCCATCACCGGGCTGTTGTCCCATTTGCCCGCATTCGGACCCTGATCGGAAGCGCGGGTGGTATAGGCGCGATACATCTCTTCGCGCAACGACTGGTTGTCACAATAGGTCATCACCGGCAGGTAGCTCGGGATATCCAGCGTCAGCAGATAGCCCTGCTGCTCTTTAGCTTCGGCCTGCGCTTTAGCTGCCGCCAGCGCGCTTTCCGGCATCCCCGCGAGTTCGCTTTCATCGGTGATAAGCTTCGTCCAGCCCATGGTAGCGTCGAGCACGTTATTGCTGTACTGATTGCCGAGCTCGGACAAGCGCGCGGCGATTTCGCCGTAGCGTTTTTGTTTCTCTTTCGGCAAACCAATGCCGGACAGTTCAAAATCACGCAGCGCGTTATCGACCGCTTTTTTCTGCGCGGTGTTCAACCCGGCATAATGATCGCCATCGCGCAGATCGCGGTAAGCGTTGTAGAGCCCTTCGTGCTGACCGACCCAGGTGCTGTATTCAGAGAGCAGTGGCAGGGTTTGTTCGTAGGCTTCACGCAACTCAGGGCTGTTTTTAACTGAATTCAGGTGGCTCACGGGCGAGAAGATGCGCCCCAGATGGTCATCGGCTTCGGCCAGCGGCTGGCAAAGGTTATCCCAGGTATACGGCGCGCCCTGCGCGACCACGCTTTCTACCGCCTCGCGACACGTATCCAGCGCTTTCGACACCGCGGGCACCACGTGCTCGGGCAAAATGCGGGAAAAGGGCGGTAAGACGAAAGGCGTAAGTAATGGATTGGTCATAAGCGCTGTCCTGTTAATTGTTTGAGTGAAGCGCGCAGTCCGGCGCTTTTACGTTGCGATCTAGCATGGGGTCAAGTGTAGAGGATTTCAATGCCGTCGGCCTGGATAACCGCTTACCAGCCTGCGGGTAATCTGACCCGATCTGCGATAAACTGTCGCAAATCGTTTTTTCATTTCCGGAATTTTATCTTCATGCTCAGTTATCGCCACAGCTTCCACGCAGGCAACCACGCCGACGTTCTCAAACACACCGTTCAGAGCCTGATCATCGACGCGCTGAAAGAGAAAGAGAAACCGTTTCTCTATCTTGATACTCACGCTGGTGCCGGGCGTTATCAGCTGAGCAGCGAGCATGCGGAACGCACGGGTGAATATCTGGAAGGCATCGCCCGCATCTGGCAGCAGGATGATCTTCCGGCCGAACTGGCGTCCTACATTGGCGTGGTGCAGCATTTTAACCGCAGCGGCCAGTTGCGCTACTATCCAGGCTCGCCACTGATCGCCCGTCAGTTGCTGCGCGAGCAGGACAGCCTGCAGCTCACCGAACTACATCCGAGCGATTTCCCGTTACTGCGATCTGAATTCCAGAAAGACGAACGGGCACGGGTAGAAAAAGCGGATGGCTACCAGCAACTGAAAGCCAAACTGCCGCCGGTTTCCCGGCGAGGTCTGGTGCTCATCGACCCACCGTATGAAATCAAAACCGATTATCAGGCGGTGGTCACCGGCATCAGCGAAGGCTACAAACGCTTTGCTACCGGCACCTACGCGCTGTGGTATCCGGTGGTGTTGCGTGCGCAAATCAAACGCATGATTAAAGAGCTGGAAGCCACCGGTATTCGCCGTATGCTGCAGATTGAGCTGGCGGTGCGCCCGGACAGCGACATGCGCGGTATGACCGCGTCCGGCATGATTGTTATCAACCCGCCATGGAAGCTGGAGCAGCAGATGAACAACGTGCTGCCATGGCTGCATCGCAAACTGGTGCCGACCGGCACCGGGCATACCTCCGTGAACTGGATCGTGCCTGAGTAATCGCAGTCATAGGTGGAAGCTATTGATTTCAGGTATACAATCGCGGCAATCAGACATTAAGGATAAGACCCATGAGCAAGCATTATGACTACATCGCTATCGGCGGCGGCAGCGGCGGTATCGCCTCCATCAACCGTGCGGCCATGTATGGCCAGAAGTGTGCGCTGATCGAAGCGAAAGAGCTGGGCGGCACCTGCGTGAACGTCGGCTGCGTGCCGAAAAAAGTGATGTGGCATGCGGCGCAGATCCGTGAAGCTATCCATATGTATGGCCCGGATTACGGTTTCGACACCACCATTAACCAGTTTGACTGGCAGAAACTGGTCGGCAGCCGTAGCGCCTATATCGATCGTATTCATACCTCGTACGACAACGTGCTGGGCAAAAACAAGGTTGATGTCATCAAAGGCTTTGCCCGTTTCGTCGATGCGAAAACCATCGAAGTCAACGGTGAAACATTGACCGCAGACCACATTCTGATCGCCACTGGCGGCCGCCCGAGTCACCCGGACATTCCGGGCGTCGAGTATGGTATTGATTCTGATGGTTTCTTCGCCCTGCCAGCACTGCCGAAGCGCGTTGCCGTCGTCGGCGCAGGCTATATCGCCGTTGAACTGGCTGGCGTGATTAACGGTCTGGGCGCTGAAACGCACCTGTTCGTGCGCAAACACGCGCCACTGCGTTCTTTTGACCCGATAATTACCGAAACACTGGTCGAAGTGATGGCCGCCGAAGGCCCGACGCTGCATACCCACGCGATCCCGAAAGCGGTCGTGAAAAACGCCGATGGCAGCCTGACGCTGGAACTGGAAGATGGTCGCAGCCAGACCGTCGACAGCCTGATCTGGGCGATTGGTCGTGAACCAGCCACTGACAATTTCAATCTCGCCGTCACCGGCGTGAAAACCAACGACAAAGGCTACATTGTTGTCGATAAATTCCAGAACACCAGTGTTCCGGGCATCTACGCCGTGGGCGATAACACTGGTGCTGTCGAACTGACGCCGGTGGCGGTGGCTGCCGGTCGTCGCCTCTCTGAGCGCCTGTTTAACAACAAGCCGGATGAGCATCTGGACTACAGCAACATCCCGACCGTGGTCTTCAGCCACCCGCCGATCGGCACCGTGGGGTTAACTGAACCGCAGGCGCGCGAGCAGTATGGCGACGATGCCGTGAAGGTCTACAAATCTTCCTTCACCGCCATGTATACCGCCGTCACCACTCACCGCCAGCCATGCCGTATGAAGCTGGTCTGCGTCGGTCCGGAAGAGAAGATTGTCGGCATCCACGGTATCGGTTTCGGTATGGACGAAATGCTGCAGGGCTTCGCGGTGGCGCTGAAAATGGGTGCCACCAAGAAAGACTTCGACAACACCGTCGCTATCCACCCGACGGCGGCGGAAGAGTTCGTCACCATGCGCTAAGCCGCTACGCAAAATCCCCTCATCTGAGGGGATTTTTGTATCATTTCTTTGCATATCGCCCCTTTCCGGCTTAAAAAGCGCCCAATTCTGATTCCTCTTATCCCAGGCATCGAAGCGAGTGTCTACGCTTATTAAATGACCTGCTAAAAACCCATTTTTAAACCAACAACACCCGGAGGTCTGAATCGTTATGTTCAACCAGAATCTACGCATCGATGAGCCAGAAATGCCGCCAGTGGAGGCCGAAGTCTGCTACGAAATCGATCCTTGCGAGTTAAAACTGGATGAAATGATCGAAGCAGAACCCGAGCCGGAGATGATCGAGGGGCTTCCCGCGTCCGATGCGCTAACCCCCGCTGATCGTTATCTTGAACTGTTTGAACGCGTGCAGTCATCGCGGTTGTTTTCCGACAGCAAAACCTTCCCTGACTGTGCGCCGAAAATGGATCCGCTGGATATTCTGATCCGTTACCGGAAAGTCAGACGCCACCCGAATTTCGATTTGCGTCAGTTTATTGAAAACCATTTCTGGTTACCTGAAAGCCATGATAACGAGTATGTTTCCAATCCTGAGAACTCGTTGAAAGAGCACATCGACAGCCTGTGGCCGGTATTAACCCGAGAGCCGCAGGATCATATTCCCTGGTCGTCGCTGTTGCCGCTGCCGCAGTCGTATATTGTTCCCGGCGGGCGTTTTGGCGAAACTTACTACTGGGACTCCTATTTCTCCATGTTGGGGCTGGCGGAAAGCGGTCGTGAGGATTTGCTGAAATGTATGGCGGACAATTTTGCCTGGATGATTGAGCGTTACGGCCACATCCCCAACGGCAACCGCACCTACTACCTCAGCCGTTCGCAGCCGCCGGTGTTTGCGTTGATGGTGGAGCTGTTTGAGGAGGATGGTGTGCGTGGCGCGCGGCGTTACCTTGATCATCTGAAACTGGAGTATCAGTTCTGGATGGATGGTGCCGAGTCATTGCTGCCTAATCAGGCCTATCGCCATGTGGTACGCATGCCGGATGGCTCGCTACTCAACCGCTACTGGGATGACCGTGACACGCCGCGTGATGAGTCCTGGCTTGAGGACGTCGAAACCGCCAGACACTCTGGTCGCCCACCAAACGAAGTCTATCGGGATTTACGCGCCGGGGCGGCATCCGGTTGGGATTACTCTTCACGCTGGTTGCGGGACACCACCCGACTGGCGAGTATTCGCACCACCCAGTTCGTACCGATCGATTTAAACGCGTTTCTGTTCAAACTGGAAAACACCATTGCCAATATTTCCGCTTTAAAAGGCGATCAGGAAACCGAAGCGCTGTTTCGTCAGAAAGCGAGCCAGCGACGCGACGCAGTGACCCGCTACATGTGGGACGACGAAGGCGGCTGCTTTCGTGATTACGACTGGCGACGCGAGCAACCGGCGCTCTTTTCCGCTGCCAGCATTGTGACGCTCTACGTCGGCCTGGCAACTCATGAGCAGGCCGACCGGCTGGGTGATGCGATTCGTGCGCGCCTGCTGACACCTGGCGGCATCCTGGCGACGGAATACGAAACCGGCGAGCAATGGGACGCCCCCAACGGTTGGGCGCCGCTGCAATGGATGGCGGTGCAGGGCTTCAAAATGTACGGTCAGGACTCGCTTGGTGATGAGATTGCCCAGAGCTGGCTGCAAACAGTGAACATGTTTTATAAAACGCATCACAAGCTTATCGAGAAATACCACATCGCGACCGGTACCCCGCGCGAGGGTGGCGGGGGTGAGTATCCGCTACAGGACGGTTTCGGCTGGACTAACGGCGTCGTTCGTCGTCTGATTAGCCTGTATGGCGAGCCGATTTAACACACGCCGGCGGCGAGGTGCCGCCGGCACCCGCTAGCGAATCTGATCATAAATGGCCTGCTGAATATCCAGCCATTTTTTGTTCAGCTCATTCGGCTGCGACTGCATACGCTGCTGCGCCAGCTCCAGCTCATGGTACTGGCGCGCTATCACTGGTGGTCTGGAGCAGAAAGTTTGCAAATAACTTTTTCGCATCATCGTCAGCTTCTGCCCGTTGATCATTGCGTGACTGACATCATTGATAAAACGGCGGCAGGGCTTTGGTTCGTCCATCTGCATCCTGTAGCGCAACAGCAACTCCAGCACCTCGTCATTCTTGATGGCCATGGCCTGCTCAGTCCATGAAAGTTCCCAGTTCATTCCCCCTTGCAGGAAAAGCTGCGCCACCTTCACATCATTGCGGTCGATCGCCGAACGCAGGCTGAAGGCATCCCAGGTGACGCCCAGGCTGGAGAGCCTTTCACGTGGCGATGGCACTTCCAGCTCCGTAGACTCCAGCGCCTCAGCTGTGGGGACGCGGGGAATCGGCCGCTGCGCCACCTCTGAACTAAAAATCCAGATCGCGCCGCCGATGATCGCCAGCACCATTACCCCGACCGCGCCCCACAGCATGCCGGAAATCAATTGCTCGCGCTCTTCCGGCGTACGTTTCGCATGCCTGCCCTGGCCTTCAATGTTGTCGCTTACGGATGTCGTATCGCCACCCGATTCTTTATCTCGCTCTATGGCCTGATCCCAGAACTCTTGTAACGCAGCATCATCCACTATCATATAAGTGGAGGGGTTAACGCCCGTTTTCTTCAGTTCAAACGCACGCTGAACAGGGCCGGCAATCTGCTGGCTGTAACTGTCGAGCAGGGCAAGTTCGGCAGAGGAAAGAGGACGCCCGCTGATGACGGCATTACGAAGCTGTCGGCAATGTTCAAGGAACGCCTGCAGCGTAATACGCGGATCAACCAGATAAGTCAGCGAGGTGGCGGTATGGAAAATCGTGGAGTAGTGCCGCGCAAACTCTTTTTTATCCACCAGCAACAGCGCCAGTTCGCTGAACATCATCCCGCTGAGGATATCGCCGGAATTGCCCAGGGTCAGCCAGCGACGCACATTATCCGCACCAAACTGAAGCTTCAGATGATTGGTCAGTTGCAACGTATCAGGCCACGCCTGCGACACCAGCGCTTTGATAGTCAGCTCCAGCGCCCGTAGCTGCCGCCGTGCCTGCGTTTGCAGATCATCACCCGCTTCGCCCACTTTGGTGTCATAGCGCAACCGGGGCTGTTTCGCTTTTACCGCTTCCAGAGTACTGAGAAAACGCAATGCCGCAATGCGTTGATTTTCATGCACGTTTTGCCCGCGCTCGTATTGCGGCACCGCCTGCTGGAGATGGCGAAGCTGGAGAGTGAATTCGCTCATTTCGGCATCATTCAGATGCAACCGTTTCGCGACGTTCGTCCATCCCCCCAGATTCAGACGCGCCTGTTCCAGTTGTTCCAGAAACCAGCGCGGATCTTTTCCTTCTGCCACATAAATTTTTAGCAACTGAAGCACGTCTACGGATGCATGACGAATCATCGACAGACTGTGTTCAAATTGTTCAAACATCTGATTCGAAGCTGTTTGCATCTCTCTCTTCCTTAACGCACCATCAAGTGCGGAATCTGCCTGATTTAACTTAAAGTTTTCTTTGTTATTTTCGGCATTTACAAGATATACCAGATTATATTCAGCAACCGTGATCGCTATATTAACCAGGAGCGAAAGCGGCACTTTACCTGCCACTTTCTTTCAGTTTTGAATTTGAGGAAGGGAGAGAAAAAACCCGGTTTTCGGATGAAAACCGGGGATGTTGCTTATAAAAACATACCACCGGAAACTTCAACACGCTGCGCCGTCATCCAGCCCAGTTCGTCACTGAGCAATGCAGCAATCGCATTGCCAATGTCATCCGGCAGACCGACGCGGCCAAGCGCTGTCTGCGACGCCACAAACTGGTTCATTTGCTCGTTGTCACGGACGCGACCGCCGCTAAAATCAGTGGCGATAGCGCCTGGCGCGATGGCATTCACAGAAATCCCGCGCGCAGCAAGCTCTTTTGCCTGATAGCGCGTCAGCACTTCCATCGCCCCTTTCATTGACGCGTACGCTCCGTATCCCGGCAGCGTAAAACGCGCCAGCCCGGTGGAAACATTAAGAATGCGTCCGCCGTTTTTCAGCAACGGTAGCAGTCGCTGCGTCAGGAAAAAGGGCCCTTTAAAATGGATGTTCATCAATTCATCAAACTGCGCTTCACTGGTCTCGGCAAACGGCGTGTTCAGGCCAATCCCTGCGTTGTTGACTAAATAATCAAAGTCGTCGCGATTCCAGATTTGCTTAAGGTGCCTTTGTACATCCTGCACAAAGGCCGGAAAGCGTGCCGTTTCGCCGACGTTGAGCTGCAATGCCACCGCTTTCACTCCACTTTGTTCAATTTCCTGTACCACCTCTTGTGCTGCCTGAACATTGCTGTTGTAAGTGAAAATAATGTGGATCCCTTTCGCTGCCAGCTTCAGCACCGCGTTTTTCCCCAGGCCGCGGCTGCCACCTGTCACTAAAGCAATATGTTGTGTCATAAGAACCTCATCTCCGCTGTGGTAAATCTGAGAAATGAGCTTATTAGGTGAACTGAAAACAATAAATGTAGTAAATTACGCTTTACTGTTTCATACACGTCAACAATCGGTTTAGGGTATGGATAAAATTCACGCAATGCAATTGTTTATCCGTGTCGCGGAACTGGAAAGTTTTTCTCGCGCCGCCGATACCCTCGGTCTTCCGAAAGGCAGTGTATCGCGCCAGATTCAGGCGCTGGAAAACCAGCTCGGTACCCGGTTGCTCCATCGCACCACACGACGCGTACAGCTGACGCAGGACGGTATGGTCTATTATGAGCGGGCCAAAGACGTGCTCAGCAACCTGGATGAGCTGGACGGAATGTTCCAGCACGATCCCACCAGCATCAGCGGCAAATTGCGGGTCGACATGCCTGTCGGCGTGGCGCGTAACCTGGTGATCCCCCGTCTGCCCACTTTCCTGCAACAGTACCCCGGCATTGAACTGGAACTCAGCAGCAGCGATCGGCTGGTGGATGTTATTCGGGAGGGATTCGACTGTGTGGTGCGGGTGGGAACGCTGAAAGATTCCGGCTTAATCGCCCGTCCGTTAGGGAAACTATCGATTATTAACTGCGCCAGCCCGCAATATTTGTCGCGTTTTGGCTACCCGGAAACCCTCGATGACCTGGCAGGCCACGCGCTGGTGCATTATGCGGTAAACCTCGGCGTACGCCCGCCGGGGTTTGAAGTAGTGCTCGATAACGCCACACGCTGGATTAAAACCGGCGGCGTCCTGACTGTTAACAGCACCGAAACTTACCACGCCGCCTGTCTGGCAGGTCTGGGGATTATTCAGGTACCGCGCGTTGGCGTTCGTGAAGCACTGCGCAGCGGAAAACTGGTGGAAATCCTGCCGCAGTACCGCGCAGAGCCGATGCCGGTATCGCTGATTTACCCTCACCGCCGTAATCTTTCCCGCCGTGTACATCTGTTTATGGAATGGCTGACCGGTGTGATGAAGGCCTATGTCGATTAACATTGAGCGGTACGCGCTATACTTTTTTATTTGAGTGACAAAGAAAGGAATAACAGCCTGATGACGCCGGAAAACGACGAAAAGCGCCCCATTCAGGATCTGGAATACGATCCCGTCAGGAAAATGGACCCACACGAGAAACCCGCCTCCGGGGTAATCAATACCGCGAATAAGGCATTGAAAAAAGCCACCGGGACGGCAGCCATCATCCAGCGCCAGCCGGTGATTGCCCATCTGCTGCGTGCTGCCGAACGCTTTAATGATCGCATGGGAAACCAGTTCGGCGCTGCCATTACTTATTTCTCGTTTTTGTCGATGATCCCCATTCTGATGGTCTCGTTCGCCGCCGGGGGGTTTATTCTCGCTTCGCACCCGACACTGCTACAGGATATTTTCGACAAAATCCTGCAAAACGTCAGCGACCCGACGCTTGCCGCCACGCTGAAAAGTACGATTAACACCGCCGTTCAGCAACGCACCACCGTCGGGATCGTCGGTCTGTTGATTGCGCTCTATTCCGGCATCAACTGGATGGGCAACCTGCGCGAAGCGATCCGCGCGCAATCGCGCGACGTCTGGGAACGTACGCCGCAAGACCAGGAGAAAATCTGGGTCAAATACTTCCGTGATTTCATATCGCTGATTGGCCTGCTGGTGGCGCTGATCATCACACTGTCGATCACTTCGGTGTCGGGTTCCGCACAGCAGATGATTATCTCCGCGCTCTACCTCGACAGCATTGACTGGCTGAAACCGGCCTGGCGGCTGGTCGGTCTGGCGATTTCGATTTTCGCCAACTATCTGCTGTTTTTCTGGATTTTCTGGCGTCTTCCACGCCATCGCCCGCGTCGAAAAGCGCTGATTCGTGGTACGTTGATTGCCGCTATCGGCTTTGAGGTGATCAAAATCATCATGACCTGGACGCTGCCGTCGCTGGTGAAATCCCCGTCCGGCGCGGCATTTGGTTCGGTTCTCGGGCTGATGGCGTTCTTCTATTTCTTCGCCCGCCTGACACTGTTCTGCGCCGCCTGGATTGCTACGGCCGAGTATAAAGACGATCCACGTATGCCCGGTAAAACGCACCGTTAGCCCGCGCACGGGGTTGAAGAGAAACGGAAAACTTCAGCCCTGCGCTTCATTTCAGCATTTAAATCCAGCCGTTAACTTTTATTTAACCAATTTCTGGTTTTATTCACTAAGTTTGAATTTATGTGAAGCATTTCATAGACGTGAAATCGCAGGGGCGAAAATTATCCGCTTTTTGGTTGTTTTATGAACTATCTGGCAACCCGTTGCAGATTGAAATGTCACTTTTGCTGTGCGTAATATGGTCGTTCGTTCGCCAAAAAATAAGAAAATATTATATGCAAGCAACCGCCACAACACTCGACAACGAACACGCCATCGCGCCCGTCAACTCACGTAACAAAGTTGTCGTTGCGTCGCTCATTGGCACCGCCATTGAGTTCTTCGACTTCTATATTTACGCCACGGCGGCGGTGATCGTTTTCCCGCATATCTTCTTCCCGCAGGGCGATCCTGCTGCTGCCACGCTACAGTCGCTGGCGACCTTCGCCATCGCGTTTGTCGCGCGCCCGATTGGCTCCGCGCTGTTTGGCCACTTCGGCGACCGCGTCGGCCGCAAGGTGACGCTGGTGGCGTCGCTACTGACCATGGGGATTTCGACCGTGGTGATCGGCCTGCTGCCCGGCTATGAAACCATTGGGCTGATGGCGCCGTTGCTGCTGGCGCTGGCGCGCTTTGGTCAGGGCCTTGGTCTTGGCGGTGAGTGGGGCGGGGCGGCGCTGCTGGCAACGGAAAACGCGCCGCCGCGCAAGCGCGCGCTGTACGGCTCGTTCCCGCAACTCGGTGCGCCGATTGGCTTCTTCTTTGCTAACGGCACATTCCTGCTGCTCTCATGGCTGCTGTCTGATGAGCAGTTCATGAGTTGGGGCTGGCGTGTGCCGTTTATCTTCTCCGCTGTGCTGGTGATTATCGGCCTTTATGTGCGTGTCTCCCTGCATGAAACGCCGGTGTTCGCCAAAGTCGCCGCCGCCAAAAAACAGGTGAAAGTACCGTTGGGTACGTTGCTCAGCAAGCATCTGCGGGTGACTATTCTCGGCACCTTCATCATGTTGGCGACCTATACGCTGTTTTATATCATGACGGTGTATTCCATGACCTACAGCACCGCCGCCGCGCCGAACGGGCTTGGATTACCGCGCAATGAAGTGCTGTGGATGCTGATGATGGCGGTGATTGGTTTTGGCGTGATGGTGCCGGTCGCGGGTCTGCTGGCCGACCGCTTTGGTCGCCGTGTCAGCATGATCATCATTACATCACTGATCATCATCTTTGCCCTGTTTCTGTTCCAGCCGTTGCTGGGATCCGGGCACCCGGCGCTGATCTTCGCCTTCCTGCTGCTGGGGCTGAGCCTGATGGGGCTGACTTTTGGCCCGATGGGCGCACTGCTGCCGGAGTTGTTCCCGACGGAAGTGCGCTACACCGGTGCGTCGTTCTCCTATAATGTGGCGTCAATTCTCGGTGCATCGGTCGCGCCGTACATCGCTGCGTGGTTGCAGGGCACTTACGGGCTGTTTTACGTCGGCGTTTATCTGGCAACTATGGCGGCGTTGACGCTGATTGCGCTGCTGCTGACGCACGAAACGAAGCATCAGTCGCTGTAAACCGTCAGGCCGGATAAGCAGCACGCCTCCGGCCTGACGCTCCCTCACTTCATTTTTTCATCTGCGACAGAATCACCCGGCACTGATTAGCGTCGCCTTCTGACGGCGAAATCAGTGCCAGCAGCGCTGCGGCCGGGGTGACCAGCGTCGCCAGCGCTGCCGCGACAGCGCCTCGGGCAAGCAACGGCCCGACTTTCACGCCAGCATCCGGATTTTTGAACGTTCCGCGCACATACAGCGGGGAACGCAGCGTGATAATACGCACACCTTTACTTTCCGGATCGATGGTCAAATCCAGCTGTTCCGACGCAAAGCTGGCTGTGCCGGTGACATTAATCAGCGCGTTTTCGGTGTCGAAAGCGAAAATCTGCGGTCGCGCCACGCCGTTGACGATGTCGAGATTAGCCGCGGCACAGTTCACCCGCACTTCGTCGTCGCCAAAGATTTGCCCGACGATATAGTTGCCGACATTCAGCCCGAGGATTTCCATCAGATTACGGCTCACCAGCCCGTCGTTCATCAGCAGCTTCAGGTTGCCGTTGCTGCTGCCAAGTAGCGCCGCCACTGAATTGCCGGTACCGCGCAGATCCGCATCACCATTCATTTCACCCAGCGTTTTCTGCATCAGCTCGACGTTCGGCATCAGTTGTTTCAGTTTCAGCCGCCGCGCCTGGATCTCTGCCCGTCCCTGCATCGGTTTTTTATCGCCTTCGAGGCGGATATGGGACGCAATCGTGCCGCCCGCGAGACCAAACTTCAGCGGGCTGAGACGCAGATCAGCGTTGCTGAGAATGATGTGCGTCGAGAGATCGCTTATCGGCAACGTGCTGCCATGCTCGATGCGATGCCCTTTGAAACGCACGTCAGCATCCATCACATCCCACTTGTCGGTTTCAAAACGGTCGTATGGCAGGACTTTCCCGGCAGGCTGTGGATCTTTCTTCACTTCTGATGATTTGGTGCCTTTCCCGGAATCGACACCGACCAGAGGGCCTAAATCGGCGAGACGTAACTGGCGCGATTCAAGATCGCCCTCCAGTTTTGGTCGCGGTTGGCCGGTGGTATAGGTCAGCGAACCATGAATATCGCTGTCGCCAATACGGCCATTGAAATCACGGTAATCAAACACGGAGCCTTTTTCGCTGTTAATTTTTGCCACCAGATGACCGTCTGTGGAAAACGGCGGTGTGTCCGGCAGCAACACGCCGGTCAGGTCATACAGCTCGCCGAGCGAATCGCCGGAGAACTTCAGCTGTAAATCCACTCCGCCCATCTTCATGGGATCGTTAACAGTGCCAGTAAAGGCCACCCGCGTATTACCGGAACGGAAATCCGCCTGCACCGGGAATGGCGTACCTTCGCTGCGCAGCGCCAGCATACCGCCGATTTTGCCCGTGCCGGTCAGCGGCTGACCGTTGTAACGCCCCTGCGCTTTCAGTCCAAAGACATAATCGCTCGCTTTCGCGTTGTCGCCCTTCGCTTTATTACCCGTCACTTCGCTGAACGGCAGCGGCTTGCCCAACGGATCAACCAGGATCTCCACATCGGCACGCGTCACGCTGTCGTCAATTTTAATGCGTCCGCGATCGAACAGGATGTTATCGAGCCGGAAAGACCAGCCGGACGGCTGCGCACTGGGATCTTTGTTGCCATCCGCCGCCAGTTGAAACGTCCAGTTGTTGTTCTTTTCCGACAGCCGAATCAGCCGCGCATCCGGCTGAACAAGTTTGATCCACGGCAGGTAAACCGTTCTGGTCAGCAGGGCCAGCGGCGCGAGCGTTGCTTCCACGCGCGGCAGATGCACCATGGTGATTTCCGGGATATCGGGCGGGTTGCCGAGCAGCACGTCGTCCGCATGAACATGCGGCCATGGGATCCAGCTTCGCCACCCGGTTTCACCCGGTTGACGCTCCCAGACCACGCCCAGATCGCCGCGAATGGCGAACGGGCGGTTCAACTCGGTAGAGACTTTTTGATTAATTGTGGGCTTCAGCCGGTTCCAGTCAAAGGTCGCGATAATGATGAACAACACAACGATGATCAGCAAAATCGTGCCTGAAATCAGGGCAATGGCTTTACGCGTTTTTGTCATGCCGGGTCCACTCCTGTCTTGCCTCACCTTTTTGAATAATAGTTGAGGTGAGCAGAACCTGCGGCAAATCAGGCTAATGTGAGCAGAACGTTCTCAAGCGTAGCGAAGGGAACCGGGCGGGAAAGGAAGTATCCCTGTGCCGCGTAAGCCGGGGATTGTTGCACGTCGCGCCACTCTTCCAGCGTTTCGACACCCTCGACAATCACTCCCTGACAGTAGCGGTTCATCAGGTGCAACAGTTGGGTGAAGAGGTTGCGCCCTTCCGGGGTTTTGCGCAGCATAATGAACAGTTCGCGGGCGACTTTGATGTAATCGTAGTGGACTTCGCTCAGCGCGGAAAAGTTCGCCATGCCGGTGCCAAAATCGTCCAGCCACAGCGGGCCGAGTTCGCACATAGACGCGAACGTGGAGTCCTGCGGCAAACGGATATGCTCCACCAGTTCAAAGCGGATCCATGGCAGCGTTTCGATCAGCGCCGCGAGCTCAGGATCTTTACGCAATGTCAGCAACGTCGGGCCATCGACGTTCACCGACGCCAGGATCTGATTCTTTTCAAAGAACGCTTTTTTCTCTGCCAGCAACGTCAGTTGTTCTTTCACCACATCGCTGCGCTGTTTGACTGCCACTTCGGCGAAATAGCGATCCGGTGCGATCCGCTGACCCGGATGTGAAGGATGAGTGACGACCGTCAGCAGTTCGACCGCCATCAGGCGACCATCGGTTTTGTAGATTGGCTGATAAGTATAAGCACGTTCACATCCCAGCCAATAGCGGCGCTCCTGCAGGCTTTTCAGGCCCACATCCGGAATGCTTATCTGCTGGATAACCTGCTTTGACTTCATCTCAGCTGTCCTGTCGAAAAAGGAGAAATGGTCTCTTGTTGCTTCAGGATTATCGGCGGCGAAAATAAGAACTTTATGTTCAATGGGGGCCATTTTCTTTTTCTGCGAGCAAGAATCAGACAGGAATACGCGCCAGCTCAAAAAAATAATGGAACGTTGTTTTAATATGGTTGACCACAAAAATGTCACAGCGCACACTAGCGCTAGTTTCCCGGATCCAGGTTCATGATTATGTCTAAAAAAATTGCCGTGATCGGCGAATGCATGATTGAGCTGTCTGAAAAAGGCGCGGATGTCAGCCGCGGTTTTGGCGGCGATACGCTCAATACGTCCGTTTACATTGCGCGTCAGGTGGATGCCGCCGCACTGACCGTAGATTACGTTACCGCCCTCGGCACTGACAGCTTCAGCCAGCAGATGCTGGACGCCTGGCAGGGTGAAAACGTCGGTACGGGTCTTATTCAGCGCATGGAAAACCGCTTGCCGGGGCTCTATTACATCGAAACTGACGACACCGGCGAAAGAACCTTCTACTACTGGCGCAATGAAGCCGCCGCCAGATTCTGGCTGGAGAGCGAACAGGCTGCCGCCATTTGTGAAACACTGGCGACCTTTGATTATCTCTACCTGAGCGGCATTAGTCTGGCGATCCTGAGCCAGACCAGTCGTGAAAAACTGCTTTCGCTGCTGCGTGAATGCCGCGCTAATGGCGGTAAAATCATTTTTGATAACAACTACCGACCGCGTCTGTGGGCAAGCCGCGAAGAGACACAGCAGGTTTATCAGCAAATGCTTGAATGCACTGATATCGCCTTCCTGACGCTGGACGACGAAGACGCCCTGTGGGGCGCGAAACCGGTGGACGAGGTGATTGCCCGGACGCACGCGGCAGGGGTGAATGAAGTCGTGATCAAGCGTGGCGCAGAGTCATGCCTCGTGTCCGTCGTGGGCGAAGCGCTGATTGACGTGCCTGCGGTGAAACTGCCGAAAGAAAAAGTGGTCGATACCACCGCGGCGGGAGATTCCTTTAGCGCCGGTTATCTGGCGGTACGTCTGACCGGTGGCGATGCCGCCGCTGCCGCAAAACGCGGGCACCTGACAGCCAGCACGGTGATTCAGTATCGCGGGGCGATCATTCCACGCGACGCGATGCCTGCGTAATTGCGTCAGAACTACAAAAAAGCCCGGTAAGCATGACGCCTGCCGGGCTTTCTTTTTCGAACTGATTTTACTGAGCCTGCGGAATGTCCGATACGTCGCGGGCATCATCGCTCGCCGCCGGGACTGCTGGCGTTGTCGGCGTCATAAACTGATCCCAGGTCGCCTGCAGCTCTTTCATGCTGTACTCCGGTTCGCCCTGCGGTTGCAGCAGCACCAGCGCCATTTCTTGTGACAATTGCTGGCGGAGATCCTGGTTCAGCATCTCCAGCGTCAGCGAGTTCAGGAAATCCTGACGTAGTTTCTGGTACTGCTCCGGCGCGATATCGACCACCTGGTTTTGCAGTGAACGCATGCGCTGGCTGGTTAGCACGCCCGTATCCATGCGTGCGTAAGTGGCAAATAACTTCTGCAGTTCCAGTTTCTTCTGCGCTACCAGGGCGTTGAATTCCTCTTCCGTCAGACCGTTGTCACGGACGCCCGCTAACTCGCGGGCAATGGTGCTGAGGTTGGCGTTGAGCTTCTCGTTGGGTGATTCGACGTTCACCGCACATTGCGCACGCTGGTACAACACGCGGCAGTCAAAGCCCAGACCGATGTCTTTCGCATTGCTTTTGCTCAGGTTCTGCTGAACACGCCAGAACAGCGCTTCACGCGCGAGATCAGCACGCCAGTAGCGCAACAGCGCCGCTGATTCTCGAATCGGCTGCCAGGGCGCATCCCACATAATCGACAGACGATCCTGATGTTGCGCCTCGGTCATAATGCTCACCGGCTCTGCACGCAGCGGAGAGAACGTTGGCACAGCGGCAGGTGTTTCGCGCTTCCCTTTCAGTTCACCGAAAATTTTGTTGATTTGCTCAGTCACGGCGCGACTGTCGACGTTGCCGACCACAATCAGGGTCATCGCGTCCGGCGTATACCATTTTTCGTAGTACGCTTTGAGATGCTCGACATCCACCGGCTGCTTCAGCGGCTCGGAAGGATCGTGACCGAGCATGGTTGAGCCTTTGAGACGATAGCGCCACCAGCTCTCTTTCGGGTTTTGCGGCCAGGTTGCCACCATATCTTCCGTCGCGAGCGCTTTGTTGACCGATTCTGGCGTAATGGTCAGCTTGCCGCTGGCGTCAGCGAGCCAGGTCAACGACTCTTTCAGCAGGTCGTTGCGGTTGTTGGGCAGGCTGAGATTAAAGAGGGTGTAATCGTAGGAGACAATCGCGGGCGGCATCGGGCGAACGGGATCTATGCCCTGCTGCCAGAGCGAGCGCGCCTGCATGGTTTCTAAGCTGCCGCTCTGTGTGAGCGCCAGACGAGGGAGAAAATGGCTGTAGCCGGTCTGCTGTGTGCTTTCGGACAACGAGCCGATATTGACCGACAGACGAATTTCGATGCGATCGCTCGGACGCTGCGGGGTGGCAAGCACCTGCCACTGAAATCCATTTGATAACGTTCCCTGCTGCCAGGCGGGATCCGGCTGGAGTGCTTCTGCCTGCACATAACCGGCCGCCGCCATCATCAGTAAACCACCAGCGAAGAGTCGAATTTTAGTGCCCTGCATGTGAACCCCTGATGAACAATCCTGGTTACAAAGACCGCCCGTTCTGCGTGGGCAGCCTAAAAATTGAGTGAAATACGTCGGTTAGACCGCGAAAACGAGGGATCGTCACACGCGAACGTAAATAATTCATCAATTATGCGCAGGAGCCCGCAGTCCATCAAGGACTACGGGCTTAAGTGGCGGGATTATGAGGAAATTTCTTGCGTTTTGTTGTCTCCGACACGGTTATTGAGCGTGTCAGACAGTTTTTTGTGGTCGAGCTCTTTCACCCATTTCGCAACGACGACAGTCGCCACGCCGTTGCCCACCAGGTTGGTCAGCGCACGCGCTTCAGACATGAAGCGGTCGATGCCGAGGATCAGCGCCAGACCAGCTACCGGCAGATGACCGACTGCAGAGATAGTCGCAGCCAGAACGATAAAGCCGCTGCCTGTCACGCCTGCAGCCCCTTTCGAGGAGAGCAGCAACACCACCAGCAGGGTGATCTGATGGAAAATATCCATCTCGCTGTTCGTCGCCTGGGCGATAAACACCGCTGCCATGGTCAGGTATATCGAGGTACCGTCGAGGTTAAACGAGTAGCCCGTGGGAATAACCAGACCGACCACCGACTTACGGCAACCCAGTTTCTCCATTTTGTCGAGCATCCGCGGCAGCGCCGATTCAGACGACGACGTCCCCAGCACGATCAACAGTTCTTCACGGATATAACGAATGAACTTGAAGATGTTGAAGCCAGTGGCACGTGCGATAGATCCCAGCACCAGCACCACAAACAGAATACAGGTGATGTAGAAGCAAATAATCAGCTGACCGAGCTGCACCAGCGTGCCGACACCATATTTACCGATGGTAAAGGCCATGGCCCCGAAAGCACCGATTGGCGCCAGGCGCATAATCATATTGATGATGCCGAAAATGACCTGCGAGAAGCTTTCAATGACGTTGAATATCAGCTGGCCTTTGTTGCCCAGACGATGCAACGCAAAACCAAACATCACCGCAAACAGCAACACCTGCAGAATGTTACCGCTGGCGAACGCCCCGATCACGCTGTTCGGGATAACGTCCATCAGGAAGGCAACGACACCCTGATCTTTTGCCTGTTCGGCGTAGACGGCCACAGCTTTGGCATCCAGTGTCGCCGGGTCGACGTTCATTCCGGCGCCGGGTTGCACCACGTTAACAATGATGAGACCAATGATCAGCGCAATGGTACTGACCACTTCGAAGTAAAGCAGTGCAACCGCCCCGGTGCGGCCTACCGCTTTCATACTTTCCATGCCTGCGATACCGGTTACCACGGTACAAAAAATAACCGGCGCAATAACCATCTTGATGAGCTTAACGAACGCATCGCCAAGGGGTTTCATTTGGGTGCCCAACTCAGGGTAGTAATGACCAAGCAAGATACCAATTGCAATGGCTGTCAGGACCTGGAAGTAGAGGCTTTTAAACAAAGAAACTTTCATAGGGTGTCCTTAGAATAAAACCACAGGCTATGTAGGGTTTTTAAATTGCCTGCGGTTTTTAAAATAACACCCGGGAAACATAACAGAAATATTTAGCCAGCCATCTGCAACGGGAATGTTAAAATTTTTGAGCTGAACCGCATAAGCCTGGCGCGGACATCATTCGCTTTCATGGGGTCTGGAACCGGAAAGGTAGTCCTGCTCGAAGATCTCGGGTTGCACCGCGCGAGCAAAAAGGTAACCCTGCACCGATTCAACGCCTGCAGCTTTCAGCCATTCGTACTGCGCCTGGTTTTCCACCCCTTCGGCAACGATTTCAAGATTGAGGCTACGCGCCAGCTGAATAATCGCCGAGACCATACTGGTATCGTCCGGGATCAGATCGACAAACGCTTTGTCGATTTTGAGGATATCTACTGGCAGAGACTTCATATGCTGGAGTTGCAACAGCCCGGCGTAGCCCATGCCAAAGTCATCGAGCGCAACGCGAACGCCGGCTTCGCGTAATGGACGCAAAATGTCGACTGCCTTTTGGGGATCATCAATGCGGTGACTTTCGGTCACTTCCAGAATCAGGGTGCCAGTAGCAATTCGGTAACGTTTCATCAACATCAACAAGTCTGACACCATATTCTGATGCAGCAGCTGCAAAGCAGATAAATTCACTGACAGCGGCATCATAATCCCTTTATGCTGCCACGCCGCGAGCAAGCGACAGGATTCTTCCAGGACCCAATAGCCCACGGCAACAATAAGCCCGCAGGCTTCGATACGCTCAATGAGGTCGGCAGGTAATTCCCACTGACCGTTGGGTTGCTTCTGCCGTAACAACACTTCCGCACTGCAGACATTATCGGTCGCGGTATCCACCTGGGGTTGCAGCCAGATAGCAAACTGCTGGTTTTCGAGGGCGGACAGCAGATCACTCTCTTCGCTCAGACGCTGCTGCGCCGCTTCCATTTGCGCCGGATCGAAAAACTCAATCTGGTTTTTACCTTTGCGACGGGCGGCGAACGCCGCCGAAACCGCACGGCGATAGAGCTGCTCAGCAGTGAGATGACCATTGAACATGGCGATACCAATGCTGGCGCTCGGGCGGAGCTGAATGCCCTGTAATGGCAGACGTTCATTGATGACAGTGAGCACTTGCTGACCAAGCGTAATGGCGTGCCACGGCTCTTTCACGCCGTGCGCCAGAATCGCAAAGTCGTAGCCGCTGACCTGAGCCAGCACCATGCGCGGCGAGATCACTGAGCGCAATTTTTCGACCAGCGTCAGCAGCAGGATTTCGCGCTGTGTCTCTTTCAGCACGCCTGCCGCATCCTGCAGGGTTTCACAGGCCACCACCATCAAGGCGGCAGACTGCTCGCGGGCGACGGTCTGCTCCAGTAGCGCCAGCAAAAACGCTTTATTGGGCAGTTCAGAGACCGGAAAATGGGTGGCGTGGCTGTTCAGCTCTTCGTGCTGGCGAAGCAGAAGTTGTTGATTGCGGTTATAACTGCGCACCAGCATGCCGATTTCATCATCATGATGCAGTCGTGGCAGCGCCAGTTGATGGCCCACGCGCTCCTGCGGCGAGACATCATTCACTTCCCGGGCAATGCTGCGTAGCGGGCGCACGATCAACCGGTTAATGCACCAGGTGATCGCCACGCTCAGCATCAGCGATAAAAGTAAGTAAGCAGTCACCAACGTCGCCAGCGCGCTCATCACAAAGCGATACATCTGCCAGGAGTCCGCCTGTAACACCAGATAGGCCAGCGGCTGCGGGTTGGCCGGACGTTCCAGCGAGTAGATTGGCAATGAGATTTGTACCGGCAGCTCAAATACGCGGGTGATCATCACCGGCACGGGGCGTTCAGGAATAAAGCTCATACGCAGCGCCTGAAACTGGTTTGGCAGTACGACGTCGGCGCGGCTGACAATTCCCGCAGGCTGGATACGCGCCAGAATAGCTTCAGCTTCAGGGATATCTGCTTTCAGGATGGCGGCTGAGAGCGGTTCGCGCACGGAGCGGGCAACGCTTTCAAGGTGCGTCGCGGTGGTATAGCGGTTCTGTTGTACAAAATGGAAGAGCAGAATGAAGCAAAAAATGAACGTAAACACCATGACAACGGCTGACACCATTGCCATATGTTTAATTGTCAACGAACGGCTAACGCGCAAAAGGACTCTCCACTGAGACAGAAAACACTACCAGCATGCCGCGTTCATCAGCGAACTCAGCCGACGGTCCGGTAACGAAATGTTACCAGAACGCCGGCTGATTATACCCGATCGTTCAGAGAATCCCTCAGATTTAGAGACTATTCCGGTGGGTTACCAGTCTGCATATGGCACCAGCGGTTGCGGCGGCAGATCCATATCGCCCTGCCAGCCCGCCGCCGAGTAGCGCACGTACATCAAAAAGTGGCTCGGCGCATAGTCTTTCGCCTGCTGAATATCAACCGCCGCACCGATAAACCAGTTGGATGTCACACGGCGTTCCAGCAGCGCCCGGGCGGTGTAACCAAAACCGTTACTGCTGCTGCCTTCGGAGATCTGGTTTGCCGCTTCAGCCTGCCACTGGGACGGAATCAAATTATTCAGCGGGTAACGCGGCATCGTTTTGGTGCGTGAATGCGACCAGGAACCGGAGGCGCCCAGTTCCCACGACCAGTTTTCCGTACGCTGGCGCCACAGCACCGGCACGGCAAATGAGAGGTACGATTGTGGACTGTAATAGCCGCCCTGGCCGAGCGTGTAGCCGCTCAGATCTTTATCATAATGCCAGATCATGTTGTTCAGGCCGATAGTGACGCGACGGTTATTCTCGTTGATGACTTTGTAGTAGTAACCGGTCATCCAGCGCACGCGCCAGTTGTCCTCCACGTTTTTACCATTCAGGCTGTCAGCGCCGAGACTGGCCCACACGCCGTTGGCTTCGCCTTTGTCGTAACTCATGCTGACGCCCGCCCCGGTAGCGCGAACGCCGCCCCAGGTGGTGCCGGTATGGCCGTTGTTGTCGTTATCTTTTTGCCCGCCAAAGGCCAGCAGCGAACTGGAAATCGGTCGGCGATGCAGGTTGACCGTATAGCCAATTGGACCGAGATCATCGCTGTAACTCAGACCGCCTACCACATCAACGACATTAAAGCCGATCGGAGTGGTGCCAAGATCCATATTCCAGGTATCGTTTTTCCAGCCAACCGCGATGCTCGCGCCGCTGTCAGACTGTTTCGTGCCGCCGCGACAGCCATCGTCGCCCAGCGAACAGGTGCCCCAGCTGTCGGTGTAAGTACCGCCGCTGGTTGAGAACGTCCCGGCATTCATATTCACAAAATCAGAGCGGAAGAACATGCGCCCATCCGCCAGTGGCGCATCCGCCTGCAGCATGGTGGTGTGCGCTTTCAGATCAGAGTAGCCGCCGGTACCGCTGGAGCCCCAGTAATCATGCTCAAGCGTCACATTCACGTCCTGCTGACGGTAGAGATCGGCAGCATCGCTGCGCAGGCCACGCTTCAGCCAGTCGTCTTTCTCATCATTGCGCGTTAAGCGGGTAAAGGTGTCGTTATCCTGCGGACGGACTGGCGTGATCCCCGTCGCCACCATTGCGTCTTTGTAATCTTCCAGCCCCTGCTGTGGATTGCCCGCTGCGGCCTCCACACGCGCGGCGTCACGCAGCACCAGCGCGCTGTCCATTGACGGCGGCTGCGATTTCGCCTGCGGCACAATGCGATTGAAGATTTGCTGCGCGCTGGCCGTATTACCCAGCCCCGACTGCGCCAGCGCCACACGGCGCTGCATATTGAGCGAGGAATTTGCCTCCAGTGGCGGCAGTTTTGCCAGTTGTTCGTGGGCGCTGGTTTTGTCGCCTGCGGCGAGATACACCTCCACCAGTCCAAGTCGTGCATCCTGGTTTTCCGGCTCTTTCGCCAGTACCGCGTTGTACTGCGCCACCGCGGTTGGCGTATCACCGCGCTGCTGCGCCCAGTCAGCGAGGATCAAATCGATCCGCGTTGAGGACGGTTGTTGTTTTAGCAGCGCAATGGCCTGATCTTCCTGGCCGCCATCACGCAGACGATTCGCGTTCTCCAGTACCTGATTGAACTGCAAACGATCGGCCAGCTCGCGAATATTGTCATTCCACTGGCTACGCGGCAGCCGGTTCAGGTGCGTTAATGCCGCCTGATCCTGATCGTTGCCGGAAAGATAAAGACCATTGGCGTAAATTTGTTCGGGATCGTTGGGTTTTTGCTGCGCCAGACCGCGCATCAGCGCATCGGCTTCGCTGCGTTGCCCGGCGCTGTAGAGATCACGCGACAGACGGTAGGTTATCCACACACTGCCGGGATCAAGCGCTAAACGCTGACGCTGCAACGCCGCGGCCTGCGCCCATTTACCTTCGTTTTCCAGTGCTTCCGCCTGTTGCGACAGGCGGTCATTGGTCAGGCTGCGTTCGATATCATCGACACTTTTGCGCTGTGCCGCGGAAAGGCTTTCAATGAAAGCAGTGGCTTTTTCCGGCGACTGTTCGCGATAGATGTTCGCCAGCCCGCGCACAGCGTTACTGTTGCCGCTGTCGAGGCGCAACGCCTGGCGGTAATAACGCTCAGCGGCAGCGCTGTCTTTGCGTGCCATCGCCACATCGCCAAGGCCCAGCACGGCATAGCTGTCGGTATTATCCACATTCCGCGCCTGCTGATAGGTACGTTCAGCCAGCTCGAGATTACCGGCTTTCAGCGCCGCATCGGCTTTGCGGATCATCGGCCAGTAGATTTCCCAGCTCTGCGGTTTATTCTCTTCTCTCGCCAGCTGTTCTGCTTTCGCCCGGAACGCCGGATCGGCCATCTGTTTTTTCTGTTCGTCGAGCTGTGTTTTCGCCGCCGTCGCCAGATCACCGGTCGTAAACAACAACAGGAAACGTTGCAGTGCCAGGATGCTGGCGTCGCTGGTGGGCATGGTTTTGATTTGATCGTACCAGATGTCCGCAGCCGTATTGCGCCCGGCGTTGGATTTTGCCATTTGTTCGAGGACGGCGAAGGCTTCGTCGCGCTTGTCGTCGTCAAAGAGCATTCTCGCCAGCGTCGATTGTAGCTGAACGTTGCCCGGCATCGTTTTGTTGAGGTTTTTAAGCTGATTTACTGCCTCGTTATGCCGCGCGGGCAAGCGCGCCACTGCGGTCCAGTATTCCACCGCCATCGCCCCATCAGGCGGTGCGCCATTAAACAGCTTATCGTAGGTGGCAAGCCCCTCTTCGACGTGGCCGGTGGTGGTTAACAGTCGCGCCTGTTGCAGCGCCTGTCGCCCTTCTGGCGTCGTTAACTGAATTTCACTGCGCGAATTTTTGTAAGCGCTGGAGTCCGGCGCCAGTTTCGCCAGCCGGTCTAGCTGGGTCTGCGCGGCCGCCGCATCGCCCTGACGCAGCAGATAACGCAGCCGCGCGGCGATGACGTCAGGATTGTTGGGGTCAATCAGTTCCAGTCGATAAAGCGACTGGGTGACCAGATCTTCCCGATTGCTGGCCTCCCCGACACGGATCTGGTCCAGGAGTTGCTGCTGCGCGGCGGTATTCGCCGCCCACGCAGCCGGCACCATGGCAAGGCCGAGCGACAAACTGAGTAAACTTACTGTGAACTTGCGCATTCCTGGCCCCAGTCAGGTAGTAATTCACCGCGGGCGGTGAAACGAAAACGGTGTTGATCCCAGCCTTGTCCAAACAGGGTTAGCACATAGTTAAAATAGGCGTCCGCGCCAGGGAAGTTATCCGCCACGCGCTGGCGCTGAACAGCCTGGGCATCGCGATTTTGTAAGAAAGGCAGCAGCGAGGCCGAGAACCCGACCGGGCCGGTATTGGTGACCTTGCCGGTCGCGATATCAACTTTCTCCGGCGGCAATCCTTCACGGGTGGTTTGCACTGCCATCGGGTTAAAGCGCTTCAGCAGGCGCGCTTTTTGCGGATCGCTGTCGTGCAGCATGCCCGCCCACAGATAGACGCGAATCGCGTCATAGCTGCCAACCAGCGTCTTATCCTGCTTTAACTGCCAGCCTTTGTCTTTTTCATAGCGCACCCAGTCCGGCGAAAAACCTTTTGGCGCAGTTTCCAGCAGCAGGCGCAGGTTAGTTTCCCGCAATGTGCTCCACGGCGCGCCAAGACGGGCAAAGTAACTGGTCAGTTGCGGCGGGAAATAGCTGGGGTTGAAACGCCAGCTTTTGTCGTCGACAAAACCGACTTTCCCCGGCAACAGCATCGAGCCAAGCCCCGGCACAGTGACCACTTCATCTTTAGCAATCCGCGACAGCAGCCCTTTCCCGGCGTCGCTGTAGCGTGGCTCCTTCCACAAGCGCCCGGCTTCCATCAGCGACCAGGCGATCCACAGATCGGCGTCAGAGGCGGAGTTGCTGTCAAGTACCGCCCATTTATCTTCGTTTTTGCCCCACAGCCAGGCGGGCAGATTCGCGCTCAGATCACCCTGGGCGAGATTGTCTTGTGTCCAGTCATACAACGTGGCAAAAGCGCTACGGTCATTCGCCACCAGCGCGAAGAACATGGCATAGCTTTGCCCTTCTGAGGTGGTAATTTTGCGCGCGTCACTGGGGTCAATGACGCGCCCACCGTCGCTGATATAGTCCTTTTTAAACTGATCCCATGCTGGCCAGCGACAGGCGGCGTTCGCCTGTACGGTGACCAGCAGAGTCAGCACCAGCGCCATCCAGCGGGCTACGTTCATCATCGTTTACTCGTCATCACCAGGTGACAAACGACGACGGCTGATGATGCGCAGCAGACGCCACAGCACCCAGGCCAGCAACACAACGCTGATTGCCGCCAGCACCGCCAGCAGGATCGGGTGGTTAGAAAGTGCATACCAGACGCGCTCAAACCACGGCAGATGCCCGACGTAATAAATATCGCCCACACGCAGACTGCTGACGCCCGCCTCGCGGATCACGGAGACGGAGCCGAACATGACCGCACGCTTGCCGCTGTCATTCATCGCTTCATTCAGCAACTCATAACCACGCGGACTATCCGCCAGCAGCGCGACCACGCTGCGTTGATCGTCATATGGTGACTGGAAGCCGACAATAGCCGCCATCGGACCAGAGGAACTGATACTGGTCTGAGCGTTCGCCTTGCGCGCTTCGGCATCCATCATCACTGACGGCAGATCGTTGTGGCGAACCGGCGTTTTCACCCAACTTTTCGTCGCTTCGACCAGCAGGTCGATCTGTTTATCATCCTTCAGTTTCTCCGGGATGGTGCCGATCAGCAGGACATCGGCGTTTTTATCCTGAATTTTGCTGCCATCGTCGGTTACCGTCAGGTTAACTGCCGGGAAACCGGTCTGTGCGCCGATTTCGCCTACCGTATTCAGCATTGTGCCAAGCTGGCTCTGGTCCGGGGTTTTCGGCATCACGACGATGGATTCGGAGAGATCCGCCATCCGGCTGAACGGGAAGCCCGCATTGGCGAATGCGCGCAGATCCGGCATCGCCAGGAAGTGATAGTAGTTGGAGAAATCGATAGTGGAATCGTCGCTCACTACCACGTGGTTCATCACCGGCTGGAAGGTAATACAGTTTTCAATCGTTCCGCCCGGCATTGGGTTCATGTACTGGAAGTCAAAACGCAACTGATTGGTCGCACCCAGTTGCAACGCCGGAATTTGCACGTCGTTTTTGCCGTCCAGCAGCCCCTGCAATACTGGCAGGCGCATGATCAGCTTGTTCGCTTCCTGAGTACTGTTGAGGTTGAACGACTGCAGGAACTGGTTGTTCAGGCTAATGTCCATCCGCGAACTGTCTTTTACCGGCGGCATGGTGTAACGGTATTTAAGATCCATATCGATACCGCTACTGCGCAGCAGGTAGAGATCCGGCGGCAGGTTCAGCGACAGCGAAATCGCGGTCGGGTTAAGGCCGGTGGACTGCAATTGTTGATCATACGATTTCAGTTCACCAAAGGTGACCGGGCTGTCAGTGCGGATCCAGTTCGGCGCATCATACGGCTTACGCGCCAGCAACGGTTTCACATCATCCACCACCACACTATTGCCACGGAACAGAATGTTGCCCTGGGCAATCCCCTTCGCCGCCTGCATCAGGTCTTTATCATCACGGCCAAGTACAACCAGCAACTTGATGTATGGCTTATCCGGATGGCTGACCATTTCTACCGTCGGGGCTTTGACCGGTGGGTGATCGCGCAGGAAATCCGGGCGTTTGTCATTGGTCGCCAGTACGATCGCATTGCGGTCAGGCAGCGTGTTATAGAGCACCGGGAATGACTGGCCGCGCCAGCCAGCACGTGAGCCGAACCAGGAGGCAATAAGCCCGGCAGCCTGTTGCTGCATAACGTCCGGCGCACCGGCGAAGACCATTGGCAGCGTTAGCGGACGGTAGTCACGCGGATCAAAGAACGGTACCGGGAAATGCGACAGATCGTTCTGCACTTCTAACGTCTGGAAGGTTAAATCCAGTGCGCTGCTGCGCCCGATATCCATCCACAGCGTGGTGCTGGACGGGTTTTCACACACGTCGCGGTAGTGGCCGACAAACACCAGACGCACACGGTTGAGATCGGTGATGTAGAGCGGGTCGATGGGCAGTTGCGCGCTGACTTTTTTCCCGAGCTGATCCGGCGTCACCGGCAGCACGCCCATCAGTTCATCGTTCAGGTAGACCTTCAGTTGCGATTGCACCGGCAACAGCGAAGGCGAAGGGGTGTAGTCGAGATTCAGTACCGCTTTGGTCACCACTTCGTCGCTGCGGGTGCCGAATTCAACATAGCCATCAGGGTTAGCGCCGCGAAGCAATATGCTACCCGGTGCCGGAGCAATCTGGGCGAAAGAGAGCTTCACTTCACGCGACGGCGTGTTGTTATCCAGCACCACGGCAGGGTTTGCGGGTGGCGTCGTTGCCCCCGGAGCCGCCGTTGTGGTGGTTGGCCCGGGCGCCACGGTGGGGGTGGCCGGTGAAGGCGCAACCGTCGTCGTATTGCCCTGGCTCTGCGTCGCAACAGGCTGCGCCGGGGCCGCAGTAGCCGCGCCGGTTTCAGGTTCCGCGTAAGTTGTGATCGGCAGCATGCTGCTCATGCCCACCGCTACTGCACACATCCAGAATAGTTTTCTTTTCATCGCGTAATCATCATTGTTGAGCCATAGCCGGTTCCGGTTGACGTACTGTTGCATCCTGCTTAGGACGTCGCGGAATAAACGAAACAACCCAGCCAACCAGTGAAGTGAGTGACCGGAAAATATATTTCACGGACGGGGGTGAGAACTCCGCGAGATGGCGGTAGCCACGGAACCCCAGTTTCAGGATATCCAGCAAGCTTTCCAGCGGCTTATCTTCCGGGAAGCTGTCCTGCCAGAGCGCCCATGTATCTGCACGAGCGAACGTACACTGCACAAAATCGATATGCTGTTGGTTGGTCATCGGCAGCAGTTTCAGACCCACTTCACTGCCATGAACCCTCGCCACCTGTGCCGGGAAGCCGTATTCCTGTTGCCCGCGCTTGAGCAACAACTGAACTTTCTGCCCTTCCAGCACCTGCGCTTCGCCGTTAATGCTGATCCCCAGGCCACCGTCAGAGAAGTCGTGGACAGTACAGGAGAACAGGTGACCGTCTTCACGCGCCAGCGCCGCAGGCATGGTCATCTCCACACGATGCGAGCGTCGGACCTGTTTACTCTCAACCGAAACCGCCACCGCGCCACCCAGGATAATCATGTTATAGAACACCCACAGCAGACTGACCCACACGGTAAGGATTTCATTTTCAGGACCATAGAAATAACGCCAGATACCGAACGCCACCCCGACCAGATTCAGCAACACGAGGTAGATGTAAGGGCGGGAAATCACCCAGTCGACATACTCCTCTTCCACCAGACCGCCTTTCGCCGTGACGTTGAACGTTCCTTTGTGTGGATTGATCAGCGCCACCAGTGTCGGCGGT
Organism: Trabulsiella guamensis ATCC 49490; assembly: GCF_000734965.1. Lineage (GTDB taxonomy): Bacteria > Pseudomonadota > Gammaproteobacteria > Enterobacterales > Enterobacteriaceae > Trabulsiella > Trabulsiella guamensis. The sequence continues at coordinate 80,854 of NZ_JMTB01000095.1, forward strand.
GCGATGTACCAGGCCAGTACCGTTTCGTAGATTTCACTCCAGAACGAATGGCGGAATTTCCCCTGGATCTTTGAGTTCGTCAGGCTGGCGTGGATCATATGTGGCAACACGAACAGCGCAATCATGATTGCCGGGGCGTAGATGATGTACGCATGCAGCAACAGGAAAGCCAGCGGCGCGGTAAGGAAGATCAGCCGCGGAATACCGGACAGAAAGTGGAACATGGCATTGAGGTAGCAGATTCGCTGGGCGAACTTAAGCCCTTTGCCAAACAGTGGGTTGTCGAGACGGAAAATCTGTACCATGCCGCGCGCCCAGCGGATACGCTGGCCGATGTGCGCCGACAGGCTTTCCGTCGCCAGCCCCGCCGCCTGCGGGATACGCATATACGCGGAGGTGTAACCGCGACGGTGCAAACGCAGCGAAGTGTGCGCATCTTCGGTCACGGTCTCAACGGCGATACCGCCAATCTCATCCAGCGCTTTACGGCTGATCACCGCACACGATCCACAGAAGAAGGTGGCATCCCACATGTCATTGCCGTCCTGCACCAGGCCGTAAAACAGCGTGCCTTCGTTCGGCGTTTTACGAAAACGCCCGAGGTTACGCTCAAACGGATCTGGCGAGAAGAAGTGGTGCGGCGTTTGCATGACCGCCAGTTTCGGATCTTTCAGGAACCAGCCGACTGTCATCTGCAGGAAGGAGCGCGTCGGAACGTGGTCACAGTCGAAAATCGATACCAGATCGCCCTTCGCCATCTTCAACGCATTGTTGATGTTACCGGCCTTCGCATGCTCGTGGGTGGTGCGCGCGACGTAATGCACGCCCAGATTTTTGGCGAACTGGCGAAACTCTTCGCGACCGCCGTCGTCGAGGATCCAGATATTCAGTTTATCTTTAGGCCAGTCAATACCCAGCGAAGCGTAAACCGTGTTTCGGACCACGCTCAGATCTTCGTTATAGGTCGGAACGAAAATATCCACGGCGGGCCACAGCGAGGTGTCTTTCGGCAACGAAACCGGATGGCGATTAAGCGGCCAGACAACCTGGAAAAAGCCCAGCACCAGTACAATCCAGGCGTAGGTTTCCGCGAACAGCAGGATCATGCCGCAGACCAGGCTGACCGGGTCGTTCCAGTTGAGTGTCGAGGTATAACGCCACCAGATGTAACGGCAGGAGACGGTGAGCGACAGCACGATGAGCATCAGCGCCGAGAAGCGCCCCGGAATGCGGCGAATAAACAGCGCCACGCCCCACAGCAGCATCAGGAAAATAAACTGTGACAGTGGGTTAAACGGCTGCGTGACGCAGATAAGCGCCAGCAGAAACGACAGGAACATAATCACGCCGAGGATCGTTTTGCGCAATCGTGGATCCAGGTGTCCCAGCTCTTTTTGGTCGTCAAGATGCTCCGTTTTTTCGCTGATCCGCGACGGCAGGTTTTCCAGCCATTGGTGATAACGCCCCTGCAGATCTTTCAGAGACTTGAACGAGCGCCAGCGACCCTCTTTACGCGGTTGCGGCGTTCGGGTGGTCAGCAGCCAGGCCAGTTGTAACAAATAGCGCGCCGGATCTAACGGCCGTGGGCGATGCGGATCGATATGCGGAAAATACTCGCGCTGGCGTTCGCGGATCCGCTGCCAGCGAGGATGTTCCAGTGGAATAAACGTCCAGGCCAGCGCCACCCAAAAACAAGCCAGCGTCGCACCGAGCCAGGAGGCGCCGTGATGACGATAATCCCTGAAGCGCGCATTGAGCGACGCCGCCACTGGCGGGGCGAGGAACAACCCGGTGAGGCGAATCATGCTTCGCTCCCGACGGGCGTACGCACTCCGGCATAATGCAGCAGGCACCAGTTCGCCAGGGTGATGATCTCTTCGGCGGCCAGCGCATCGCCACGGTATTCTCCCAGCGGCTGCTTCGCTCCCATGCTTTCAGCCACCGCTTCGTCACGGTGGATAGCCACCGGTAGCAGGCGACGCTGGCTTTGCAGCCAGATCTGATAGATATCGTCCTGGATCTGACTGCCGACCCGCAAATCGTTAATCAGTACATGCGCATTGGCAGGCAGCGCCTGTTGATGCAGTCGCACATGACAGTTGGTATCCGGGTTGACGATTACCAGCGTATGGTGGCACGCCTCCAGCAACGGCTGCGTGTGAGGCAAATAGCCGTGCGGCAGATCGACTAAAATCCACTGGTAATTACCTGATTCATGAAGCTCGCGAAGCATATCGTTAAGCTGCGACCAGCTTGCGTGCAGGGTGTAAAAATTCTCCTGCTCTGCTGGCGTCAGTTGACCAAAAGGCAGGAGGTCAATCTGGGCGGTGTATCGCAACCCGGCGTCGCGCCATGCTTTTTCGTCCAGCAACGAGCGCATCCATCCGTCACGATGAATGAAATCAACATTGAATGACAGGCGCAGCATATTATCCGGGGAGGCATCGACTACCAGTACGGTCTCACCAAGAGACTGTAAACCCCAGGCTAACGCTGCAGTGATCGACGTAGTACCCACGCCGCCACGAATGCCTTGTAATCCCAGAATAGCCATCCACGGCTTCCTTCTTATCGGTGCTCAGCCAACTCAGCCAACAGCGGCCAACGTTTTAGCGCAGAGGCTAACTGGTCGCGCTGGGAAATATCAGTGTAATCAATTTCCGGCAATGAGAATGCCCGGCTCAATGCCATAAAATCATTTTGAAAGGTATATCCGAGCGCGGGATCCGTCGGAGTTATTGGCTCATCATTACCAGACATTTTTTGATCCACCTGGACTAAAATGGGTGTTCAATAGCGAACATAATGCATTCAGTTATGAAAGACGGTTTACATGCTAAATCTGATGTTCTTTAATTTCAATGTTAGGTTTATTCTCACGCTTTCGCTAGTAAACTGATTAACAGGTAAATTTGAATTGATGAGGGACACCGTGGAGCCCATATTTTCTATTGGCATTCAGTCATTGTGGGACGAAGTCAGCCAAATGCCGGCAGGCGGCGTGTGGTGGCTTAATACTGACCGTTATCAGGACGCGGTAAGTCTGCTCAACCATACCTTATCCGCCCAGAGCAAAGAAGCCAGTGTTGCCGCTGTCGTGATGGGAGATAACCCCAAAAAAATTGTGAAATTAAACGCCGATCGCGGACCAGAAAAAATACGTCTGTTTTCCATGCCAAATGATGAAAATGGTCTATACTCGCTGAGCCGGGATCTGCTTTGCACTATTGAACCGGCGAACACCTTATTTATTCTGTTATGCAGCGATAACGCCTTGCAAAATATTACGCCTAAGAAACTTCGCGGTTGGGTAGCGCAAATGCATCGATGGGTAGAATATCATCATTGCACGCTATTAATCATTAATCCCGGGAATAATACAGACCACCAGTTATCTCTATTGTTAAGTGAATATCGTTCGTTATCCGGACTCGCAAGTCTTCGTTTTCAAGGAGATAATTATCTTTTTGATATTGCATTCTGGTGTAACGACAAAGGTGTCAGCGCGCGACAACAGCTTCCAGTCATTCATAATAATAATGAATGGCGGGTATCACAGGAGGTCGAAGCTATCGTCCAGCCACGCAGTGACGAAAAAGATGTGCTGTGTAACATTGCCGTGCTGGAAGGCGCGCCGCCGCTCTCAGAATACTGGACACTGTTTGATACCAACGATGCCGTTTTCAACGCCGCACGCACCGCTCAGGCCGCCACCATCATCTTCACCGTCGCGCAAAACGCGCAGATCGAACAGCTCGCCACCTATATTCATACGCTACGCCGTCAACGCGGCAGCGCGTTGAAAATTATCGTGCGGGAGAGTACCGCCAGCCTGCGCGCCACTGACGAACGGTTGTTGCTCGGTTGTGGCGCGAATATCGTGGTGCCCTGGAACGCGCCGCTCTCGCGTTGCCTGACGCTTATCGAAAGCGTCCAGCGCCAGTTGTTTAATCGCCATGTGCCGGAAGATATCGCCACCCTGTTGTCAATGACGCAGCCGCTCAAACTGCGTGGGTTCCAGAAATGGGATGTATTCTGCGAGGCGGTGCATAACATGATGACCAACCCGCTTCTGCCTGCGGATGGCCGTGGCGTGATGGTTGCGCTGCGTCCGGCGCCAGGGTTGCGCGTCGAGCAAGCGGTGACGCTCTGCCGTCCGAACCGAACGGGCGATATCATGACCATCGGCGAGAACCGCCTGGTGCTGTTTTTGTCTTTCTGCCGCATTAACGATCTCGATACCGCCCTCAATCACATCTTCCCGTTACCGACGGGTGATGTTTTTTCTAACAGAATGGTCTGGTTTGAGGATAAGCAAATTACCTCGGAAATCCTGCAGATGCAGGCGGTCAAACCCGAACGCTGGACAACGCCGTTGCCGATCACCGCAGGGCCTGAAACGGTGATGAACGTTGAGCACGACGGGCGTAGCTGGCGCCGTATCCCGGAACCGATTCGCCTGGCTGAGTCTCATGGAGAGCAAGCATCATGATGTCGATAAGCGATATTCTGCAACTGATCGTGCTTTGTGCGCTGATCTTCCTCCCGCTGGGCTATATGGCACGCCATTTCCGGCGTCGAATTGAAACCACGTTACGGATGATGTTTTTTAAACCTCGTTATGTGAAACCGGCTGGCGTACTGCGCCGAATTCCGACTGTCCAGGGCAAAGCGAAAAAATGACTAATTCAATTCACACCGCGACGAGGCCATCCCCCCTCTGGCAATACTGGCGCGGACTATCCGGGTGGAACTTCTACTTCCTGGCGAAGTTTGGCCTGCTTTGGGCGGGATACTTAAATTTCCATGCCATGAAGAACCTGGTGTTTATGGCGTTTTTGCTGTTGCCGATCCCCAATTCACGGCTACATAAATGGCGTAACTGGATAGCCATCCCGATTGGCTTTGGCCTGTTCTGGCATGACACCTGGCTGCCAGGTCCGGAAAGTATTATGAGCCAGGGGTCGCAGGTGGCCGGTTTCAGTGCCGACTACATTCTCGATCTCGTAACGCGTTTTATTAACTGGCAGATGGTCGGCGCCTTTTTTGTCCTGTTGGTGGCCTGGCTGTTTTTAACCCAGTGGGTACGAGTGACCATTTTTGTGGTCGCCATTATGGTCTGGCTGAACGCCATCACCCTGATCGGCCCGACCTTTACCTTGTGGCCTGGCGGTCAGCCGACAACGACGGTGACCACCACAGGCGGTCAGGCAGCCGCGACGATCGCGACGGCCGGCGATAAGCCAGTGGTAGGCGACATTCCGGCGCAAACGGCTCCGCCAACGTCCGCAAACCTGAACGCCTGGCTGACCAGTTTCTATTCGGCGGAAGAGAAGCGGAAAACGACGTTCCCGGCCTCCCTTCCGGCCGATGCACAGCCGTTCGATGTGCTGATCATCAATATTTGTTCGCTGTCATGGGCGGACATCGAAGCCGCCGGACTGATGCAGCACCCGCTGTGGGCGTATTTCGATATCGTGTTTAAAAACTTTAACTCCGGGACCTCCTACAGCGGCCCGGCGGCGATTCGTCTGCTACGCGCGAGTTGTGGTCAGCCTTCGCATACCAACCTTTACCAGCCGGCAGGCAATGAATGCTATATCTTCGACGATCTCGCCCGTCTCGGCTTTACCGAACAGCTGATGCTGGGGCATGACGGCGTATTTGGCGATTTCCTGAAAGAGGTGCGTAACCAGGGTGGTATGCAGGCACCGTTGATGGATCAGAAAGGGTTGCCGGTGCAATTACTCGGCTTTGACGGTTCTCCGGTCTATGACGATCTGGCTAACCTCAACCGCTGGCTTGATAAGCAGCAACAGGCTAACGCGCCGCGTACCGCAACCTTCTTCAACACCCTGCCGCTGCACGACGGCAACCACTATCCGGGCCAGAGCAAAACAGCGGATTATAAAGCGCGCGCGCAGAAGCTGTTTGACGAGCTGGACCAGTTCTTCACCGGGCTGGAAAAATCCGGGCGTAAAGTGATGGTGCTGGTGGTGCCAGAACATGGCGGTGCGTTGAAGGGCGATAAAATGCAAGTCTCCGGTCTGCGTGATATCCCAAGCCCGTCGATCACAAACGTTCCGGCTGCGGTGAAATTCTTCGGCATGAAAACGCCACATCAGGGCGCGGCGGTGGAGATCACACAGCCAAGCAGCTATCTGGCGATTTCCGAGCTGGTCGTTCGCGCGCTGGATGGCAAGATGTTCACTCAGGACAGCGTGAACTGGCAGCAGTACACCAGCAACCTGCCGCAGACGGCGCCAGTATCTGAGAACTCGAACGCGGTGGTGATTCAGTATCAGGGTAAACCCTATGTCCGGCTGAATGGCGGTGACTGGGTGCCGTATCCGCAGTAATGCTTTGATAAAACGGGCAGGTGATCGCAGTACTTATGTCACCTGCCCGTCTTTAAATTCACTTGATGACTGGAAAATGTGATCGGCGATATATAAATGCGCTGTAAATTTTTACGACATTTTTACTTGCGAACCTTCTGACGGAAAGTGATCATATTTGCATATGCTAAAGGTATCTTTATAACCTCCTTTATCAAGCAAATAATAAAGATCAACATGGAACGTCATCATGGGTAAACATAACGCTACTGTTATGCATTGCATTAGTTGTGAATTATCATGCCAGATATCTCCACAAAAGTCAGTGCGCTTTCAATATTGCGGCAATGCAAACTTCATTTTATGGCCAGAAAGGAATCATTTTCTGCAAAAGGGTCTACAGGAAGCGCATTTATTATATAGCAACGCGCTGTTATTTAATGGTCTGATATTTGTCGACTTCTCTGTAGCGAATTTACACTATTTTATTAATCCAGACTGGATCGACCGATTGTCAGAAACGGGCATGAAGATCATCATCATTGCAGATCGCACGCTGGCACCGCTGGCGAACTACTGGATTAAGAAATGGAGCGGAATCCTGGGCATCATTTATGCTGACGATAGCCATAGTGCTATCAAAAACAAGTTTGCGAGAATATTTTCTGGCCGTTCAACCAAGATACTTCAGGGAAAAATTCTCAGCGATTCCGAATTCTCTTTATTAGCATTTTTTCTGTCATACCCTGATAAGCAAAAGACGTATAAATTTAATGAAGTCAATGCTGGTGAGATCTATATCAGAAAAAATCGCCTTGAGAAAAAACTTGGCTGCAATATTAATAAGATATTCTCACAGATTTCAGGGCAAGTGACAGGCGGTGTTCTACTACCGCATTAAAAATTCCAGCATATCTTCCGTTAGGCGGTATTTACTTTTTCTATAATCTTTTCCCGCAGCTCCCGACAGGTATATTTTTTAGCTTCCGGCTGAAGAGTATTATTATAAACAGAGCCGGAATGTCCGGCTCTGTTTCCTTCAGGTCTTTCTGTTACCAGCTGTATTTCACCCCCAGCATGCCCTGGGTGTCGCTGTAGCCTTTGTCACCCATCTGCACACCCACGTTGCCCCACACGCTCAGGCGGTCGTTCAGTTTGCCTTCCACGCCGGTGCGGATTTCACCCAGGTTGCGCGCGCCGTCACGGCTCACGCGCTGACCGTCCATCTTCACGCCAAAGCTTTCGGTGTTGTGGATCCAGTTCACTTCCACGAACGGCTGGAACTCACGCTGTTTACCGTCATCCATTTTGTGGTGACTGTTCAGGTACGTTCTCACGCCGAGACGGGTCTGGATGTTGCCGTCGCCTTCCGTTTCGATGCGGGTGCCGTCGTTCCGGGTGTGCGTTTTATCCTTCACGCCCATCCAGGTGACCTGCGCCTGTGGCTGCACATACCAGGTGTTCAGCGTGCCCTGGCTGCCGGTGAACTCCCCGGCTTTCAGGGTGTAACCGGCTTCCAGCGAGGCGGTCAGCCCTTTCGATTTGTACTCATCGCTGTCACGGTTTTCTGCGGTCACGCTGCTGTCGAACCAGTTGTACAGCATCCAGCTGTCGACATACGCCCCGGTTTTGCCCGCGTCGTTCTGGTACCAGGTACCGTACAGACCGGCACTGTAACCACTGACACGGCCGTCTGAACCGTAACCGGCACGGTCACTGCGGGTGTTACTGTGCTCATTCGCATAGCCCCCCATCACGCCCAGATGCCAGCGGTCGAGGCCGTCGGAACTCCACTGTGCGATGTCGCCGCCCAGTTGCAGCACATAGCGGTTGCTCCGGGTTTTCAGCTGGCCGTCACCGGCAGAGGAACGCTCATGGCCGCCGACGTGACGCATCCACATGCTGGTGGCGTGACTGTCACCGTTACGCAGGACGTCGGTGTACTGCGGTTCACCGAGGCGATCATGCAGGCGGTGGTTAAACAGCGTGTTGGCTGCCGCGATATTGCTGATATAGCTGCCCGCTTCCGGACGCAGGGCGTCAGGGGCGGTCGGGTCAACCACGGGTGGTTTGACCGGTTCGACTGGCGGTACCGGATCGTCTGGCGGTGTCACGCTGCCGGTCCATTTACTGGTCAGATACCAGTTTTTCGCTGCATCACCAGTACCTTTCGCTAGGGTATAGACATAGGCGCCTGCTTCCACGGTGCCGGTGGTCAGGGCGAAGTTACCGGCAGAGTTGCCGTCCACCTGGACCAGCTCAATGCCGTTCACCGTCTGTGCGCCGGTGCCGCCGACATTGTTTACCGTAACCCGGGTGCTGCCTGCGGTATCGCCCTGAACCGTCAGTTTGTCTGTCAGAGAATCATCATCACCCAGCACGGTGTTGAACGCCATCAAACCATCGTCACCGGTGTAGTTGCCATTGACAGTAAGCGCGTTACCTGGCTGCATTCCCGGACGGTTCAGCAGTACCTGGCCGCTGTTGGTCAGGTGATTACCTACCGAAAAGTTGTACACCTGCATCGTGCCGCCCTGCATCACGTTGATATCACCGGCTGTGCTGCCATAGCCCGACAGGATTGCACCATCGTGAATATTCACTAACTGGCTTGCCATATCCACTGGCGAGGTGGTTTTATCACCAAGGGCAATTTCTCCGCCCAGGATTTCAGTGGTACCCGTCCAGGCGGCTGAATTTTGCGCCAGTGTCAGGACACCGCTGCCAGTTTTCGTCAGGTCACCAGCACCGCTGACCGTCGCCGTACCGAGGTTTTTCTGTTCGCTGACGGTCAGGTTGCTGCCGCTGTCGATGGTAAACAGACCGCTGAAGTCGCTGTTATCACCGGTAAGCGTGATATCTGTAGTGTTCGTTGCATCGACGTTGCCGGTACCGCTGATGTTATTGACAAGCATCCCGGTCACACCGTCCAGCGTCAGGGTTCCGTCATCGGTGATATCGCCGGTACCTGCGCCCTGCACATCATTAATGCTCACTTGTGCGCCGCTACTGATGGTAGTGGCGACGCTCAAATCACTGTTGGCACCGCTAATCGTCAGCACACCGCCATCGATAGTCAGATTACCGGCACCAGTCAGACTACCGTCACTGAGACCGCCGTTCTGCAGAATCAGCGTACCGCCGTTAACGTTGAGAATGGAATCTGCCTGGCCTGTCAGCATACCGACAGTCTGCACCGTGCCGTTAAGGTCAGTGATGGCGTTGCTGATGATGTTCAGCTCACTGGTGTTACCCAGCGCGCCATCCGCATCGGTACGCAGGGTGCCGGTCAGCACTCGCGTAGCGCCACTATAGTCGTTATTGCTGTTTGACAGGGACACTACTTCGCCCTCAGCCGCACGAGTGGCGAGATTACCGCTGCCAGTAATACGAGCAGACTGATCCGCTGCAGAGCCAGTCGCGCCCGGAGCAACCGCGAGCGTTAATGTCTGATCCTGCAACAACTCCAGTGCCGCCAGGCCATAGTTGACGTACAGACCATCCTGGTTGCCGGACGCCCCGGTAGTGGTCAGACGGTAATCGTAAGTGCCTTTTGCCACCGTGTTACCGTCCTGGGCGATATCCACCAGGGTTGCATCAGTGAGGGTATTGCCGTTTTGATCCTGCAACACCAGGTTAGCGCCACTGCCGGTGACCTGCGTGGCACCGATTAACTGCACACCCGTATTCGCATCATCCTGAGTCATCAGAGAGGTAGTGGTGTCGCTATCCTCCCCTGGTACATACAATGCAGGAACGTTAATCTGTACCGTACCCGCACCGGACGCATCCAGCGTTGTGGCGGTCACATGACTGGTCGCCTTTTTTTGGTCCGGAGCTGTTGCGTTAAATACCATGTTACCACCCGCAAAAGTGAGACCGCCGATGGTCTGTGCACCATTGCCTACAGTGGTAGTATTTCCCGCGCTGGATACCAGCGTGGCTTGTTTCAGCGCTAACGTATTCGCCCCGGAAAGGGCAAACGTGCTTTTCTTCAGATCCACTGTACCGGCGAAAGCAGAACCCACTGACGAAGTGAAAGCAAAGATGTCGTCTGTCGCCGCAAGATCGACGTCGATGAGACCCATCCCGCTAAGCGCGTTGATGAAATTGAAGTTGCCGGTGCTGGTGCTGGTGGTACCTCTCACTTCCAGCGTACCTGCGGAATCGATGGCCACAGCACTGGACCCCAGACCAGACCGGTTCGTGCTGGACTGCGTGTTTGTAGTCAGCGTACCGCCGTTAATCAATGTGGTGCCAGTGAAGCTGTTATTACCGCTCAAAACGGTATGCCCGGCATCCTGTATTAGCGTTCCTTTCCCGGAAATCACGTGTGTGAACTGGTAGCCACCTGCGATAGACGGGTCTGAGGCGGTGTGGTTGAAGACCAGTGTTCCTGACGTTCCCCCCAGTATCACGCCCTTGCTACCGGTGATATAACCCGCCGCCGCCGCCGTCTGCCCTTGTGCTGCGCCAATGTTGACGGTACCTGTACTGCCAGTCGCCGCGCCTATGGATAAACTTCCGGTCGGGGCGATGTTCAGCGTACCTGCATTGCTCAGGGTGATCGTCCCTTCACTGCTCGTATCCCCACCAACCCGCAATGAAGTGACGTCCATGACGGAACCAGCGCCATCCAGATTGACCGTGCCCGTCGCACCGTCGTTACCTCCCAGCGTGGTGGCACCAGCCTTGACCTTGCCCGCGCTCTGAATATTGAGGACGCCTTCATCTTCGTAGCCCACATTGAGCGCCTGCCCGGTACCAGCAGTGTTTACAATATTCCATTCACCACCGGTATTTACATTAACGGTGCCTGAACCACCAGGAGAACGCGCCAGCAGACTTGCACCTGAACTAACGACCCGCCCGGAATCAGTAATAGATAGCGTGCCTTCACCATAATCACCGACTCTCAGTGCACCGGTGTTCATTGCAGAACCGGCGCCATCAACCGTGACAGTGCCGATCCCTGACTCAAAACTGCCAATAGTGGTCATTCCCGCAGTTACCGAACCTGCCGATTCGATATTAATAATTCCTGATCCACCATAACCCACGTTCAGATCCTGCAAGGCACCGGCAGAGTTTACCAGATTCCATTGACCGCCCGTATTCACCCTGACGAGACCGGTTCCCCCCGTGGTCCCGGCCACGACACCCAGCGCCGCAGTATTCACTGAACCGGCGTTAGTCACATTTAGCGTACCCGAACCAACCTGACCGACGTTCAATCCACCGGTGTTCAGTACGGAACCCGTACCATCAACGTTCACGGTCCCTTTAGCGGTTTTATCACGCCCGATGGAAACGATCTCTGTCTCCGGGCCGGTGACCTCACCGCCGGAAAGAATATTCAGCGTCCCCTCTCCCGTGATACCGATAGTGAGGAAATAATCACCATACGCAGTAGAAATAACATTTACGGTTTTGCCGCCATCAATTGTACTGACAGCAGATGCCTGTCCAGACAGTACTGCAAATATCATCAGAGAAAGGATACCGCTATGGAAAAACGGCAAGCGGATTATGTTTTCCTGTGACAGGATGGGATTAGCATCCCGGGTTTGATTATCAGAGGATGATTTTCCTTGTCCTCTCACCAGTTCTGAACAAACCTGAAAAACGTTTAACACTCTGTTCCAGATAACACGATAAATTCTGTTCATATCAAACTTCCATTATTTGATTAACTGCTTTGTTTTTAAGTGTTTTTGAAAAAACAAATCCATACTTATTACGATTCCCTTTTCAGAAATTGAAAATACGAAGCCCCGCAGTACTAATTACTGAAGAGATTTATTCTTAAAAGGGTGAGATCGCCTGACGGTGACATAAGCCGCCAGCAGAAGAATTTTATCGAATACAAACGGTTAATTTCGTTGATATGCACGGTTCTACAACGTACTCGGTCGACGTATTTATAGATTCTCCGCGCCCTTTCCAGCCTTCCCACATTGCGGCCATCATCATGAACCACAGAGCGCCGCATGAGGCTTTCTTTTCATCGAAAAACCAGTCGACAAATTCATAGGTCATATCATTTTCGTCTGCAATTACGTAACGCTCGTCCATCTGTTTTCCCCTGATTCAGACTGGCATCTACGTGGCATTCAGCTTACCTTTTAGCCCAGGCCCTACCTGCTTCCATGACGAGATGTCATATCTGGTATGTTAGATTCACTATGATAAAATCTTTATATATATTGACGGTATTGCACCTGTCATTCGTTTATTTTTTCTTACTATATTTATTAACAATCAAGTTTATTAATTGTCATTTATTAAATATAAAAAGGCTTCCTGCATGGATCGTTAAAAAGAATTATCTCCTTCAGTCGTTATCACTGAAGTACGTCATTAATAGAATAGAAAGCGATGGTAACTATGTTTCTGGTTCATTATCCCTATATAACTTTATGGCTTCAGTTTTACACTGGCGCAGATCCGTGTCAATACAGCATGATACTATCTTAAATATTAATAATAACGTAATGAAATTATTTGCCTGCGTAAATTCTTAGAATTACTTAAACAGCATTCTTGTTTTTCCTCGTTTTACCTTATAAATGACTTATAGAATTAAGATATTTGATCATTTTTATAGGAAATATCTCTAATTATGCCAGGCGATAAAGTATTTTTTAAATAGCACTATTTGCTAAACAATTAATAATTCAGCCATAGGTTTTTGCATATGTTATTGTATTTCCTGCTTATTCCATTTTATGAAATTTATCAGAGCTTTACTGGGGCAAAAAAAATCCGCAACCCCGAAAGGTTACGGATTTTTGGCATCGCCACAGCGGGCCATATTTAAATTACGCCAGCGGCTTTTCGCCGTTTTCGTCCTGGTCAACCGCAAAGCAGGCCACCAGTTGGCTGTTATAGTCCTTCAACTGCGGCTGTAACTGCGTGCACGGGCCAAAGCGGCGGGTGCAACGGGCGTTGAAGGCGCAGCCCGGCGGTGGATTCAACGGACTCGGCAGCTCGCCGGTGAGCTTGATACGCTCGCGGCGGTCGTCCGGGTTCAGGCGCGGGGTGGCCGACAGCAGAGCCTGTGTGTAAGGATGGCGCGGGTTGCTGAAGATCTGATCCTTCGTACCTTTCTCCACACAGCGACCGAGATACATCACCATCACTTCATCGGCAATATGCTCAACCACTGACAGATCGTGCGAAATAAAGACGTAGGAAAGCCCCAGATCCTGCTGCAGATCCATCATCAGGTTTAATACCTGCGCCCGGACGGAGACATCGAGCGCTGATACGGGTTCATCGGCAATCACCACGTCCGGATCAAGCATCAGACCGCGGGCAATCGCGATACGCTGGCGCTGGCCGCCGGAAAACATGTGCGGATAGCGGTCGTAGTGCTCAGTTTTGAGCCCCACTTTCGCCATCATCGCCAGCGCTTTCTCACGACGCTCCTCTTTGCTGAGCGACGAGTTAATTTTCAGCGGCTCTTCAAGGATCTGCCCGACTTTCTTACGCGGGTTCAACGATCCGTACGGATTCTGGAAGACTATCTGGATCTTCTGTCGGCGCAGCTTCTGCGCATGCGGATCATGCTTGAGCAGATCCTGCCCCTGATAATAGAGTTGTCCGCCCGTCGGCGTTTCGATCATCGTCAGCAGGCGCCCCAGCGTGGATTTCCCGCACCCGGACTCACCCACTACCGCCAGCGTTTTACCGCGTTCGAGGCTGAACGATACGCCATCCAGTGCTTTCACCAGACGCTCCGGCGAGAAGAGCCCCTTCTTCACCGGATAATGTTTTTTCAGGTCGATAGCCTGCAGCAACGGCTGCTGCAGGGTGGCCTCTTGCGAACTCATAATGTGGGCCTCCCGGCATCATCGAGCGGATAGTGACATTTTGACTGACGGCTACCGTCAACAACGTTCAGCGCCGGTTCTTCAGCACGGCATTTTTCGGTGGCATACGGGCAGCGCGGATTAAGCAGACAGCCTGTCGGGCGATCGTACTTGCCCGGCACCACACCCGGCAGCGAAGCCAGACGCGCTTTGTCCTGCGCGAATTCCGGCAACGCGCGTAGCAGCGCCTGAGTATACGGATGGCGCGGCGCACGGAAGATATCCCGCGCTTCACCGGTTTCGACAACCTGGCCCGCGTACATCACAATGATTTTATGTGCTGCTTCCGCCACCAGCGCCAGATCGTGAGTGATCAGAATCAGCGCCATGTTCTCTTTCTGTTGCAGCTCAAGCAGCAGTTCGATGATCTGCGCCTGGATGGTCACGTCAAGCGCGGTGGTCGGTTCGTCAGCAATCAGCAGCTTCGGACGACAGGCGATCGCCATCGCGATCATCACGCGCTGGCTCATCCCGCCGGAGAGCTGGTGCGGGTAGACATCAAGACGCGACGCCGGATCGGGAATACCGACCTGTGTCAGCAGGTCAATCGCCCGCTGACGGCGCGTTTTCTTGTTCCCGCCCTGATGCACCTGAATAGCTTCCATAATCTGGTAGCCGACGGTGTAGCAGGGGTTCAGGCTGGTCATCGGATCCTGGAAAATCATCGCCACTTCCGCGCCCACCAGCTGGCGGCGTTCTTTTTCAGAAATGCGCTTCAAATCCTGACCGTTAAACGCCAGGCTTTCCGCCATCACACGGCCGGGATAGTCAATCAGCCCCATGATTGCCAGCGAGCTGACGGATTTACCAGAGCCGGATTCCCCGACTATGCCGACCACTTCACCCTGATCCACGCTGTAGCTCACACGATCTACGGCGCGAAACTCGCTGCCTTCGTCGCCGAAGTGCACCGATAATTTATCTACATTCAATAACGCCATCTCGTGCCTCTTACTGCTTCAGTTTGGGATCGAGCGCATCACGCAGCCCGTCGCCCATCAGGTTAAATGCCAGCACCGTCAGCAGGATAGCGACACCCGGGAAGGTGACGACCCACCAGGCGCTTTGCGCGAACTGCAACACGTCGGAGAGCATGGTGCCCCACTCCGGTGTTGGCGGCTGCGCACCCATGCCAAGGAAGCCAAGAGCAGCCATATCGAGAATGGCGTTAGAGAAACCGAGCGACGCCTGGACAATCAGCGGCGCAAGGCAGTTCGGGAAAATGTTGACGAACATCTGACGCATCGCCCCGGCACCCGCCACGCGCGAGGCGGTGACGTAATCGCGATTCACCTCCACCAGCACAGCCGCGCGCGTCAGACGCACATAGTGCGGCAGGGCGACGAAAGTCAGCGCCAGCGAAGCGTTAACGATGGACGGGCCGAATATCGCTACCAGCACCAGCGCCAGCAACAGACTTGGCAGCGCCAGCATGATATCGACGATACGCATGATGATGGTATCCACTATGCCGCCGAAGTAGCCTGCCACCAGGCCGAGGATAATCCCCATCACCAGCGACAGCACCACGACCAGACAGCCCACCAGCAACGACAGGCGCGCGCCGTACATCAGTCGCGTCATGATGTCACGGCCCACGTCATCAGTACCAAGCAGATGGGAGATGCTCCCGCCTTCCATCCATGCCGGCGGTGCCAGCAGCGTATCGCGGAACTGATCCGCCGGGTTATACGGTGCGATGAAATTCGCGAACACGGCGATGAAGATCATGATGGCGACGTACACCAGCCCCACGACGGCGCCTTTATTGCGTTTAAAGTAGTGCCAGAACTCCTGCATTGGGGTCATTGGCACGGGTGCTGCTACGACTTTATTTTCAGTAATTTGTGACATGATGGCCCCTTACTTCTTATGTCGAATACGCGGGTTCACCACGCCATACAGCAGATCGACCAGCAGGTTGACGAGAATAATCATCGTCGCGACCAGCAGAACGCCGCCCTGAACGACCGGATAATCACGACGCTGCAACGCGTCAATCAACCAGCGCCCCAGGCCCGGCCAGGAGAAAATGGTTTCGGTCAGGATCGCCCCTGCCAGCAACGTGCCCACCTGCAGACCGATAACGGTCACCACCGGCAGCATCGCGTTACGCAGAGCATGGACGATGATCACGCGCATGCGGGTCAGCCCCTTAGCGCGTGCGGTACGGATGTAATCTTCACCCAGCACTTCCAGCATTGCCGAACGGGTCATACGCACAATCACCGCCAGCGGGATGGTGCCGAGCACGATGGCGGGCAGGATCATGTGCCCTAAGGCGTCAACGAAGTCGCCCGACTCGCCCCAGATGGCGGTATCAATCAGCATAAAGCCAGTTAGCGGCAGAGTATCGTCAAGGAAGACGGAGTCACTGATACGCCCGGAGACCGGCGTCAGGTTCCATTGTACGGACACCAGCATAATCAGCATCATGCCCCACCAGAAGATAGGCATGGAGTAGCCGGTCAGCGCGAGGCCAACCGCGGTATGATCGAAAATTGAACCACGCTTAACGGCCGCCAGTACCCCAACCGGGATACCCACAGCAACCGCAAAAATCATGGCGCAGACACCGAGTTCCAGCGTCGCTTTAAAACGCGGCACGAACTCGTCCCACACCGGCAGACGGCTCTTCAGTGAGATCCCTAAATCGCCGTGCAGAACCCCCCAGATATAGTGAAGATATTGCTGCCACATCGGCTTATCGAGGCCGAGCTGAGCCAGCAGCTGAGCATGACGCTCAGGGGAGATACCACGCTCACCCGCCATAATCATTACCGGGTCGCCGGGGATCATATGGACGAAGGCAAAAGTGAGAAGGGTAATACCGATAAACGTCGGGATAACTAATCCCAGACGTCGGAGGATAAACTGCAACATAACCCGGATTCTCTATAATGACGCCCCGCCTGGTGACGGTACGTCTGTATTGCTCACAAATGTAAATTCCCCACCGGTGAGGACGGGGAATTACGGCCTTCACCCTCTCCCCCGCAAGGGAGAGGGGATATCAGGCAACAGACTTATTATTCAACTGAGACGTTTTCGAAGTGGTGTTTACCTAACGGATCAACCACATAGCCTTTGACTTCTTTACGCACCGGCTCATACACGGTGGAGTGAGCGATGATCAGCGCCGGAGCCTGGTCATGCATCACAACCTGAGCCTGTTTGTACAGTTCAATACGCTTGTTGTGATCGTCAGTTGCACGTGCCGGCTGAATCAGATCTTCAAACGGCTTGTAGCACCAGCGAGAGTAGTTGGAGCCATCTTTGGCCGCCGCGCAGCTGAACAGGGTGGCGAAGAAGTTATCCGGATCCCCGTTATCACCGGTCCAGCCCATCATGACAGTCTGGTGTTCACCGGCTTTCGCGCGTTTCAGATACTCGCCCCACTCGTAGGTCACGATCTTGGCGGTCACGCCAACTTTCGCCCAGTCAGCCTGAATCATCTCCGCCATACGGCGCGCGTTCGGGTTGTACGGACGCTGTACCGGCATCGCCCACAGATCGACGCTAAAGCCTTTTTCCATCCCTGCTTCTTTCAGCAGTGCTTTGGCTTTTTCAGGATCGTAGGTGTAATCCTTAACGTCGTCATTGTAGCTCCACATGGTCGGCGGAATCAGGTTTTTCGCGGCCTGGCCAGCACCCTGATAAACCGCTTTGATGATCGCTTCTTTGTTCACCGCGTAGGTCAGCGCCTGACGCACTTTCACGTCGTCAAACGGCTTTTTCTCGGTGTTATAGGAGAGATAGCCCACGTTCAGGCCTGGCATCTCCATCAGATTCAGGTTTTTGTCCTGCTTCATGCGAGCGATATCAGCCGGGTTCGGGTACGGCATGACCTGGCACTCGTTTTTCTGCAGTTTGGCGTAACGCACGGACGCATCCGGGGTGATAGAGAACACCAGACGGTCGATCTGCGGTTTGGTACCCCAGTAATCTGCAAACGCTTTGTACAGAATGCGGGAGTCTTTCTGATACTGCAGCAGCTGGAACGGACCGGTACCGATTGGGTTCAGGTCGATTTTTTCCGGCGTACCGGCTTTCAGCATGTTGTCAGCATATTCTTTAGACATGATGGATGCGAAGTCCATCGCCAGGTCGGCGAGGAACGGCGCTTCCGGACGGGTCAGCACGAACTGAACGGTGTTATCGTCCACTTTCTTCACTTCGCTGATCAGATCCGGCAGACCCATGCCTTCAAAGTATTCGTAGCTGCCACCAGAAACTTTGTGGTACGGGTTTTTATCATTCTTCTGACGATCAAAAGAGAATACGACGTCATCAGCATTGAAATCGCGGGTCGGTTTAAAGTCTTTATTATCTTGCCACTTCACGCCTTTGCGCAGATGGAACGTATAGGTTTTACCGTCTTCGCTGACATCCCACTTCTCAGCAAGGCCAGGGATCACTTCTGTCGTCCCGATTTTGAATTCAACCAGGCGATTATAAATTGGCACCGAACTGGCATCGTAAGTCGTACCAGAGGTGAAAAGCTGTGGGTTAAAGCCTTCCGGCGAGCCTTCTGAACAATAGACCAGGGTTTTTGCCTGCACGCTTGCTGCGACTGTCATTGCCACCAGGCTCAGTCCAAGCTTCAGCATCCCTGACTTTTTCAAGGAAATACTCATTGTTGTGCTCCGAATGTGATGTTGTCTGTTGTGTTTTGTCCGCCAGCCTTTATTTGTTTTTTGCCCGGTCTGGTCGGCAGTGCCCGAAAGCGTTATGAGAGATGGGGAATCCTTTCACAAGGTCGACTGAGTTGCAGTGCAGATTGTCCTTAAAGTGCCCCTCATGCCCTACAATCTGTCAACAGAATGTGCAAACGTCAATACAGGTAACCAGGATTTACAACGAGGGTGAGAAACGGTACACAAAGATTAAAAAAAGTTCGGCGTGTTATTTTCAGCAGGGAAATTTATGCTACGCACTACAAAGCAGCACAAATCTCTTCATATTTCGCAACAAATAGTGATTAACATTTATGCAAAATGGCAAAAAATTCGTGCAGAATGGTGAATATCTGAGCGATTAATACCAGTAAGCGTAAAACGCTCAGCGGAAAATGCTGCGCTTATCCATAAGTAACGCGAAAAAAGAACTATGCAAATATAAAAAAATACAATGGAATATGTCACAAAATAGTTAACTGATGGTGAGAAGTGGGGATCAGCAGGATTTTGGCGGGTTTCCGCCTGCGTTTGTCGGATGGCGCTACGCTTACCCGACCTACGCACTCGAGTCGAACCTCATCCCCCGGAGGTTCTCATCCTCGTGGGCTTAGATGCAAAAAAGCCTGCTCGTTGAGCAGGCTTTTTGAATTTGGTCGGTGATAGAGGATTCGAACCTCCGACCCCTTCGTCCCGAACGAAGTGCGCTACCAGGCTGCGCCAATCACCGAATGCGGGGCGCATATTACTGCCGTGATGCTAACCCGTCAATCCCTTATTGAGAAAAAGCCATCCGATCGCCGAGAAAGTCGCCATCACTGCGATTTTATTACGCCTTTCGCCGTGTTTGGGTTATGGCACCAGTTATTATTCTCATTGATCCCGCCATTCGGTGAGGTATAGCCCAGGCAGCCCATGATGGTGTCATACAACTCAACGTGACGACGCGGCACCTTCATTTCTGCCTGCTGCTTCAGATGCGCAAAGGCGTCAGCGTTGGCCGGGTTTTCCAGATACTTATCCGACATCCATACCATCATCGGCACACGGAACTGCTCTGGCGGCGCCAGTTTACGCGGCGTGCCATGCAGGTGCTCCTGTTCGTTGATTGACTCGCCGTGATCCGCGGCATAGAAAACAATCGCTTTCTTGTCGCGCAACTGGTCCAGCACCTGGCTGATAAACGTATCCACATAAAGCACTGAGTTGTCGTAAGCGTTAATCAGTTCCTGTTTGCTGCAGTACTTGTTGATCCCCACGCATTCCGGCTGCCATTTCGCAAAGTCGCGGGTGTAGCGCTGGTAATAACTGTAATGAGAGCCTTTGGTATGCAGAATAAGAAGATGCTTACCCTTTTCGTGCTCTTTCAGCGATACCGACATCTCATTGAGCAGCAGCATGTCGTCAACGTTTTTGCCGCGGTTACGCGGTTCGGCACCTATCTGCTCGCGATAGGCGATATTGTCAGCCATGGTGTTGCTGTAGAACCACATTTCGCTCTGCATCGCGAACAGATCTGAACTAAAGCCCAATTGCTTCAGTACCGCAAAGACGTTCTGCTCTTTCAGCGTACGCTGCGGGTTATCATCCGCACCACCCTCGCGCACAAACATGCAGCGCAGCGAGAGTTTCGTTGCCGTATCGCAGGAGTAACCGCGAAACGCCACCAGGTTTTTCTCCTGTGCCAGTTTCGGCGTGGTTTCCCGCTCATAACCCAGAATGCCCATATGATCCCAGCGCGTGGTTTCACCGATGATAAACACCACGTAAGTGTCATCCAGCGCGTTGCCAGGGGCGTTATAGGTAAATTTTTTCGCCGGGTTGATCAGGGATTTATAGTCGGAGGATTCATCGACCTGCGCCCAGGCATACAGCCCCAGCGCCGAGAGCCAGTTCGACGGCAAATAGGAGTTCGCAACGACGCCGCCGTAGCTCGGCATGTCAACGCCCGTCGCCTTCTCGATTTTCTTTTGCTGCTGCTCCATCACTCTGATGGGCGCCCAGACCAGCAGACCGGCCATGAGGACCACTGCCACATGACGCACACGCTGCCCGCGGGTGCGCAGCTGGCGCAGCAACGTATAGCGACAGCGGTTACTCCAGATAAAGAACAGCGGTGGCAGACTGGTCGCGACTGTCCAGAGAATGAAACCCTGACCCACGACTTCTTTCGACAAATCGATGTCTGTGGTCATGACCGAGGCAATAATGCCGTAGCCAATCACCACATTCATAAAGGTCATGTAATAACTGGCAGCGGCAGAGACAATGACGATAAGCGTCGCCAGTATTTGCCAGGGGCGACGTCCGAACAGTGACAGCAGACGCAGCACACAAAAAGTGGCAAGCACCGAACCAAACAATTCGATGACAGCAAAAATTCCATTTCTTGCAGTAAAGTGCTCCAGATAATCTTCCAGCCGTCTGAACAAAACCGCGCCATTCAGAAACAGACCAATGTACACCGCCAGCATCAGACACAGCCTCTGCTGGGTGAGGGACTTAATATAATTCATGCAAGCAACCCTGGAATAAGGGGTAAAAAAACTGACATACCTGTCGTGTACAGTCAGCAGATTAAGTAATCGCTTTACAAATCGTTATAAGAAACGTCTACAAGCGCGGTAAGTAGACCACGACATTAAGAAATAATTACAGCGGGAAGTGTGATTCAGGCAAAGCTTTACAAAAGTTCAAGTCTTGTTCAGCACAAAAAACAACTTTTCTGCTCAGTTTTCGGACAACTTAAAAACAAAAAAAGCCGGTTTCCCGGCTTTTTCTTTCTGAAGCGATCAGGCGTGAGCGTGCTGATATATTTCTGTTTTCGGCTGGCGAATCGTCGTCGATAAGGCTAGTGAAAGAATCAGCAGCGCGAAGATGACGCAAAACGTCACATAAAAGCCGCCAAACAGGGAAGCAATCAGCGACCCGCAGATGCTACCGATACCGAAACCTAAATAAATCACCCCGTAGTTTTTCGCCAGATTATTGAGGCCAAAGAATTCGCTGACCAGCGACGGAAACACAGTGATGGTGCCGCCAAAATTAAAGGCGACACAGGCAATCGCGGCAAAGAAGGTCATGGCATTGAGCGGTGCGAACAGCAGTGCGGCCATACCGATGAGCGAAATCACCTGACCTATCGTAATCACACGAATGCGGGCGATTTTGTCCGACAGGATGCCGAGCACCAGGCGACCACTGAGGTTGGCGATGGAGATCACCGTCACGGCATTGGCGGCGGTGAGGACATCGAGATGCACCATGCCCTGGGCAATATCTTTGGCCACGCCAATCACGTACAGGCCACTCATGCAGGCTGTGAGGAACATCACCGCCAGCATCCAGTACTGCGGTTTGCGCATGGATTCAGCAAGAGTAAAGTCATTCGCCGCCACGCCGTCGGTGGTTTTCACTGTCTGATCCGGCGCATCACTCATCAGCATCGCACCGAAAACAATCATCACCAGCACAATCGCACCCCAGATAATGAAGGTTTTTTCCAGACCAACGCTGGCAAGCAGATGACTATCGATAAATTTAAAGCCAAGGCTACCGAGACCGTAAGAGCCAATCGAGAAAGCAGAAATCAGCCCCTTGCGCTCCGGAAACCATTTTACGCAGTTGGAGAGCGTCAGCAGGTAACCCGCGCCATCCGCCAGACCGACCAGGATACCAGCGCTCAGCCAGAGCATCATCAGGCTACTGGCGTGCGCTGTCAGGAAAAAGCCCAGCCCCAGCATAACGCCGGACGCCATTGTTACGCGTTTCACGCCAAAACGTTCCTGCAGCTTACCGGCAACAGAGGAAGAAATAGCCAGCCCGAGGCTTAACAAACCAAAAGAGAACGCCACCTGGCTTACCGGTTCGTTGAGTTTGTCAGAAAGCGAGCTGTTAAAGAGGCTCCAGGTGTACACCGATCCGAGCGCGAATTGCGTCACGATGGTACCAAACAGCGTCAGCCAGCGGGTGTGTTGCGTAACAGGTTTCATAGCAGATGCGCCTTTATCTATTCACTGGCGCTACCATAACGAAACGCGTTTCACGCCAGGGGGAAAAGGGCATGAAATGCCGTGAGAACGGAATGAAATGCACAACGCGCGGAATGAATGACATCACGACATTCACCGGGTGCATGTTGAAAAAGTAAGTTAGTACCTACTTTCAACAGAGAAAGCGTTATTGCTGTAATTGAAATGTAAAAGAGTTGATAAATTAAGGCTAAAATGCAGCGCTGACGCCTAACAGATACAGGGTATTTTCGCCATAAAAGGTATTGTCTGTTTGTGATAACGACGCATAAGCGGCCAGGTGCGAATTCAGTGACATATCCGCGCCGACGGTGACATCCACCCAGTTACTGTTTGACTCGGTCCCCGGCAACCGGTACAGGTCGGACTGCGACTGCCACGGATCATTGCCGTCCTGTTGGTTAAAGTTAAACTGCGCCCACGGGCGAACCCCCCACAGGAGGCCGGAATTAACCCGCCAGCCCACACTCAGGGTGTGCATCCCCTCCTGGGACACGCCTTTCGAGGCATTCGTCGTGAATCCCACTGCATTCTGCGCAGCATTGATCCGCTCAGCGAGAATATCCTCGTAGCGCGGTTGGTGATCGCTATCCCATGTATAGCGTTCCGACGTATTACTTTGCGGGCCGATAGCGATATATTCCTGTTGCCAGGCAAAAACATCCGTCGCCAGACCGAGCCAGACGGAAGTACACACCGGAACCAGTACGCTCCAGCGGCCACAGAGTTTCTTTATAATCATGAAACGACTCCAGAAAAGAGCCGAACCCGGCGGTATTGTTATTTGAAGAGGCTTTAATAACCCTTATTAACTATTGTCTCTTTAACAGACACGTCAAGCCGAAGCGAGACAATTTCGTTATGACAGACATTCAAATAGGGAGAGATGCTATGCAACGTTGCGGTTGGGTCAGTCAGGATCCGCTCTACATCGCCTATCACGATCAGGAATGGGGCGTTGCTGAAAAAAACGCGCAGAAGCTGTTCGAGATGATCTGCCTTGAAGGTCAGCAGGCCGGGCTTTCGTGGATCACGGTACTGAAAAAAAGAGAAAACTACCGCCAGGCCTTCCATCAGTTCGATCCGCAAAAAGTTGCCGCCATGACCGAAGAAGATGTGGAACGGCTGGTACTGGATGCGGGTATCATCCGCCATCGCGGTAAGATCCAGGCCATCATCGGCAATGCACGCGCCTTCCTTGCCATGGAGCAGAACGGCGAACCTTTTGTGGATTTTGTCTGGTCGTTCGTCAACCACACGCCGGTCGTGACCACCGCGGCGACGCTGGCCGACATCCCCGTGTCCACCCCCGCGTCTGACGCTCTGTCGAAAGCACTCAAAAAACGCGGCTTTAAGTTCGTCGGCACCACTATTTGTTATTCGTTTATGCAGGCTTGCGGGCTGGTTAACGACCACATCGTTGACTGTTTCTGTCACCAGGGGAGGTCGGGATGATTCGCGAATGGCACAGTGATGATACCGCGCCCTTACTGACGCTGTGGATGGAAAGCACCATCCACGCCCACCCCTTTATTGATGAAAGCTACTGGCATGAAAGTGAAGCGCTGGTGCGCGATGTCTATCTGCCCGCCGCCGTAACCTGGGTATGGGAAGAAAATGGCGTGGTAAAAGGATTTGTGAGCGTTATGGAATCGCAGTTCGTCGGGGCACTGTTTGTCGCGCCCGATGCTGAACGGCGCGGCATCGGCAGCGCGCTGCTTAATCATGTCAAGCAGCACTTTCCTGAGCTCAGCCTGGAGGTGTATCAGAAGAACAGCCGGGCGGTAAACTTCTACCATGCGCTGGGTTTTCGCATCGAAGACAGCGCATGGCAGGAAGAGACCGGACATCCGACCTGGATTATGCGCTGGCAGGCGGATCAAACGCCGTTAGCGTAAGCGCCGGTCCGTTATACTTTTCCAGCCACGCCAGTGCGGTATTACCGGCACAACCGTTGCCCAGCCGCGAACTGGGCAGGTCTTTGGTCAGAACATTGACCGCACCGTTTTTGCAAATCCCACCCGCGGCCGGATCCAGATCCGGCCAGGCGCCTTCATGCAGGCATATCACCCCGGGGCGAATCCCCTCTGTGACAACTGCGCCCGCCAGCACCTGTCCGCGCGCGTTCCAGACCCGCACCAGATCGCCATCCGCAATGCCTCGCGCCTGCGCGTCCTGCGGATGAATGGTCAGCGGTTCGCGCCCGGCGACGGCATACTGCTCACGCAGCGCCGTATAGTTCAGTTGGCTGTGCAACCGGTGCGCCGGGTGTGCCGACAACAGTTCCAGTTGCCCTTCTTCTGCGTTGCCGTGCCACTCATCAGGCTCCAGCCACATCGGGTGTCCCGGACAATCGGCGTAACCAAACCCGGCAATACGCTCGGAATAGATCTCAATCTTACCGCCGGGCGTTTTCAGCGGGTTCGCGTCGGGATCGGCACGAAACGCGGCAAAGCGGACAAACTGTGCATTTTGCTCGATTTCCGGCATCTCGATCAGCTGGTTAGCCTGCCAGAACTCGCTGAACGGCGGCAGCGTCACCTGTTGACTGGCACCGCGCTGACGGGCGATGTCGTAAAACGTTTCCAGCCATTGCAGCTCGGTTTTACCCTCTGTAAAGCGCGCTCTGCCACCCGTTTCCCAGCGCTCGCTGAGATCGGCGAACACCTCGAAATCATCCCGTGCCTCGTCGCGCGGCGCGACCACCTGCTTCATTGGCACCAGATGCTGGTTGCTGTAGTCACCGGTCATGGTCAGATCGTTACGCTCAAAGGAGGTGGTCGCGGGCAGAACAATATCTGCGTGGCGCGCGGCGGCGGTCCAGAAGCATTCGGAGATCACCACCAGTTCCGGTTTTTGCCACGCACGGATTAGCCGGTTGGTGTCCTGATGATGAGTGAAATTTGCGCCGCCCGCCCACCACACGAACCGGATGTCGGGGAAGTGGCGGTCCAACCCGTTGTGCTGATAAGCGCCGCCAGGGTTTTCCAGGGCTTCCACAATGCGCGCGACCGGGATTTTATCTACCGCATCGGTACCGCCCGCGACGTTGCCCTGCATCGACCCGAGCACAGCGGCGCGGCGCGTCGGGTTGCCGCCATTGGCGAAGTGGTAAGAAAGGCCAAACCCGCCGCCCGGGGTACCAATTTGCCCGAGCATGGCGGCGAGGGTCACCAGCATCCAGTGTTTTTGCTCGCCAAACTGCTGGCGCTGCATCCCCCAACCGGACATCAGCATGGTGGTGTTTTCATGAAATAACTGCGCCAGTTCGCGGATTTTCGCCGCACTGACGCCACAAATCGCGGCTGCCCATTCAGCCGTTTTCGGCTGGCCGTCGGTTTCGCCCGTCAGGTAACCAGCAAAAACCTCATAACCGGTGGTGCAGCGTTGTAAAAAATCACGGTCATGCCAGCCGTTTTCCTGCAGCGTGTACGCAATGCCGAGCATCAGCGCCACATCAGTGCCCATATGCGGCGCAATCCACTCGCCCGCGTCGCCGAAGAAATCCACGGTTTCCGATCGCATCGGATCGATGCAGATCAGCCGTTTGCCGCTGTTGCGCAGCTTGTCAAACCACGGAATACCCTGCTCATCCGAGGCGTTCCACGCTATTTTAAGCGTATTCATTGGGTTGGCGCTCCACAGCACCACCACGTCACTGTGCTCCAGCACCAGCGGCCAGCTGGTCTGCTGCTGATAGACCTCGTTGCCACCCACCACATGCGGCATGATCGCCTGCGCCGCGCCGGTGGAATAATCGCCCAGATGCCCGGTATAGCCGCCCGCGAGACTCATATAGCGCTGTAGCAACGTCGCCGCCTTGTGCAGCACGCCGTTTGAGCGCCAGCCGTAAGATCCGGCAAAAATGGACGACGGGCCATAGCTTTCACGAATACGCCGGTGCTGCGCGTTGATGAGATCCAGCGCCTCATCCCAGCTCACCCGAACAAATTCATCCTGTCCGCGGACGCCCTGCGGATGCTCCGGCGAGGCGAGAAAACCTTTTCGCACCATCGGATAACGGACACGTGTTTTGCTGTGCACCTGCTCGCGCACGACAGTTTGCAGTGAATTGCTGAAACCGGTAGTGATCGCCCCGCGTGACGATAGCACGGTGTCGCCATCGGTTTCGACCAGCATCGGTCCCCAGTGGGCAGCGGTTAAGATGGTTTTTGTAGTGGATGCGTTTGCCAAAGCGTGCTCCTGAACACGGATGCCGGGATGTGGTTTACCTGTGATTTTGTACATATTCACCCGTCATAATCAACCGCTGACGATAGTGACATAGAGAATAAAAAAGATTAAGCATCCTCCGTTTTCGCGCTAAGGTGTTGGCACATTCAGGCGAGGGAGCAGTCATGGCGAATAAGGCGCGAGCCACCATCAGTGACGTTGCAAAAGCAGCGAAAGCAGGCAAAACCAGTATTTCACGCTATCTCAATGGTGAAAAACATCTGCTTTCCGAGGCCATGCTGGCGCGTATCGAAAAAGCCATCGCTGATCTCGACTATCGGCCGAGCCTGATGGCGCGTGGCCTGAAGCATGGCCGCACCCGTTTAATTGGCCTTATCATCGCTGACATCACCAACCCCTATTCCGTCCACGTACTGAGCGGCATCGAAGCCGCCTGCCGCGAAAAAGGCTTCACCCCCCTGGTCTGTAATACCAACAACGAAGTTAATCAGGAACTGCATTATCTCGATCTGCTGCGCAGTTATCAGGTAGAAGGGATTGTCGTGAACGCCGTCGGCATGCGGGAAGAAGGCTTAAACCGTCTGCAACAGTCAGCGCTGCCAATGGTGCTTATCGACCGCAAAATTCCTGAATTCGCCTGTGACGTCGTCGGTCTCGACAACACCCAGGCCGCCACCACCGCCACCGAGCATCTGGTCGATCAGGGCTTCGAAGCGCTGCTGTTTCTCAGCGAGCCGCTGGGCACTGTGAATACGCGGCGCGAGCGTCTGAGCGCCTTTCGTGCCACTCTCGCCCGTTATCCCGGCATTATGGCTGAGAATGCCGAGGTGCCGCTGGCGGACAGCGCTGTTATCGACAATGCCTTGCGCCAGTTCCATACCCGCCATCGCGGAATGCGTAAAGCGGTCATTTCCGCCAACGGCGCGTTAACGCTGCAGGTCGCCCGCTCGCTGAAACGGCTGGGGCTGCACTGGGGTAGCGATATTGGCCTGCTGGGGTTCGACGAGCTGGAGTGGGCGGAGCTGGCAGGCGTCGGGATCACCACCCTCAAACAGCCCACCTGGCAGATCGGTTTCGCCGCGGTAGAGCAGGTGGTGCGCCGCATTGAGGGCAACCACGAACCCATCCGCGAACAGGTTTTTTCCGGTGAACTGATCGTCCGCGGTTCCACAGCCCGTTAAATTCTCTTCGT
This sequence comes from Trabulsiella guamensis ATCC 49490, assembly GCF_000734965.1. Lineage (GTDB taxonomy): Bacteria > Pseudomonadota > Gammaproteobacteria > Enterobacterales > Enterobacteriaceae > Trabulsiella > Trabulsiella guamensis. Next base: position 109,159 of record NZ_JMTB01000095.1, read on the forward strand.
GACTGCGATCATAATTTGAGCAAAGGCGACTTTTCTTTGGAATCGGTTCCATTTAGCGTTACTACAAGATTAATGTAGTAACCGCCGGGGAAAGAGCCGATGGGAAGAAAAATTATCGTTGTTACCGCTGCTTACGGTAACGATCGCATCAAAGCGCTGGGCGGCCAGCGCGCCGTGCTGCCTTTCATTGCTGCCGCTGGCGCGGACGGCGTCGAAATCCGCCGCGAACTGTTCAGCGAAGAGGAACTCAACCACCTGCCCCGACTGGCGACGGAGATCGAACAGCAGAAATTGCTGGCCTGTTATTCCGCACCAGAACCGCTGTTTGAACGCGACGGCAAGCTGAACCCACGCATCGGAACATTGCTGCAGGAAGCCCAGACCCTCAACGCGCTGTGGCTGAAGCTCTCGCTGGGCCATTTCTCGCACAGCGCCGCGCTCGAGCCGCTGCGCGCGATTCTCGCCAACACCGGCATGGCGCTGGTGGTGGAAAACGATCAAACCGATTGCGGACAACTGGCGCCGATGCAGCGTTTCAAAGCTGCCTGCCAGGTGCTGAAACTGCCCGTCACGCTGACTTTTGATATGGGCAACTGGCTGTGGGTGGGGGAATCCCCGGAAGAAGCCGCACATCTACTGGCGCCAGCGGTCAGCTATATCCACGTTAAAGCCGCTGAACCGCATCACCATCATTACCGCGCCGTGCCGCCGGATAACGCCCCGGCGCGCTGGCTGGCGCTGCTCAACGACCTGCCAGCCGATGCCCCACGCGGCATTGAATTCCCGCTGGAAGGCCGCGATCTGACCGCCGTCACCCGCCACTACGTCAATTTATTACGCGAGGAGTAAGCCATGGACAAAGCACTGGATGTCATCACGATCGGCGAGGCCATGGCGATGTTTGTCGCCAGAGAGACCGGAGATCTGGCTGAGGTTGAGCAGTTTATGAAACGCGTCGCGGGTGCCGAACTGAATGTGGCGACGGGTCTGGCGCGCCTGGGCCTGAATGTGGGCTGGGTGAGCCGTGTCGGCGACGACAGTTTTGGTCGGTTCGTCCTGAATGGCCTGAAAAAAGAGGGCATTAACGCCGAAGGCGTGATCCTGGATGGGTGTTATAGAACCGGCTTTCAGTTGAAATCTAAGGTTGAAAATGGAACCGATCCCATCGTGGAGTATTTCCGCAAAGACTCGGCGGCCAGCCATCTCTCAGTGGACGACTACTACGCCGGATACTTCTCCCGCGCCCGCCATTTGCACCTGAGCGGCGTGGCGGCGGCGCTGTCCCGCACGTCGTACGAACTGCTTGATCACGCGGCGCGGACGATGAAAGCGCAGGGCAAAACGCTGTCGTTCGATCCGAATCTGCGACCGGTGCTGTGGGAGAGCGAAGCGGAGATGGTGGAAAAGCTGAATCAGCTCGCCGTTCAGGCGGACTGGGTGCTACCGGGACTGAAAGAGGGAATGATCCTCACCGGCCGCCAGACGCCGGAAGCAATCGCCGATTTCTATCTTGATCGCGGCGTGCAGGCCGTAGTGATTAAAACCGGCTCCGACGGCGCCTGGTATAAATCGGCGACCGGTGAAAAAGGCGCCGTAGCCGCCGTCAAAGTGGAAAACGTCGTGGATACCGTAGGGGCGGGTGATGGTTTTGCGGTTGGCGTCATCAGTGCCCTGCTGGAAGGAAAAACACTGCACCAGGCCGTCGCGCGAGGCAATAAAATCGGCTCGTTGGCGATTCAGGTGCAAGGAGACAGTGAAGGTCTGCCGACCCGTGACGCCCTTGGCGAAGCGTGACAGGCATTGTGCATAAATAACAGCCACCGTGTACCCTACCGTCAACGGCGGCACTCACCTCATACCCAGAGGCAAGCCTATGAACAGTTCTACAAATGCAGCTAAACGCTGGTGGTACATCATGCCAATCGTGTTTATCACGTACAGCCTGGCGTATCTCGACCGTGCAAACTTCAGCTTCGCCTCCGCGGCGGGCATTAACGACGATCTGAATATTACCAAAGGGGTGTCATCCCTGCTCGGGGCGCTCTTCTTCCTCGGCTATTTCTTCTTCCAGATCCCCGGCGCGATTTACGCCGAACGCCGCAGCGTGCGCAAACTGATTTTCGTGTGCCTGATCCTGTGGGGCGCATGCGCGTCGCTGACCGGCGTCGTGAACAACATTCCGGCACTGGCGGCAATTCGCTTTATTCTCGGTGTGGTAGAAGCGGCAGTCATGCCCGCCATGCTGATTTACATCAGTAACTGGTTCACAAAATCAGAACGCTCACGCGCTAACACGTTCCTGATCCTCGGGAACCCAGTGACGGTGCTGTGGATGTCGGTAGTCTCCGGCTATCTGATCCAGGCGTTCGGCTGGCGCGAAATGTTCATCATCGAAGGGGTGCCTGCCATTCTGTGGGCCTTCTGCTGGTGGGTACTGGTGAAAGACAAACCGGCGCAGGTGGGTTGGTTGTCTGACGCAGAAAAATCCGCATTACAGGCACAGCTGGAACAGGAACAGCAAGGCATCAAAGCCGTCCGTAACTACGGCGAAGCGTTCCGTTCCCGCAACGTGATCCTGCTGTGCATGCAGTATTTTGCCTGGAGTATCGGCGTGTATGGCTTCGTACTGTGGCTGCCATCGATTATCCGTTCCGGTGGTGAAAACCTCGGCATGGTCGAAGTGGGCTGGCTCTCGTCCGTGCCTTACCTGGCCGCGACCATTGCAATGATTGTCGCCTCCTGGGCCTCTGACAAATTGCAAAACCGCAAACTGTTCGTCTGGCCACTGCTGCTGATTGGCGCGTTCGCATTCATCGGTTCGTGGGCTGTGGGCGCCAATAACTTCTGGGCGTCGTACACCCTGCTGGTGATTGCCGGTGCGGCGATGTATGCCCCGTATGGCCCGTTCTTCGCCATCATCCCCGAAATGCTGCCGCGTAACGTGGCGGGCGGCGCGATGGCGTTGATCAACAGTATGGGCGCGCTCGGCTCGTTCTTCGGCTCCTGGTTTGTGGGCTATCTGAACGGCTCTACCGGCAGCCCGTCCGCATCATACATATTCATGGGAGTGGCACTTTTCGCCTCAGTATGGCTAACTCTGATTGTTAAGCCTGCTAATAATCAACAACTCCCGGCAGGCGCTCGTCACGCCTGATTACGCAAACTATGGAGATACGCATGAAGCCGTCAGTCATTCTCTACAAAACGCTCCCGGACGATCTGCTGCAACGTCTGGAAGACCACTTTACCGTTACGCAGGTGAAAAACCTGCACCCGGAAACGGTTGAACAGCACGCAGAGGCTTTCGCGCATGCGGTTGGCTTACTGGGCTCCAGCGAGAAAGTGGACGTGGCGCTGCTGGAGAAGATGCCGGTGCTTCGTGCGACCTCCACGGTGTCAGTGGGTTATGACAACTTTGATGTCGATGCGCTGAACGCCCGGAACATTCTGTTGATGCACACGCCCACCGTGCTCACTGAAACGGTGGCCGACACCCTGATGACGCTGGTCCTGAGCACTGCGCGTCGGGTGGTGGAAGTCGCAGAACGCGTGAAAGCCGGCGAATGGACGAAAAGCATCGGTCCTGACTGGTTCGGCGTGGATGTGCATCATAAGACGCTCGGTATCGTCGGGATGGGGCGCATCGGCATGGCGCTGGCCCAGCGCGCGCATTTCGGTTTTAACATGCCGATTCTCTATCACGCGCGCCGCCGTCACGAGGCAGCGGAAACCCGCTTCAACGCGCGCTACTGTGATCTGGATACCTTGTTGCAGGAAGCGGATTTTGTCTGCCTGATCCTGCCGCTGACTGACGAGACGCGTCACCTGTTTGGTGCTGAGCAGTTCAAAAAAATGAAATCATCCGCCATTTTCATCAACGCTGGTCGCGGACCGGTGGTGGATGAGTCAGCGCTTATCGCCGCACTTCAGCAGGGCGAAATCCACGCCGCCGGGCTGGACGTGTTCGAGAAAGAGCCGTTACCGGTGGATTCACCGCTGTTGTCGCTGCCGAATGTGGTGGCGCTGCCGCACATCGGCTCAGCCACGCACGAGACGCGCTACAACATGGCGGCAACGGCAGTGGACAATCTGATTGATGCGCTGAATGGCAAGGTGGACAAGAACTGCGTGAACCCGCAGGTAGTGTGAAGTTATACAACCGGGTGAACGTGTGGTCACCCGGCTTTTATCATCTTAGCGTGTGGCTTCGACCGCGCTGCTCCAGGCCTGGCTGAATGCCTGATGCTGCGCCGCCAGAGGACCAATCAGCGTATTGTACTGGCTGGCCTGCTGTGACGTCGGGAATTGAATGCCGTTTGCCACAAAGCTCACCTGCGTACCCTGCTGCGCGACAAAATCCCCCACCTGCACCAGTTGTTGAGTGAATACCTGCGCCGCCGGGATCAACGGTTGCAACGCGTTCGCCGGCGTCGTCACCACTTTTGTGTATACCTGGTCAAACACCGGTTTTAAATCTTCCGGCTGTTTCAGCGCAGCATGCGCGGCATCGGCCTGCATTTTGGCATTTTCCAGTTGTTGGCTCAGCACGCCCAGCGCGCCGTTCGCCTGGCGCAGCGGTTCACGTTGCGTCATGTAATCCTGCGGTACACGAATGGCGTTTACGCTGTCCACCACCGGGCGCAGACCTGCATCCATCGCCTGGCTGACCTGTTGAGAATAGCCATACAGCACGGCGTAATCGGAAACGAAAGGTCCGAACTGTTTTTTCTGATCTGCGGTCAGGGTAGGCAACCGTTCGCCGCTACGCATCACCGTATTCTGTAAAAAGTCGACAAACGCCTTGCGCTGATCGCCTTCTTTATCAAAACACCCGCTCAGGCTAACCACCATTAATAACGCCGCAACAGGCGCAAACCAGCGAGAGCAGGACTTTCCTGTCGCCATTTTTCTTACTCCTTTCAGCAAAAAACGCGCAAACTGGCACACGTGTGCCTGACGCTGACAAGGATAGTCCAGGTCAGCGCGGCAAGATACCTTTTCCTTACCTTCCAGGTGCAAAAAAGCAACAGAAGATCCTGCTACGCCTCACCTGTATTGCTACTTTTGTGAAGAGTATTTACAAAAAAATTCATTGTCGGACCTGGCGTGATTTTTCAATGTATTACCCTTTCGTTGCAAAAAGCTGAAACGCATCAGGCCTGGAAAGCATCGCAACGAAATCGATCCCAGGGGAAATAACTGACTATGATTAATGAGCTCTTGTTATTCACGATCCCGCAGTGTGATTCAGAGGAGTTCTCAATGGAATATAAAGATCCTGAGTTTGATCTGTTAGGCAGTCTGGAACAGATTGTCTTTAAAGATGCATCGCAGTTTGTCACCCTGAAGCCGGCGGCTTCAACCCTTATTGATTTTGAACAGTTACGAAAAGGTACCGGGTTGAAGCTGGACGAATTCGCCAGAGCAATGGGCGTCAGTGTGACGATGGTGAAAGAGTGGGAGTCGAAACGCGTGAGACCTTCCGCCACCGAGCTGAACCTGATGCGTCTGATGCAGGCAAACCCGCAGGTCTCCAGGTTGTTAACAGATTGAGTTTATCTCAAATGAGATAGTACCGACGGTCCTGAAAAACAGGACCGTTTTCTTTTTGGGAAAGAAAAACATTGCTATCGAAGTCTCAACGTGCGTTAATGACGCCGGTTTGATTTACAGACCATAAAGCAGTTGAGCTGAGCAGTCCTCTCATAGGTTGTCCGTTGATACCCTCGTAGTGACCTTCCCTTTATGCTTCAAATCTGTAATCCATACCATTATTGCCATCTGGCAGCACACTTACATTAAAGGAAATCACTATGTCTAACAAAATGACTGGTATCGTAAAATGGTTCAACGCTGATAAAGGCTTCGGCTTCATCACTCCGGACGACGGCTCTAAAGACCTGTTCGTTCACTTCTCTGCTATCCAGAACGATGGCTACAAATCTCTTGATGAAGGCCAGAAAGTATCCTTCACCATCGAAAACGGCGCTAAAGGCCCGGCTGCTGGTAACGTAACCAGCCTGTAAGCCTGCCTGAGAGCCTGTTTCTGGCTCTGTAGCACGTAAAGATCCTCGTCAATGACGGGGATTTTTTTTGCCTGTCACACGGGTAACTTGCCCGGCTGGCAGAACGCCGCCGGGCTCAGGGGTTTACTGCAACAGCGAAATATCCGCCACCTGCAGGAACAGCTCGCGCAGTTTGGACAGCAGCGTCAGACGGTTGATACGCACGTCTTTATCTTCAGCGTTTACCATCACTTTATCGAAGAACGCATCGACCGGCTCGCGCAGGGCCGCCAGTTCGATCAGCGCTTCCTGATAGCGGCCTTCGGCGAAGAACGGCTGGAGTTTGTCGCGCAACACCACCAGATGCGTGGCGAGCTTGATCTCTTCGGCTTCTTTCAGCACAGAGGCGTGAACGGCATCGTTCAGTACTTCGTCTGATTTCGCGAGGATGTTCGAAACGCGTTTGTTGGCAGCCGCCAGCGCCGCCGCTTCGTCGAGCGTACGGAAGTGGGAGACCGCCTTCATGCGGGCATCGAAATCAGCCGGACGGGTCGGACGACGCGCCAGCACCGCCTGAATGGTGTCGACTGTGTAACCTTCGTCCTGATACCAGGCGCGGAAACGGCCGAGCATGAAGTCGATAACATCATCCACGACGTTCGCGTTGGTCAGTTTATCGCCGTACAGACGTACCGCTTCTTCGGTGAGGGTCTGCAGATCCAACGACAGGTTTTTCTCAACAATGATGCGCAGCACGCCGAGCGCGGCACGACGCAGCGCGAACGGGTCTTTATCACCCTTCGGATGCTGACCAATGCCGAAGATACCCGCGAGGGTGTCCATCTTGTCGGCAATCGCCAGCGCACAAGCCACCGGGTTAGACGGCAGGTCGTCACCGGCAAAACGTGGCTGATATTGCTCATTCAGCGCCACTGCAACGTCTTCCGCTTCGCCGTCATGACGCGCGTAGTGCATACCCATCACGCCCTGGGTGTCGGTGAATTCGAACACCATGTTGGTCATCAGGTCGCACTTGGAGAGTAAACCGGCGCGGGTCGCGTGGTTAACATCAGCGCCTGTCTGTGCGGCAATCCAGCCCGCCAGTGCCTGAATGCGATCAGTTTTGTCGCGCAGGGTGCCCAGCTGCTGCTGGAACAGCACGGTCTGCAGACGCGGCAGGTTGTCTTCCAGACGCTTTTTACGGTCGGTTTTGAAGAAGAATTCGGCATCGGCCAGACGCGGACGCACTACTTTTTCGTTACCGGAGATAATCTGCTGCGGATCTTTCGACTCGATGTTAGCCACAAAGATAAAGTTCGGCAGCAGTTTGCCGTCAGCGGCGTAGACCGGGAAATATTTCTGGTCGCCTTTCATGGTGTAAACCAGCGCTTCCGCCGGAACCGCGAGGAATTTCTCTTCAAATTTCGCGGTCAACACCACCGGCCATTCCACCAGCGAGGTGACCTCTTCCAGCAGACTTTCGCTCAGATCGGCTTTTCCGCCAATTTTGCGCGCCGCGTCTTCTGCATCGGCTTTTATTTTGGCTTTACGCGCGGCGTAATCCGCCACCACTTTGCCGCGTTCCAGCAGGATCTGCGGGTACTGATCGGCATTGTCGATGGTGAATTCCGGCTCGCCCATAAAGCGGTGACCGCGGATCACGCGATCGGAATCGATACCCAGAATGGTTGCCGGGATGAGTTTGTCGCCCAACAGCAGGGTGACGGTATGTACCGGACGCACAAAATGGACATCAGACGCGCCCCAGCGCATCAGTTTCGGGATCGGCAGTTTCGCCAGAGAGGTCGCCACCATGTTCGGCAGCAGCGCTTCTGCGCTTTCGCCTTTCACATGGGCACGGTACAGCAGCCACTCGCCTTTGTCAGTGGTCAGACGCTCGGCCTGGTCAACGGTGATACCGCAACCTCGCGCCCAGCCTTCCGCCGCTTTGCTCGGTTTCCCTTCAGCGTCAAACGCCTGGGAAATCGCCGGGCCGCGTTTTTCGACTTCGCGATCCGGCTGAGAGGCCGCCAGACGGGCAACTTTTAGCGCCAGACGGCGCGGTGCGGCAAACCATTCAACGTTGCCGTGAGCGATGCCGGCGTTATCCAGCTCCGCAGTAAAGTTCGCAGCAAAGGATTCTGCCAGGCTGCGCAGGGCTTTCGGTGGCAGCTCTTCAGTGCCAATTTCCACCAGAAAAGTATTCTCAGACATGGCCGCCTCTTAGTTGTCTCTGTTGCACATCGGGAAGCCAAGGGCTTCACGGGAAGCGTAGTAAGCTTCTGCCACTGCTTTCGTCAGGGTGCGAATGCGCAGAATGTAGCGCTGACGCTCGGTGACAGAGATGGCTTTACGCGCATCCAGCAGGTTGAAGCTGTGGGCGGCCTTCAGAATACGCTCGTAGGCAGGCAGCGGCAGCGGGGTTTCCAGCGCCAGCAGATGCTGCGCTTCTTTCTCGTACTGCTCGAAGCAGGTGAACAGGAAGTCCACATCCGCGTATTCGAAGTTGTAGGTGGATTGCTCCACTTCGTTCTGATGGAACACATCGCCGTAGGTGGTTTTACCCAGCGGACCGTTGCTCCAGACCAGGTCGTAAACGCTGTCCACGCCCTGAATGTACATCGCCAGACGTTCCAGACCGTAGGTGATTTCACCGGTCACCGGCTTACACTCCAGACCGCCGACCTGCTGGAAGTAGGTGAACTGCGTCACTTCCATACCGTTCAGCCACACTTCCCAGCCGAGACCCCAGGCGCCCAGCGTCGGGTTTTCCCAGTTGTCTTCCACGAAGCGAATATCATGAATGGTTGGATCCATACCCAGCTCTTTCAGGGACCCGAGGTACAGCTCCTGAATGTTGTCCGGCGACGGTTTAATGATCACCTGGAACTGATAGTAGTGCTGTAAACGGTTCGGGTTTTCGCCATAGCGGCCGTCAGTCGGGCGGCGGGAAGGCTGCACATACGCAGCAGCAATGGGTTCCGGCCCCAGTGCCCGCAGGCAGGTCATAGGGTGAGAAGTCCCGGCGCCAACTTCCATGTCCAGTGGTTGAACAATGGTGCAGCCCTGACGAGCCCAGTAATCCTGTAAGGTCAGGATCAGGCCCTGGAAGGTCCTGGTATCAAACTTTTGCATATTCTTTCGTGCTGGATACGTGTGGATTTAAAGGAAGGGACCAGTATAACCGCTGGCTGCGAGATATACAGTACGAAACGGCGCTGTTTAAGTAAAATTGGGGAAAAAGTGGCGGTTTGCGCGCGCCAGACGGCGCACACAGGGGATCAGCGCATCGAAAGATGCAAAAACTGGCCGTCGGGATCAAACGAGCAGACAAACCCTTCATTGCGCGACGTATAACCGCGTAACTCATAGCTGGCCTGATACTTTTCAAAACCGGTCACATCAATTTTTTGCGCTGCCGTGTTGTAGCGTTCCGCGGCTCTGTTTTTGCACAACTGCTCCATTTCCAGCGAATGCAACGGCGTCACTTTCGCTTTCTGCGCCTTTTGTGGTGGCGCGTGTTCGGTACTGCACCCGGCAAGTAACAGCAGGACCAGGCAGGGGGCTACATATTTCATCATCATTTTCTGATTACCGCATTGTTATCTGGCTGTTATTTTTTAATAGACTATCGTTCAGGTCGGAGCATTCTGCGAATCTGGCGCAGGCTCTACAAGCATGTGTCGAAAAACTCGGAATTTTCCAGTCAACGGCGGGGATAAATGGCAAGTCTGCCCCTTTTTTAGCGAGGACACTGAGGCACTGATGCAGTCAAAAATTAACTGGATAGATAATTTGCGAGGGATTGCGTGTTTGATGGTGGTGATGATCCATACCACCACCTGGTATGTGACTAATGCGCACGGCGTCAGTTATCTGAACTGGGAAATCGCCAATGTGCTGAATTCCGCGTCCCGCGTCAGCGTGCCGCTTTTTTTTATGATTTCCGGTTATCTGTTTTTTGGCGAGCGTAGCGCCCAACCGCGGCACTTCCTGCGTATCGGGCTGTGCCTGCTGTTCTACAGTGTGATTGCACTGATCTATATCGCTGCGTTCACCCAAATCAACGTCATCCAGTCGCTGAAATATGTGCTGCAAAAACCGGTCTTCTATCATCTGTGGTTCTTTTTCGCGATTTTCGTCATTTATCTGGTTTCGCCGCTGATTCAGGTAAAAACGGTTAGCGGCAAAATGCTGCTGGCGCTGATCGTCGTACTCGGTATTGCCGCCAACCCCAATACGGTTTCACAGAAAGTCAATGGTTTCGAATGGCTACCGATCAATCTCTACATCAGCGGCGACACCTTCTACTACGTGCTGTATGGTCTGCTCGGCAGAGCCATCGGCATGATGGATACCAACAGAAAATCGCTGACGCTGCTGAGCGTGGTGGTGTTTATCATCGCCGTGACGGTCATTTCGCGCGGAACGCTGCACGAGCTGCAATGGCGCGGCAATTTCGCTGATACCTGGTATCTCTACTGCGGGCCAATGGTGTTTATCAGTGCGATAGCCATGCTGACGATAGTGAAAAATACACTCAATGATCACGCGCTACCGGGACTCGCGCTGATTTCGCGCCATTCGCTGGGAATTTATGGCTTTCATGCGCTGATTATCCACGCGCTGCGCACCAACGGCATTGAACTGAAAAGCTGGCCGCTGGTGGATATCCTCTGGATTTTCGGCGCGACGTTGATCGGCAGCCTGCTGTTGTCGATGCTGGTGCAACGGCTGGATACTCGCCGGTTTGTCAGTTAAATTTATTCGCCCTCAACGAGGGCGAATAATGTGTTATGACATCAGCGGCAGAAGCTGCTGATAGAGTTTGCTGAAAGTTTCGCGTCGCGGAGCATAACGCGCAAATCGCGCCGCATCAGGCTGGTGTGACTGCTCAAGCGGCAGTTGCGGGAGAAGATCGCCAAACGCCGTCCCCGGATGCATCGCCATTTGTGCCAGCCGCGCCGCACCCAGCGCCGGACCAACGTCGCCGCCAGTGCGGTAATCCAGCGGCGTACCACTGATATCCGCCAGCATTTGCCGCCACCATGGGCTCCGCGCGCCGCCGCCAATCAGCGTCACGCTTTTCGGGGTGATACCACAGGCGTGCACCACGTCCATCCCATCCGCCAACGCAAACCCGACCCCTTCCAGCACTGCACGCGCCAGCTCTGCCGGGCCATGCTGATGCGTCAGACCAAAGAAAACGCCCTTCGCCTGTGGATTATTGTGCGGCGTACGCTCACCAGACAGGTACGGCAGGAACCAGACCGGATCGGCGTTTTCATCTGCCTTCTCCGCGGCGGCAATCAGCGCCGGAACGTTGCCCAGCCCGGTTAAGCGCGCAGCCCAGTCGAGACAGGAGGCAGCACTCAGCATGACAGACATCAGGTGCCAGCGACCAGGCAACGCGTGGCAGAAACTATGCACCGCGCTTTCCGGTTTGCTCAGAAATCCTTCGCTGACAGCAAAATAGACGCCTGAGGTGCCGAGCGACAACATCGCCTGCCCGGCGTCGACCATGCCGACGCCCACGGCACCTGCGGCGTTATCACCGCCGCCCGCCACCACGGGAACTTCCGCCATGTTCCACGCCTGCGCGACGGCTGGCAGCAGAGTACCGGTCACCTCGCACCCTTCAAACAGTGCAGGCATGTGGTCGCGCGTCAGCTGGCAGGCGTTAAGCATCGCATCGCTCCAGTCACGCTTCGCCACGTCCATCCACATCGTACCTGCGGCATCAGACATGTCGCTGGCAAACTCGCCGGTCATGCGCAGACGCAGATAATCCTTCGGCAACAGCACTTTGTCGACCTGGCGAAAAATATCCGGTTCATGGCGCTGCACCCAGAGCAGCTTTGGTGCGGTAAACCCAGGCATCATCAGGTTGCCTGTTACCTCGCGGGAATCCGGTACCTGCGCTTCCAGCAGCGCGCACTCCTCGCCACAGCGCCCGTCATTCCACAGAATGGCCGGACGCAGGATACGCTGTTGTTTGTCGAGAAGCGTGGCACCATGCATCTGCCCGGCAATCCCCAGCGCTTTCACTTCACGCAGCGGATGCTGCGCCGCCAGCGCTTTCATCGCCTGATCCGTTGCCCGCCACCAGGATTCGGGATCCTGTTCTGACCACAATGGATGTGGACGCGACACCGTGAGGGCTTCGGTTTGCGACGCGATAACTTCCCCCTGCTCATTGAGCAGAATCACCTTAACGCCTGATGTACCCAGATCGATCCCGATATACATGGTGAGGGCTCCTTAACTAAAAATGCCCGGCAGCGTAACGCGACCGGGCCTGTAATGCCGTACGACGCGGATTACTTGTCGAACAGGTAATGATTTACCAGGTTTTCCAGCAGTTCCTGATGACCGCTCTGGTGCTGCGGTGCCAGATTATGCTGTTCGGCATAGGTTGCCAGTTGCGAAAGCGACAGTTGCCCTTTCAGGATCTGCTGCCCCAGTTCGCCATTCCAGCCGGCATAACGTTTCGCAACGCGCTTATCAAGCTGACCATCTTCAATCATACGGGCGGCGACTTTCAGCGCCAGCGCCATGGTATCCATCGCGCCGATATGACCGTAGAACAGATCGTATTTATCGGTGCTTTGACGGCGTACTTTGGCGTCAAAGTTCAGCCCGCCGGTGGTGAAGCCGCCCGCTTTGATGATTTCATACATCACCAGCGCGTTTTCCTCGACACTGTTCGGGAACTGGTCAGTATCCCAACCCAGTTGCGCGTCGCCTCGGTTGGCATCGACGGAACCGAACACGCCCAGCGCAATGGCGGTGGCGATTTCGTGATGGAACGAATGCCCGGCCAGCGTTGCGTGGTTAGCTTCGATATTCAGTTTGATCTCTTTTTCCAGGCCAAACTGTTTGAGGAAGCCGTACACCGTCGCGGCGTCGTAATCATACTGATGTTTAGTAGGTTCCTGCGGTTTCGGTTCAATCAGCAGCGTGCCACGGAAACCGATTTTGTGTTTATGCTCCACGACCATTTGCATGAAGCGGCCAATCTGCTCGCGCTCCTGACGCAGATCGGTATTCAGCAGGGTTTCGTAACCTTCACGGCCGCCCCACAGGACGTAGTTTTCACCCCCCAGTTTGTGCGTGGCGTTCATCGCCGTTACCACCTGCGTGGCCGCCCAGCTAAAGACTTCAGGATCAGGGTTGGTGGCTGCGCCAGCGCCGTAGCGCGGGTTGGTGAAGCAGTTTGCCGTGCCCCACAGCAGCTTCACACCGCTCTGCTGTTGTTTTTCGGCCAGAACATCAACCATGCGGGCAAAATTGTTGAGGTACTCTTTCAGCGAAGCGCCTTCCGGAGAGACATCAACGTCGTGGAAGCAGTAGTAAGGGACGTTTAACTTATGGAAGAACTCAAACGCGACGTCAGCTTTGCGTTTTGCCAGCGCCATCGCGTCGCCTGACTGTTGCCACGGGCGCTCAAAAGCACCAACACCAAACATATCGGCGCCGTTCCAGCAGAACGTGTGCCAGTAACAGGCGGCGAAACGCAGGTGGTCTTCCATTCGCTTACCCAGAACCTGCTCATCCGGGTTGTAATGCCGAAATGCCAGCGGATTAACCGATGACGGGCCTTCATAACGAACACGTTCGAGTTGGTCGAAATAAGCTTGCATAATGAACTCCATATTCAGACAGGCGGCGGGATTAATTCATTGGCTAATAGTGAGTTCTGATTTTGAGTTGCTCAATTACGTTATTTCACACTGCCATTAAGAGAATCCACAAATGTGCGCTGGCTCGCAAAAAAACGCGCCATTTCATTCTTCTTTTCTGGAATAGTGCTTCCGTAGTGCGATGCAACAGAAAGGTGAAACGGTTCAAAATCCGATCGCCATCATAATTTGGAAAATAAACCAAATATCATAATGCGAAAAGAAAAAGCGGTAATTGCCAGATGCGTATTCTCTGTTAAAAATTTGCAGCGTATCAGAAGTGTATGTTTCTTTTTCGTCTCAATAACTACCCTGCAACCTCCTGCAACCAGATAAAAAAGGCATCACGATCATGAAATTAAAACACCTTTGCCTCACCCTCTGCGCCTCTCTTATGCTGACCAGCATGGCTGGTATCGCCAAAGAGGTCAAAATCGGCATGGCGATTGACGACCTGCGACTCGAACGCTGGCAGAAAGATCGCGATATTTTTGTTAATAAAGCACAAGCTCTCGGCGCAACGGTATTTGTGCAGTCAGCAAATGGCAACGAAGAAACACAGATGTCGCAAATTGAAAATATGATCAACCGCGGCGTCGATGTGTTAGTTATTATTCCTTACAACGGCCAGGTGCTGAGCAACGTTATTAAAGAAGCCAAGCAGGAAGGGATTAAAGTGCTGGCTTATGATCGCATGATTAATAACGCTGACATCGATTTTTATATTTCATTCGATAACGAAAAAGTCGGTGAAATGCAGGCACATAGTCTGGTCGAGAAAGTGCCTCAGGGGAATTATTTCCTGATGGGCGGCTCGCCAGTCGATAACAACGCAAAATTGTTCCGCGCCGGGCAAATGAAAGTGCTCAAACCGTTTATTGATGACGGCAAAATCAAAATCGTCGGCGACCAGTGGGTTGATGGCTGGCTTCCAGAAAATGCGCTGAAAATAATGGAAAACGCGCTGACGGCGAACAATAACAAAATTGATGCGGTTGTGGCCTCAAATGACGCCACCGCAGGCGGTGCGATCCAGGCGCTCGGCGCTCAGGGGCTGGCGGGTAAAGTCGCTATTTCCGGGCAGGATGCCGACCTGGCGGGTATCAAACGCATTATGAACGGCTCGCAAACTATGACGGTGTATAAACCGATCACCACGCTGGCGACCAACGCGGCGGAAATTGCCGTTGAGCTGGGTAACGGACAGACGCCGAAATCAGATGCCACGCTCAATAACGGGCTGAAGGATGTCCCTTCCCGTCTGTTGACGCCTATCGAAGTGAATAAGGACAACATCGATGAAACCGTTGTGAAAGACGGCTTCCATAAAAAGAGCGATTTGTAAGTCTCTGATGCCCCGGTTCCGGGGCATTTCTCTCTCGGGGCATCGAAACAGACCGCCTGAAGGAGTTGTATATGCCTTATTTACTCGAGATGAAAAATATCACCAAGGCCTTTGGCGCGGTGAAGGCGATAGATAATGTCAGTCTGCGGCTTAATGCCGGAGAGGTTGTTTCGCTGTGCGGTGAAAACGGCTCTGGCAAATCGACGCTGATGAAGGTGTTGTGCGGTATTTATCCCCACGGGAGCTTTGAAGGCGAAATTATCTTCGCGGGCGAACCCTTGCAGGCCAGCCATATTCGCGACACCGAACGCAAAGGCATCGCCATTATTCACCAGGAACTGGCGCTGGTTAAACATCTGACAGTGCTGGAAAATATTTTCCTCGGCACTGAAATGAGCCGTTATGGCGTGCTGGATTACGACACGATGACCCTGCGCTGTGAAAAACTGCTCGCGCAGGTGAGTTTAGCCATTTCCCCGGATACCCGCGTCGGCGATCTGGGTCTCGGTCAGCAACAGCTGGTGGAGATCGCCAAAGCGCTCAACAAGCAGGTTCGCCTGCTGATCCTCGATGAGCCTACCGCCTCGCTGACGGAACAAGAAACCGCGGTGCTGCTCAATATCATCCGTGATCTGCAAAACCACGGAATCGCCTGTATCTACATCTCGCACAAGCTGAACGAAGTGAAAGCCATCTCCGACACCATCTGCGTGATCCGCGACGGCCAGCACATCGGTACGCGCGACGCCAGCGGCATGAGCGAGGGCGACATCATTACCATGATGGTCGGACGTGAACTGACGGCGCTCTACCCCAACGAACCCCACGAATGTGGTGACGAAATTTTACGGGTTGAGCATCTGACGGCCTGGCATCCGGTTAACCGGCACATCAAACGCGTTAACGACGTCTCCTTCTCACTGCGTCGCGGCGAGATCCTTGGCGTTGCCGGGCTGGTCGGCGCCGGGCGTACCGAAGCCGTGCAGTGCCTTTTTGGCGTCTGGCGCGGGCGCTGGGAAGGGAAAATTTTCATTGATGGTCAGCCTGTCGAGATCAACAACTGCCAGCAGGCCATCGCCAATGGCATCGCGATGGTGCCGGAAGATCGGAAAAAAGATGGCATCGTGCCAGTGATGGCGGTGGGGAAAAATATCACTCTCGCCGCGCTGGACGATTTCACCGGGCCATTAAGCAGCCTGAACGATGCCGCCGAACAGCACTGCATTTTGCAATCCATTCAGCGCCTGAAAGTGAAAACCGCAACGCCTGAACTGGCGATTGGTCGTCTGAGCGGCGGGAATCAACAAAAAGCGATCCTCGCGCGCTGCCTGCTGCTCAACCCGCAGATTTTGATCCTCGACGAACCCACTCGCGGGATCGACATCGGCGCTAAATACGAAATTTACAAGCTTATCAATCAACTGGTGAAACAGGGCATCGCCGTGATCGTCATCTCCTCTGAACTGCCGGAAGTTCTTGGGCTCAGCGATCGCGTACTGGTGATGCACGAAGGGAAGCTGAAAGCCAACTTAATCAACCATGGCCTGACGCAGGAACAGGTGATGGAAGCCGCACTGAGGAGCGAACGTCATGTCGAAGAACAACCCCTCTGAGATGAAACTCACCCCGCCGGCGACGGCGGCATTTTCCGGGCTGAAATCGCTCAATCTGCAGGTCTTTGTCATGATTGCGGCGATTATCGTCATCATGCTGTTTTTTACCTGGACGACGGACGGAGCCTATCTCAGCGCGCGTAACGTCTCCAACCTGCTGCGCCAGACCGCCATCACCGGCATTCTGGCGGTCGGGATGGTGTTCGTGATCATTTCCGCTGAAATTGACCTTTCCGTGGGCTCAATGATGGGGCTCCTGGGGGGCGTTGCTGCAATTTTTGACGTCTGGCTGGGCTGGCCGCTACCGCTTACTATACTGGTGACGCTGGCGCTGGGTCTGGTCTTCGGCGTCTGGAATGGCTGGTGGGTGGCCTATCGTAAAGTGCCATCGTTTATTGTCACCCTCGCCGGAATGCTGGCGTTTCGCGGCATTCTCATCGGCATCACCAACGGGACGACGGTATCACCCACCAGCGCCGCCATGTCACAAATCGGCCAGAGCTATTTGCCGGATAGCGTGGGCTTTATCATCGGCGTGCTGGGTATGGTGGTATTTATCGCCTGGCAATGGCGTGGCCGCATGCGCCGTCAGTCGCTGGGGTTAAGCACACCAGCGTCAACGAGCACTGTGGGACGTCAGGCGTTGACAGCGATCATTGTGCTGGGCGCTATCTGGTTGCTGAATGATTATCGTGGTGTACCGACACCGGTGTTAATTCTTGCCGCGCTGCTGCTGGCAGGGATGTTCATGGCCACACGCACAGCATTCGGACGGCGAATTTACGCCATCGGCGGTAACCTGGAAGCCGCGCGGCTATCGGGCATTAACGTTGAACGTACCAAGCTTGCCGTCTTCGCCATTAACGGCTTAATGGTGGCGATCGCCGGGCTTATCCTCAGTTCCCGCTTAGGCGCAGGTTCCCCTTCAGCGGGTAACATTGCCGAACTGGATGCCATCGCCGCCTGCGTCATCGGCGGAACCAGTCTCGCCGGGGGTGTAGGTAGCGTCGCGGGAGCGGTAATGGGGGCATTTATTATGTCTGCGTTGGATAACGGAATGAGTATGATGGACGTCCCGACGTTCTGGCAGTATATCGTTAAGGGCGCCATTCTGTTACTGGCAGTCTGGATGGATTCTGCCACTAAACGTCGCGCCTGAAAGAACGCCAGCACCCGCCCGCCGGTGCTGGCTTTGCGATGATTCAGCCGGGAACCCGAACCATGTTTGAAAAGCGCCACCGCATCACGCTGTTATTCAATGCCAACAAAGCCTATGACCGGCAGGTCGTTGAGGGTGTGGGAGAATATTTGCAGGCGTCGCAATCCGAGTGGGATATTTTTATTGAAGAGGACTTTCGCACCCGCATTGAAAATATCAAAGAGTGGCTGGGCGACGGCGTGATTGCCGACTATGACGATGTCGAAATCGAACGCCTGCTGGCGGATGTCAACGTGCCGATCGTCGGCGTCGGCGGCTCCTACCACCTTCCTGAACATTATCCTGCAGTCCATTACATTGCCACTGATAACTACGCGCTGGTGGAGAGCGCCTTTTTGCATCTGAAAGAGAAAGGCGTTCATCGTTTTGCCTTTTATGGTCTGCCCGCCTCAAGCCGCAAGGGTTGGGCACGGGAACGTGAATATGCCTTCAGCCAGCTTGTCGCGAAAGAGAAATACCGCGGTGTGATTTACCAGGGGCTGGAAACCGCACCTGAAAACTGGCAACACGCGCAAAACCGGCTTGCCGACTGGCTGCAAACGCTGCCACCACAAACCGGGATAATTGCCGTGACGGATGCGCGCGCGCGGCATATTTTGCAGGCCTGCGAACATTTGCATATTCCGGTGCCAGAAAAACTGTGTGTCATCGGCATCGATAACGAAGAACTGACGCGCTACCTGTCACGCGTGGCGCTCTCGTCGGTAGCGCAGGGGACGAGGCAAATGGGCTATCAGGCGGCGAAACTGCTGCATCGCCTGCTGGAAAACGAATCACTGCCGTTACAGCGTTTACTGATACCGCCAATGCGGGTGGTAGAGCGCCGCTCTACGGATTACCGCTCGCTTAACGATCCGGCGGTGATTCAGGCGATGCATTACATCCGTAACAACGCCTGTAAAGGCATTAAAGTCGAGCAGGTTCTGGATTCGGTCGGCATTTCCCGTTCCAACCTTGAGAAACGCTTTAAAGAAGAAGTAGGAGAGACCATCCACGCGGTGATCCACAGTGAAAAACTGGAAAAGGCCCGCAGTCTGCTGATCTCGACCTCGTTGTCGATTAACGAAATATCGCAAATGTGCGGCTATCCGTCGTTGCAGTATTTCTATTCGGTATTCAAAAAAGAGTACGACACGACGCCGAAAGAGTATCGGGACCGATACAGTGAAGTGATGGTTTAACAAAGAAAAACGCCTTCCGGCTGGAAGGCGTTTCGCATTACATGTGCGCGGCAATCAGGCGCTGATTATCCTGGTACATCGCGAAAAGGTAATTGTTATAGCTCGACCCTCTCGTCGAATACCCTTTCAGCTTGTGGATCATCGCCGTGGCCGTCACTTCCTGATCGTTTTTACGCAGTTGCGCGCGCGATTTACGGAAGGATGAATAGGCCGGGTGCGTATTCAGATTCGCGACGTAAGCCTGTACAGACTCTTTCACGGAACCAAAGCGGGAATACCCCTTCACCTTGCCAGGGCCATTATTACATTTACCGCTTCCGCACTTCATGCCAAACAGATTGTTGTTGGCACGCGCAAGTTTCGATGTCCCCCAGCCGCTTTCAGCGGCTGCCATCGTGGCAACCATGCTGACCGGAATGATGTCCACACGTTCAAGCAACGTATTCCAGGGAATTTTACGGGTATTCCCGGACCAGTTGATTTTGTAGCGTTTAGTAATGTCCTGCAGACGCGCGCGTTCGCTCGGTGACCAACGGCCCGCATACTGTTTGGACACCAACCAGTTACGGTCGGCGGTAATAGCAGCATTCTGGCTGGTAATATAAGGCATCACTGTCCGGAGAAACGCTTTTTTCCTTGGTGTTCCGGAAGGGTATTTTCGCAAGTCAGGAAGTGAACCGCTTATTTCACTATTGCGAGAATACTCTTTTTTACTGCTAACCTTATTAATACTTGCCTTTACTGCCGGGGCTTTTTGACTCGCTGTTGCTGTGTGTGTCTTTGCCAGCACCTCACCTGAAATCGCAAAGGTGAGTAACATGAGTATCGTTGCCCCATATCGTCGAATGGGAGTCGATATCATTAGGTCTCCTGGTCGGATTTAATCATTCCAACACCTTGTATTTTTCCCAAATTTGAGAGTTGAACCACAAATCATATCAAAAATAGCCTTCGAAGGCACCCAAAGAAATAGTCCTGGTCTGAAACGCTATTCTCTCACCCTTTTTACTCATCCCCTTCCAGGGAGGAGTACAGGCCGCAACGGGACTGGCACACTGGGCAAAAACTTGCACAGGATACCCGAATGAAACTTGCTGCCCTTGTAGCACTCCTGATGCCAGGCATCGTCAACGCGACAACCTGGACTTCCACTGGTTTTCCTGCCTTCGCAGAGAAAAGTGACGGAAAATTCATCAGTCAGAAAGCGATGGCGAAGGGTACACATCCTTTAACGTTAAATCTTGACCATCAGTGCTGGCAACCCGCTTCTTCTATAAAACTCAATGAGATGCTGTCACTGGAGCCCTGTCATGGCGATGCGCCGCAATGGCGGATATTCCGTAACGGGCTGTATTCACTGGAAATTGATATGCGTTCCGGCACACCCACGCTACGGCTTTCCGTCGAAGCCCCGGCTGATGACGCCGTGAAGACGGCGGTACGCCAGTGTCCGAAATGGGAGGGTAAGCCGTTAACCGTTGATGTCAGCCGCACCTTTGCAGAAGGCACCGTGGTACGCGATTTCTACAGCAAACAGACCGCCACCGTACAGCAGGGGAAAATCACCCTCATGCCTGCCGCCGACAGCAACGGCCTGCTGTTGCTGGAACGTGCGGAAACCGACGCCCCGGCGCCCTTCAGCTGGCACAACGCAACGGTCTATTTCGTGCTGACGGATCGTTACGTCAATGGCGATCCCTCGAACGATGCCAGTTACGGACGCCATAAAGACGGGCAACAGGAGATCGGTACCTTCCACGGCGGTGATTTGAAAGGGCTCGCCAGCAAACTGGATTACCTGCAGTCGCTGGGCGTTAACGCGTTGTGGATAAGCTCACCGTTGGAGCAAATCCATGGCTGGGTCGGCGGCGGCACCAAAGGTGATTTCCCTCATTACGCCTATCACGGCTACTACACGCAGGACTGGACCCGTCTCGATGCCAGTATGGGTAAAGAGGACGATTTGCGTCGTCTGGTGGATGAAGCCCATCGGCGTGGTATTCGCGTCCTGTTTGATGTCGTCATGAACCACACCGGCTACGCCACGCTCGCCGACATGCAGGAGTATCAGTTCGGCGCGCTCTATCTGAAGGGCGATGAACTGAAGAAAACGCTCGGGGAACACTGGACGGACTGGCGCCCTGGCCCCGGCCAGAACTGGCACAGTTTCAACGACTACATTAACTTCAGCGACAAAACCGCCTGGGTGACCCTTGACAGCTATGTGTAGATCAAACGAGGAATGCGGGAATAACCGGGAATTGGAGGGAATTAACGGGAAGAAGTTCAGGCAACACAAGGCTTCACAACTGCAGGGGTTACTCTACCACACAAAAAATCACATCCAGAACAAATTTAGATCAACCGCCACCAAAATCATTTTCTGTCGTATAGACTTAAACCGCACGAACGAAAATTTTAAAGCGTTAAAGAGGGTTTAAAGACAGTTTAAAAACTCCTGCATTGAGGCGCAAACATGAAGCCAGCCAACTGAGTATATCACAATCAGCCAGCTTTGTTTTGCGTGCTTACGTCCGACGCGGCCTGCGTCTGACCATTTGAATCACGTTGTTCGAAAATCTCTTTGTTCGTGACTTCATTAACATCTAACACCATTGGCATAAGACCACGTAATCCATTGTTTTTAAAAATGATGACTGCTTTTTCTTTTTCCTCGAAAGACATTAACTCAAAGATAGCTTTCAACTGAGTCTCTATCTGTTCGTGACTTGATTGTTTTTTCACGGGTGGCTGCGAATATATATCTTTGAAATGTGAAGATAAGTTCCCATCTTCCTCAGCATTTAGAAACCACCCTATAGGTTTGTGCGCGGCCTCTGCAATCATAGCCAGACGGTCTAAAGATGGGTACGTTTTTTCATTCATATAGTTCCGCAATACCGTATCAGATAACCCACATCGACTCGCAAAACTCCTGATTGACTCACTACCAATAGCCTCAGCCAATTTATCTTTGAAGCGAATTTTTCTTATCCAATCAAAAAACTGTTTCGAATTATCGTCCATAAAACCACCAAAATATACATAAGTGTTTGAATATTATGTACAAATATTTAATTGCACGCCTATGTCATAATGAAAATAAAAATTCGCAAATCGCTTTACACGCGAATTTTTATTCGCTATATTTTTACTCGCATAGGTGACCAGCACAGTTCACCGTTACGAGTAAACATTTAAGGATCGCAGAATGATGAGTAAAAGCCAAGACTGGCATTCGGAAGACATCAAAGCAGCGATTAGAAAACGTGGAATGACGACCAGCCAGTTATCCCGTAGTCATGGTCTGGCGGAATCAACATTGCGCAACGTATTTCGCCATCACTGGCCGAAGGGAGAAAAGATCATTGCTGACTTTCTCGGTATGAAGCCATGCGACATCTGGCCTTCGCGTTATCACAATATCGCCGTTAAGGAAGTTGCATGATGGAGCTTTGGGTGTCTGTAAAAGAATGCACTGGCGCTTATGGCTTCCCGGTCAGCGAGACAAACGTCAGAAATAAACTTGAAAATATGGTTCGTGGCCGCAGCGAACTTCGCCGCATACGTGCCGGAACCAAAGCATTCGAATACCATATTTCTGTTCTGCCGCCGGAAGTTCGCGCGGAACTGCTGGCTTCCCGTGGTCTGTTCGAAACCTCATCTGGTTTAATCACCCTCCCGCAGGAACCCTCTCGCATAGCCGCCGACGACCTTGAGCGCCAGCGCCTCTGGTCTTGCTGGGAGAGCGCGAA
>NZ_JMTB01000096.1 GCF_000734965.1 Trabulsiella guamensis ATCC 49490
TAAACCCTGGGTGCGACATGAATATAACGGTTTATTAATAACAGAAAGATATTCTTAATGATATTTTTTGGATTTTGTTATTTATTTGTTTTTTCGGCTTTGCGGTTTTTTTTATGTGGGTAAATAGAGAATTTCTCTCAATTTTCACGTTACACAACGTTGGTGGGGAACTCTGTAACCTCCTAATTTTTCTTATTTTTAGTGGGTGTTAAATAAGTGTATTCCTAGACGAAAATTGAGCGGGAATAGCGGGCGTTGTGATATAACAAGCAGAGGAAAAGCAAAGTAATTATCGCATCGCTTTACAGTATTATGTAGGCCAGGGAACCATAATGAGTGTTCAGAATTCTGCGGCTGAAATGACCTCCTCTTCTCATTTTGAAAATATAGAAGACCACGGAAAAGATTCACTTCTGTGGGGCGTGGAGTGGATTTGCGCGCATCACACAAAACTGGTAAGTAAGGAAGTTTTATATTCCGGTTTGCCTCGCACCGAAAGACTTGATCCAGAAACGGCCTTGCGCATGCTGGAGCAGGTCGGTATTTCTGCGGGTTGGGTAAAGCGCGATCTCAATAAACTGTCTTCTTACCTTTTTCCGTTGCTGATTGCCCGCAAAGACGGAACCTACTGTATTCTCACCGCCCGTCGGGGAAAACGCGGTCAGCACCTGTATCAGGTGGTGGTCCCGGAGAGCGGCGGAGCGTTAATGCTTGCGGAAGCGGAGCTGCTGGAAAACTACGCAGGTTACGCCATGGTGGCGACGCCGAAACCGAAACTGGATTCGCGTGCCGACGATCAGCTGCTACCCAAAGGGCCAGGCGAAGGCCACTGGCTGTTTTCGACGCTGTGGCGCTATCGACGCTATTTTTACAGCGCGGCACTGGCGGCGCTGTTGGCGAACGTACTGACGCTGGCGAGCACCTTTTTTACCATGAACGTCTACGACCGCGTTATCCCGACGCAGGCGTATGTGACGTTATGGTCGCTGGCGGTGGGCGTGATTATCGCCATCGTTTTTGAATTTACCACCCGCCAGGTACGCACCTGGCTGATTGACGTCGCCGGCAAAAAAGCGGATCTGATCCTCGGTGCGAAGTTGTTCCGCCAGGTGATGGCGATGCGCATGGAGAATAAACCGCAATCCTCAGGAACGTTCGCCAACCAGTTGCGTGATTTTGAAGCGGTGCGCGATTTCGTCACCTCCGCGACGCTGGCGACACTGTCGGATTTGCCATTCTGCGCGTTGTTCATGTTCATCATCTACATGATTGGCGGCGCGCTGGCGTATGTGCCGCTGGCGGCAATCCCCATCATTCTCATTGCCAGTGTGATTATCCAGTGGCCGCTGGGCCGCTACATGGAAGAGAATATTCGTGAGATCTCGCTTAAGCAGGGGCTGCTGATTGAGAGTATCGAAGGGCTGGAAGCGCTAAAAGCGGCGCGTGGCGAAGGGGTGATGCAAAAACGCTGGGATGATTTCAGCGCCATGGCGGCGGCATCCTCCATGAAAACCCGATACCTGTCGATGCTGACCTCGAACTTCGTCACCTTTATTCAGCAAATCAATACGGTGTGCATCGTGGTGTACGGCGTTTATCTCATCCATGCCGGTGACCTCACCATGGGGGCGATGATCGGGGTGGTGATCCTCTCTGGTCGTTGTCTGGCGCCGCTGGCATCAGTGGTCGGACTGGCGCTGCGCTATCAGCACGCAAAGACCGCGCTGAAGTCGCTGAACAATCTGATGGATGCGCCTACCGAACGCGATCCGAACATTTCGTATCTGCCGACACCGAAATTCACCGGCAGCATGCGGCTGAAGAAAGTGTCATTCGCCTGGCCGGTGCCCGGCATGATGGTGCCGATCCGCGTACTGGAAAACATCAATATCAAGATCACCCCGGGGGAGCGTATTGCGATCCTCGGCAAAATCGGCAGCGGTAAATCCACGCTGTTGCGCGTCATGGCGCGGTTGTTTCAGCCCGCGAGCGGCCAGGTATTTATTGATGGTGTGGATGCGACGCAGGTTGATCCGGCTGACTGGCGTGCGGCGGTGGGTTATGTCGGTCAGGACTGCCGGTTGTTTTACGGCACGCTGCGCCAGAATGTCATTATCGGTAACCCCAGCGTCAGCACGGAAGAGTTTTTACGCGTCGCCACCATGACGGGTCTTGACCATATCGCCGCCAGACACCCTCTGGGTTATGAAATGCCGATCGGTGAGATGGGGAATGGCCTGTCCGGCGGACAGAAACAGCTGGTGGCGCTGGCGCGTTGCCTGTTGCTGCGACCCAAAATATTGCTGATGGATGAGCCGACAAGTTCCATGGATGCAATGACCGAAACCCTGTTCCTGCGCCGCCTGAAGGAGGCGACAGAAGGGCAGACGCTGGTCATCGTCACACACCGCATGTCGGTGTTAAGTCTGGTTGATCGCCTGATCGTGCTGGAAGACGGCCATGTTGTGAAAGACGGACCCAAAGAGCAAGTGATCGCCAGCCTCAACGAAAGCACGCAGAAGAAGCCACAGGCACCGATGCAGTATCGGCCGAAGTAACTTGATGAACCCCTGACAGACGGTTTCTGTAGTAGATATAAGGTAGGGATGATGAGTAACGAAGATGTGAACGATAGCGCATCCGACAAAACAGTAAAACTGGTGACGAATGACTCCTCTCCGGCGCTGAGAAAAGTCGGCGCGCCTTCACCTGCGGCAAAAAAGGCTAAGCCACAACAGGAACCGCAAAAGCAGGTCACCGGAAAAGTTAAATCGGAAGATCTTAAGTTCATGCATGATCTGCAGGGGGCGCTGATTTCACAAAAGACCCCGTTCAGCATGATCATGCTTTACCTCATTGCGTTTATCGTCGTTGCCGCCGGGATCTGGGCGCACTATGCCCGCGTGGAAGAGATAACCCGCGGTGACGGCAAAGTGATCCCCGCCAGCCGTGAACAGGTGATCCAGAGTCTCGAAGGCGGCATCCTCGAACAACTGAATGTGCACGAAGGCGATGTGGTTGAGAAAGGGCAGATCCTGCTCAAGATTGATCCGACGCGTGCCGGGGCCAGCTATGGCGAATCTCTGTCGAAAGTGCAGGGGCTGAAAGGCAGCATTGCACGTTTGCGCGCGGAAGCGTATGGCACGCCGCTGGAGTTCCCGTCTGACATCGCCAACATCGCCTCTATCGTGCGCGATGAAACCCAGGCCTACAATGCGCGAATCAAAACTCTGAACGAAAGTGTGGATGCGCTAAGACGCAGTCTGGCGCTGGCGCAAAATGAAGTGAGTCTCTCTGAACCGCTGGCCAACAAGGGGCTGATGTCAGACGTGGAAATTTTGCGTCTGAAGCGTCAGGCCAACGAATTCCGCTTACAAATCGCCGAACGTACCAACCGTTTCCGTGCTGACGCCAACAGCGAACTCAACCGTCTGGAATCTGAACTGGCGCAGGCTGAAGAGATCCTTCGTGGACGGCAGGACGTTATGGACCGCACCACGGTCGTCGCGCCGGTACACGGCACCGTCAACAACATTCGCGTCACTACTCGCGGCGGGGTCATTCAGCAGGGCGCTGAAATCATGACCATCATTCCACTGGAAGACAACCTGCTGGTGGAAGCGAAAATAAAGCCGTCTGACGTGGCCTTTATTCACCCTGGTCTGCCGGCCACGGTGAAAATTACCGCTTATGACTATGCCATTTATGGCGGTCTGAGCGGCGTGGTTGAACATCTCAGCTCCGATACCCTGATAGATGAAGAAAAAGCACGAATGGGCCGTGGTGATTCGACTTACTACCGGGTGTATGTGCGCACAGATCAGGCCGCGTTGCATGTGAAAGACAAAGTGTTTCCAATTATGCCGGGGATGATAGCCAACGTAGAAATCAGGACCGGCGAGAAGACCATTCTTTCTTATATCCTCAAACCTGTGCTGAAGGCGCGTGAAGCGTTCAGGGAGAGATAATCATCATGGCATATAAAAATAAAAACCACCGTTGGGCGAAGGTGGCGACAGCTGTTGCGATTTGTTTACCGTGTTCCTCTGCAATCATCCCTCTATTTGCGCAGGCGGCTGATCGGTCGCTCTCCGCTTTACCAACGATGCGCACGCAGTCGCAGTATATGAGTGAGCAAAAAGCGGCGGCGGCACAGTCGAAGAGCGTTGCCAGCTCATCACAATCGGCGCCGTCGATATCGACCTCATCGACGCAGACGCCACGATCAATCGCGCCAGTGCCTGCGGTGCCAGCGATAACGCCACCACCGGCACCGGTCAGCCCGCCACCCGTAAACCGTAGCAGCACGCCGGACGAGCGCTATGAGCGGATCACGGCACCCGCGACTGTGGAGAATGCCGTATCGGCGCCACCGCCGGAGAAAGCAAAACCGGCCTTTGTGCGCCGTGAGGATGTTCAGAATACGTCAGAAAACAGAGCGGTATTGAAGAAAAACTATGATTACTTCCCGCCTGTCACCGAATATTACAAGCCCGATCCGGCGTACAACAAAGTGCGCTGGCAGGGGCAATCAGAGAGAAGCAGTGGCCCCCGCGACATCACCAGTATGTCGCAACAGCAGTTTAAAGCGTTAAGTGATAACCCGTCGCGCGACTTTTTGCGTCAGATGGTGGTCAGAGCGCTGGCGTACAGCCCGGAAATGCGCGCTTCTGCCGCCGAGGTGCTGGCGACGGAGTATAGCGTTGATCAGGCTCGCGGTCAGCGCTGGCCGCAGGTGACATTGGGAGTGACCTCACCATTCACCACCGTTGGCGGCAATGCGTCCACGAATCATAATTCACACATCAGCGATACCAGTGGATCGGTGTCAGTGACTACCCCAATCATCGACTGGGGACGGATCAGTAGCCAGGTTAATAACGCGGAAGAGACAGCAAAATCCGCGCGCTATGACCAGGATCACTCCCGCGAACAGCTGGCCTACAACACCATTTCTGAACTGATGAACCTGAGTCGTTATCAGCGTAGCCGGATGGTGGCGAAAGCCTATGTGGACAGGATGCAAGAGCTGGTCAATATGCTGTCGCAAATCACCGAGGCGGACCCGGGGCGCGACAGCGAGCTGGTGCAGGCAAAAGCGAAGCTGATGTCGGCGCAGGCGAACATGGACAACATTGAACATCAGGTCAGTTCCAGCCGGATCAGACTGGTACGCCTGTTAGGCGTCGAACCGGTGGTTCCGGAAGATATCTCCTGGCGCGACACGGTGATCCCGGCATCCACGGCCATTGCCTCGCTGGACAGGAATCCGATGATGATGAGCCTGCAGGCGAAGGTCCGGGCGGCTGAGCATGAAGCGGAAAGCATCAGAGCCTCCAGCCTGCCGCAGGTCAACTGGGTGATTTCGAAAAGCACTGCTAAAGACGTTAACGGCAATGAATCCGGCTGGTACACCGGTGTGAACGTGGAATGGAATGCGTTCAGCGGCGGTTCCGAACGGGCGGCGCAGATGTCGGCGCGGGCGAGAGCGAATGCCGCGCAGCAACAATATGAAGTCAGCTATCGCGATCTGGAATACCAGATCAATAACCAGATTCAGATCCGTGATTCGTCTTTCTTGCGTGCCGATGATTATGATCGTCTGTCTTCAGAAACTGATCGCGTACGGCAAATGTTTTATGACCAGTGGTATCACCTGGGAAAAAGAACATTGCTGGATGTGCTGACCGCCGAAAATGACCATTTTAATAATCAGCTGTCGGCAATAAATAACCGTTACGATGGTTATATTTCTAACATCAACGTTATTTCGAGCGCCTCCATGCTGCTCAATTGGGTCGGCATTAGCAGAAATAACGATGGTGAATAAGCCTCATGGCATGAGCGTGGGGACTGTTTTTTTTGTTGCATAAATGTATTAAAAATTAAGATTATTTATTTAATTATTGTTTTGTTTATGTGTTTTCCGCTAAGAATTATGTGATCAAGATTCTTAAACGGCCTTAAATGACACCGCAGAGACGCCGGTTCGGATGATCTGCTGACAACATTATTGTTCACCCCCCAACGCTTTGTGAGGTTACGCCGCAAGGGTAAGGCCTCGTTTTGCCTGTTATTTTTATTTCACACCTCGCCATCCCCTCGTATTTAAGATGATATAAGTCTATTTCCCTTTTCTGTCACATTGCCATCCTTCAAACTTGCGGCCATTCAACGCTGCCCCGCAGTGATAGCTATTTATCTTATGCCAGGTGTGAATATTTCGCCTGAATATCATTAACTGTTTTTAGGATATTTATTTTGAGCACTCGTACTATCTTGCCATTCATAATGTTGTCGCTCTCACTTTGGGGCACAACATTTTCAGGTTTCGCTGCGCTGGCAAGTGTCGAAGAAACCAATCTGAAAGAAAGTATTCTATTTGCATTTGACCGCGACCCTTCTGTCAGCCAGCAAGCGGCACAAATGGGGATCGGCCAGGCGATGACCGACGAAGCCAAAAGTGGCTGGATGCCGCAGATTGGTCTCACTGGCAGCACCGGTCACAGCCAGACAACAGACTCCAGTGGTTCGCTGAAAAACTCCGCCTCCTGGGGGCTGACACTGACACAACTGGTTTACGACTTTGGTAAGACGAATAACACGATTGCCCAGTCAGAAGCACAGCAGGAAAGCTACCGCTATGAGCTGATGGCAACGCTCTCAGACGTTGCGGCAAAAGCGGCGCTGGGCTATGTCGAAGTGAAGCGCTACAGCAAACTGGCGGACGCCGCGCGTGAGAATATCGCCGCACTGGAAAACATTCAGCAACTGGCGACGCTGCGTGCTAATGCCGGTCTCAGCTCTACCTCCGACACTCTGCAGACGCAAACCCGCATCGCCGGGATGCGTGCGTCGCTTGAACAGTATGAAGCCGCGCTGCAGAAAGCCAAAGCGGTACTGGCAGTACAGACAGGCGTGAGCGCGAAAAACTACGCTGAGCTGCCGGAAGCGCTCGAAGTGAATCAAACCTCAGTGGAAGATATCGATTACTCGCGTATCCCGTCAGTACTGGCGGCGCGTTCGATGGAAACATCCGCTGAGTTCGCTATCAAAAAGGCGAAAGCACAGCACCTGCCGACAGTGAGTCTGAAAGCGGGTCGTACACGTTATGAATCTGACAACCGCGCATACTGGGATGATCAAATTCAGCTGAGTCTTGATGCGCCGCTGTATCAGGGCGGGGCGGTTTCTGCCCGCGTTCGTCAGGCGGAAGGGGCGAAAGCGATGGCGGCATCACAGGTGGATCAGGCGCGTTACGACGTTCTGCAGGAAGCCTCTGCCGCTATGGCCGACTGGACCGGTGCACGCGGACGCGAAGATGCCGGTAAATTCCAGCTCATGAACGCCGTACAGACCCGTACTGTTTATAAAAACGAATATACGCTGAGTAAGAAAACCATTAATGACTTACTGAGCGTCGAACAGGATGTCTGGCAGGCAACCTCTGCAAAAATAAACGCGGAATACGATGGCTGGAGCGCGGCAATTAGTTATGCCACCGCCATTGATAATTTATTACCGCTGATTGGCATTGAGAAACACGCTGCGGAAAAGCTTCCGGAACTTAATTAATTCAATCACATACTCATATTGATGATTATCGCCAGGGATAGTCACGCATGGCGTGTCTCCGGCTCACACTGTCACGGAATATATAACCTGCATGAACACTATTATGAATACGCTGAAAACTGTAAATGTCATTAATCGCGCGACCGCGAAAAAAACGGTATTAACGGGCGAAGGTAATCTTTCTGTCGCGGTTTCCGCGGCATCGGTAATTGAAGTTCAGGCGTCGGCACAGGATGTCGTACGCTATGTCCGCCAGGGCAACGACTTATTAATTTATATGAAAGACGGCAGCGTGATCCGCTGTAACGGTTATTTCATCGAAGATCCTGAATCTAAACAGCACTCTGAACTGGTTTTCAATGATGAAAGCGGCTTAACACACGTCACGTTCAACGATGTGGGCAATGTTTCTGATCTGAATGCTGTAGAGCTGACCGCGCAAAGCACGCCAATCGACAGCATTGAGCCGTTTCTGACTGAGGCTGCCAGCGAAAGCGATACCCCGTGGGGATGGCTGGGCGCCGCGGCGCTGGGCGGCGGTGCGCTTGGCGCACTGTTTGCCAGCAACGGCGATGACGGTAAAACCGAGACCATCACTGAAACCGTGACCGAAACGGAAGTTGTTGATAACACCAAAATTCCCCCGACTTACAGCGTGACGGATAAAAAAGGGGAAAAACAGGGTGGGCTGTCTGCGAACGACACCACTGACGACAATACGCCGACTTTCAGCGGTACCGGGCAGCCAGGCGCAACCATCCAGGTGAAAGACAGCAACGGCAATACCATCGCCAGCGCAATGGTTAACAGCGACGGTATCTGGACGGTTAAGCTGCCGGTGCAGACTGACGGTCAGCATACCTGGTCTGTGGTGCAGATCCACGGCGACGAAACCACGTCGGCGGGCAATATCACGATCAACGTGGATACCACCACAGCGGTGATTTCTGTCGCGACCACGGCGGGTGACAACATTATTAATGCCAGCGAACATGTCGCTGGTTTTACACTTTCCGGTGCCAGCCAGCATCTGGCACAGGGCACGGCGCTCACTGTTTCCCTGAACGGCAAAACCTATACGACGGTGGTTGGCGCGAACGGTGCGTGGCAGGTTAGCGTTCCGGCAGCCGACGCGAGCGCGCTGACTGACGGCAACTGGACGGTAACTGTCAGCGGTCATGACGCGGCAGGCAATACCGTTACTGGCAGCCAGGCGATCACTGTGGATACGCAGGCGCCGCTGCTGTCGGTCGATACCATTGCCCAGGATCAGGTCATCAATGCGGCAGAACATAACGCGCCGCTGACCCTGAGCGGTAAAACCAATGCCGAAGCCGGGCAGACCGTCACGCTGACGCTGAACGGCCACACTTACACCACCACTGTTGGCAACGACGGCACCTGGACGCTGACGCTGGCGGCGAATGATGTTCAGGCGCTGGCTGACGGCAATCACTCGCTGACGGTGTCCGTGAGTGATAAAGCAGGCAACAGCAGCCAGACCACGGCAACGGTGGGTGTGGATACCACCGCACCGGTCGTGACCATCAACACTGTTGCAGGCGACGACATCCTGAACACTGATGAGCAGGGCATCGCGCAGATCATCTCCGGCCATGCGACTGGCGCGGCGGCAGGCGATGTCGTCACCGTACAATTTGGCAACCAGACGTTCACCGGCGTCGTTCAGGCTGATGGCAGCTGGAGCGTGGGCGTTCCGTCCTCGGTTTTAACGGCAATGAATAACGGCCAGCACACCATTACTGTCACTGTCACTGACGCGGCAGGAAACGCGGGCAGCGCGTCACACAACGTCACGCTCAACAGCACGGCGATTAACTTCACTGTTGATCCGGTAAGCCAGGACAACGTGCTGAATGCGCAGGAAGCGTTACAGCCGCTGACCTTGACCGGGACCAGTTCACTGGCAGACGGCAGCACCGTGACGGTGATGCTGAACAACGTTGCTTACACCGCAACGGTCAATAACGGCGTCTGGTCTGTTCTGGTGCCTGTCAATGATGTACTGAACCTCGCCGATACGCTTTACACCGTAGCAGTAAGCGGCAGCGACACCACCGGTAACACCGGCTCAGCGAACGGTACTTTCCTCGTCGATACGAAGCTGCCGCAGGTCATTATCAATCCTTTCGCCAGCGATAACCTCGTTAACAATGCAGAAGCCAACAGCGATCAACTGCTGAGTGGTCGTGTGACGGGCGCAGCGGCTGGCGATACGGTCACCATCACCGTTGGCGGCAACAGCTATACTGCCGTCGTTGCCAGCGATCTAACCTGGCAGGTAATGATCCCGTCGGGTGACCTCCTGGCGTTCGGCGATGGCGATCTGACCTTCACCGCTTCTGTGACCAATAACCACGGCAACACCGGAACTGGCGATCGCGATATCAATATCAACGCTTCTCTGCCGGGGCTGCGCATCAATACGCTGTCCGGCGATGACATCGTCAACGCCATCGAGCAGCAGCAGGATCTGGTGATTACCGGTTCCGCCACTCATCTGGCGCCAGGGACTCTCGTTAACGTCACCATCAACAACATCACTTATCAGACCGTCGTTGACAACAATGGCAACTGGCAAATCGGTGTACCCTCTGTGGATCTGCAGAACTGGAACGCTGGCCAGCTGGATGTTAACGCCAGCGCGCAGGACAGCTGGGGCAACCCGGTTGCAGCGAACGCCGCAGTTGAACTTGACCTCAACCCGGTGGCGATCGCCATCGATACGGTTTCCGTTGATAACATCATCAACGCCGCAGAAAAAGGCGTAGACCTGCTGATTTCTGGTCAGACACAGGGCGTTGAAGCGGGTCAGACCGTAGTGATTAAATTCGCCGGTCAGACTTTTACCGCGCAGGTACAGGCTGACGGCAGCTGGAACGTGACCGTTCCGGCAAGTGCCATGTCGACACTGACCGACAGCCGTGAACACATTAGCGTTAGCGTGACGAACGTCAGCGGCAACACGGCTGACGCAGCGCACGTGGTAACGCTGGACACTGCCGCACCGGTTATTACCATCAATACGCTGTCCACAGACGACATCCTGAACGCGACCGAAGCGCAGGCTGATCTGGTGATTAACGGCATGACCACCGCACAGGCCGGTCAGACTGTCACCGTCACTGTCGGCGGTATCAACTACACCGCACAGGTCCAGGCAGACGGCAGCTGGAGCATCACTGTTCCGGCGTCTGCGGTCTCTGCCCTGACTGATGGCAACACCGTCATCACTGCCAGCGTTAACGACATTGCCGGTAACCCGGCGTCTGCCAGCCACAACCTGACCGTCGATACGGCGGCTCCGGTGGTGACAATTAACACTGTTGCGGGCGACGATATCCTGAACACCACCGAACACGGTCAGGCACAGGTGATCAGCGGTTCTGCAACCAACGCCGCAGCCGGTGATACCGTGACCGTGACCCTGAACGGTAACAGCTACACCACCGTGATCGACGCGAACGGTAACTGGAGCGTCGGTGTTCCGGCAGCTGACGTGACTGCCCTGAACGACGGCACCAGCACCATCAGCGTGACCGTCACCACGGCTGCGGGTAACAGCGGCTCGGCAACGCACGACATCAACGTTGACTCGTCTGTGGCAAGCATCAGCTTTGATGCCATCAGCACCGATAACGTGCTGAACGCCGCCGAAAAAGGGCAGGATCTGATTCTGAGCGGTACCAGCACCGGCCTGACGGCAGGCACCACCGTAACGGTGATGCTGAACGGCACTGCCTATACCGCGACCACTGATGCGTCCGGCAACTGGACGCTGACTGTTCCGGCAGCGGATCTGGCTACACTTGGCGAAGCGGATTACACGCTGACAGCCAGCGCCACCAACAGCACCGGTAACAGCACCAGCACCACCGCGAACCTGCTGGTGGATGCGGTAGCGCCGGTGATCACCATTAACACCCTGGCCGTTGACGACATCCTGAATGCGACCGAAGCGCAGGCTGACCTGGTGATAAACGGCATGACCACCGCACAGGCCGGTCAGACCGTGACCGTCACTGTTGGCGGTATCAACTACACCGCACAGGTCCAGGCGGACGGCAGCTGGAGC
>NZ_JMTB01000097.1 GCF_000734965.1 Trabulsiella guamensis ATCC 49490
AGCAACTGGAGCGTCGGTGTTCCGGCGGCTGACGTGACTGCCCTTAACGACGGCACCAGCACCATCAGCGTGACCGTGACCACGGCTGCGGGTAACAGCGGCTCGGCAACGCACGACATCAACGTTGACTCGTCTGTGGCAAGCATCAGCTTTGATGCCATCAGCACCGACAACGTGCTGAACGCCGCCGAAAAAGGGCAGGATCTGATTCTGAGCGGTACCAGCACCGGCCTGACAGCAGGCACCACCGTAACGGTAATGCTGAACGGCACCGCGTACACCGCGACCACCGACGCCACCGGCAACTGGTCCCTGACCGTCCCGGCAGCGGATCTGGCTACACTTGGCGAAGCGGATTACACGCTGACCGCCAGCGCGACCAACAGCACCGGTAACAGCACCAGCACCACCGCGAACCTGCTGGTGGATGCGGCAGCACCGGTCATTACTATCAACACCCTGGCCGTTGATGACATACTGAATGCCACCGAAGCGCAGGCTGACCTGGTGATTAACGGCATGACCACCGCACAGGCCGGTCAGACCGTGACCGTCACTGTTGGCGGTATCAACTACACCGCACAGGTCCAGGCGGACGGCAGCTGGAGCATCACTGTTCCGGCGTCTGCGGTCTCTGTCCTGACTGACGGCAACACCGTAATTACGGCGTCTGTCTCTGACATTGCCGGTAACCCGGCCACCGCCAGCCACAACCTGACTGTCGATACGGCGGCTCCGGTAGTAACGATTAACACCGTCGCCGGTGACGATATCCTGAACACCACCGAACACGGTCAGGCACAGGTGATCAGCGGTTCTGCAACCAACGCTGCGCCAGGTGATTCTGTGACCGTGACTATCAACGGCAACAGCTACACCACTGTCATTGATGCGAACGGCAACTGGAGCGTCGGCGTTCCGGCGGCCGATGTGACTGCCCTGCAGGACGGCACCAGCACCATCAGCGTGACCGTGACCACGGCTGCGGGTAACAGCGGTTCGGCAACACACGACGTGAATGTCGATGCCACGGCACCGACGCTGGCCTTTGACGCCATCAGCACCGATAACGTGCTGAACGCCGCTGAAAAAGGGCAGGATCTGATTCTGAGCGGTACCAGCACCGGCCTGACAGCAGGCACCACCGTAACGGTAATGCTGAACGGCACCGCGTACACAGCAGTGACAGATGCTTCCGGCAACTGGTCCCTGACCGTCCCGGCCGCCGATCTGGCGGGCCTCGGCGAAGCGGATTACACAGTCAGCGCCAGCGCCACCAACAGCACCGGTAACAGCACCAGCACCACCGCGAACCTGCTGGTGGATGCGGCAGCACCGGTGATCACCATTAACACCCTGGCCGTTGACGACATCCTGAATGCGACCGAAGCGCAGGCTGACCTGGTGATTAACGGCATGACCACCGCACAGGCCGGTCAGACCGTGACCGTCACTGTCGGCGGTATCAACTACACCGCACAGGTCCAGGCGGACGGCAGCTGGAGCATCACTGTTCCGGCGTCTGCGGTCTCTGTCCTGACTGACGGCAACACCGTAATTACGGCGTCTGTCTCTGACATTGCCGGTAACCCGGCCACCGCCAGCCACAACCTGACCGTCGATACGGCGGCTCCGGTCGTGA
>NZ_JMTB01000098.1 GCF_000734965.1 Trabulsiella guamensis ATCC 49490
TAACAGCTACACCACCGTGATCGACGCGAACGGCAACTGGAGCGTCGGTGTTCCGGCAGCCGATGTGACTGCCCTGCAGGACGGCACCAGCACCATCAGCGTGACCGTCACCACCGCCGCCGGTAACAGCGGCTCGGCAACGCACGACGTCACAGTCGATGCCACGGCACCGACGCTGGCCTTTGACGCCATCAGCACCGATAACGTGCTGAACGCCGCCGAAAAAGGGCAGGATCTGACCCTCAGCGGTACCAGCACCGGCCTGACGGCAGGCACCACGGTAACCGTGATGCTGAACGGCACCGCGTACACCGCAACGACAGACGCCACCGGTAACTGGACGCTGACCGTCCCGGCAGCGGATCTGGCCGGTCTCGGCGAAGCGGATTACACGCTGACAGCCAGCGCGACCAACAACACCGGTAACAGCACCAGCACCACCGCGAACCTGCTGGTGGATGCGGTAGCGCCGGTGATCACCATTAACACCCTGGCCGTTGACGACATCCTGAATGCGACCGAAGCGCAGGCTGACCTGGTGATTAACGGCATGACCACCGCACAGGCCGGTCAGACCGTGACCGTCACTGTTGGCGGTATTAACTACACCGCACAGGTCCAGGCAGACGGCAGCTGGAGCGTGACCGTTCCGGCTAATGACGTGGCTGCGCTGACTGATGGCGCGGCGGTGATTACTGCCAGCGTCAGTGACGTTGCAGGTAACCCGGCGTCTGCCAGCCACAACCTGACCGTCGATACGGCGGCTCCGGTGGTGACGATTAACACCGTCGCCGGTGATGACATTCTGAACACCACCGAACACGGTCAGGCACAGGTGATCAGCGGCTCTGCAACCAACGTCGC
Source organism: Trabulsiella guamensis ATCC 49490 (assembly GCF_000734965.1). Taxonomy (GTDB): domain Bacteria; phylum Pseudomonadota; class Gammaproteobacteria; order Enterobacterales; family Enterobacteriaceae; genus Trabulsiella; species Trabulsiella guamensis. The sequence continues at coordinate 865 of NZ_JMTB01000098.1, forward strand.
AGCCGGTGATACCGTGACCGTGACCCTGAACGGTAACAGCTACACCACCGTCATTGATGCGAACGGCAACTGGAGCGTCGGCGTTCCGGCGGCCGATGTGACTGCCCTGAACGACGGCACCAGCACCATCAGCGTGACGGTGACCACGGCTGCGGGTAACAGCGGCTCGGCAACGCACGACGTGATCGTGGATTCATCTGTGGCAAGCATCAGCTTTGATGCCATCAGCACCGACAACGTGCTGAACGCCGCAGAGAAAGGGCAGGATCTGATTCTGAGCGGTACCAGCACCGGCCTGACGGCAGGCACCACCGTAACGGTAATGCTGAACGGCACCGCGTATACGGCAGTGACAGACGCCACCGGCAACTGGACGCTGACCGTTCCGGCAGCGGATCTGGCTACACTTGGCGAAGCGGATTACACACTGACCGCCAGCGCGACCAACAGCACCGGTAACAGCACCAGCACCACCGCGAACCTGCTGGTGGATGCGGCAGCGCCGGTGATCACCATTAACACCCTGGCCGTGGACGACATCCTCAACGCGACCGAAGCGCAGGCTGACCTGGTGATTAACGGCATGACCACCGCACAGGCCGGTCAGACTGTCACCGTCACTGTCGGCGGTATCACCTACACCGCACAGGTGCAGGCAGACGGCAGCTGGAGCGTGACCGTTCCGGCTAACGACGTGGCTGCGCTGACTGATGGCGCGGCGTTGGTTACTGCCAGCGTTAACGATATCGCCGGTAACCCGGCGTCTGCCAGCCACAACCTGACTGTCGATACGGCGGCTCCGGTAGTGACAATTAACACCGTCGCCGGTGACGACATTCTGAACACCACCGAACACGGCCAGGCACAGGTCATCAGCGGCTCTGCGACGAACGCTGCGCCAGGTGATTCTGTGACCGTGACTATCAACGGTAACAGCTACACCACTGTCATTGATGCGAACGGCAACTGGAGCGTCGGTGTTCCGGCGGCTGACGTCACGGCCCTGCAGGACGGCACCAGCACCATCAGCGTGACCGTCACCACCGCCGCCGGTAACAGCGGCTCGGCAACGCACAATGTCGACGTTGACCTGAATCCGGTCTCCGTCAGCATCAACAGCGTCACGGCGGATGACATCATCAACGCCGCGGAAACGGGCGTGGATCTGGTGCTGTCCGGCTCCACTGTCAACGTGGAAGCGGGTCAGATGGTCACTATTATCTTTAACGGCCAGACCGTAACTGCCGTTGTTGACAGCAATGGCGACTGGTCATACACCATCCCTTCAACGGATCTGGCTAACCTGAACGCCGGCAGCGCCCGTGTTCAGGTTAGCGTCAGCAACGCCAGCGGTAACAGCGCAGCAGCCGACCATAGCTACAGCGTGGATACCGACGCGCCGGTCATCACCATCAACACCATGGCGGCAGATGACATCCTGAATGCGGCTGAAGCGCAGACGGATCTGGTGATCACCGGTACCAGCACTGCGGAAGCCGGGCAGATCGTCACCATCACGCTGAACGGTAATACCTATACCGCGCTGGTGCAGGCCAACGGTAACTGGAGCGTGACCGTTCCGGCTAATGACGTGGCTGCCCTGACTGACGGCAATACTGTAATCACTGCCAGCGTCAGTGACGTGGCAGGTAACCCGGCATCGGCAAGCCATAACCTGACGGTAGATACCACCGCGCCGGTGATCACCATCGATACCGTGGCGAGCGACGATATCGTCAATAACGGTGAGCAGCTGGCGGGGCAAACCATCAGCGGCACCACCACGGCAGAGCCGGGACAGACGGTCACCGTGACCTTTAACGGGCATACCTATCTGGCGACGGTGGATAGCGCTGGCAACTGGTCGGTGCTTGTTTCGGCAAATGATTTTGCGGGGCTGGTGGATGGTCAGTACACCATCACGGCGACCGTGAATGACATCGCAGGTAACACCGGCAACAGCAGCCACAACGTAACGCTGAATGGCGATGTACCGACAATCACGGTGAATACCCTGAGTGTGGATGACATCATTAACGCCGCCGAGCATGGCACGCCGCTGACCATCAGCGGAACGACGACGGCGCCAGCAGGTCAGACGGTCACCATTACGCTGAACGGCAACACTTACACCACCACAGTGCAGAGCAATGGTCAGTGGAGCCTCATCGTGGGCAGCGCCGATGTTGCCGCACTGGCGGATGGCACCGCGTATACGGTGCATGCGGAAGTGAGCAATACCATCGGCAACAGCGCCAGTGATGATCACGTTGTTAACGTCGATCTGACGCCGCCAGCGCAGATCATCACCATTGTTGCGGTACAGAATGACACCGGGCTGGACAGCGCCGATTTCATCACCAGTGATAACCAGATTGTGCTGAATGGTTCGCTCTCTGCGCAGCTCGGTAACGGCGAAACCGCGCAGATCAGCCTTGACGGCGGTGCGACCTGGATTGATCTGGTGGTCAACGGCACCACCTGGACCTTCAATGACGGACGTACGCTGGCGGATGGTGCGCATCAGTACATGGTGCGTGTGATTGATAACGCCGGGAACGTTGGTGCGGTCAGCAGTCAGACAGTGGTCGTGGATACCACGCTGCCAGCGGTGACGCTGATCTCCGTGGATTCGATTAGCCAGGATACGGGGCTGTCGACCAGCGATTTCATTACCTACGACAACCAGATCACCCTGCAGGGCTCACTGAACGCGGTACTGGCCAGTGGTGAACACGTACAGATTAGCATCGACGGCGGTCTTACCTGGTTTGATGTCAGTGTGAACGGCCAGAGCTGGACCTGGGTTGATGGTCGTACGCTGACCGATGGCGACTACCTCTATCAGCTGCGGGTGATTGACGATGCCGGCAACATCAGCGCGACCACCAGTCAGACGGTGACCGTGGATATGCAGGTACCGGACGCCAGCAAAACCATCGCTTTTGACAGCATCAGTGATGACAGCGGTCTCAGCAGCAGCGATTTCGTCACCAATGACACCTCGCTGAGCCTGCAGGGTTCCCTGGGCGCAACGTTGTCTCCGGGTGAAATCGTCCAGATTAGCCTTGATGGCGGCGCCACCTGGCAGAGCGTGACGGTCATTGGCAACAACTGGTTCTTTGATGATGGTCGTACGCTGGCCGATGGCACATATGACTACTGGGTGCGTGTGATTGATACGGCGGGCAACGTTGGTGCGACAGCGCACCAGCAGGTGACCGTCGACCTGGTGGCACCGGACAGTGCGATTACCGTCAGCATTGACAGTATCTCTACTGACAGTGGCTACAGCGACAGCGACTTCCTGACCAACGATACATCGCTGACCATCACCGGCTCCATCGGCGCGCCGCTGGGTGCTGGCGACCAGGTGCAGATCAGTACCGATAACGGGCTGACCTGGCAGAACGTCATCATGAATGGCAACAGCTGGACGTTCGTTGATTCGCGTACCCTGGCGGATGGTGATCATACTTATCAGGTACGTGTTATTGACGTAGCAGGAAATACCGGCGCGACAGATCAGCAGGTTGTGACTGTTGACCAGACGCCGTCCACCACGATGGCGACCATTGTCAGCTATACCGACGATGTGGCTTCTTCACGCGGTGAGTTTGCGTCCGGCACGACTACCGACGATCGCATGCCGGTACTGAACGGTACGCTGTCCACGGGGCTGCAAACTGGCGAACTGGTCCGCATTTACAGCGCTGACGGCACGTTGCTCGGCGAAGCCGATGTTAACGGCACCGACTGGACATACCAACTGAACGAACCGCTGATCGACGGTCAGCAGGGCGAGTTCTACGCGGTGGTGGTTGATGCCGCGGGTAACGAAGGCGCGCCGTCGCCGGTGTTTGATTTCACCGTGGATCTGCAAATGTATGCGGCCACGCAGAACACACTGGACACCACTCCTATCGTGACTGGTCGCGTTGATTTCGAGATCCTCACCGGCGAATACGTGGAAGTGACGATCAACAACGTGGTATACAGCTCCCGTACCGGTGCGGTGGTCATCGACCCGTTAAACAGCACCTGGTATGTGCAGATCCCTGACAGTGATGCACTGGCGCTGGGCACTTACGATGTGAAAGCGGTACTCTACAAAGCGGACGGAACGCAGATCACGGCGGATGACACCACCGGTGAACTGACGGTATCTGCGACGCCATCCATTACCTTTACGTCATCAGCAGCGTCTTCTGATGATACCGGTACGGCGCTGACGCTGGGTGAAGATGGCACATGGCGTATCCTGAGCAACTCGACGGTGTTTACGCAGAATGCCTCCGACTCGACCACCTTAGGGTCATTTGACTCAGTGGCTATCAGTGGTCCGGATGATCAACAGCAGTCGTCGTTTATCGACTTCGACCGCGATGGTCTGATGGATATTCTGGGGGCGGATACTGGCTATGCGAACGGCCAGCAGTCGTTCAAATATAACGAAGATGGTACCTACACCTCCTTCCAGGTGGGGGCTTATGGTGAATCGGGTCAGACCAACGATCCTAACGGTAACATCTACGGCTGGTACGGTGGCGCGATGGGGATCGATATCAACGGCGATGGCTATGTTGATATGGTCTATGGTGACGAAACGCCGAACGATGAAGAGACGCGCGGCGGTCATGACACGAGTTTCGTGATGAACACCGACGGGACCGTCGCTGGTTTTGATAAGACCGGCGCCTATGTCAACAGCAATACCTCGCAGGATGGTACACCGGCGACCAACAGCGGTAACGCAACACCGGACCGTGAGGTATCGGGTGTTGACGTGAACAACGATGGTTATGTCGATATCACCTATCATGGTACGGCAGGGACGAACACCACCTCGGGCGGCGGTAGCAGCACGTCGAGTTCTCGTATGGCGATTGTCACCAACGGGGTTGATGCGAATGGCAACATGACGCTGACCAACACCCAGGTGGTGACGGATGTGTTCTACGGCGACAGCACCGCGGATAACTACTACACCACCATGACCTGGTCCGATCTCAACGGCGACGGTTATATGGATCTGTTCGTGGCCGGGTTAAGCGGTAAGGGCAACGCCACCAGTGCCATCTTCTATAACGATGGTAGCGGGAATTTAACAGCGGCGACCAATGGCGTGGGGGCCGGGTCGAATGTGCAGACCCTGGGCGACAGCGTCAACAGTATGACCTCGCTGGCAGTGGACTGGAACGGCGACGGCAAGATGGATCTCATCGAAATTGCCGGTGCGGCAGGTTCGACGGCGACCAATAACGCCAGCAACGTCGGTCTGCTGTGGACCAACAACGGCACGGACAGCGGTACCGGCCAGGTCAACTGGACGTCGCAAACGTTGATCACCAACGCCAACCAGGGCAGCTCCAACTTTACCACCGGTGCGCTGGCGCTGGACCTTGATTACGATGGTGACAAAGATCTGGTGATGTTCCGTGCCGCAGGCGGTAAGACGGAATACATCGAGAACACCAACAAAATCAACGACGGTACCAGCATCATCCTGCGTATTTCAGACGCGAACGGCATCAACGCCTTCTATGGCAACACGGTGCTGCTCATTGATGAAAGCACAGGGAAGGTGGTCGGTTCGCAGGTGATAAACGCCCAGGGCGGCGTGAACATGAACGACTCGTCCGGGTTGGTCTACTTCTACGGACTGGATGCGAGCAAATCGTACAGCGCGGTATTGCTGGCAAATGGCAATGACTACGGTGGCGTGTCGTCGGTGAGCTTCGACTCCTCCGGCGTCTCGAATGCCATCGAGAATGTCAACGCCTCCTGGGGCGGCCTGAAGGCGGTAGAGAAGAACCATGCGTACACACTGACGGCGGAAGACGGCGCGTCGGCGACGAACAGTGCGCAGGCAGCCACTGACGGCACCAACTCCATCGGTATTGTGGGGACGGGCTACAACGATACGTTGAATGCCACGGCGGGGACGCACATCTATAACGGTGGTGGCGGTAGCCGCGAGGTTTCTGATGTTGACGTCTGGACCGCGAACGGTGGGATGGACATCGTCGACTACAAACTGGCGGGCAACACGTCGCTGAACATCGACCTGAGCAACGGCGCGATGCAGAACACCGGGTTCGGTAATGCGCAGTTCGTGAATGTTGAAGGGATCGCCGGGGGTAACGGTAACGATGTCTTTACCGGCAGTACCTCGGATAACTTCTTCGAAGGACGCGGCGGCAACGATACCTTCAACATCGGTAACGGTGGTCAGGATACGCTGCTGTACAAACTGCTTAATCCAGCAGACGCCGCAGGCGGTAACGGCAGCGACGTGGTAAACGGCTTTACCATCGGGACCTGGGAAGGGACCGCGGATACTGACCGTATCGACCTGCGTGAACTGCTGTCCGGTAGCGGTTACACCGGCACTGCCAGCGCGACCTATGTGGACAGTGTCGCCACGCTGGATCCGAGTGCGGGTAACATCAGCGACTACATTCGTGTGGTGCAGAACGGCAGCAATACCGAAATCCAGGTAGATATCGATGGCGCGTCCGGTAACTTCTCACCGACGACAGTGGTCACGCTGAACGGTGTCCAGACCGATCTTGCCACGCTGCTGGCAAACCATCAGTTACTGGTGATGTAACCAGGATGCCGGGGGAATTTATTCCCCCGGCATATATCATGCTAAATAACCACTAGAATAAACAGAGGCTCTCTGGCCTGCGTTTATTCATGCGCAGAAACCGTATGAACACCATTTCAAATACGAATAACGTTTTTCCAGTACAGCGTCATCACGCAGAACAGGAACGTAACTCTATGAACGCGAACCCGCAATATGAACCCTGGCTCCAGGCTATGATCGGCGTTGCGCAATATTATCGTCTCGACTTTTCTCAGGAACATGTTCGGGTGACGATCAATTACGAAGGGCAGTCACCTCGCGATCTGGTATTAAAAGATATGGCGCGGCAGCTTGGCCTGGGGTTGCGCAGTGTTCCGGCGAAAGTCTCTTATCTTGATCCCTGGCGGTTACCGCTGATCGCGGAATTCGACGGCGGGCAAATCGCGGTGATTAATCGCATGGACAGTGAAGGCAACGTCAGCCTGCAGTTCAGCGGCGATGAAGGGCTGGAAACTGTACTGCCTCGTGACGAATTAGGTTCGCGAATCAAAACGTTATTTATTCTTCGCCCGCTGGAATCCACCCCTGACGCGCGCGTTGATGATTATATTAAGCCTTATAAGAAAAGCTGGTTCTGGCGACTGGCGTTAAAAGACTGGCACCGTTATCTCGATATTATGGTCGTCGCCCTGGTGGCGAACGTGCTGGCGTTGTCCGGCATGATCTTTTCGATGCAGGTCTATGACCGTGTCGTGCCATCGCAATCAGAAACCACGCTCTGGGTTTTATTTGGCGGGGTGATGCTGGCGATCCTCTTTGAATTCATTATGCGTATGCTGCGGGTCTATATTTCCGATGTGGTCGGTAAACGTGCCGATTTACGCATTTCCGAACGTGTATTTGCCCACGCGCTGCGAATTAAAAACGGCGCCCGTTCAAAATATACTGGATCGTTTATTTCGCAAATTCGCGAACTGGAAGCGGTGCGGGAATTAATCACCTCCACCAGTATTGCGGCGATTTCCGATTTGCCGTTCTTCCTGCTGTTTGTCTTCATTCTGTGGATGATTGGCGGCCCGCTGGTGCTGGTGGTGCTGATGGCGGTGCCTTTGTTGCTCATTCCCGGCATGCTGGTGCAGCGCCCGCTGGCGCGGCTGTCAACGGAAGGGATGCGCGAATCCGCCATCCGCAACGCGACGCTGGTCGAAGCGGTGCAGGGGATTGAAGACATCAAGCTGATGCGTGCCGAACAGCGTTTCCAGAATCAATGGAATAACACCAACTTTGTTGCCGCCGACGTGGGCATGCGCCAGCGCTGGCTGACCGGCATGCTGCTGACCTGGACTCAGGAAGTGCAGTCGATCGTCTACGCGGTGGTACTACTGGTTGGCTGCTATCTGGTGATCAGCGGCGACATGACCACCGGTGCGCTGGTCGGGACCTCGATCCTCGCGTCGCGCACTATCGCACCGCTGTCACAAATATCCGGTGTGCTGTCACGCTGGCAGTCGGCAAAAGTGGCATTGCAGGGGCTTGATGATCTCATGCAGCGCCCGATTGACGAACCGCAGCGCGGTAAAAAAGTGCATAAAGCGCATCTGCGCGGCCACTATCAACTGGAGAACGTCAGCTTTTACTACGATGAAGAAGAGAAGCTGAGCGTACTGACGATTCCGGCGCTGAACATCAACGCAGGCGAGCGCGTGGCGGTGCTCGGGCGCAACGGTTCCGGTAAAAGCACGCTGTTGCAGGTGCTGGCCGGAATGCAGGAGCCGCAACAGGGTTCCGTGCTGCTCGACAACATCGCGCTTAACCATCTCGACCCGGCGGACGTGCGCCGCGATATGCAACTGCTGAGTCAGCAGGCGCGGCTGTTCTTCGGCTCGATTCATGACAACATCACCCTGGGCAACCCGACAGCCACCGACGACGACATCCAGCAGGCGCTGGCGATAAGCGGCGCGCTGGAGTTCGTTCGCAAGCAAAAAATGGGGCTGAACTATGTGATCAGCGAAGGGGGCGCGGGCTTGTCCGGTGGCCAGCGTCAGGCGCTGTTGCTGGCGCGCGCGATACTGACCTCGCCCAATATCCTGTTGCTTGATGAGCCCACCGCCTGGCTGGATGAAATCGGCGAGCAGCAGTTTATTCATCATCTCAAACAATGGCTTGGCACCCACCGCACAATGGTGGTCGCTACGCACCGTCTGCCGATCCTTGAGCTGGTAGACCGTATTATCGTCCTCGACAACGGCCGCATCGTGATGGATGGCCCGCGCGAGGCAATCCTCAATAAACATGGCTTAACGCCTGACAGCAATGTGTCAATGATGAAAACCCCGTCGCAGGGGAGATCGTAAAATGAGCGAAATGAACCGTTTTAACAGTCGCCTGAGCGAACCGAGCCTGCCACGCTCGTCGCTGGTGGCGTGGTTTTTATTTATCGCGCTGGCGGCGTTTGTCGCCTGGGCGAGCATGTTTCACCTCGACGAAGTGACCACCGGCAGCGGCAAAGTGGTGCCGTCATCCCATGAGCAGGAGATCCAGTCGCTGGAAGGCGGCATTATCTACAAACTGATGGTGCATGAAGGGGATATCGTCGAAAAAGGCCAGCAACTGGCGCAGCTTGACCGCACTAAAACTGAATCCAGCGTGCTGGAAAGCGAATCCAAACTGCATGCCGCCATGGCGACCGCGGCACGGCTTAACGCCGAAGTGAACGATACCGCGCTGGTGTTTCCGCCGGAGCTCAGTAACGAGTCGGAACTGATCAGGCAGGAAACCGCGCTGTATCAGTCCCGTCGTGACAGCCTTGAAAAAGGGCTGGCGGGTCTGAAAGAGGGCATTTTACTGGTGCAGCGAGAGCTGTCGCTCACCGAGCCGCTGATCCAACAGGGCGCTGCCAGCAATGTGGAAGTGCTGCGTCTCCAGCGGCAGAAAAATGAGCTGGAGAATAAAATCGCCGAGATGCAAAACCAGTATTACGTGCGGGCGAGGGAAGAGCTGGCGCACGCGAATGCGGAAGTTGAAGCCGAACGTTCGGTGATGCGCGGACGTGAGGACTCACTTACCCGTCTGACCTTCACTGCACCGGTGCGCGGCATTGTGAAAGACATTGACGTCACCACCGTTGGCGGCGTCATCCCACCCGGCGGCAAGCTGATGAGCCTGGTGCCGCTGGACGATCAGATCCTGATTGAAACGAAAATTCTGCCGCGTGATGTGGCGTTCATTCACCCCGGCCAGAAAGCGCTGGTGAAAGTGACGGCGTACGATTATTCGATTTACGGCGGTATTGACGGCGTGGTGACAATGATTTCGCCAGACACCATCCAGGATGAGGTCAAACGCGACGTCTATTTTTACCGGGTTTATATTCGCACCGACAGCAACCAACTGGTGAATAAACAGAAAAAAGCGTTTCCGGTGTTTCCCGGCATGATCGCGACCGTGGATATTAAAACGGGGAATAAAACGATTCTGGAGTATCTGTTAAAACCGCTGAACAAAGCGAAAGAGGCGCTGCGGGAGCGGTAGGGCAGGGATTTCTTAATACCCCGGCAGGCATCCGTGTCGCCGGGGATATTAACGGAGGACTTTCGTCACCCCGGTCCAGGAAAGGAACTCTGTATACCCTTCATACTTCAGGGTATGTAATAGGGTAATTAAAACGTTTT
>NZ_JMTB01000099.1 GCF_000734965.1 Trabulsiella guamensis ATCC 49490
GCGTCGGCGTCGGTCAGGTTGCTGCCCTGCACCACGTTGTCGAAGGTCATGGTGGTGGCCGCAGTACCGGAGGTGAAACCGGTGTTGACACTCACCCCATCCATGCTGGCATTGCTGACCATCAGCTGCCCGGCGCTGCCGTCAGCGTTGGTCCCGACCACATAACCGTTCAGGCTGTTGCTGGCTGACGCATCCGGCAGGGTGTAATCCGCGTAATGCACTTCGCTGGCGTTGCCGTCGTTGCCGTTCAGCCCTTCCACCGTGGTGGTATCCTGGGCAATCAGGCCGGAGCCGGTGACACTGTCATCGATATACACGGTACCGTTGTTGACCACATGACCATCCGGACCCAGTTTGCTGAAGGCATACGAATTACTGGCGTAAATGTTGATGGTGCCGTTGTTTTCAATCACGGCGTCTTCGGTGGCACCGGCATCAAGCTGCATACCGATAAGACCGGTGGCTGTGGTCCCTTCCGTGCCGAGGTTAATGGTGCCGTTGTTGACCAGTTGTGCATCCTTGCTGCCGTTCATCGCCACCGCGTTGCTCTGTGTGACGGTGAGGGTGCCGTCGTTGAGGGCAACGGTATTGCCGTGGTTCATGTTGATGGCGGTTGAGGTGCCGTCATAATTCACTGTTCCGCCGGACTGGTTCCAGAACATGCTCTGGGTGGCGTAATCACTTGTCGCATCGACCAGGTCGGTGCTGCCACCGGTCTGGGTGATGGTGCCGCTGTTGATGATGTTGTTGTTGTCACCGGAACCGAGGCGCAGGCTGGCACGGTCCCCCTGGCTACCATCTGTGGTAATCACCCCCTGGTTATTCAGCACAGCACCGTTGTCACCCTCATAAACACGGTTGCCAAGTGCCAGCGTACCGCCTGCGGCGTTGCTGAAGGTCACCTTATCAGTCCATAAGTCAGCATCATTATCGACGTACCAGGTTCCCTGGTTAACGACAGACGCGCCGCCGGTGAGCCTGCCGCCGGAGTGGATTTCGCCACCGGCCTCATTGGTCACGCTGCCGCCGATGACCTGCATCTGCTGGCCGGTGTAGCTGCCGCTGTTGTCGAATATGCCGCCTTGCTGGGTCAGTACGCCATTCAGGGTTCCGCTGTTGCTGAACTGCCCGGCGCTCATCGTCAGGTTGCTGTTGATGAGGGCATCGGTCTGGTTAGTCAGTGTCGCATCAGCGGAACGGATGAAAATGGTCTTACCGGTGACGGTGCCTTCGTTACTGACATTGCCGTTAATCAGCGCATTGTTGGTCAGTGTGGTGGTGGCACCTGCCAGAGCCATCACGCTGCCATCGGCATACACGGTACTGACGGCGCTGTCGGTCGGGTTATAGGTCGCGGCGTCCTGGCAGTCTTCACCAACGCAGATGGTGCCGTAATTAATAATCGCCCCGGTGCCGTCGTTGTAGAATGCCTGACCATAATCCGTAAGGATATTGATAGTGCCGGACTCATCATTGATGGCGGTACCACCGTTGATCACGCCCATACCAATCAGCTGGTTATCCGCAGAGGCGGTCACGCCCTCGTCGGCGGTGAGGTTGATGGTGCCCTGGTTGGTGACGGTGCCGCCGTTCAGCGCCAGCATCCCGAAACCTTCGTTGTTGACATTGATGGTACCGGTATTCAGACCGGTGGCATCGCCGCTACCGGCGTCGGTGGAGCCGACAATCACCCCGGCGCTCATGGTGTACAGCTGACTGGTATTGTAAAACGTTTTACCGGTAATATTGCCGTCTTCATCGAGGGTGGGAATAAAGCCATCGACATTAATGATCCCGGCGTTGGTGGCGGTGCCTTTGGACGCTGCTACGCCATAGAGACCCGCACCGTTGAGATTGATGGTGGCTCCGGCATCGTTTTCCACGCTGCCGTAGTTTGACGCCATCAGCGCGTAACCAGTATTGACATACCAGGCAACGGGGTAATCCATAACACCTGAATTATATTCTGGTTTATCTGGCGAAGAGATGGTAATAACACCATCGGACTCATTTTTTGCACTGGTGCCAGCTCCGCCTGCCCACAGGATTGTCGCTGTTGCATCCTTGTTTGTGTTACTGGCGAAATCGCCCGCAGTAATAGTCCCTTCATTAATGACAGTGCCGTTATCCGATGCCCGCATTAACGTCGTTAACCCTGTGGTGATAACCCCTTTATTTTCTGCAGATGAACCTGAACCGCTGACATTAATGATTGCCCCGGACATTATGGCACTAGAATTGTTTGTCACGTAACTGACATCCAGTACTGAGTCGCTGTCCAGGATTAATTTCCCGCCATTGGTTACCACCGCAAGTCCGGCATTCGCTGAATCTGCATCACTGACTATTACCGAAGAATTTCCGGTAACCTGTACGGTATTATCACCGGAAACAGCAATGCCATAGGCCGCATACGGTAAATAGTCTTCGTAGCCAGTCGATACTCGCGTTGAATCAACATTGACACCATTATTGATGAAAACGTTATTGCCGTTCCCTTCGACAGACAGGCCATAGGAATAGCTGTCAACATTAGCCAGTTGGTTGTCCTGAGTCAGATTAACGGAACCATCAATGGTCAGGGTATTATTATTCCCGGTAATTTGCGCGCCTGTTAATACGCCGCTGGCTTTCGGGTTAATATCATCAGCCTGCATACCGCCTGACACATTAACGTTCCCGGTAATTTCCATCGCGCCGTTATTCCCCGCCACGCTGACCCCCGTCGCGCCCTGGTAAATCCCGTCTGCGTTTTTCTCCGCATGGACATTCACCGTGCCGTCGAGCGTCACGCTGGCGCTGTCACCGATAATGCTGACGCCGGTACCGTTCAGGCTGCTGTCGATAGTGCCGGTGTTGATGAAGCGGGTGGTATCGCCGGAAATCGCCAGCCCGGTCGCCCCACCGGAGGCATAGATATCACCGTTGACGGTGGTCCGGGTGTCGTCGCCCGTCACCACCACGCCGGTGGCACCGTCAGCGGCGGTAATGTCGCCATCAAGGGTGTTGACTGTGTTATCTCCGGAGATGATCACCCCGATGGCGTCATTGCCACTGGCGGTGGTGTTATCAGCCAGCGTATTACTGGCACCATCCTGATCAATAATTTTCGTTTCTGCCGTCGCAAACCAGAATTTCCCTTCGCTGTCGTATTTCCAGTAATAACCGCTGGCCGACTGTACGCCTCCCATCACCGCGTTATTTTCATTGGTGACGTATTTCTGGTTAATGACCAGCGTGCGGCCATCCGGCGCGGTTAAGACATAATTGTCGCCGTCCTGCACGTAATGAAAGGTCACGTTATTCCAGCTTTCGCCGTTAAGCGTGACCGTGTCAAAGGTGAGCGTCTGTGTGCCGGTATCCAGCGTGACGTTGTTGTTGTAGGTGGTGACAGATGGTGCTGGCGGGGTCGGATCGCCGCCGTCATCGCCACCATCATCGCCGCCGTCATCGCCACCGTCGCCGCCATCATCCGGATCGGGTGGGGTCGGGCCGGTATCGGCAGAGGTGTGGCTGCCGCCATCGTCGTCGTTATAGACGGCAATGCCGACTGCCGCACCCACGGCAGCGAACCCCGCGGCGACCCACTCAAGCAGGTTGCCGTCGTCTTTCGGGCACTGCGCACTGAATTTTTCTTTGTCGGCAGCGCTGAGTTTGCTGCTGTCATCGCTGCAGTTGATGGTCTGCTGTTCGTTGCTGTTAATATCGTTCGTATCTGCCGCCCAGCTGTTGCCGCTTAAGGCCATGGCGATACATAACGACAGAATGCTACGTCTCTTTTCCATTAAAAGCTCCTTTCCGTATCGGATTATTTTGCTGGCGACAAAGGGTGTTTAATCCAGCATGAAAATATTATTTTGGGAAAGGTCAGAAAAAGATATGGGTCGGGAGCGAGTCCATTTTGAGAGGGCGAATAACTGAATTAATTACAGTGTGTTACGTGGATTTATATTAATTAACAATTTCTTTTAGTAAGACTGAATAAATATCTCTTCGTTATTTTGTTTATATTTTCATTCATGCCGTAAATATAAATAAGCCTGCACAACGGCAGGCTTATTTTCTTTTTTATTACGGCGTCGTTTACGCTTCTGCTAACGCCTTCAGCCAGCGAATGCCGCTTTCGGGGGAAGTCAGCACCGGTACTGGCGGGGTGGGCAGTTGTTGTAATACGCGCGCCATTGACGCCTGCGCCAGCATGATCACATCTGCGGAGGCAAAGGCATTTTTCAGCCCTTCACTCACAATGCGGTCATGGGTGGCCATATCTCCCGCCAGCAGGGCGTGAAACGCATCTTCCATCAGCACCGGCACGATTTCACGCGGTTTACCGCTCTCCTGCACCTTACGCTGAACGTAACTGAGCGTCGGTTTCAGCGTGGTTGCTACCGTCGCCAGTACCGCGATGCGCTGGCCTTGCTGAATGGCGTTTTCTACCATCGCGCAGTCGATGCGGGTCAGTTGTAGCGACGTCATAAACTGGCACTGCTCAACGGCAGTGCCGATGGACGAGCAAGCGGTCATGAAAATCTCGCAATCCGCTTTTTCCGCAATCTGGATGTAGCCCGCGATGCGCGCGCTGATGGCCGGGGTTACGCCGCCCGCTTTCATTACCTGCTTGATCATCGACTCTTCGACAAGGTGCATGACTTCCGCCTGCGGCATGATGTCGGCAATCAGCTGTTGCATCATGGCGAGCGTGGCGGCGCTGGTGTGCAGCATGGCAATCTTTTTCATTGTGCAATCTCCTCAGTGAGCAGGGCGGCGACGGCCGCAGCTGCCTCATGATCTTCCTGTGCTGACAACCCGCCGACCGCTACCGCGCCGAGGCATTTGCCGTCGCGCATCACCGGTACGCCGCCGGGCAGCGCGGTAAAACGTGCATCGGCAAAATAGCTGATATCCAGTTGCTCTTTTTGCAGACGCTGGAGAAACGCCAGGGTAGTGCAACCCAGACGGCTGCTGGTACGCGCCTTACGCTGGGTCAGCTCAACTGTCAGCAGTTTTGCGTTATCCATGCGGGCGAAACAGAGCAGTTCACCGCTGGCATCGCAGACCGCCACGCTGAGCGGTCGCTGGCTGTACCGGGTGTTGGCGAGCGTCAGGGCATACTCCTGCGCCTGGCGCGCCTGCTGTAACGTCAATGTGGTCATGATAATTTTCCTTTCGGGAGAGAATCGGATGCGGTCAGCGGTGCCTCAGCAGCGGCTTTCGCGGCACGGGCATCTTTTTTACGCCAGTAGTTGGCGAGCAGCGATCCGCTGACGTTGCCGAGCGGCGTCATGACCGCCGAGGCCAGGCCAACCGTTGCCAGTTTGCCCATCGCTGCGGCGAGGCCGGAGGCCATTCCGCCGTTCTGCAGGCCCACTTCGAAGGCCACGGTACGGGCAGACTGTACGTCCATACGGAAGATGAAGCGGCTCATCAGATAGCCGATGCAGAAGCCACCCAGGTTATGCATCAGCATGGCGAAGCAGAGCAGGAAACCAACCTGTACCAGGTTGTCGCGCCCCGCCGCGGCAGCGGTGGTGGTGAAGAAAATGATGCCCATCATCGAGATAGTCGGCATGATGTTCTTGATGCTGCTGAAGCGGCCATACAGCCAGTTGTAGAACAGCGCCCAGATGATGCCACCGGCGACGAAGTTCAGCACCACGGCGTACATCTGCGCTTGCGCGCTGGCGGTGCCGAACAGTGAATCCCAACCGCCCGCAATCATATACAGCAGCCAGAGCGCGCTGATGCCAGCCAGCCCCTGCACCACGCGGCGGCCATTCTGGCTGGCGTAGGTTTTCAGGTAGTCATGCAGAATGGCGGCACCAATCGGGATCAACACGATTTTCACCACGTCCATGACCATTGCGGTGAGCTGAATGTCGATCATCGAACCGGCCAACAGGTTGACCCATAGCGGTGTCATCACTGTGGCGGCGAGCGTGGAGACCGCGGCAATCGACACCGCCAGCGCCAGATTAGCGTTCGCGATGTAGACCATTACTGTTGAGGAGAGTCCGCTAGGGCAGGAGCCAATCAGCAGGATCCCCACGGCGACTTCCGGCGGAAAGTGGAAAATCAGGGTGATGGTCAACCCCAGCAGCGGCATGATGACGAAATGGCAGAAGGTACCGATAAACACTGCCCACGGCATTTTGGCGACATCGATAAAATCCTGAATCGTCAGCTTGGTGCCCATGCTGAACATGGTGGCCTGAATCACGAGGAAAACGATCCATTTGTGGGTGATATTAAAACCGCCCCAGACGATCAGATCGGTTGACCAGGTCATCGCGGCGACGAAACCGGCAATGATCCACAGCGTAAACTGGTAGCTGCGCAGCGTCGGCCAGTAGCCTGCACCTGCGGCGAACCCGGCGGTAAACATTACAAGACCCGGCTGCCAGAGCGCAGGGGACTGCATGAGGGCGCCGATCACCGCCAGTGCAATCCCCGCGATGCTGACGCCTAAACCACTTTTGTGTATTACGGATTGAATAGTCATGGCGAAAATTCCTTTCAGCGTCACGCGTGTTGCCGTGGCGGAATCGATAACATCTGACGCGCCACCTCAGGTGTTGCGACGGTTTTATCCATGCTGCGAATAAGCGTGGCGAGTTTCTTAACCTGTTGATAATTATTCGACGCCTTCTCACTGGCGCTTAAATAATAGCTGTCTTCAAAACCAATTCTGACTTCACAGGCGCCCATTCCCACCGCGGCGGCAATAATGTCAAAATTCTGTCGGCCGTAATGGGTAATTCCCCATAATGCATCGCGCGGGATCATGCTGCGCATCGCAATTAATGCATCAACCGTAGCCGGAGTACTACCCCGGTGACCCAGTACAATATTAAACAGCATCGGGGTTTTAAACGGGATGTTTTGCTGTAACGCGAGAATGTTATTAATCATTCCAATTTCAAAGACTTCGAATTCAGGAATGATATTGCGCTTCACAATTTCTCTGGAGCAATATTCCACGTCCGGCGTGGGATTAAAATAAACATTATCGCCGAGGTTAACGGAACCCACGTTGAGCGACGCCATTTCCACGCCGGGGCAGGCCAGCGGCGCGCAGCGCTCTGCGATAGACATCGACGACACGCCGCCGGTCGAGGCCTGAATAATCAGGTCTGAGTGGGCCATCACCGGGGCGATAGTGGCCTGAAAATGCTGCGTATCTGGCGTCAGATGTCCCTGTTTATCGCGGACGTGTAAATGAACGATAGCGGCGCCATGTTCAACGCTGGCTAAAATTTCTTTCGCCACTTCCTCGGGTATAACGGTGGGGCAATCCGCTGCGACAGGCGCCAGCGAAATGATAACATTATCCGACATGTAATCCTCCGGTACAGAGATAGTAATATTTATAATGTTGTTGTGATCCACTTCGCAGGGGAATTTAACGGCGTATATTCACAGCCAATCCACCCCTGATAATTCAGTTCCTGTATATAATTTAACAACCATGCATCATTAAGTTCCCCGGTGCCCGGTTCATTTCGACCCGGTACGGAGGCAATCTGAAAATGGCGAATTAGTGGCCAGTAATGTGCAATATTCCGGGCCACATCACCATGCGTTTTCTGGCAATGGTAAATATCAAACTGCAAGCCAATATTTTCCCTGGCGACTTGAGCAATTATTTTTTCGGCCAGCGGAAAGTTATCAATAAAATAATTCGGCATATCTTGCGGATTTAACGGCTCAATCAGTACGGTAATGCCCGCCAGTGCCATAACATCGCAGGCATACTGCAACCGGCTTATCAGCAATGCCTGCTGCTGTTCGGCAGACAGCGCCGCCGAGCGGTTGCCCGCCATGACATGTACCTGTCTGCACCCCAGCGCGTTGGCGTACTCACGCGCGAGGCTCAGGCTGGCGCGGTATTCGTCGTCACGCAAGGGCAGGGAAGCGAGCCCGCGTTCTCCCGCTGACCAGTTGCCTGCCGGGGCGTTGAGCAGCACCACCGGCAGTTCCGTCTCCTGCTGCGCCAGGCGGAGTTCCGCCAGCGGATGTTGCCAGAGAAACAGCCCTTCGACGCCATGGAAACCGGCCTGCCGGGCGGCGTGAAAGCGCGCGGAAACCGGCAGATCTTTAAAAATCCAGTCGAGGTTAGCGGCCAGCTTCAGCATAATGCGCCCCCTCGTCACTCTCCACGAGGTGGAGTTTGATCCCCTGTTGCTGGATCTCCTGCTGTGCGTCGGCAGGCAGATGCACATCGGAGACGATGTCTGTCAGCTGATTCAGGGCGCAGATATGGAACATGCCGTATTTGCCGTACTTGCTGCTGTCGCACACCAGCACGCGACGGCGGGAAACGGTCAGCACCGCCTCTTTCACTGACGCTTTGCCTTCGCTGGGCGTTGACATGCCGCGCGCCAGATCCCATGACGATGAACTCAGAAACGCCACATCGATGTTAATGGTGTGCAGAAAACTGGCTGCGCTTTTGCCGATGCAGGAGCGGTTGCGTTGATCGACCAGCCCCCCGGTGTGGTACAGCGTGATGTGCGGCATGTCCATCAGGTAGTGGCTGATGGAAAAGTCATTCGTCACCACCGTCAGGTTAAAACAGTGGCTGGCGGCCACCGCTTTCGCCACTTCGAACAGTGTGGTGCCCGCATCCAGGTAAAGCGTCTGGCCTGGCTCGATAAGCATTGCCGCCAGTGCGCCCATCTTGCGTTTAACATCATGATGCAGCTCGGCTTTTTCCCGCCACGGCAGCTCGGATTTCAACAGGTTGTTGAGTTTCACGCCACCGTTGATCGCCACCACTTTGCCTTCTTCTTCCAGCAACTGAATGTCCCGCCGTACCGTCATGTGCGACACGCTCATCAGTTCCGCCAGTTCGTTAAACGAGGCGACGTTTTTCTCATGTACATAGCGATAGATGAAATCGCGGCGTTGTTCGGGGATCATCGCTCACTCCTTACCTTATCCGGGCCTGTTCCAGCTCAGCGACCGCAGCGGGCGTCAGCGGAACATAGCCGAGCGGTTTCAGCGTCAGCCAGATGCGCGCGCTGTCTTCCAGCTCTTCGGTGTTAAACACCGCTTCACGCAGCGTGCGACCGCTGACCACCGGGCCGTGATTCGCCAGCAGCGCGGCGATATGACTGGCGGCGATTTCACTCAGTGCCGTGGCAATGCCTTCGTGACCAGGACGGAAATAAGGCAGCAACGGCAACCGGCCAATACGCATGACGTAATAGGGTGTCAGCGGCGGCAGACAGTTTTCCGGCGTCGTACACGGCAGGCAGGCGAGGGCGGTGAGCCATGGCGAATGCAGATGCACAACAGCGCCGCACTCAGGGCGATGACGGTACCAGGCCAGATGCATCGGTACCTCTTTCGAGGGGCGATCGCCACCGATGTGAACGCCGTTTTCATCCAGCCGACTGAGCGTGTCTGGCTGCAGTTCACCAAGACAGGAGTTGGTCGGCGTGACCAGATAGCCGCCATCCGGCAACTTCACACTGAGGTTGCCGCCACCGCCGCTGCTGTAGCCACGGTTGAACAGGGAGTGGCCATAGTGAACCATTTGCTCGCGAAGCTGCTGTTCGGTCAGATGGCTCATGATGCATACTCCTGCGCTTTGAAAAAGAAATCCGCCTGCCCGAAATTGCCGGATTTCAGCGCCAGCGACAGCTGTTGCTCCGGGGCAAAAACCCAGGGAACGCCGGGGGCGATTGCTTTCCCTGTGGTCAGGCGTTTCACCTGTAACGCTTCCACGACGGTGCCGGAAGTTTCGCCACCAGCGACAATAAACGTATTGATGCCTGCGTCACGAAGCGTGGTGGTCAGCCGGGCAAAGGTTCGTTCGACCGCCTGGCTTGCCGCTTGTTCGCCGTACTGTTGCTGAATAGTGCGCAGCACGTCCGGCGGCTGGGTGGCGTAAATCAGTGGCGCATAAGCGTCATGACGGTGCGCCAGCACCCATCCGGCGATGTCATCGATATACCGGGCGTCATCCGCCATACAGCGGGCGACATCCAGCGGCAGGCTGGCGGCCTGCGTTTTGTAGGCGTTCACCTGACGGTTAGTCATTGATGAACAGCTGCCGGAGAGGATCACCGCCTGAATCGTCGGCGCGAAACCGCGTGTTTGCGCGAGCGGATGTGATGGACGCGCCGTGGCCGCCAGCGCGCCACCAAGCCCCGAGCCGCCTGCCAGCAGCGGGTATGACTGCAACGCTTCTGCGAGGGTAAGCAGATCGGCTTCGGTCAGCGTATCGACAATAATATGTTTGTTGCCCGCCTGCTGGTGCTGAAGCAGCGCGTCGGTCACCGCCTGCACGCCCGCCTGCACGGTGGCGAGGTTGATGACACCAGTGGCGTACGGGGTTTGCGGTGCCAGCAAACGTTCAAGACTGGCATCGGTCATCGGATTCAGCGGGTGTTTTTCCATTCCGGATTCATTCAGCAGCACGCCGTTGACAAACAGATGTCCGTGGATCACTGTGCGGCCATTTTGTGGCAGCGCCGGGCAGTGAACGATAAACGGCGCCCCGGTGGCCTCCAGCAGGGCATCGCTCACCGGGCCAATATTGCCCGCCGGCGTGGAATCGAAGGTGGAACAGTATTTGAAGTAGATTTGTTTTGCGTCGGCCTGCTGTTTCAGCCACTGATAACATTGCAGCGACTGGCGTACCGCTTCATCCGCGGGTAGTGAACGGCTTTTCAGCGAGATGACGATAGCGTCAGCTTCATCATTCCAGCGCTGCGTCATGTCCGGCATGCCTGGCAGCAACGCCACGCGCCATCCCTGTTCCGCCATAAAACTCGCAATGTCGGTTGCTCCGGTAAAATCATCGGCGATAACGCCGGTCATGACAGCCATGGATCCTGCTCCACTCACGTTGTCTGAGAATTGAACTTATTATTCAGCAGAAAACTTCACATTCACATGATGATTCTCACAAACAGTATCATCGCTAAAAGCCATAGAATTAAGCTAATTTATTGTTTTAAAATTAAAAATTGAGATATGGAATAAAAACAGCGCTCACAGGGTGATGTGAAGATTCGTTAAAGGGTGGGAAAATTTGTCATGACAAGAAATAACCCGGCGCACAGACCGGGGTATTTCTTAATGAGGCGAAGCGGTTCGCTGATTATTTCTTGGGAATAATCAGCACCTGCCCGGGGTAGATTTTATCCGGGTGTTTTAACATCGGCTTGTTGGCTTCAAAAATACGCTGGTAATCGTTGGCGTTACCGTATTCTTTTTTAGCGATAGCGCTGAGGGTATCACCGGATTTTACGGTGTAGTAATTGCTTTCTGTACCCGCCTGGGCGACTGCGGTTTTATCATCAATACCACTAATACCTGCGACGTTGCCAATGGCGACCAGGATCTTCTCTTTGGCTTCCTGAGAGAGAATATCGCCGCTGACGGTTGCCGTCCCGTTATCGTTAACCACCACATCAACCTTGTCCGAATCAGGCAAACCCAGCTTGTTGATATGCTCTTTTAACTTTTCAGCCTGAGTGGCTTTATCGTTACCCGATACCGCGTCCCAGATCTTTTCTCCTGCGTCTTTAACAAAACTGAACAATCCCATACAACCTCCTGTGTGTGTGATGAATGTTTCAGGCAGAAACAGCAATAAGCGTAGTCGAAAATCAATCGGCAAAATGTGGTGGCACGCGCTTACTGTGAGATAAATTCTCTATAGTTTTGATTATGAAGCGATATATCACTGGCACAGTTGTTTCAACAAGGCGTGCTGCTCCGTCAGTAACCGGTAACGATAAACCGGCCGTCCGGCGGCGCCGTAATGTATGCGGGTGAACAGAACGTTGATTTGCTCTAGCCAGATCAAATATTTGCGGCAGGAGACGCGCGAGATCCCCACGGCGTTCGACAGATCATCCGTAGAAAATTCGAGATCGGCGTGGGCGTCTATCCACTGGCACAGCGTACGCAGCGTTGGCGAAGTGAGCCCTTTGGGTAAACGATGGACCATGTCAGCTTCTGGCGTGTCGCCGTGCAACAGACGATCAATATCCGCCTGCGCATACTGTTTTTGCCCCTGTAACTGCATTTTCTTTGTTTTCCACGCGGTCAGCGCCTCTTCAAAACGCGGAAACTGGAACGGTTTGATGAGGTAATCCACCACGCCGTAATGCAGGGATTTCTGAACGGTCGCCGCATCAGAGGCAGACGAAATCATAATCACATCTGCCGTACGGCCTGACGCGCGCAGCACCGGTAGCAGATCCAGCCCGTTTTCCTGCCGTAGCCAGACATCGAGCAGGATCAGGTCGATAGCGCAGGCCGGATCGTTAATCATCGCCCTGGCCTCGTGTAGCGTGAAGGCAGTACCGACGCACTGAAAACCGGAAATCTGCGCTACATAGCAGCGGTTAAGCTCTGCCACCATCGCGTCGTCTTCGACGATTAAAACATTTAACACACAACATTCCTTTTACGCTCTCCAGGGGAGCCCGTTAAAAAAGGGGCGATTATCCCTGATAGTGAACTGATCGCAAAGTCGGATCCGGGTCGCTTTTTTATGCATAGTAAACGATTACGCTTGATTAGAGAAAGATAATGCGTATAGTTCTCATTCTCTTTGTTATTCGCAGGCGAGGCATGGAGATACCTGCAATCAAGTGAAATGTGATTCACAGGGAGACACTGAGGCGCACGGCGACGTGATGACCGATAACCGGAACGTATAAATCCGGAAGCGTCGCTCCACTGCTTATTTTTGGTGAAGGATTCCCTGATGAAGTTGCAACTTTCCACCCTGGCGCTGGCATTTGCCGTTGCGCTGAGCGGCTGCGCCACGCAGCCTTCTCCCTCCACACATGCGGCCACGCCGCCTGCGGCCGTTTCTGCTCCTGTGACAGACATCGTTAAGCGTTCCCTGGCGGAAGGGCTGTATGAGATGGCGTTGAGCCCGACCGGCGATGCGCTGTACGTCGCCAGTGCTGAAGGCTTTAAAGATGTGCAGGGCGGTATGGTCTACAAACTGGATCCAGCCACGCTGAAAACCCTCGGCGCCACGCATACTGATCTGAAAAATTTCGCCATGCAGATAACGCCGGACGGGAAAACGGTGTATGTCACCAACTCGCTGGATGGCGGTATCAGCGCCATTAATACAGCGGATGGCAAAGTGAAAGCCCGCCTGCTGTTCAGCGAACGCAACGAAAAAGGTCTGCCGTATGGTGCACGTCAGATCCTGCTGCACGGCGACACGCTGTATGTCGGCGCGGTGGCTGATCCGGCGGTCATCTGGGTGGTTGACGCGAAAACCCTTAAGCTCAAAACCCGCATCAAAAATACCGGCAAGTGGATGACTGGCCTGCACTATTCGGATCAAACCGGGCGGTTGTACGCGGCGAATGGCGGCGGCGAAATTCTGGTGATCAACCCGCGCAACAACCGTATTGAACAGCGCTGGAAACCGCTGGGCGATAAACCCGCGCTGCTGCTCAATCTGGCGGAAGACGCTGACACCGGTCGTCTGTTCGTGACCGATAACTCGAAAGCCAAAACCACGCTGGTGCTCGATATTCACACCGGCAAGGTGATTAAGCAGCTTGATATCGGCGACTCGCTTTCCGTGCTGTTCAACGCGAAACGCCATGAGATTTATGTGTCTCAGCGTGATTCCGGGAAAGTGCTGAGTCTGGATGCCACGCGCTACACCGTGAAAAAAAGCTGGGATCTGCCGCCGAATCCGAACAGCCTGACGCTGTCGGCGGACGGGCAAACCCTGTTTGTCACCGTAAAACAACCGTTCAATAAGGACCACTCCACAAAAGGTCCGGACAGCGTTGTTCGTATCGATTTAACCCATTAATTTTCCGGCCCGGCGTTGAGTCGGGCCATGTTTCACTTAGCCTCTATAAAGAGCACATTATGCACAACACCAATTCACTGACTTTACCGTTACGCAAAACGTTTCTGGCGTTAGCCATTGGCGCGCTGAGTCACACCGCCAGCGCGGCAACCGTCACGACACCCTCTGACGCCACAAAGAAGAAAACGGCGGAAGAAACCATGGTTGTCGAGGGGACGGAGGGGAGCGATTTTAAACCCGGCGGCGACGCGCTGGTGCCGGCCTTCCTCGACGGGCAAATTGCCCACGGCGGGCGACTGGGGATCCTCGGCGAGCAGAAAGCGATGGACGTGCCGTTCAACGTCATCGGCTACACCTCGAAACTGGTGCAGGATCAGCAGGCTAAAACCATTGCCGATGTGGTCAGCAACGACGCCAGCGTGCAGGCCGTACAGGGTTACGGCAACTTTGCCGAAACGTATCGCATCCGCGGCTTTCAGCTCGATGGCGACGACATGACCATGGGGGGCCTGCCGGGCGTGGTGCCGCGTCAGGTGGTGGATACCCAAATGCTGGAGCGCGTCGAAATCTTTAAAGGCGCGAACGCGTTATTGAATGGCGCGGCGGGTAGCGGCGTGGGCGGGATGATCAACCTTGAGCCGAAACACGCCGAAGATACGCCAACGACACGGGTCGGGGTGGATTACACCTCAGACTCGCAGGTGGGTGGTTCGCTGGATCTGGGGCGTCGCTTTGGCGACAACAACCAGTTTGGCGTGCGAATGAACCTGCTGCACCGCGAAGGCGAAACGGCGGTGGATGCGGATAAACGCCGCACCACGCTGGCGTCGCTGGGACTGGACTATCGAGGTGATCGTCTGCGTACCTCGCTGGATGTTGGCTATCAGAAAAAAACGTTCCATGGCGGCACGATGGGCGTCAACATCAGCGGCGTCGACTTTGTTCCTGACGTTCCGGACACGCGGAAAAACTACAGCCAGAAGTGGGGCTACAGTGATATCGAGAACGAATTCGGCATGGCAAAAGCGGAATTTGATCTGACGGAAAACTGGACCACTTACGCCGCGTTCGGTGCCCAGCACGGGCACGAAACTGGCGTCTACAGCGCGCCGAAACTGATCAATGCCAGCGGCGACGCGACGGTCGGGCGTCTCGACACTAACCGTATTATCGACGCTTACAGCGGCATGACCGGCCTGCGCGGCAATTTCGACACCGGCCCGGTTTCGCATAAAGTGAACGTCGGCTATGCGGCGCAGATCAAAAGCGATAAAACCGCGTGGCGCATGTCGGCCAACAATCCGACCACCAATATTTATGACAATAACGACGTCGCTATGCCGGACAACGCGTACTTTGGCGGCAACTATTATGATCCATTGACTACCTCGCGTAACCGTACGCAGGGCTGGCTGTTGAGCGATACACTGGGCTTCTTCGATGATTCCGTGCTGTTCACTGCGGGGGCGCGTCATCAGAAAGTGGTGGTGCGAAACTACAGCAACGCCACCGGCCTTGAAGATACCACCAGCCGTTACACCCAGAGCCGCTGGATGCCGACGTACGGCGTGGTGTACAAGCCATGGGATACCGTGTCGCTCTACGCTAACTACACCGAAGCGCTGCAGCCGGGCGACAACGCGCCGCAAGGGGCCGCAAATTACGGGCAGAGCATGGGTATAGCCCATTCGAAGCAGAAAGAAGTGGGTGTGAAGCTGGATTACGGCAGCATCGGCGGTTCTTTGGCGCTGTTTGAAATCAAAAAACCATCGGCGCTCCTGAACAGCGACAATGTTTATACCCTGGATGGCGAGCAGCGTAACCGGGGCGTTGAACTGAATGTCTTCGGCGAGCCGTTGCTGGGGCTGCGTCTGAACGGCAGCACGACCTGGCTTGATCCTGAGCTGACCAAAACCGTCGGCGGCACCAACGATGGCCATGACGCCATTGGCGTGGCGCGCTTCTATGCGGTGCTGGGTGCGGAGTATGATATAAAGCCAGTTGAAGGGCTGACCGCCACGGCGAAAGTGAACCACACCGGTTCGCAGTATGCCGATGCGGCGAACAGTAAAAAGCTCGACAGCTACACCACGCTGGATCTCGGTGTACGTTACAAAATGCGTCTTAACGCCGATCAGAACGAAATGGTCTGGCGTGTCGGCGTGGATAACGTCACCAATGAGAAATACTGGGCCAGTGTCGAAGATAACGGCACCTATGTTTTCCAGGGTGAACCGCGTACCCTGAAAGTGTCCATGTCTTACGACTTCTGATCACCGGCATCAACCTGGCGCGGCAAGTCATTGCCGCGCCACTCATTTCATCCCTGAACTTGCGACATTTTTTCCTAAGTGATAAAAGGTGCCCCTTCTAAAAAAGATACAGGGGAAAGACGTGAACAACGCGTCATTAGCATCCGACAGGTCGCAAACGGATGCCGGGTCGTCGCACGCGCCGACGCTTCACCGTGGATTACAAAACCGTCATATCCAGCTTATCGCCCTCGGTGGCGCTATTGGCACCGGGCTGTTTCTGGGCATTGGCCCGGCAATTCAGATGGCAGGTCCTGCCGTACTGCTCGGATACGCCATCGCCGGGATCATCGCATTTCTGATCATGCGCCAGCTTGGCGAAATGGTGGTCGAAGAACCGGTCTCCGGCTCCTTCGCTCACTTTGCCTATAAATACTGGGGGCCGTTTGCCGGGTTCCTCTCTGGCTGGAATTACTGGGTGATGTTCGTGCTGGTGGGCATGGCAGAGCTGACCGCCGCCGGTATTTACATGCAGTACTGGCTTCCTGAGGTACCGACCTGGATCTGGGCCGCCGCGTTCTTCATCATCATTAACGCTGTGAATCTGGTTAATGTCCGCCTGTATGGCGAAACCGAATTCTGGTTTGCGCTAATCAAAGTGCTGGCGATCGTCGGCATGATTGGCTTCGGGCTGTGGATGATCTTCTCCGGACACGGCGGAGAACACGCGAGTTTTGACAACCTCTGGCAGTCTGGCGGTTTCCTCGCCACTGGCTGGCACGGACTGATTTTGTCGCTGGCGGTGATTATGTTCTCCTTCGGCGGCCTTGAGCTGATTGGCATTACTGCCGCAGAAGCCCGCGACCCGGAAACCACCATTCCGAAAGCGGTTAACCAGGTGGTGTACCGCATCCTGCTGTTTTACATCGGCTCGCTGGTGGTATTACTGGCGCTTTATCCGTGGGCGGAGATCAAATCCGACAGCAGCCCGTTTGTAATGATATTCCATAATCTTGACAGCAACGTGGTGGCTTCTGCGCTGAATTTTGTGATTCTGGTGGCATCGTTGTCGGTCTATAACAGCGGTGTTTATTCCAACAGCCGTATGCTGTTCGGCCTTTCCATTCAGGGCAATGCGCCGAAGTTTCTTACCCGCATCAGCCGTCGCGGCGTGCCGGTAAACTCGCTGCTGCTCTCCGGGGCCATCACCTCGCTGGTGGTGCTGATCAACTACCTGCTGCCGCAGCAAGCCTTCGGTCTGCTGATGGCGCTGGTGGTGGCGACACTGCTGCTGAACTGGGTGATGATCTGCATGGCGCACCTGAAATTCCGCGCCGCGCAGCGCCGCAAAGGCCGGGTGCCGAAGTTTAAAGCCCTGCTGTCGCCTGCCAGCAACTACCTCTGCATCGCGTTTTTGCTGATGATCCTCGGCCTGATGTGCACCATGGACGGCATGCGCCTGTCCGCACTCCTGCTGCCCGCGTGGGTCATCTTCTTGTTTATCGCGTTTAAGCTGTTGCGGCGGAAAGGGTAAAAATTTCTGAAGGCGGCTTCCCGATTTGAGATAACTTTCTGACGCGTTGGCTTCCCTGACTTACTGTACGCATTCGGTTGGTAATTTAGCTTTTAATCTAAGTTGCCTTATATGCTAAACTGTCAGGGAAGAAAATACGAGATGTTCAGGCTGCTTGTGCATGAACACGTCAGGGCTGAGTTATTGAGTTTACCCGCATCGGTTCAGGCAAAAATGATCCGCATGCTGGATAAGCTGCAATCGGATCCCACTGTACTGAGGGAACCATACAGCAAAGCGCTGCGTGATGGACTTTTTGAGATCCGCACGATGGGTGTCATACAAAGCCGGGGACTCTATGTTTTTCAGCGCGACAGGATGATTTATCTCCTGCGTGTCTTTGTGAAAAAGAGCCAGAAAACGCCAGTGGCAGAACTGACGCTGGCGCTCAGGCGGCTCAAGGAGATGCAGGATGAGCAAGAAAATCATTGAGTGGGAAACGCTGCGGGTGGAGTTGCTCGCACAGGCAGACGTCAAAATTGCCTTTGATGCTCAGGCCCGGGAAACCCGGCTACGTGAAATGCTATCAGAGTGGCGTCAGTACGCGGGGTTAACCCGCTCGCAGGTGGCACAGCGCATGGGCGTCAGCGCACCCACCGTGTCGCGGATGGAAGCGAACGTCACGCGAGCCAGTCTGGATACGCTGACGCGTTATGCGCTGGCCTGCGGCGTTAAACACCCGCAAATACTGCTGTATTGATCTGCGCGCCGAAGGCGGCGCGCGGGACGTACTTAAACCTCAGTCAGCGTAGTGCTGAGCGGCAGGCGGGATTTCGGCAGGGCGGCGTTAAAGTCTTCCGCGCTGTGATGACCGACCGGCACGATCACCACGCTGGTATAGCCTTTCGCTTTCAGGCCGAATTCTTCATCCAGAATGGCAGCGTCAAACCCTTCCACCGGCACGGCGTCGAGACCCAGCGCCGCAACACCGAGCAGGAAGTTGCCGACGTTGAGATAAACCTGTTTCGCCATCCAGTGCGCGTCGTCTTTCAGATCCACACGATGCAAGTCGGCAAAGAAGCGACGGCCTTTCTGGTTGCCTGCTTTCGCTTCCGGGGTGGCAAAGCGACCGTCCTGATCTTCCTGGTCCACCACTTTTTGCAGCCAGGCATCATCGAGCGTTGTTTTCGCGCAGAAAACCACGACGTGCGACGCATCGAGAATTTTACGTTCGTTGAAGACGTAAGTGCCGGTCGCGGCTTTAGCGACACGCGCTTTACCTTCGTCACTGCTGGCAAGGATGAAGTGCCACGGCTGTGAGTTGGTACTTGACGGGCTGTACTGCAGCAGGGTTTTCAGTTTCTCAGCCTGCTCAGCGGTCAGTTTTTTAGCGGGATCGAAGGCCTTGGCGGAGTGGCGCTTCAGGGCGACAGATACAATATCCATACATACTCCTCAGTGATGTTTGCCGGGAGCAGATTACCGTGAAGACGCGGCGTTGATAAGGGTTAAAAATGCCCTTATCACGACAGGTTATGCCTCAGACGGGGCGAAGTCGTTTTTGAACCCGTTTCGGCAGCTTATCCACCACCAGATTCCAGGAGTCGGCGATCAACTCCACGAGCAGGTCATAGCTGATATCGTCGCCAGGGACGACAGTGATCCAGTGTTTTTTATTCATGTGATAACCCGGCTCGATGCTGCGGTAGATCTCCTGATGCAGCAGCGATTTCTGTGGATCAGCCTTCAGATTGACCAACGCGCGGCCACGCACTGTCATGGTCAGCATAAACATCCGGTCGCCGACCTTAAACACGTCGCAATCCGGCCCGAACGGCCAGCATTGCTCGGTGAAGGGAAGTTCCAGCGCGATACGGTGCGCGCTGGCATGCAATAGCGTTTCATTCATCAGGCGGTTTCCTCTGCCAACGCCAGCCACATGGTTTCAAAACCAAGGGCGATCAGCTCCTGCGCGCGTTGCGGTTCATGACCCGCAAATTCGATAGTGGTTTCCGCAAGCGCCAGGAAGAGGGCATCGCCAAAATCCTGATACTTGTCGGAAAGAAAGACTTTTCGCAGCGATCGTTCGCACAACTGGTGCAGTTCAGGGAACATTTCGCTCACCTGGGCGCGGGTCTCTTCAGTGATTTTTTCACTCAGCGCCATGCGGCGGATCGCCTTGTGGCAGACGGGATTACGCACCCCCCAGTCGATATAGCTGTTCCAGATATTGCGCATATGCGCTTTCGGGGTGGTGGCGTTGGGATCAAGCTCAGAGATCATCGACTGGATAAGCGATGATTTGATATGCAGATAAAGCACATTAAGCAGATCGTCTTTCGTGGCGAAGTAGCGAAACAGCGTTCCTTCAGCAACCCCGGCGCTGCGGGCGATGGCGGCGGTTGATGCCGCATAACCTGACTGCGCGAAGGCAGCCGTGGCGGCTTCCAGTAACGCTTGTTTTTTATCTTCACTCTTTGGACGAGCCACTACACTTTACCTCTCTGACGACGAAAAACACGATTGAAACATGCGAGGTGCAGCACTTCAACGGGGAATGTCAAAATTTGAAAATCGTCTTGACGACTTTCTATTCATTCCTATAATGAGTGCTTACTCACTCATAATCAAGCCTAATACACTCGCCTTCTGACGGATCAGAACGGATCTTCCTGGTCGGGATATGAAACGACTCATTTTCAGCGTGGTTGTACTCATGATAATTGCTTCAGCAGCCAGTTTGCCGTTCGTACTGAATGCCGGTTTTGGGCAGGCGCCTCAGGGCGCGCAACTGACGACGGTGGAAAGTTCGCCTAACTATCGGGACGGACAGTTTCATAATCAGCTTCCGACGCCCGGCTATACCGGCGATAAAAGCATGCTGGCGGCGTGGTGGGGATTCCTGACCACAAAGCGTGAGAATGCGCGCCCCTCTCAGCCGCTGCCGCTGGTGAATACCGATCTCGCCAGCCTGCCACGTGAGCAGGAGGTGATGGTCTGGCTGGGGCACTCGTCCTGGTATCTGCAACTGGCAGGGCAGCGCATCCTGATTGATCCGGTTTTCAGCAACTACGCAGCACCGTTCAGTTTCCTCAACAAAGCGTTTGCGGGCGACTATCCATGGAAGGCGCAGGACATGCCGGAGATAGATCTGCTGATTATCTCCCATGACCATTACGATCATCTCGATCATGCGACGATAACCGCGCTAATGCCGAAGGTTCATCGTGTGATCACTCCCCTGGGCGTGGGGTCGCACCTGCTGTACTGGGGAGTGGACAGCCAGAAGATCACCGAGGCGGACTGGCAGCAGCAATTCAGCGTCACCGATGAACTCACCGTGCACGTTTTGCCCGCGCGGCATTTCTCCGGGCGCGGTCTGAAGCGCAACCAGACCCTGTGGGGCAGCTTCATGTTTGTGACCCCGCAGCACAACATTTACTACAGCGGTGACAGCGGCTATGGCCCGCATTTCAAAGCCATTGGCGAGCAGTTTGGCACCGTTGATGTGGCCATCATGGAGAACGGTCAGTATGACCAGGACTGGAAATACATCCACATGATGCCGGAAGAGACCGCGCAGGCCGCGGTTGATCTTAACGCACAGGCGGTACTGCCAGGGCATGCCGGGCGGTTTGTGCTGGCGAAACATACCTGGGACGATCCGTACAAACAGCTGGCGCTTGCCAGCCGCGATAAGGGCTACCGCCTGTTGACGCCCGTGATCGGAGAGCCAGTGCGCGTTAATGATCGCAGCCAACAATTCAGAGCCTGGTGGGAATAACACCAGAGCGAAAAAAAGAGGGGAGGGAGGTATGACGATTTCCGCTCAGGTTATCGAGACTATTGTCGAGTGGATCGATGACAATCTGCATCAACCGTTGCGCATTGATGACATCGCACGCCATGCGGGATACTCCAAATGGCATCTTCAGCGACTGTTTTTGCAGCACACAGGGAAGAGTCTGGGACGCTATATTCGCGATCGTAAACTGCTACTGGCGGCGCGCGACCTGCGGGATACCGATCAACGGGTATATGACATCTGTCTTAAGTATGGTTTTGATTCACAACAGACATTTACCCGTATCTTTACCCGTACGTTCAAACAGCCGCCGGGCGCCTGGCGTAAACAACACCATACCCAGGTGCTTTGACATCATTCACCTGCACAAGCCCCGGTTCGCCGGGGCTATTTTTTAGCGTTCAGCCAGGGAAAACCAACGACGCCAGACGAAGCGGATCACGGCATATTCAATGGTGCCCAACAACAAAAACCACAGGCAGAACAGGATCGTGTAGAGCTGATTGAGATCCGTAAAATGGAAGGTTTCTATCAGCGAGTGCGCCAGCGTCAGCCCCAGCGACGGGGCAGGCAGCAGTAAGCAAGAGAGCAGGGCCAGCAGTAAAATACCGGCCGCCGCCATCAGCGATTCCAGCGGATGTTTCATGACGTGTTAATCAGCAGTTAAAAAAGCCATTGTCCGGCAATTTTCGTTTTTCGCCAAAAAAAAGTACGCTTACTCGCTCGTCGCCCAGATTTCACAGTGCTTCTGCACCAACTGGATCAACGATCCGCCATCGGCAATGAACTGCCGCATCGCCTGCGCTTCGCCTTCTCCCTGTTTCACCTGCAGAACTATCTCTTCCAGCGCGCTGCTGGCGCCGAGTTTGTCGGCGTAAGGGGCAATTTTGTCCAGCAGACGAGCGATATCGTCGCCGATGGTCTGCTGCTCGCCGGTATGCACGTCAGTGATCAGCCCCTGCAGACCGTAGCGACAGGCCTGAAAACGGTTGAATTTGTATAACAGATAATCCTGCTCCTGATGCTTAAACGGGCGCTCCGCCAGCAGCCAGTAGGAGACGGCCTGAATGAGTCCCGCCATATTCACCGCCTGTGACAGCGTCAGTGGCGTATCCATCACCCGCACCTCGACCGTGCCAAAATCAGGGCTGGGGCGAATATCCCAGTGCAGATCCTTAATACCATCAATCATGCTGGTATAGCTCAGGCGGCGGAAGAGTCCTTCGAACTGCTGCCAGTTGCTGACCCAGGGCATGGCACCCATGTCCGGGAAGGCGGAAAAGACATTCAGCCGTGAAGAGGCGAATTGCGTGTCGCTGCCCTGCTGCCAGGGCGAGGTGGCGTTGATGGCAATGAAATGTGGCACAAAGCGTGACAGGCCGTGCAGCAGATAAATGGCGTCATCGCCGCTCTGGCAGCCGATGTGCACATGCTGACCAAACACCGTGGCCTGCCGCACCAGATAACCAAAGTGCTCCAGGGTGCGTTGATAGCGCGGATTCTGGCACACCTCCTGACGCTGCCACGACTGAAAAGGATGCGCGCCGCCGCCGCAAATTTGCAGGTGATGGGCCTCAGCGGCCCGCAGCAAAACTTGCTGGATAGCCGAAAATTGCGCGCTGGCCTGATGGATGTCCTGACAGACACCGGTGGCGATCTCCAGCATGCTTTCGGTGATGTCGTGTTTCACTTCGCCGGCTTTAACGTCCGCTTTCGCGGCATCGATGAGTGTGGATGAATCCTGACTGAGATCGTAACCTGGCGGCGTCACCACCTGCAGTTCCAGTTCAATGCCCAGCGTGAAGGGGTCGGAGACGTGAAAATCGGATAAAGGCATAGCAGGCTCCCTGACATTTTCTTGTCAGTATAGGAAAGAATGCCGCTATTACCCCATCCGGTGCTCACCCCGCGCCAGCGCAGCGCGGTCAAAAACGCGCTGGATAGCACCGTCGGCCATAAAAGCGGCGCGATCGGACATGTGCGCAATCACGTCCGCATCGTGGCTCACCAGCAGGTAGGTCATGCCGTGCTGCGCTTTCAGGCGATTCAACAGGTTAAGGATTTCCGCCTGTACTGACATATCCAGCGCCGATGTTGGCTCATCCAACAGGAGCAATTTGGGTCGCAACAGTAAGGCACGGGCAATGGCCACGCGCTGCCGCTGTCCGCCGGAAAGCTGATGCGGGTAGCGCAGCACGGCGTCGGCAGGTAACCCGACGTCGGTTAACGCCGTAGTGACGCGGGTGTTAATGTCGGTTTCACCATGGATTTTCAGCGGCTCCGCCAGCGTACGATACAGTGTATGATTAGGGTGCAGCGAGGCGTATGGATCCTGAAACACCATTTGTACGTTGCGGCGCAACTTGCCCTGAAAGCGGGTGCCGGGGCGGATGGACGTGTCAAACAGCGAGACCTGCCCCTGCCATTCCCGTTGTAGCCCCGCCAGCACGCGCAGCAGGGTGGACTTACCGCAACCGGATTCACCGATAAGACTAAACGTTTCTCCCACCGCAACATGAAGCGTTGCATCGCGCACGGCGATTTTATCGGCGAAGCGCACCTGTAGCGCCTCAACGTTAACGATGCTCATGCAATTGCTCCGTAAAATTTTGGCTGCGATCGAGCGTCGGCAGCATCGTTCCCCAGGTGTCGGCGCTCGGACGGCAGGTCCACAGCGTGCGGGTGTATGGGTGCGAGGCATGAGGCAGTTGCGAGGCGGCCATTTCATCCACCTTGTTTCCCTGATACATCACCAGTACGCGGTGGCAGTGTGCCGCCACCAGCGGCAGGTCGTGGCTTATCAGCAGCATTGCCATGTTCCGCTGTTCACATTGCTCCACCAGCAGCTCAAGAATTTGATTGCGCAGGCGGGCGTCGAGAGCAGAGGTGGGTTCGTCGGCGATCAGTATCTGTGGATCATTGACCAGCGCAATAGCAATCATCACCCGCTGACCCATACCGCCGGAGAGCTCGCCCGGATATCGCTTTAGCACGCGCGGCTCTAGCCCGACGGCAGTAACGGCCTGCTGAATTTTTTCCTCACGCTGTGCGCGACTCAGTCGCTGGTGCAGCGTCAGCGCCTCGCTGATTTGCGCATGAACGGTTTTCACCGGATTCAGCGCGTAACGCGGATCCTGCAACACCATGGCGATATCGTTGCCACGCAGTTGCTGCCAGCCGTGAGGGCGCAACGTCAGGAGATCATGGTCGAGTACATTGAGCGTGTCAGCGCTGACGACGCCGGGTTGACGCACCAGCCCCATCAGCGCGCGGGCGGTCATGGATTTTCCGGAACCGGATTCACCCACCAGCGCCAGACGTTCGGTACCGAGCGTAAAGCTGACGTCATTCACCACCCGGGCGCCGGGGTAGTCGATATTCAGGTTTTGTACGCAGAGTCGTGAATCAGTCATGTTGCGGCTCCAGAATGTCGCGCAGGCCATCGCCCAGCAGATTGAAGGCAAGACTGGCGAGCAGAATTGCCGCCCCCGGAATGGCAGCCACCCACCATTGATCGAAAATCACCTGCATACCATCGGCGATCATCGCGCCCCATTCAGACATTGGCGGGCGCGCGCCGAGGCCGAGGAAACCAAGACCGGCAGCGGCGAGAATAATCCCCGCCAGATCCAGCGCCAGCCGCACGATGGCGGATGGCAGGCACAGCGGCAGAATATGGCCTGTCAACAACCGCAACCCGCGAATGCCCATCATTTCGGCGGCGGCGAGATAGTCACTGTGGCGCAGGCGCTGAATTTCACTGCGTGCCTGACGAGCGTAAGCAGGCCAGGTGGTCAATGCCAGCGCCAGCGCGCCGTTGACCAGACCCGGGCCGAGCATGGCGACAAAGGCAAACGCCAGGATCAGACGCGGCATCGACATCACCACGTCGGTAAAGCGCATCAGTACGCGCTCCAGCCAGCCGCCATAATACCCGGAGAGAATCCCGACCAGCAGACCGACGGGCAGGGTGATGACCGTCACCAGTGCCACCAGACCGAGCGCCGGGCGGGTGCCGTATAGCAGACGCGACAGCAGATCGCGCCCGTAACTGTCAGTGCCCAGCCAGTGTTGCGCATTCGGCGCCTGCAGCCGCGCGGCGGCGTCCTGCCAGTTCGGATCCTGCGGTGCCAGCCACGGGGCAAACAGCGCAATCAATATCAGGAAGAGTGCCAGCGTCAGGCCACACAATGCTGCGGGCGAGCGACGCAGACGGAGGAGAAACAGTGATACCGGCATCAGCGCACCCTCGGATCAGTCAGTCGTACCAGGAAATCGGTGAGATGGTTAATCAGTACGAAGCTGGCGCCAATGAGCAGCGTGCCACCCATGATGGCGGTGGTGTCGCCCGCGAACAGGGCGGTGGTCAGGTAGCGGCCGATTCCGGGCCAGGAAAAGACGGTTTCGGTAAGCACCGCGCCCTCCAGCATGCTGGTATACGCTAGTGCGATCACCGTCAGCAGCGTCCCGCGAATGTTGGGCAATACATGACGCAGCAGAATGGTCATCTCACCAGCGCCTTTGGCGCGCGCCAGCAGGATATACTCTTTGTTCATTTCGCTCAGGCAGGCGGAGCGGGTGAGGCGGGTAATGCTGGCAAGTGAATAGTAACCGAGCAGTGCTACGGGCAACACCAGATGGCTGATGGCGTTTTTGAAGGCCTCGCGATCCCCGGACAGCCAGGTGTCGATGAGCGCAAAGCCCGTTTTAGGTTCCACCGTAAACTGGTAAATGTCATCGAGCCGCCCTGGTCCGGCGCTCCACTGCAGTCTGGCGTAGAACAGCGCCAGCATCAGCAGGCCGAGCCAGAAAATCGGCACCGAGTTGCCAAGCAGCGTCACGGTGCGAACCGCCAGATCCCACGGCGAACCGGCAAAGCGGGCGCACAGCACCCCGGCAATCACGCCGAGCACCGCACCTGCGATCAGCGCCAGCGTCGCCAGTTCTAACGTCGCCGGAAAC
Organism: Trabulsiella guamensis ATCC 49490; assembly: GCF_000734965.1. Lineage (GTDB taxonomy): Bacteria > Pseudomonadota > Gammaproteobacteria > Enterobacterales > Enterobacteriaceae > Trabulsiella > Trabulsiella guamensis. Next base: position 26,346 of record NZ_JMTB01000099.1, read on the forward strand.
GCCGCCAGCAGATCCTGTAATACTGGTTGCCCGGTGGCGCTGGCGGTACCGAGATCGCCACGGGCGAGGTTCACCAGGTAGTGCCAGAACTGCACCGGCAGCGGCTGGTCGAGTCCTAACTGGTGGCGCACCTGATCATACGTGGACTGGCTGGCGTGATCGCCGACGATTTGCAATACCCGGTCTACCGGCGACAGCGCCGACAGGGCAAACGTCACCAGCAGCAGGCCGAGCAGGGTCAGGGCAAGCGTGAACAACGGCTGGAGCAGCCGCCACACGCGGGGAGACAAGTCAGACATGAAACGCTCTTTATCGGGCTCGCACAGTGTTGCAGGCCGGGTAAGGCGTAGCGCCACCCGGCACTGCGGGCGAATTATTTGGTCACTTTATCGTACCACACCATGTCGGCATTCAGACCCTGCTGATACCCTTTCACGTTGTCACGCACCACGATCTGGGTTTTACCCTGGTCAATGAACACGTACGGAGAACTGCGCTGTAGTTCTTCCTGCATATTCTTGTACAGGTCAAGACGTTTTGCCGGATCAGGCTCCGCGACGGCTGCCAGCGTTTGTTTGTTGAGATCCGGAATATCCCAGCCGTTCAGACCTGCCACGGTGCTGGATTTTCCGTCATTCCAGGCAAAGGCGCTGGCGTTGGAGTGGGCGTCGAAGTAGTCGGGGATCCACAGACGAACTGCGGCCTGATGCTGTTTCGCTCGCACGCGGGCGTACACCTGACTACCGGCGGCAGGCAGCAAGTCTACTTTCACGCCACCCTGCGCAAAGCTCGCCTGCATTGACTGCGCGATGGTGATAAACGGTGGTTTGTTTTCCACGTCCAGCGTGAAGTGCGCGTCTTTAATGCCCGCTTTTTCCAGAATCGCTTTCGCTTTGGCCGGATCGAATTTGAACGGGTTATCTTCAATCGCCCCCGGCAGCCCTACCGGCAGGAAGCTCTGATGGACGAAATACTGCCCCTTCAGCAGATTTTTGGTGATGCCGTCGTAATCCACCAGCCAGCGCGCCGCTTCCCAGAACGCCGGGTTTTTCAGCAGCGGGTTGGCGCTATTGGCGGTGTTAAACGCCACGTAGTTTTGTTCAGCAGAAGGAATACTCAGTACCTTGATTCCCGCTTTGCCCTGCAGCGCGGCGATTTGATCAGCACCGAGATCACGCGCCACGTCAGCGTCGCCCTGCTGGATCAGCAGACGGCGGGAGGCCGGGTCCGGCACGTTTTTGATGATGATGTTTTTCAGTTTCGGCGCACCGCCAGGCGAGCTGGTGTTAGCATCCAGCACGATGGCCTGATGCGGCTGGTAGACGCGCATTTTAAACGCGCCGCTGCCAGCGGAATGCATTTTCAACCAGGTGTTGCCGAAGTCGTCGCCCTTCACATTGGCGGCAACCAGCTTTTCATCAACGATAGAGGCAATCGGCGTGGAGAGAATATTCAGCGCCACCGCCGGACTGACGTCTGCCGTCCAGTGCAGTTGCAGCGTATGGTCGTCAATTTTCGTCAACTGGCTGTCGATGTTGTTCGCTTCCCAGCCGAGAACGTTAAGAATGAACGCCGGAGACTTGTTCAGCTTTACCGCGCGGGTATACGAAAAAATCACGTCTTCCGGCCGTAACGGGTTGCCGGAAGCGAATTTCGCGTCGCTTTTCAGCTTCACGGTCAGGGTTCTGGCGGCGGGATCAGCCTGCCAGCTTTCGGCGAGGATCGGGGTGATTTTTTCCGGGTTATCGCGATCCGGCTGCACCAGCCGCTGATAAAGACTCGGGACGGTCTGAATACTCGACAACTCGTTGGCTTCGGCCGGGTCAAGGCTGACGATGTCATCAAGCCCCTGAGCCACAACCAACGTCGTGGGCGGCGTCGCGGCCCAGGCGGAGGCTGACAGCGCAGCCAGTATTACTAACGGCAACAGTTTCTTAGTCATGAGCAACCCCTGAAAAAATGAATATTGTGTGATTATTATGCTTCGCTACGGTAGGACGCCGCCTGAATTCCGTAAAGTCATAATTCAGAATAATTTATTCGATAAAAGTATAGACAGGAACAGAAAAGCATTAGCCCGTGAAGACGGGCTAAGAAAGGGGGAGGGGTTACCGACGCACCGGGGCGTCACCGGCCACGTAATAAGCGGCGTTGCTTTTAAGCAGTGGCGGGCGCTGGCGAATCGCATCGGCGATTTTCTCACCGATCATGATGGTGGTGGCGTTCAGGTTGCCAGTGATAATTTGCGGCATGATTGACGCATCCACCACCCGCAGCCCTTCCAGGCCATGTACGCGGCCTTCGCCGTCGACCACTGCCATGTCGTCGTAGCCCATCTTACAGCTGCCGCACGGGTGAAAAGCGGTTTCGGCGTGATTTCGCACAAACGCATCAAGTTGCTCGTCGGTCTGGCAGTCAATGCCAGGGCTGATTTCCCGGCCACGGTATTTGTCCAGCGCGGGCTGATGCATGATCTCACGGGTGATGCGGATCGCGTCACGGAACTCCTGCCAGTCCTGTTCGCAGGACATGTAGTTAAACAGGATCGCCGGGTGCGCGCGCGGATCGCGTGATTTCAGCCGCACATGGCCGCGGCTTGGCGAGCGCATGGAGCCGACATGGCACTGGAAACCGTGCTCTTTTACCGCATTGGAGCCGTTGTAGTTAATGGCGACCGGCAGGAAGTGATACTGAATGTTCGGCCAGCGAAATTCCTCGCGGCTGCGGATAAACCCGCCCGCTTCAAACTGGTTGCTGGCCCCGATGCCAGTGCCGCTAAACAGCCATTCCGCGCCGATTTTCGGCTGGTTCCACCACTGCAACGCCGGGTAGAGCGACACCGGCTCTTTGCATTCATACTGCAAATACATTTCCAGGTGATCCTGCAGGTTTTCGCCAACGCCAGGCAGGTCGTGAACCAACGGGATCGCAAATTCTTTCAGCAGCGCGGCGCTGCCCACACCAGAGCGTTGCAGGATCTGCGGCGAGGCGATAGCACCTGCGCAAAGTAAGACTTCTTTGCGTGCTGTCGCTTTTACAGGCACGGTGCTGTCGCCCTCCAGCCACTCGACGCCCACAGCGCGTTTGCCGTCAAAAATAATATGGTCGGTCAGGGCATGGGTTTTAATGGTCAGATTCGGTCTGTTTTTTGCCTGATCCAGGTAGCCGCGGGCGGTACTGGCGCGCCGTCCCTGCGGCGTCACCGTTCTGTCCATCGGACCAAACCCTTCCTGCTGATAACCGTTGAGATCGTCGGTGCGCGGATAACCCGCCTGTATGCCCGCCTCGACCATCGCATGGAACAGTGGATTATTATTTTCTTTCGCGGTGGTGACGCTCACCGGACCGTCGCCGCCGTGATAGTCGTTGGCACCGATATCGCGCGATTCCGCTTTGCGGTAGTAGGGCAAGCAGTGGAGATAGCTCCAGTGCTCAAGCCCTGGCGCCTCAGCCCAGTTATCGAGATCCATGGCGTTGCCACGGATATAGCACATGCCGTTGATGAGCGACGAACCGCCAAGTCCTTTGCCGCGCCCGCACTCCATCCGGCGGTGATTCATATAAGGTTCAGGCTCAGTTTCATAGGCCCAGTTATAGCGCTTGCCCTGTAACGGGAAGGCCAGCGCTGCGGGCATCTGGGTGCGAAAATCAAAACGGTAATCGGGACCGCCCGCTTCCAGCAGCAGAACGGTGGTCTCCGCGTCTTCCGTCAGTCGTGTTGCCAGTACGTTGCCGGCAGAACCGGCACCAATAATGATGTAGTCAAATTGCATTGCACCTCCGGGTTAAAAAATGGACTGAAATTTCGCCATCTCGACCTGGATGGATTTCACTTGGGTATAGCTTTCCAGCGTCATTACGCCGTTTTCGCGACCAATGCCGGAGTGTTTGTAACCGCCGACGGGCATTTCCGCCGGGGATTCACCCCAGGTATTGATCCAGCAGATCCCTGCTTCCAGTTGATGAATAACGCGATGGGCGCGGTTGAGATCGGCCGTGACGACACCAGCCGCCAGGCCATAATCGGTCTGGTTGGCGCGACGAATCACCTCTTCTTCGCTGTCGTAAGTGAGGATGGACATCACCGGGCCGAAGATCTCTTCGCGCACAATGGTCATGTCGTCGCGGCAGTCGGTGAAGACCGTCGGGGCGACCCACGCGCCATTGTCAAAGCCGTCGCCTCTCAGCGCGTCGCCGCCGCACAGCAGGGTGGCGCCTTCACGACGGCCCGCGTCCATGTAGCGCAGCACGTTGTCGCGGTGCGGGAAGCTCACCAGCGGACCGAAATTGGTTGTACTGTCGAACAGATCGCCTGGGCGAATACGTTTCACGCGCGCCAGAATGCGCGATTCAAACTCCGCTTTCAGTGACGCCGGCACGAACACCCGCGTGCCGTTGGTGCACACCTGGCCGGAGCTGAAGAAGTTCGCCATCATGGCGATGTCTGCAGCGAGATTCAGATCCGCATCGTCAAAAATGATTAGCGGCGATTTACCGCCCAGCTCCATCGTGACCTCTTTCAGCGACGAGGCCGCCGCGTTAGCCATCACTTTTTTGCCGCTGGCGACGCCGCCGGTAAACGACACTTTGGCGATGCCAGGATGTTCAGTCAGATACTGTCCGGTCTCTGCGCCAACGCCTGGCAGCACGTTAAATACGCCGTCCGGCAGACCTGCCTCGCTGTAGATTTCCGCCAGTTTTAGCGCGGTCAATGGTGTCACTTCGCTTGGCTTGAAGATCATCGCGTTACCTGCGGCGAGCGCCGGGGCGGATTTCCACAGCGCAATCTGAATCGGGTAGTTCCATGCGCCGATGCCCGCAACAACGCCCAGCGGCTCGCGGCGGGTGTAGACGAACGACGTATCGCGCAGCGGGATCTGACGGCCTTCCAGCGCCGGGATGAGTCCTGCGTAATACTCCAGCACGTCGGCGCCGGTGACAATATCCACTGTCGAGGTTTCGCAGAAGGGTTTGCCGGTGTCGAGAGTTTCCAGTTTTGCCAGTTCGTCATTGCGCTCGCGCAGAATATCGACAGCCCGACGCAGGATGCGTGAGCGTTCCATGGCGGTCATCGCTGCCCAGATTTTCTGCCCCTGCTGCGCGCTTTTCACCGCACGGTCAACGTCGTCGCGTCCGGCGGCCTGGGCCGTTGCCAGCACCTCGCCGTTCGCCGGGTTAATGGTCTCGAAATGGGTGCCGCTGGTGGCGTTTGTATAACCACCATGAATATAAAGCTGTTGTTCGGCCAGTCGGGACATGGTTCCTCCGTTAGTCAGTAGCCGGTGGTAAATGCTGGCTGATGAAATGATGGGTCAGGGTACGGGCGCGTTCCTGCTCGAACGGCTTGCCGCTGAGTGCGGCGTGCAGCCAGAGCCCGTCAATCAGCGCCGCCAGACCGTGTCCGGCCTGCTGCGCCTGGTCGCGCGGCAGCTCGCGCCTGAATTCGTAAACGATGCAGGAGAGCAGACGACGGCTGCTGACCTGTTGCAATCGCCAGAGCATCGGCTGATGCAGACTGCTGGCCCAGAACGCCAGCCACGCTTTCATTGCCGCAGGGCTTATCTGGCTGTCATCAAAGTTGCCCTCGACAATCGCCTGCAACCGCCGTTCTGCCGATGCGCCTGGCAATGCCTGTAAACGTCGTAATACCGCATCACGCAACTGGCTGGTGATGTCACGCATGGTGGCTTCCAGCAGGCCGTTTTTATCCTGAAAATAATGGCTGATGATCCCGGTCGATACCCCCGCCCGGCGGGCGATCTGCGCGATGGTCGCATCGTGCATTCCCACTTCATTAATGGCCTCTAGCGTGGCGTCGATCAGCTGTCGGCGTCGTATCGGTTGCATCCCCAGTTTGGGCATTTCTCGCCCTCCATTCATCAGCTCAGGTTATACATTAAAGCGGTTTTTGATTGGACGTTCAATATAAAATGTGTCTTAATTGTTACCGATTTGATTTTAAATAGTTACAAAAAGAGTGAGGTTATCGGATGACAGATCTTCCGCAACCCAGAGAAAAGGACAAAATCAATCCGGTGGTTTTCTACACCTCTGCCGGACTGATTTTGTTGTTTTCCCTGATGACCATCTTCTTCAGCGATTTCTCGGCGGGACTGATTGGCAGGACGCTGAACTGGGTATCGAAAACCTTCGGCTGGTATTATCTGCTGGCGGCAACGCTATATATCGTCTTTGTGGTATGCATCGCCTGTTCACGCTTTGGTTCGGTGAAGCTGGGGCCGGAGCAGTCGAAACCGGAGTTTAGTGTTTTAAGCTGGGCGGCGATGCTGTTTGCCGCCGGGATCGGCATCGACCTGATGTTCTTCTCCGTTGCTGAGCCGGTCACCCAGTACATGCTGCCGCCGGAAGGGCAGGGGCAGACGATGGAAGCCGCGCGTCAGGCGATGGTCTGGACGCTGTTCCACTACGGGCTGACTGGCTGGTCGATGTACGCGCTGATGGGGATGGCGCTCGGTTACTTCAGTTACCGATATAACCTGCCGCTGACCATCCGCTCGGCGCTTTATCCCATCTTCGGAAAAAAGATCAACGGCCCGATTGGCCACACCGTTGATATCGCGGCGGTGATCGGCACCATCTTCGGGATTGCTACCACCCTCGGCATCGGCGTGGTGCAACTCAACTATGGCCTGAGCGTGCTGTTTGATATTCCGGACTCGATGGCGGCGAAAACGGCGCTGATTGTGCTGTCAGTGATTATTGCCACTATCTCTGTGACCTCGGGCGTTGATAAAGGCATCCGTGTGCTGTCGGAGCTGAATGTGGTGCTGGCGCTGGGGCTGATTCTGTTTATCCTGTTCATGGGCGATACCGAGTTCTTGCTCAACGCGCTGGTGCTGAACGTCGGTGATTACGTTAATCGCTTTATGGGCATGACGCTGAACAGCTTCGCCTTCGATCGTCCGGTCGAGTGGATGAACAGCTGGACGCTCTTTTTCTGGGCCTGGTGGGTGGCGTGGTCGCCGTTTGTCGGCCTGTTCCTGGCGCGTATTTCGCGCGGGCGCACCATCCGTCAGTTTGTGATGGGAACGCTGATCATTCCGTTCACCTTCACGCTGCTGTGGCTGTCAGTGTTTGGTAACAGCGCGTTGTACGAAATTATTCATGGCGATGCGGGTTTTGCGCAGGAAGCGATTGCTCACCCTGAGCGCGGTTTCTACAGCCTGCTGGCGCAGTACCCGGCCTTTACCTTTAGCGCTTCGGTAGCGACTATCACCGGGTTGCTTTTTTACGTCACCTCGGCGGATTCCGGCGCGCTGGTGCTCGGGAATTTCACCTCAAAACTGAAGGATATCAACAGTGATGCGCCTAACTGGCTGCGTATGTTCTGGTCTGTGGTGATTGGTTTGCTGACGCTCGGCATGTTGATGACTAACGGAATATCCGCATTGCAGAACGCTACCGTGATCATGGGGCTGCCATTCAGTTTTGTCATTTTCTTCGTGATGGCCGGATTGTATAAATCCCTGAAGGTGGAAGATTATCGCCGCGTCAGCGCCAGCCGCGATACCGCGCCGCGACCGTTGGGAGTACATGACCGGCTGAGCTGGAAAAAACGGTTGTCGCGCCTGATGAATTACCCGGGTACGCGCTACACCAAACAGATGATGGAGACAGTGTGCTACCCGGCGATGGAAGAGGTGGCGCAGGAACTGCGGGTGCGTGGTGCTTACGTTGAACTGAAAAGCCTGCCGCCGGAAGAGGGGGATTTGTTGGGGCATCTGGAACTGCTGGTGCATATGGGTGACGAGCAGAACTTTATCTACCAGGTATGGCCGCAACTCTACTCGGTGCCGGGCTTTACGTATCGCGCCCGCAGCGGGAAATCGACCTATTACCGGCTGGAAACGTTCTTACTGGAGGGGAGCCAGGGCAACGACCTGATGGACTACAGCAAAGAACAGGTGATCACTGACATTCTGGACCAGTACGAGCGTCACCTGAACTTTATCCATCTGCATCGCGAAGCGCCGGGAAACAGCGTGATGTTTCCAGATATCTGAATGAAAAGGACAGCCTGACCAGCGCAGAAAAAGCGGAGCTCAAAAAGCTGACAGCGCTTCTCACAGAAAACACTTTAAGTGGTGTGAATGAAAGGTGTACTATGTACTCCAAAGCGCAACGTGAGGCATGCGATGAGTATCTTTGATGAACTAAAATCTTCGCTGGAAGAGGCCGTCGAAATCCAGGCCGGGAAGAGGGCGCCGGCAAGGGTCACTCGCTACGAAGTGGCGGATGTTCGGGCGATAAGAGAGCAGCTTAATGTCACCCAAAGTGAAATGGCGAGAGCATTAGGCACAAGTGTTGATACGATAAAAAGCTGGGAGTCCAAACGGCGTAATCCCACCGGACTGGCGGCAAAAGTATTGAATGTGATCCGGGACAACCCTGCTTTTTTCACTGCGCTTGCGGCACAGTAATCCCGCTTTTTGCATCTGCATCGCGAAGCGCCGGGAAACAGCGTGATGTTTCCCGGCCTGTAATTACCAGCAGGCAAAACCGCCATCGACCAGCAGGTCCACGCCAGTACAGAACGACGAGGCGTCGCTGGCAAGAAAGATGGCGGGGCCAGCCATTTCCTGGACAGATGCCATGCGTTGCATCGGCGTCTGGCTTTCAAACGCCTGGGTCTGATGCACCATCTCCGGGCGCGTGTTCATCGGCGTGGCGGTATAGCCCGGGCTAATGGAATTGACGCGGATGTGCTTATCCACCCACTCCATCGCCAGACTTTTGCTCAGGTGAATGACACCCGCTTTCGAGCAATTGTAGTGCGCCTGCTCAAGGCCACGGTTGACGATCACCCCGGACATCGAAGCGATGTTGATAATCGACCCGCCACCGGATTCCAGCATCAGCTCGGCTTCCGCTTTGCAGGAGTTCCACACACCGGTGAGGTTGATATCGATCACCCGTTGCCATTGCTCAGTATCCATTTCCAGCGCCGGATTGGCGTTGGCGATCCCTGCGGCGTTGAGCGCCACATCAAGACGCCCGTACTGCTGTTTCGCCAGTTTCACCGCCTCGCGCAGATCGCTAAGTTTGCGGACATCGCCGGTAAACAGGCAGGCTTCGCCGCCGATGGCTTCGATATGCTTAACGGTATCGGCAAGACCGCCGTCATCGCGCAAATCAAAACAGACCACTCGCGCACCAGCGCTGGCAAAACCCCAGGCGATGGTCTGCCCGATGCCGCTACCTGCACCCGTCACGAACGCGACGCGGTCTTTGAGAGAAAACAGTTGTTGAGCAAAATCTTTCGCTATCATGGTGCTGTCTCCCTCAGGACATGATCAGGCCGCCATCGACGTTAATCGTCTGGCCGGTGATATAACGTGCATCATCAGAGGCGAGGAACGCCACCAACCCGGCCACGTCTGCGGGTTGCCCTGCGCGTTTCAATGGAATGCCTTCCACCCATTCCGCCATCAGTTCGCCTTTGCCGTAGCGTTTTTTGTCGCTGCTGAGGATCTGCCCCCAGACGCGATCGTTGTACTCCCACATTTCGCTTTCGATGATGCCCGGACAAAAAGCGTTAACGGTGATGTTCCATGGCGCCAGTTCATGGGCGAGGCTTTGGGTGATCCCAATCACGCCCATCTTGCTGGCGGCATAATGTGGGGTGTAGATGAACCCCTGGCGACCCTGACCAGATGAGGTGTTAATCAGGCAGCCGTGGTTCTGTTTCACCATGTATTTCGCCGCTTCCCGGCAGCACAGCCAGACGCCGGTTGTATTCACTGCCAGCACTTTTTCGAAATCGGCTTTCGGCATGTGGTCGAAATAATCAATGGTGATCACCCCGGCGTTCTGGATGGAGACATCAATGGTGCCGAAACGCGCTGCTGCCTGTTCATATAGCGCGCGAACCTGCGCCTCATCAGTGACGTCTACCTGCAGGGAGAGAATATCGGCCTGGTAGCGCTGACGCAGTTGTTCTGCGGTTTCATGGACACGCTCCGCGTTCGATACCATCACCAGCCGGGCGCCGTCACGGGCGAAACGTTCCGCAATTCCTGCGCCAATCCCCCGACATGCGCCGGTGATCACAACCGTTTTGTTGCTGAAATCTCGTTGCATTTGTTTCTCCTTAATAAAACCGGGCCACACGGTGCCCGGTGGAATGTCGGTTAACCCTGCGGGGCGGCGGTTCCCTGAGAAACGGCCTGTTTCTCTTCATGGCGGCGGAGCAGGATGACTTTGTTCTGCAGGCGTTGCTGGAACTGATCAACCACCACGGCGGTGACGATAACCACGCCTTTGATGACCATCTGCCAGAAATCGCTGACGCCCATCATCACCATGCCGTCGGCGAGGAAGACGATGACAAAAGCACCGATGATCGAGCCGGAGACGCGACCACGCCCACCGGCCAGCGCGGTGCCGCCGAGCACGGTGGCGCCGATGGCGTCCATCTCAAACATGTTGCCGGTCATCGGGTGGGCGGTCTGCAATTGCGAGGCGACAATCAGCCCGACCAGCGCTGCGCAGAGGCCGGAGAAGGCGTAGACAAAAATCTTCACTTTGACGCCCGGCACACCCGCCAGACGCGCGGCAGATTCGTTACCGCCGATGGCGTAGATGTAGCGGCCGAGTGGAGTTTTGGTCGTGATCCAGTAGCCGAGCAGCAGAAAGCCAACCATCAGCCAGATGGGAATGTAGATGCCAAGCAGCGTACCGGAACCGAGAATCGCGAAGCCGGTATTGCCCAGCGCATCCATGCCGTTAAGGTTCGGGTAGGTACTGCCGTCATTGAACAACAGCGCCACGCCACGCGCGACGTACATCATGCCGAGGGTACAGATAAACGGTGCCACGCCGAAGCGGGTGATGACGGTGCCGTTAATAAAGCCGACAATGATGCCAAACACCGCGACGCACAGAATCACTTCCGGGACATTGAAGAAGATGATGTTGTCGCCCCAGATGGGCATACCGTTGGTCAGCAGCGCCCCGGCGACCATGCCGCAGATCCCGGCGACGGCACCGACGGAAAGGTCAATGCCGCCGGTGAGGATCACGAGCGTCATGCCAATCGCCAGCAGGCCAGTAATGGCGACGTGCTGGGTCATGATCAACAGGTTAGAGGTGGTCAGGAAATTCGGTACCATCACGCTGAAGACGGCGATAACCAGCAGCAGAGCGATAAACGTTCTGGCCTTCAGCAGGTACATATAAAGCATATATTTCTGATTCATGATCGATTCCAGCCTGATTAATCTTGTGGGGTTGATGCGGCAATCAATTTTTCCCGGGTGACTTCATGACGCGGCAAATCGGCGGTGATCCGACCGTCGGCCATCACCAGAATACGGTCTGCCAGCGCCATCACTTCATCCAGCTCGGATGAAGAGAACATCACCGCCAGCCCCTGTTGCGCCATTTTGCCGATCAGGTGATAGACATCGGTTTTAGCGCCCACGTCGATACCCCGCGTTGGCTCATCGAGAAACACCACCTGCGGCTGCGTCATCAGCGCTTTCCCCAGCACCACTTTTTGCTGGTTGCCCCCACTGAGCGAGGTGATCGGCAGTTCCGGATCACTGACTTTGATCGCCAGTTGCTGGATCATCTCCTTCACGCTGGCGCGCTCCTTGTGGGGGTTGAGCCATTTCCAGGCCCGGCGAAAACCCTGCAGACTGAAATCGGAGAGCGTCATGTTGGACTGAATTGACATCATCTGGATCACGCCTTCACCCTGACGATCTTCCGGCACCAGCGCCAGCCCATGCTTCAGGCGGGTCTGAAACGGGGCTTTGTCGAGACACAGGCCGTTCAGGTGGACGCTGCCCTGCTGGCAGGGCATCAGCCCCACCAGTCCTTTAAACAGTTCGGTGCGCCCGGCACCCAGCAGACCGTAAATGCCGATCACTTCGCCCTTTTTCAGGCTGAAGCTGACGTCATTGAGCTTGTAGCCGCCACTCTGGTGCAGCGCCGTCAGGCCGCTGACGTTGAGAACGGTTTCGCCCTGCGGCGCGGGCTGATAATCAAAATGTTTTTTCTTGTCTCCGACCATCTGTTCGATGATCCACGGAATGCTGGCCTCGCTGACCTTGCGTTCGCTGATGAAACGCCCGTCACGGAAAATGGTGATGTGATCGCCAATTTCCATCAGCTCTTCCAGCCGGTGGGAAATATAAATAATGGTCACGCCGCGGCGTTTGAGCTGTTCAATGACGTTAAACAGCACTTTAACTTCCGACTGGCTGAGCGCCGAGGTCGGTTCATCCATGATCAACACGCGGGTATCTTTAGAGAGCGCACGGGCAATCTCCACCAGTTGCTGGTGACCGATGCCTAACTCTTCGAGCGGCGTATAAGGGTCGACATCCAGCTCAAGGCGATCGAGCAGCGCTTTCGTCAGCTCGTACTGGTATTTTTCGTTGATTTTTCCGTGCTGAAAGAACTCGTTAGCGATAAAAATGTTATCCATCACGTTCATGTTCGGGAACAGGTTCAGTTCCTGAAAAATAATGCTGATGCCATTTTTTTCCGCCTGATGGGTGGAATTAAACGAGACCGGTTTCCCCTCCAGCAACATTTCGCCGGAAGAGGGCGATTCCACTCCCGCCAGCATTTTCATCATGGTGGATTTACCAGCGCCGTTTTCGCCAATCAGGACGTTCACTTTATTGCGATAGACCCGATAGTCCACGTTATCCAGCGCGATAACGCCTGGATAAATGCGGGACAGCGCACGTGTTTCGATGATCACATCGGGTTCGGCAACCGGTGAGGTAACGGGCTCTTGCTGTGACATCTTACTGCCCCCCTGCGCGGACGATTTTCGCGGGTGTAACATCGGGCAGGGTGTCAGGAACATCCCAGGCCGAGAACACGCCATACACTTCCGCCTGCTCGCCAGTTTTTAACGGCGTCGCCTGGATCATTTTCACCGCCTGGTCGTTAATTGCCCGACCATAATCGCCGTACAGCACCTGATCGTTAAAATCGCCATAGCTGAGGCCTTTGTAGCCGTCGCGCAATTGCGTACCGCGGATCGTCGGGCCGATTTGCACCACCACGTCGTTACCGCTGGTATCTTTTATGGTCATTTTGCCGCTACGTGAGGCGGTATCGATTTTTTCTACCGGTCCGGTAACCTTCACATAGAAAATACACGGGTTTTCATCCTGCGCGCGGTAGCCCAGGGTTTTACAGGCGGTATCAATATCTTTGGCAGCATGCAGGGCGGTCAGCAGTTCACCCGCAGGGCGCGCCAGTTGCACCACTTGCGGTACCAGTTTTTCCTGCCAGGTTTTTGCCGCTTCAGCCATGTGCGGGTTCGGCGGCGTTTTCAGGTCGGCGAGCTCTTTTTCAGACACGATCCGACAGCCTCCGAGCGCAATGATGGCCAGCGCCAGCCAGGCTTTTCTGTACATAACTCTCTCCTCTGCGCCCCCGAAGCGGGGGCGCGACAACCCGAACTCAGGACTTGATATTGAAATCCTGTACTTTGTCTGCGTTGTCCTTTTCAATCAGGACGCCGCGGAACATCACGCGTTGTTTTTCCGGGGTTTTCCCGTTTTGCAGGTAGTTATCGAGATCAGTCACCCCTTGCGCTGCGATGGCCTGCGCCTGCAGCATCACGGTGGCCTGGAGCGTGCCGGCTTTCACCGCATCGCGCTCGTCGTTGCTGCCGTCAATACCGACCACCACCACGTCGTTACGGTTCGCCGCTTTCAGCGCCGCAATCGCGCCCAGCGCAACCGGACCGTTGCCGCAGATCACGCCTTTCACGTCAGGGTGCGCCTGCAGAATACTGTCCATGATGCGTTTGCCGTCGATCAACGTGCCTTTGGCATCCTGACGGGCAATGCTGACCATATCCGGGTACTGGTCGATGACCTGGTGGAACGATTTGGAACGGGTGACGCAGTTGTTATCTGCGAGGTTACAGGTCAGCTCTGCGTATTTGCCTTTTTCGCCCATTTTCTCAACGAACACGTTGGCGACTTCGGAACCAGCCTGGAAGTTGTTGTGGGTGATCTGCACCAGCGCCACGTCATCGACCGGAATTTCACGGTTAATCAGGACTACCGGAATGCCGGCGTCTTTGGCCTTTTTAACCGCAGCGACGCTGGCGGTGGAATCGGCGTTATCGAGGATGATCCCCTGAACTTTTTTACCAATAGCGGTATCAATCAGTTCGTTCTGTTTTTTAACGTCCTCACCGTGAGAAAGAATGGTGGTGGAATACCCCAGTTCCTTCGCTTTTTCACTGGCGCCTTTCGCCTCGGAGGCGTAGTACGGGTTATCCAGTGAGTTCACGAGGATCATAATCGTGCCTTTCTCTGCGGCCTGGGCAGACAGAGAAAAAGCAGTCAGGGTAGCAACGGTTAACAGCGATAAACGTAATTTCATGACAATGTTCTCTCTATATAGTTATTGTCGGGTACGGTTGAAACAACGTAAGGCTTTAATTCTGTTCAGTTTCTGTAGATGGCTTAATGGGTTGGCTTCCATAGCGTGCGTTCCACGGCATCCCGCCAGCCTTGCCACCGGGTCTGCAATCGCTGATGGCGTTCGGCATCCGGGTGGAATTCACTGTGCAGTGCAAGAAACGCTTTCATCTCCTGCACGGACACCTGGGTCAGCGCTTTTCGCGCCAGTAACGCTGCGCCGATTGCCGACAGCTCCGGTACATCGCTGCGCATTACCGGGCAACCGAGCAAATCGGCCTGATACTGCATTAACCAGTCATTTTTCGTCGGGCCACCGTCAACCATCAGCGCGGTGAGGGTAAAGTCGCTGTGCTGGCGCATCGCCATCACCACATCAGCAATCTGATAGGTGATCGATTCCAGTGCGGCACGGATCAGGTGCGCACGTTTCACGCCGCGGTTGAGCCCGCAAATCACGCCGCGCGCCTGCGGATCCCACCAGGGCGCGCCGAGCCCCGTCAGCGCCGGAACGAAATAGACGCCGAGCGTTGATTCCACCGAGGCGGGCAGGGTGTTGAGTTCATGAGTAAGTTCTTTCTCTGACAGCTCGCTCAGCCCGGTGCTGTCGGCCATCCACGCCACGGCATCGCCGGTGTGTGGAATATTACCTTCCAGCCCGTAAACCAGCCGTTCGCCGTCGTGCCAGGCGATAGTGGTGGCTAAAGCGTCGATATTGCACTGGGCGGTGCTGACGGGCGCCATGACCGACGATCCCGTGCCATAAGTGGCTTTAACGCAGCCCAATTCACCCAGCGCGTGGCCGAACAACGCTGCGTGAGAGTCACCCACCATCGACATCACCGGGATGCCGTCAGGAATGGCCGGTAAGCCACGGGTATAACCGAACAGGCCGCTGGAAGGTTTAATTTCCGGCAGGGCGTTACGCGGAATGCGGAATACTTTCAGCATCTCGTCATCCCACTGTCCGGTTTGCAGATTGAGCAACTGGGTGCGCGAGGCGTTGGAGAAATCACAACTGAACTGCGCGCCGCCGGTCAGATTCCACAGCAACCAGCTGTCGATGGTACCGAGACAGATCTCGCCGTCCTCCGCCAGCTGCTGCCCGTCAGGCACCGATTCCAGCAACCAGCGCATTTTGGAGGCGGAAAACATCGGTGAGACGGGCAGACCAGTGACGGCTTTGATCTGCTGCTCCAGGTTGTCGCGACACAACGCCTCGCAAAAACCTGCACCACGCGTGCACTGCCAGGTAATGGCCGCATTCAGCGGTTTTCCACTGCTGCGATACCAGCCGATGGCAGTTTCCCGCTGATTGCTGATCGCCAGGGCGGCAACATTCTCCGCTCCGACCTGCGCGACCGCTTGTGCAAGCACCTGCAGCGAAGCGCTGACCAGCATTTCACCGGATTGCTCGACCCATCCTTCGCGTGGCGTCTGGATAGCGAGCGGTTGAGAAAAACGGGCGACAACGTTGCCGCGGCCATCAAGCGCGACGGCTTTGGCATTGGTTGTCCCTTCGTCCAGCGCAATAATGATCTCTTTTGTGGCTGTGAACATGGTTTTTCTCCTGCGTCACACTCCGGCCTGCCCCTGGTGGTGGCATCGCGTTTCTGTCAGGCTTCGGTGTGACATTTCGTTATCACTTTTGCAATCACTGAATATATATTCGGTGTTGATTATTTATTTAATACCTTAGCCAGATTCATACGGGCGAGCCACAGGCAAAATCATCATTTGTGCTGATAATCACATTTATCATCACAAAGAAAAGGTAAGCACCAGGAAAAACATGAAGAAAAACTGTCTTGTAACTTATTGAAAAATCGTTGCTTTATGGATTCCGCCTTTGCGCTTTTTTTGAGCACACAAAGGCGGGAGAATAAGACGGGGAGTGAAAATCAGGATTTCATCAGCTCTCTGGCGGTCGGATAATCGGTGATTAAAACATCAATATAGCCCCCCGTGAGCGCCCCTTTGATAGCGCCAACCTTATCAATGCCACCCGCCAGGGCGATAACATTTGGGCATTTTTTAATCGTTTCCAGCGCCATGCCGATGACCGGATCTTCATCATCCGTTAACACCGCGTTACCTTGCTTGTCGTAGTAGTGCAGGCAGATGTCACCCACCGCGCCGCGTTCCGCCAGTACATGCAGCATCTCTTCGCCGTAATAGTTTCCTGACGTTTTCAGCAGTTGCGACGGTTCGAGAATGCCGATACCGACGATGGCAATATCAACTTCATCAAAACGGGCAATCACATCGGCCACATCTTTGCTGGCGATCAGCCGGTTTTTCTCCTGCACTGACCCTTCAATGCTCTGCGACGGGAGCAGCCAGGCGTTGCAGTTCAGTTGCTGGGCGAGGGTTTGCGTCAGAATCGTCGCCTGCACGTTGCCGTTCGGGCCGACACCACCAAGTAACTGGATCACGCCGCCCGCTTTGAGATTCTGCGTGTGGACTTCATCCACCATCGCGCGAATGGTAGAACTCCATGACGAGACGCCAACCAGATCTTTTGGCCGCAAACGGGTTTCCAGATAGTGCGCCGCCGCGGAGCCAATAGCACGCTTGAGGGTGTGATCGGTTGCGTCCTCTTCGGTATCGACCACCACGGCCTGTTTGATGCCAAAACGATCTTCAATCCCTTTTTCCAGGTTAAGAAAAATATTGGACGGCTGAACTACACTGATTTTCACCACGCCTTCTTTCTGGCAGCGGGTGATCGCCCGGGAGACAAATGACTGAGAAAGCGAGAGAAGTTGAGCGATATCGGACTGTTTGCGTCCTTCCAGATAGTAAAGGGTAGCGATTTTCACCAATAGCCGTTGTTCATCCTGCTTAGCCATGTAGATCCCCAGAGAGTCGTTAACTGCAGCCATTATGTTTGAGCCCATCACGTTACGCGACAAAAAAGCACGCTTAAGTGTGATGCAACGCAAATTTTCACCAATCCTCTAAAACAGCTATGGACAATTTCTCAACAGTGATACCATAATTGAATAAAGAATCATTTGTGAATATATATTCAAGGTGGTTCAGGGTCAACAGAAAATACGCCGGGTACTGCGGTGCCGGGTGGGGAGGAGGCAGAATGTACCTGAATACGTTCCAACGGCGTCAGTCCTGTCGTGCGTTGTCGGGGGATTTCTGGTTTTTTTAGTCCCTGCTGGAATAAATATTCCATATTGAAATTAAATTCAGAGGTATTAAATGAATCCCTATAACTATGATATTGAAGCGCTGGAGCGCAAAGCACGTGCCGTACGGCGGCACATCGTCAGGTTGAATGCCAACAGCCCGGCAGGCGGTCACACCGGGGCGGATCTGTCGCAGGTTGAACTGCTGACCGCGCTCTATTTTCGCATTCTGAATGTCGCGCCTGACCGCACTGAAGATAGCGAGCGGGATATTTACATCCAGTCAAAAGGGCATGCGGTGGGGTGCTACTACTGTGTACTGGCCGAGGCGGGTTTTTTCCCGGTCGACTGGCTGGCAACCTATCAGCATGCTGATTCTCATCTTCCTGGCCACCCGGTACGGCAAAAAACACCAGGCATTGAACTCAATACCGGCGCATTAGGTCACGGTCTGCCGGTAGCGGTCGGGCTGGCGCTGGCGGCAAAACGCGACAACAGCCGTCGCCGCATTTTCCTCATTACCGGCGACGGTGAGCTTGCCGAGGGTAGCAACTGGGAAGCGGCGCTGGCGGCGGCGCATTACGGCCTGGATAACATCGTCATCATCAACGACAAGAACAATCTCCAGCTGGCCGGTGCCACACGCGACATCATGAACACTGATCCGCTGGCAGACAAATGGCGCGCTTTTGGCATGCAGGTGACCGAATGCCAGGGCAACGATATGGCCTCCGTGGTGGCGGCGCTTGAAGGGCTGAAGCAGGAAGGGAAACCGAACGTGATTATCGCCAATACCACCAAAGGTGCAGGCATTTCCTTTATCCAGGGGCGCCCTGAGTGGCACCACAGGGTACCGAAAGGTGATGAGATTGAGCTGGCTCTGGAGGAACTGAAAGATGAGTAATGCAGAACATCTGGCGAATGTGATGGTGCAGGCGTTTATCGACGCGGTAGAGCAGGGGATTGACCTGGTACCGGTGGTCGCGGACTCCACCTCCACAGCGAAGATTTCTCCGTTCATGCAGAAGTTTCCCGGTCGGGTGGTCAACGTCGGGATTGCCGAGCAGAGCATGGTCGGCACTGCCGCCGGGCTGGCGCTGGGCGGTAAAGTGGCGGTGACCTGTAATGCGGCGCCGTTTTTAATCTCTCGCGCCAACGAACAAATCAAAGTCGATATTTGCTACAACAACACCAACGTCAAGCTGTTTGGCCTGAACGCCGGGGGCAGCTACGGCCCGTTAGCAAGCACTCACCACTCTATAGATGATCTC
Source organism: Trabulsiella guamensis ATCC 49490 (assembly GCF_000734965.1). Taxonomy (GTDB): domain Bacteria; phylum Pseudomonadota; class Gammaproteobacteria; order Enterobacterales; family Enterobacteriaceae; genus Trabulsiella; species Trabulsiella guamensis. The sequence goes on from NZ_JMTB01000099.1 coordinate 45,183, forward strand.
GCAGTGATGCGTGGTTTTGGCCGCATCCAGATTTTCGCCCCGTCGTCGCCGCTGGAATGCCGACAGATTATTGAGTATGCGCTGGGCTACGTTGGCCCGGTCTACATCCGCATGGACGGTAAAGCCCTGCCGGAACTGTATGATGAAAGCTATCATTTTACGCCGGGCGCGGTGGTAACACTGCGTGAAGGGCGTGATATCGCGCTGGTGGCGACAGGCTCCACAGTACATGAAATCGTCGATGCCGCCACGCGGCTGGCGGACGCGGGCGTTCAGGCGAAAGTGATTAGCGTGCCGTCCATTCGTCCCTGCGACACCGAAGCATTACGCGCAGCGCTGTCCGGCTGCCAGGCGGTGATTACGGTTGAAGAACACAATATCAATGGTGGTCTGGGGAGTCTGGTGGCGGAAGTGATGGCTGAATCCGCACTGCCTGCCACGCTCAAGCGGTTGGGTATTCCTGACGGCGAATATGCGGCGGCGTCGGATCGTGCCTATTTGCGTCAGCGCCATGGTTTTGATGCCGCGAGCATTGCCGCACAGGCGGAGGCTATGCTGCACAAAGCAGGGTGAGCACCCGGTTGCCCTCCTGCTGCCAGTAAAGGGTGAAGACGGTGTCTTTGGCGAAACTCGCCAGAGGCGCCGTCAGCGCCAGCGTCATGGTGTGTGGCGTAACAGCTATCACCTCCGCGCTGGCAAACCCGAACAGCCGGTTGACGCGACGGTGCAGGGCCTTATACAGACTCTCTTTGGCGCTGAACGCCAGCGTCACGCCCAGCGGAAAGGGCAGCGATGCCAGACGCTGGCATTCGCTTTCCTTTATTACACTCTGCCAGATTTCTTGTGCTTGCGTTTCACGAAGCACACTCTCCGCATCAATCCCCACCAGCGCCGTTTCATTTTCATTGACGACAGCCAGCGCCTGCTGACCGCAATGGCTGATGCTGCCCTGAATGCCCGGCGGCCAGCGCGGTTCGCGCTGCGGCCCGATGCCCGGTACTGTGGCGTGTCCGGTTAATGCGTTGATGGCGTGCGCGGCGGCGATTCGCCCTGCCAGATGTTCGGCCTGGCGTTTACGGCTCGCCTGCTGAAGCTGTGCGTGATGAGGAAGCCAGAGTAGATCGTCCGGGTGAAACGTAGAGGGGTCAAAATCGATCTGATGGATGAGGCAACCGGCAAAGGGAAACACGTGGTGCTGAACATGCATGGCTGTCTCCGTATGCCCTCTCCCAGGAGAGAGAGGGCGAAGGGTTATCAGAAGTGCGTGTTGACGCTCATGTACCACGTACGGCCGGACTCGTTATAGGTTTCCGCGCCGGCGCCATACATATAGCCTGTGCTGCCGCCCGTAGTCTGGGCATTCCCGGCACGCCAGTGGCGTTTATCGAAGACGTTGTCCACGCCGCCGGTCAGGCTGACGTTTTTGGTGACGTCCCAGGTCGCGCTCAGGCCGACGATGCTGTACGGGCTGACTTCATTGGTCTCCGATCCGGTGACCGGCTGACCCTTGTAGTTGTATTTCTTCGGCTGTTGCTTGCCGTACCACGTGAAGGTGGATTGCAGAGAAACATCCTGATGCACCTGCCAGCTCAGCGTCGAGTTCAGCGTGTACTCCGGAATAATCGACAGGCGGTCGCCGGTCTCTTTGTTTTTACTCTGCAACATGTACGTGATGTTGTTGGTCCAGTTCACCGTGTCGGTGACCGGCACGTTCAGAGTGCCTTCCAGCCCTTCCACTACCGCTTTCGGCACGTTTTCCCACTGATAGATATCGGTTTGAGTCGTGCCTTTCGACGTCTGGCTTATTGGCGCATAGCCCGCTTCGATCTTATTGCGATAGTCGTTACGGAACCAGGTCACGCCTGCTAACCAGCCGTCACGCTTGAACTCCAGACCGATTTCTTTGTTGATGCTGGTTTCCGCTTTAAGATCGTCATTACCCATCATGTAGCAACCCACGCCGGTGCCGCTGGCGTAGCAGCCCTGGCCTTTGCTGTACAGAATATAGTTCGGGTTGGTCTGGTAGAGACTCGGCGCTTTGTAGGCGCGGGCGATACCCATTTTTAGCGTGAAATCATCGCCAAGCCCTTGTGACAGGTTCAGCGACGGGCTCCAGTTGTTGCCGACGATGCTGTGATGATCAAAACGCAGTGCCGGGGTCAGCATGGTGGAATCGGTCAGCTCCATGTTGTCTTCGGCAAACAGCGAGAAGATTTCTGCCTGCGAATAGGGGCTGCGGTCGGTACTGCTCGAACCCGGAATATTGCCGCCCAGGAACGCCTGGGTGTTAGACGCCATGTCTTTCATGCGCTGCTGATTCCACTCGCTGCCCAGCGTCAGGTTCTGGTTGACCAGGAGATCCAGCGGAAGATTGACTTCACTGTGCAGCATCAGGTCGGAAAGATCGATATCCACGAATTTATTGCTGCTGAAAATCCCTTCGGTGCCGCCTGCCAGCCCTTCGCCCTTACGCGAGTTGCGAGTGTGCTCGTACTGCACCCAGTTACTGGTGGTGATGCCGTTATCCCAGCCGCCATTCCAGGTGAGCGAGTAATTCTGGCGGTAAAGACGGTTGGTCTCTTTGCCGTAGTTCTCTTTCACCAGATCGTTGCTGTTGGTGTTCTGCGTATCGCCCGCGTAGAGGTTGCCCTGGCGGCTGTAACCGGCTTCAAACTCCAGCGAATTCATCGGCGCAAAGTCCCAGCGCACCACGCCGTTAATATCTTTGTTGATCACCCCTTCACGCCCGGCGGGCAGAGTGTCGGCATAAATCCCGGTACGTTCTGACTGGTGTCCCTGGTTGATATCCCACGCATCAGCCTGGGTTTTGTCGAGGTTGCCGTACAGACGGAAGCTGAAATCGCCACCCAACGGGCCGTTCAGGCTGAAGTTGGTGCGTTTAGTGGCGCCTTCATCTTTATGCTCTGGTGCGTTGAAATAGGTATTCCACGAGCCATGCCATTCGTTGTCGCCCTTTTTGGTGATGATATTCACCACGCCACCCGCTGCACCATTGCCGTAACGAGCAGCGGCCGGGCCACGGATCACTTCTATACGCTCGATCATCTCCGGCGGCACCCAGCCAGTGTCGCCACGGGTGTCACGCTCGCCACGCCAGCCAAGACGCACGGCGTTGCGGCTGGTGACCGGTTTGCCGTCAATCAGAATCAGCGTATTCTCCGGTCCCATCCCGCGGATGTCGATTTGCCGGTTGTTGCCGCGCTGACCGCTGGTGGAGTTCCCCGTGAGGTTCACGCCCGGCATGGTGCGGATGATCTCAGAGACATCACGTGCCGCCGGATTTTTGCGGATTTCGTCGGCGGTGATGGTAGACACACCCGGTGCCTGAAGGTTTTGTTGTGCCGCAGTGACCACCATCGTCTCTTCCGCTGACGCGGTTTTCTCGTCGACGGCCTCTTCTGCGTGCAAAGGTAATGCAACCCCGTAAATTCCCAGATTGACCAACAAGGCCAGGGATTTGATCTTGTTATTCATTTTTTATTCCCGATGTGAAAGGTCTGAATTAAAAAACGCGCGGCATTACGCTATTGCAAATGAAAATAGTTATCAATAGTATTATCAGTATATTTTGCGCGATACCACAAAATACAGAATAAACATGAGGTTAATGTGGCGGAGATGTTAACGGCAGGTAGTGAAAGATGGTGGGCAGAGAAAAAAGGCCCGCAATGGCAGCCGGAAGGTGACGGTTATCGCGTCACGTTCTGGTGGCGCGATCCAGCCGGTACTGAGCAAACCTCCGCCATCCGCCGGGTGTGGATTTACATCACCGGCGTCACTGACCATCACCAGACCGCTACACCGCAAACTCTGGCACGCCTGCCCGGCACTGATGTCTGGCAGTGGCAGACGGTGCTGCCCGCTCACTGGCGCGGCACTTACTGTTTTATCCCTTCCGAACGTGACGACGATTTTTCCCCCGACGTGTTCAGCGGTACGCCGGAGCGCAATGCGCTGCGTGACGGCTGGCGGAAACTGCTGCCACTGGCAATTGCCGATCCGCGCAATCCGCAGGGCTGGACGGGTGGGCGAGGTCATGCCGTTTCGGTGCTGGAGATGCCGGATGCGCCGGTGCAACCCGGCTGGGATCTGCCTTCGCCTGCGTATACGCCCCCTGTACAACTCGCCTGGCGCAGCCCGATATTGCACAACACGCGCCGGGTGTGGGTCTTCACCACCGGCAACGATAACGACGTCACGCGTCCGCTGGCCATACTGCTCGACGGTCAGTTCTGGGCGAAAAGCCAGCCTGTGTGGCCTGCGCTGGCGGCGCTGACGCAGCGGGGCGAACTGCCGCCAGCGGTGTATGTGCTGATTGACGCGCTCGACACCGCCACCCGTGGCCGGGAACTACCGTGTAACGCTGATTTCTGGCAGGCGGTGCAGCAGGAGTTACTGTCGCAGGTGCGGACGGTGGTGCCATTCAGCGATGATCCTGAACGGACAGTGGTGGCGGGGCAGAGTTTTGGCGGTCTGGCGGCGATGTATGCCGGACTGCACTGGCCGCAGCGTTTTGGCTGCGTGCTGAGCCAGTCAGGTTCTTTCTGGTGGCCGCATCGCGACGGGCAGCAGGCGGGCGCGATACCCGAACAACTCAGACGCGGCGAGGTGTCGCCGCACAGTTTACGCATCTGGCTGGAAGCGGGCGAACGCGAACCGGTGATCTTTCGCGCCAGTCAGGCGCTGTTAGCTCAGCTACAGGCCACCGCGCAACAGGTGCTCTGGCGACCGGTGGATGGCGGGCATGATGCGCTGTGCTGGCGGGGCGGACTGACCGCCGGGTTGATCGCGCTCTGGCAACCAATGCTCACCACTGGACGCTGACACCTACAGGAGTTTGCTATGCAAGGCACGAACCCTTTCGACGATCCTCAGGGGCAGTTTTACATTCTGCGTAACGCGCAGCAGCAGTATTGCCTGTGGCCGCAACAGTGCGCGATACCCGTCGGCTGGCTGGCGGTCTGCGAACCGCAATCCGCAGAACAGTGCAACGCCTGGCTGACAGCGCGTGTGACCATGTTAAACCCCGCCCATTACTCCACTCCAGGACGCGATCATGAGTAAGTACTTACCGCTGGTAGCGGCACAGCCAGGGATCTGGATGGCTGAGCAACTTTCCACGTTGCCGAACGCATGGAGTGTGGCGCATTACGTTGAACTGCGCGGCGAGCTGGATGTTGCGCGGCTCAGTCAGGCGATTATCGCCGGAATGATACAGGCCGACACGCTGCGCATGCGGTTTCGCGAGCAGGACGGCGTTATTAGTCAGTGGCTGGACGAGACGCTGACGTTTGCCGCCCCGGCGGTTATCGATGTGCGTGCTGAGGCGCAACCGCATGCCGCAGCGCTGGCAATGATGCAGGCTGACCTGAATCAGAACCTGCGCGTCGACAGCGGCAACCCCCTGGTGATGCACACCCTGTTCCGCATTGCTGACAATCACTGGTACTGGTATCAGCGCTATCACCATTTACTGGTAGATGGTTTCAGTTTTCCGGCGATCACCCGCCAGATCGCGGCAATTTACCGTGCCTGGCAGCTGGGCGAGCCGACGCCAGCCTCGCCGTTTACACCGTTTGCGGAAGTGGTGGAGGAGTATCAGCAGTATGCGCGCAGCGAGGCGTATCAGCGCGACAAACAATTCTGGGCACAACAGCGTGCGGCATTGCCGTCTCCGGCGTCGCTCTCTCCGCTGCCGTTACCAGGGCGCGCGGAGACGACTGCCATCTGGCGGTTGCATCTGACTGCTGATCGCCAGGCGTTCAGCCAGCTGGCAAACGCGGCGGCGGAGTGCCAGCGCGCGGATCTGGCACTGGCGCTGGTCACGCTGTGGCTCGGCCGGCTATGCGGGCGCATGGAATACGCCGCCGGGTTTATTTTTATGCGTCGCATAGGCTCGGCGGCACTGACCGCGACCGGTCCGGTGCTCAACGTGCTGCCGATGGCGGTTCAGCTTGATGCGGCAGAAACCCTGCCACAACTGGCGCAACGACTTGCGGCACAACTGAAGAAAATGCGCCGCCATCAGCGTTACGACGCCGAGCAGATTGTTCGTGACAGCGGCAAAGCAGCAGGCGATGAACCGCTGTTTGGCCCGGTGCTGAACGTCAAAATGTTTGACTATCAGCTCGATTTACCGGGAATCCGCGCGACAACCCATACGCTTGCCACCGGCCCGGTCAACGATCTCGAACTGGCGCTGTTCCCGGATGACAGTGGCGGCTTGTCCATTGAAATTCTCGCCAGTAAACAGCGCTATGATCACGCAACACTCACGACCCACGTTGACCGTCTGACGGCGATGCTCAGCCAGTTTGCGGCGAACCCGGCATTGCGCTGCGGTGAGGTTGAACTCCTGTCAGCCAATGAAGTTCAGCGACTGACGGCGATTAACGATACCGGCATGATGCTGCCGGAAACCACGCTCAGCGCACTGGTGGCGGCGCAGGCCGTGAAAACGCCGGATGCCACAGCGTTGGTGGATGCCCGCTGGCAGTTAAGCTATCGCGAGATGCGCGAGCAGGTCGTGGCGCTGGCGATACTATTACGCGAACGCGGCGTGAAGCCTGGCGACAGCGTGGCGGTGGCGTTGCCGCGTTCCGTCTTTCTGACCCTGGCGCTGCACGGTATCGTCGAAGCCGGTGCGGCCTGGCTACCGCTGGATACCGGCTACCCGGACGACCGTCTGCACATGATGCTGGACGATGCGCAGCCGTCATTGTTGATCACCTCTGCCGATCAACTGTCGCGTTTTTCCGGCATCGACGCGTTGTGCTACAACGAGCTGTTGCCAGCCTCGGGCGGCGCGGCCCTGGCGCTGTCCCGCCCGGAGCACACTGCGTACATCATTTTTACCTCTGGCTCGACGGGGCGCCCGAAAGGGGTGATGGTCGGGCAGACCGCCATCGTGAACCGTCTGCTGTGGATGCAGGATCACTATCCGCTGACGCCGGATGACGTGGTGGCGCAGAAAACGCCGTGCAGTTTTGACGTCTCGGTATGGGAGTTCTGGTGGCCGTTTATTGCGGGCGCAAGGCTGGTAATGGCGGAGCCGGAAGCGCACCGCGACCCCCTGGCGATGCAGCAATTTTTCTGTCACTACGGCATCACCACCACCCATTTTGTCCCGTCGATGCTGGCGGCGTTTGTCGCCTCGCTGACGTCGGAAAACCGTGATTGTTGTCGGAGCCTGAGACGGGTGTTCTGTAGCGGCGAAGCGTTGCCCACCGTGTTGTGTCGGGAATGGGAACAGCTCACCGGCGTGCCGCTGCATAACCTCTACGGCCCGACGGAAGCGGCGGTGGATGTCAGCTGGTATCCGGCTTGCGGAGTAGAACTGGCCGCAGTGACCGGCAACAGTGTGCCGATTGGCTTCCCGGTGTGGAATACCGGGCTGCGCATTCTTGATGCGATGATGCGTCCGGTACCGCCGGGGGTGGCAGGGGATCTCTATCTCACCGGCATTCAACTGGCGCAGGGGTATCTGGGCAGGCCGGACTTAACCGCCAGCCGGTTTATCGCTGATCCATTTGTTCCCGGCGAGCGCATGTACCGCACCGGTGATGTGGCGCGCTGGCTGGATAACGGCGCGGTGGAGTATCTCGGTCGCAGTGATGATCAACTGAAAATTCGCGGTCAGCGTATCGAACTGGGGGAAATCGACCGAGTGTTATCAACCCTGCCGGACGTTGCGCAGGCAGTGGCCCATGCCTGCGTGTTTAACCAGGCGGCGGCAACCGGCGGCGATGCGCGCCAACTGGTAGGTTATTTGATCTCTGCTTCCGGATTACCGCTGGATACTCGCGCGTTGCAGGAGCAACTGCGTAAACAACTGCCGCCGCACATGGTGCCTGTGGTGCTGCTGCAACTGGATGCGCTGCCGCTCAGTGCCAACGGCAAACTGGATCGCAAAGCGCTACCGTTGCCGCAACAGGTTTCCGCCACGACCGGACGCGCGCCGCTGCCGGGTACTGAATCCACTGTCGCGCAGGCCTTCAGCGCATTACTGGGTTGCGAGGTTAACGACGTTGATGCGGATTTCTTCGCCCTCGGCGGGCATTCGCTGCTGGCGATGCAGCTGGCGGCGCAACTGAGCCGTACCTTTGCCCGGCAGGTGACGCCCGGGCAGATCATGGTGGCGTCCACGGTGGCGGCACTGGGCGCGTTGCTGAGCGCAGAGGATAATGCACAGACGCAGCGGCTGGGGTTTGAGACGGTGTTACCGTTGCGGGAAAGTCGCGGCCCGACGCTGTTCTGCTTCCATCCGGCTTCCGGTTTTGCGTGGCAGTTCAGCGTTCTGGCGCGCTATCTGCGTGAGCACTGGAACATTACCGGCATTCAGTCGCCGCGCCCGGCAGGCCCGATGGAGACCGCCGCAACCCTTGACGAGGTCTGCGAACAGCATCTGAATACACTGCTGGCGCAGCAGCCGCGAGGCCCGTATTACCTGTTCGGCTATTCGCTTGGCGGGACGCTGGCGCAGGGTATCGCCGCCCGTTTGCGTCAGCGCGGGGAAACCGTCGCGTTTTTAGGCCTGCTCGACACCTGGCCGCCGGAAACGCAAAACTGGGCGGAAAAAGAGGCTAACGGTCTCGATCCGGAAGTGCTGGCGGAAATCGCCCGCGAGCGCGAGGCGTTTATTGCCGCGCAACAGGGGCAGGGATCTGACGCGCTGTTCAGCGCCATCGAAGGCAACTATGCCGATGCGGTGCGTTTGCTGACTACCGCCCACAGCATGCCGTTTGACGGCACCGCGACGCTGTTTGTGGCGGAAAAAACGCTGCCGGAGGGGATGGATCCGCAACGCGCCTGGGCGCCGTGGGTGAAAGCGCTGGAGGTATACCGTCAGGATTGCGCCCACGTGGAGATTATCTCTGCGCAGGCGTTTGCAAAGATTGGCCCGGTGTTGCGCGAGATTTTAGGCTAATTCACAGGGGGCTTAGCGCCCCCGTTTACCCAGAGGCACCACCAGCGGTGTGCCGGCTACCGGATCGTCAATAATAGTGCAGCGCAGGCCGTAGATAGCCTCAATCAGCCCGGCGGTGATGATCGTCTTCGGCGCGCCTTCCGCCACAATTTTCCCGTCACGCAGGGCGATGATATGCGTCGCGTAGCGGCAGGCCTGGTTGAGGTCGTGCAGCACCGCCGCCAGCGTGTAACCTTTCTCATGATTCAGTTCACTGAGTAATTCCAGTAGATCGATCTGATGGCTGATATCCAGCCAGGTGGTAGGTTCATCCAGCAGCATGATGGCGGTTTCCTGCGCCAGCACCATAGCGATCCACGCCCGCTGCCGTTGGCCGCCGGAAAGGGTATCCACGCTTTGTTGCGCCAGGTCAGTAATGCCGGTGGCCTGCATCGCCCGTGTCACCGCGTCATCATCTTCTTTACGCCAGCGGGTGAACAGCGGCTGATGGGGGTATCGCCCGCGCGCCACCAGTTCCTGCACAGTGATATCACCCGGCGTGGTGGCGTTTTGCGCCAGCAGACCGATACGCCGCGCCACTTCTTTGCTGGGGTAATGCTGAATGTGCTCGCCATCCAGCCAGACGTGACCGTGCGACGGCGTCATCAGGCGGCTCAGGGTGCGCAGCAGCGTCGATTTCCCGCAGCCGTTCGGGCCGATGATTGCCGTGAAGTGGCCGTCGGGAATGGCGACGCTGAGCTGTTCGGCAATGGTTTTCTTGCCGTAAGCGAGGGTTAACTGGTCGCCGCGCAGACGGGCTGTGGTCTCGATCATGTTTTGCGGGACTCCTGAATTAACAACACAATGAGATAGATGCCGCCGAGGCTGACGGTCACTACGCCCACCGGAAGCTGGTACGGTAAAAACAACTGCTGAGCGCAGAAATCCGCCAGCGTCAGCAGCAGCGCGCCGCACAGTGCCGATTGCGTCAGCCCCCAGCGGGCGGTGCCACTGAAGCGTCTGGCGATGTGGGGCGCGACCAGCGCGATAAAGGAAATCGGTCCTGTCAGCGCGGTAGCCGCGGCGGTTAAGATCACCGCAACCAGCATCAGCAACAGCCGGGAACGTTCGACCCGCACGCCAAGCGCACAGGCGATGTCATCGCCCATTTCCAGCAGGCGCATCCGCCGTACCAGCAACGCAGCGCAGAGCAGCGCGAGGATGATCAGCGGCGCGGATGGCCAGGTTTTCGCCCAGGTGAGACCGTTCAGCGATCCGGCGTTCCACAACCCCGCTGACAGCGCCGTCTCAAGCGAGGCGCGCAACAGCAGCCAGGTATTAAATGCGATGAGCATCGCACGAATGCCGATGCCGATGATAATCAGGCGGAAGGTATCGATGCCGTTGCGCCATGCCAGCGCCCAGACCACCAGTGAGGTGAGTACGCCGCCGACCATCGCTGCCAGCGCGATGGCGGTCAACTGTTGGCCGAACAGCACCATCGCCACCAGCACGCCGCTCCAGGCCCCCGTATTAAAGCCCATCACATCCGGACTGCCGAGGGGGTTGCGCATCAGCGACTGAAATATGGCGCCGCTGACGCCGAGCGCGGCGCCTGTCAGCAGCGCCATCAACACGCGCGGCAACCGCCATTCGGTCACGATCAGCGCGACATTGCGCGGCGCATCACCAGTCAGGGCGGCTATCACCTGATTCAGCTCCAGCGTGACCGCGCCGCTGCGCAAGCTCCACAGTGCCATCGTCAGACTGGCGGTAACCAGCAGCGCACAACTCAATATTAACCGACGGGGAGGGGCGATCATCTCGCACCTCCTTTCGGCTGGCGACGTACCAGCCAGATCAGTACCGGCGCGCCAATAAAGGCGCTGACCACTGATACCCGCAGTTCACCGGGAACCAGCAGACGACCGAGAATATCGGCGCACAGCAGCAGGGCAGGCGTGGCGAGCAGCGTGACGGGGAGCGACCAGCGGTGATCAGCGCCCACCAGCCAGCGCGCCATGTGCGGCATCATCAGGCCGATAAAAGCGATGGGGCCGACAAGCGCGGTGGCGCTGCCGCTCAGCACGGCAATCGCCAGCAGGCCGATGAGTTGCGCGCGCGCGACGCGGCTGCCCAGCGCGGTGGCGGTATCGGCACCGAGGCTCAGACTGTTTAGTGAACGGCTCAGGCTGAGCGCCACAGTACCGGCAATCAATACCGGCAGCACGACCACTTTCAGCGTGTGCAGCGTACGGATATCCAGTGAACCGGCCTGCCAGAAACGCAACTGGTCGTAAACGTCCGGGTTGAGCAGGGCGATGCCGCTGGACAACCCTTCCAGCACCGCGCCGAGGGCAACGCCCGCCAGCGTCAGGCGAACCGGGCTGAGCTGCCCGCCACCCTGGCTACCGGTAAATGCCACCAGCAGCGATGCGGCCAGCGCACCGCTGAAGGCCATCATCAGTTGCTCCTGCGGCGAAGAAAAACCGAGCAGCGCCGCACCGAGTACGATGGCGAAACTGGCGCCTGAATTGACGCCAAGAATACCCGGATCGGCGAGCGGGTTACGGGTCAGGGTTTGCATCAGTGCTCCGGCCAGCCCCAGCGCACTGCCTGCCAGCAGCCCGGCGAGAGTTCGTGGCAGGCGTGCGTCGAGGACGATGATGCAGTCAGCAGTCTGACAGGTACCTGACAGCGCATCGGTAATCACACCAAAGGGCAGCGGTTTCGCCCCGATAAGCAGGCTGAGCACTGCGGCAGACACTAAAAGGATCAACAAACCGGGCACGGCAACGGCGCGCATCGCGGTTTTCGCACATGTCATAAATACATCCATGAGTATGATAATGATAGTAATTATCGTTATCGATATTATTTGATTATGTTAACATGAGCCACCCCGGAATGGGTATGAAAATCATTCAAGGCACTGTTATGAATCGACAATCCTGGCTGCTCAATCTGAGCCTGCTGAAAACACATCCGGCGTATCGCGCCGTGTTTATTGCCCGCTTTATTTCGATTTTGTCGCTTGGGTTGCTGGGAGTGGCAATCCCGGTGCAGATCCAGATGATGACCCACTCCACCTGGCAGGTGGGGTTGTCGGTGACGATGACCGGCAGCGCGATGTTTATCGGACTGATGGCGGGCGGCGTGCTGGCGGATCGTCATGAACGTAAGAAACTGATCCTGCTGGCGCGTGGCACCTGCGGCATCGGTTTTCTGGGATTGTGGCTGAACGCACTGCTGCCGGAGCCGTCGCTGCTGGCGATTTACCTGCTCGGTGTGTGGGACGGTTTTTTCGCGTCGTTAGGCGTAACCGCGTTGCTGGCGGCAACCCCGGCGCTGGTCGGGCGGGAAAACCTGATGCAGGCGGGGGCAATCACCATGCTGACAGTGCGCCTGGGCTCGGTGATTTCGCCGATGATCGGCGGTCTGCTGCTGGCATCCGGCGGCGTGGCGTGGAATTTCCTGCTGGCGGCACTCGGCACTTTTATCACCACGCTGACCTTACTACGCCTGCCTCTGTTGCCGCCACCACCACAACCGCGTGAGCATCCGCTGGCCTCGTTGCTGGCGGGCATCCGCTTTCTGTTCCACAACCCACTGATTGGCGGCATTGCGCTGCTGGGCGGTTTGCTGACCATGGCGAGCGCCGTGCGCGTGCTCTTTCCGGCACTGGCGCAGGGCTGGCAGATGTCTGCGTCACAGATTGGTGTGTTGTATGCAGCGCTCCCGCTGGGTGCGGCATTGGGCGCGCTGACCAGCGGCTCGCTGGCGCAGACACTACGACCGGGCAGGGTAATGCTGCTGACAACGGTCGCGGCATTTATCGCGATTGCGCTGTTCAGTGTGATGCCGTCGTGGACTGGCGGCGTGCTGTGCCTGGTGTCTGCGGGCTGGCTGAGCGCCATCAGTTCGCTGTTTCAGTACACCCTGATCCAGACGCAAACGCCGGAAGTGATGCTCGGACGCATTAACGGATTGTGGACAGCGCAGAACGTCACTGGTGATGCCATTGGCGCAGCACTGCTCGGTGGCATGGGTGCCATTCTGACGCCGGTGGTCTCCGCCAGCGCCAGTGGTTGGGCACTGGCGCTGATCGGTGTGCTGCTGACCTGTCTGTTAAGAGAGTTAAGAACCTTCAGAAGAGAAATCACTGCCTGAAACGTTTTTCCAGACGCTGCAGCACCAGCATGGCGCTGTAGTAGTCGAGGCGGAAGGTTTCAGTGCCAAGTGCGTAAACCTGTTTGTGCTGTACCGCAGGCAGGTGGGCAAGCAGCGGGTTAGCGTAAATCGCATCAACATCTTTCTGGTCACCGGCAAACAGGAACAGGGATTCACCGTTCAGCCCGGCAGCCAGATTCTCGCCGCCAAGCTGGAGGATGTCGTGACGTTTACCCTGGCTCTGGCTGGTATGCAGCCCGGCAGGCAGTGGCGCGAGGGTAAAGCCGAGCTGGCGCAGCAGCTTGCCCTGCGCGGATTCCGCCGTCCACAGATTGGCGCTGTGCGCCGCGGCGGTATAAACCAGTGCGCTGACCGGTTGCGGCGGCAGGGTCATCTGTTTTTTCACTGCCGCCAGCTGTTGATTAAAGCTGGCAATGCGCTCAGCGGCCTCTTTTTCCTGACCCGTGAGGGTGCCGAGTTGCACCAGCAGTTCCTGCCAGCTTTTATCGTCGTAATTGATGATAAGCGTCGGGGCGATAGCGGAGAGCTGATCGTAAAGCGTGATGGCAGAATCGCCGCCCGTGGCGCTGATGAGGATCAGATCCGGCATTTGTGCGGCCACGGCTTCCGCGCTGGGTTCGCCGATATACAGTCGCGTGAGCTTGCGTGATTTTGCGACATCACCCCACTGACGCAGAAACCCCTGATCGTCGGCGACGCGGTTATTGGGGGTGGTGGCCCCGCTGGCGACCACCGGAGCGTCAATCGCCAGCAGGGAACCGGTGAGGGTGACGCTGGTGGAGACAATGCGCATCGGCTTGTGCTCCAGCATTTGTGTGCCCCGGCTGTCGGTTACCTGTCGCGGCCAGTCCGCCGCGCAGGTTGAGGCTAATCCGAAAAGCCAGAGGCCGGAAATCAACAGGGTATGGCGCCACATCGAAGGGAATTTCACGGATAAGGTTCCTGTTTTTTATGGAAGTAAATGCGTCTCATTTTCACAAGTCGTCGTGGCGGTTGCAAGCATTTGACGCACAAGACGTTGCCGGACTGGTTGACATCCCGCGCAATTACTTTTAGCTTACCGAACCAAAATACAAATGATAATCATTATTAATGTCTTTATCGTTTTTGGAGGATGATATGGAAACGTCAATGGCTGAGGATGTGCTGGATGAGACGACGACGCTGTCGTCCGATGGCTTTTTATTCATGTCGCCTTACCGCAGTTTTACCGCGTCCGGCTGTTTTCGCCGCATCACCACACCGCCGGAGGACGGGGGCAACCTCAACAGCACCTTCCAGCGAAGCGTAACCACCGCTTTCAGCGACGCAAAAGCCGCCGGGATCCGCAAGCCAGTAATGGTCGGGGCGATCCCGTTTGATACCACACAGCCTTCCGCGCTGTACATTCCGGAAAGCTGGCAAACCTTTTCCCGCACGCATAAGCAGCATTCGGCTCGTTACGCTGCCGCGCTACCGGAAATCAACGTCACCGCACGCCAGGACATTCCCGCTCAGGAGACGTTTATGACGATGGTGGTGCATGCGGCGGAGCGTACCGCCACACCGGAGTTGGATAAAGTCGTGCTTTCCCGGCTGATCGATATTTCGACCGATACGCCGCTCAACAGCGGAGCGCTGCTGGAACGGCTGATCGCGCAGAATCCGGCGAGCTATAACTTTCACATCCCGCTGCCGGATGGCGGTGTGCTGCTGGGCGCCAGCCCGGAACTGCTGCTGCGCAAAGAGGGTGAGCACTACAGCTCGCTGCCGCTGGCTGGATCGGCGCGTCGTCAGCCGGACGACATGCTGGATCGCGAAGCGGGCAACAAGCTGCTGGCGTCGGAGAAAGATCGCCACGAGCACGACCTGGTGACCCAGGCGATGAAAGCCGTGCTGGCACCACGCAGCAAAATGCTGGCGATGCCGGATTCCCCGCAACTGATGACCACGCCGACGCTCTGGCATCTGGCAACGCCCATCGAAGGGGTGGCGCGTGAGGAAGAAAATGCGTTGTCACTGGCCTGTCTGCTGCATCCGACGCCGGCGCTAAGCGGTTTCCCGCATCAGACCGCAAAACGCCTGATTGCTGAGCTGGAGCCGTTTGAACGCGAACTGTTCGGCGGCATCGTCGGCTGGTGCGACGACGAAGGCAACGGCGAATGGGTGGTGACAATCCGTTGCGCCCGCGTGCGGGAAAATCGGGTCCGTCTGTTTGCCGGCGCAGGGATAGTGCCTGCCTCGTCACCCCTTTCCGAGTGGCGCGAAACCGGCGTGAAACTCACTACCATGCTGAACGTTTTTGGCTTGCATTAAGGAAAGACAATGCCTGTTCCCTTCACCCATTGGCCGGACGAGGCAGCCGCCCGCTACCGGCAAAAAGGCTACTGGCTGGATCTGCCGTTGACCGACATTCTGACCCGCCACGCCGACAGCGATGCGACGGCGGTCATCGACGGGGAACGCCACGTCAGCTACCGCCAGTTACATCAGGCGGCAGACAATCTGGCAGCTCAATTGCAACGTCAGGGGCTGAAACAGGGCGAAACCGCACTGGTTCAACTGGGAAATGTCGTGGAATTCTATATCACGCTGTTTGCCCTGCTGCGCCTCGGCGTCGCGCCGGTGAACGCGTTATTCAGCCATCAGCGCAGCGAACTCAACGCTTACGCATTACAGATTGAACCCGCGGTGTTGATTGCTGACCGGGATCATCCGTTGTTTGCCGATGACGCGTTTCTCAATACGTTTGTCGAAGAACATCGCTCGGTTCGACAGGTGTTATTGCGTCACGACCACGGCGACCACGCGCTGGAAACCGCCATTGCACAACCGGCAACGGGATTTGTCGCGACGCCAACACCTGCCGATGAAGTGGCGTTTTTCCAGCTCTCCGGTGGCAGCACCGGTACGCCGAAACTAATCCCCCGCACACACAATGACTACTACTACAGTATTCGCCGCAGTAACGAGATCTGTCATTTCGATGCGCAAACGCGTTATCTCTGCGCGCTGCCTGCGGCACATAACTATCCGTTGAGTTCCCCTGGCGCGCTCGGCGTCTTTCTGGCAGGAGGGTGTGTGGTGCTGGCAAGCGATCCGAGCGCGACACTCTGTTTCCCGCTGATTGAACGGCATCAGATTAACGTGACAGCGCTGGTGCCTCCGGCGGTCAGCCTGTGGTTACAGGCGATTAGCGAGGGGGGCAGTCATGTGTCGTTACGTTCATTACGGCTGTTGCAGGTGGGAGGCGCGCGATTGTCCGCCACGCTTGCCGCCCGCATTCCGGCGGAAATTGGTTGTCAGTTGCAGCAGGTGTTCGGTATGGCGGAAGGACTGGTGAACTACACCCGCCTCGATGATCCGCCGGAGCGCATCTTCAATACTCAGGGCTGCCCGATGAGCCCCGATGACGAAGTGTGGGTGGCGGATGAACATGGCAACCCGTTGCCCCAGGGAGAAGTCGGACGCCTGATGACGCGCGGCCCGTACACGTTTCGTGGCTATTACCGCAGCCCTGAGCATAACGCGCAGGCGTTTGATGCAAACGGCTTTTACAGCTCTGGCGACCTCATTTCCATTGACGAAGCCGGGTACATCACCGTTCAGGGGCGCGAAAAAGATCAGATCAACCGCGGCGGCGAAAAGATTGCCGCAGAGGAGATCGAAAACCTGTTGCTGCGCCATGCGTCAGTGATCCATGCCGCGCTGGTGAGCATGGAAGACAGCCTGCTGGGCGAGAAAAGCTGCGCGTATCTGGTAGTGACTGCGCCGCTGCGCGCGGTGGCCGTACGACGTTTCTTGCGCGAGCAGGGCGTCGCGGAATTCAAACTGCCGGATCGCGTGGCCTGCGTGGACGCGCTGCCGCTGACGCCGGTCGGTAAAGTGGATAAGAAAAAACTGCGTCAGTGGCTGGCGGAGCGCCCCCTGACCTGAAGGAGACAAACGCATGACCATTCCAAAACTGCAGGCCTATGCCCTGCCTGCCGCCAGCGACATTCCGACGAACAAAGTCGACTGGGCGTTTGAACCCGAACGTGCGGCGCGTGCTGATCCACGACATGCA
>NZ_JMTB01000100.1 GCF_000734965.1 Trabulsiella guamensis ATCC 49490
GGGCAAGAACAGCCCGATGATGGAAACCGTGGTCGCCAACATTGCCGCGCTGCGCCAGTACTGCAGGCAGCACCATATTCCGGTCTATTACACCGCGCAGCCGAAAGATCAGAGCGATGATGATCGCGCGCTGCTCAATGACATGTGGGGGCCGGGGCTGACCCGCTCGCCGGAACAGCAACAAATCATCGCCGCGCTGACGCCAGATGAAGCCGACACCGTGCTGGTGAAATGGCGCTATAGCGCATTTCATCGCTCCCCGCTGGAGCAGATGTTGAAAGAAACCGGACGTAACCAGCTGATCATCACCGGGGTTTATGCTCACATCGGTTGTATGACCACCGCAACGGATGCCTTCATGCGAGACATCAAACCGTTTTTTGTTGCAGACGCGCTGGCGGATTTCAGCCGCGAAGAACATCTGATGTCACTCAACTATGTCGCCGGGCGTTCCGGACGGGTGGTGATGACTGACATGCTGTTGCCGGCTCCGACATCAAAAGCCGCGCTACGGGCGCTGATCCTGCCGCTGCTGGACGAGTCCGACGAGCCGCTGGATGACGACAACCTGATCGACTACGGTCTGGACTCGGTACGCATGATGGCGCTGGCGGCGCGCTGGCGCAAAGCGTATGGCGATATCGATTTTGTCATGCTGGCGAAGAACCCGACTATTAATGCCTGGTGGGCGCTGCTCTCCCGCGAGGTGAAGTGATGTCCGGGTTTGATTTTCGCGATAAGACGGTCTGGGTGACCGGGGCAGGAAAAGGTATCGGCTATGTCGCCGCGCTGGCGTTCGCGGATGCGGGCGCGATGGTGACCGGATTTGATCTGGCATTCGATGGCGACCATTACCCATTTACCACGGAAGTGCTGGATGTGGCCGACGCACAGCAGGTGGCGCAGGTATGTCGCCGTCTGCTTGAACGTCAGTCGCGTCTGGATGTGCTGGTTAACGCAGCGGGCATTTTGCGTATGGGCGCGACGGATGCGCTGAGTGTGGCGGACTGGCAACAGACTTTTGCGGTAAACGTTGGCGGCGCGTTTAACCTGTTCCAGCAGACAATGGCGCAGTTTCGTCAGCAACAGGGCGGGGCGATCGTGACTGTCGCCTCGGATGCCGCCCACACGCCGCGCCTCGGGATGAGCGCTTATGGCGCCTCAAAAGCGGCACTGAAAAGCCTGGCGTTGACCGTCGGCCTGGAACTGGCCGCCAGTGGCGTGCGCTGTAACCTCGTCTCACCAGGTTCAACCGATACTGATATGCAGAGAACATTGTGGCTCAGCGATGACGCTAAACAGCAGCGTATTCGTGGCTTCGGTGAGCAGTTTAAACTCGGCATCCCGCTGGGGAAAATCGCCCGCCCGCAAGAGATTGCCAGCACGATTCTGTTTCTCGCCTCCGACCATGCCAGCCACATTACGCTGCAGGATATTGTGGTGGATGGCGGCTCAACGCTGGGGGCGTAGATGATCTGGAAACGTCATTTGTCTCTTGATGAGCTAAACGCCACCAGTCAGCACACCATGGTGGCGCACCTTGGCATTCATTACACCCGTCTTGGCGATGATCTGCTGGAAGCCGAAATGCCAGTGGATGCGCGCACGCATCAGCCATTCGGGCTGCTGCATGGTGGGGCGTCGGCAGCGCTGGCAGAAACGCTGGGGTCGATGGCCGCTTTCCTGATGACGCGTGACGGGGAGTGTGTGGTCGGGACTGAACTTAACGTTACCCATCATCGCCCGGTATCTCAGGGGAAAGTGCGCGGCGTTTGTCAGCCGCTGCACCTCGGACGACAAAGCCAGAGCTGGGAAATTGTGCTGTTTGATGAACAGGGGCGGCGCTGCTGTACATGCCGGTTGAGCACGCGGGTATTGGGGTGAAATGACCGAAAGTGATCGGCTTAACAATGTGATGTAAAAAATCGGTGATATGTCCGCTTTCTTGAGTTATTGGATTGTTAATTTCCATTCGAGTGTTATAGATACAAAATGTAACAACTTACTTCAGCGCTAATGGAACCTACACAATGAATAACGCAGGGAAATACCTCATATGGGCTGTGCTTGCCGTGTTGGGAGCCTTTGCCCTGGGCTATATCGCCCTCAACCGTGGTGAACAGATAAATGCGTTGTGGATCGTCGTGGCGTCGGTCTGTCTTTATCTTATTGCCTATCGTTTTTACGGTCGCTATATCGCGAATAATGTCCTCGCGGTTGACCCGACACGCATGACGCCAGCCGTCCGCCATAACGACGGGCTGGATTATGTGCCAACCGATAAGAAAGTATTGTTCGGGCACCATTTTGCGGCGATAGCCGGTGCAGGGCCGCTGGTCGGGCCGGTGCTGGCCGCGCAGATGGGCTATCTCCCGGGCATGATCTGGATCCTCGCGGGTGTGGTACTCGCCGGGGCGGTTCAGGACTTTATGGTGTTGTTTGTCTCCACCCGCCGTGATGGCCGTTCGCTGGGCGAGCTGGTGAAAGAAGAAATGGGGCCGACGGCGGGTGTTATCGCGCTGATCGCGACCTTTATGATCATGGTCATCATCCTTGCGGTGCTGGCGATGATCGTGGTGAAAGCCCTGACTCACAGCCCGTGGGGAACCTATACCGTCGCCTTTACCATTCCGCTGGCGCTGTTCATGGGGATCTATATTCGCTACCTGCGCCCGGGGCGGATAGGTGAAGTGTCGGTCATCGGTCTCGTGCTGCTGGTGTTCGCCATTATTTCTGGCGGTTGGGTGGCAGAGAGCGAAACCTGGGCGCCGTGGTTTGACTTTACCGGTGTGCAGCTGACCTGGATGCTGGTGGGGTACGGTTTCGTGGCGGCGGTATTGCCGGTGTGGCTGCTGCTGGCCCCGCGTGATTACCTCTCTACTTTCCTGAAAATCGGTACTATTGTCGGGCTGGCGATCGGTATTTTGATCATGCGTCCGACGCTGACCATGCCGTCGCTGACGAAGTTTGTTGATGGCACTGGCCCGGTATGGACGGGTGACCTGTTCCCGTTCCTGTTCATTACCATCGCCTGTGGCGCTGTCTCAGGCTTCCATGCGTTGATCTCATCCGGCACCACCCCGAAAATGCTGGCGAACGAAAATCAGGCTTGCCTGATTGGCTATGGCGGCATGCTGATGGAATCCTTCGTGGCGATCATGGCGCTGGTGGCGGCGTGCATCATCGACCCGGGCGTCTATTTTGCGATGAACAGCCCGATGGCGGTACTGGCACCCGCCGGGACAACCGACGTGGTGGCCTCTGCTGCGCAGGTGGTCAGTAGCTGGGGCTTCACCGTTACGCCGGATACGCTGAAGCAAATCGCCAGCGAAGTGGGCGAACAGTCGATTATCTCGCGTGCGGGTGGAGCGCCGACGCTGGCGGTAGGCATGGCCTACATTCTGCACGGTTCGCTGGGCGGCCTGATGGACGTCTCATTCTGGTACCACTTCGCCATTCTGTTTGAAGCATTGTTTATTCTGACCGCGGTGGATGCCGGTACCCGTGCGGCGCGCTTTATGCTGCAGGATTTGCTCGGTGTCATCAGCCCGAATCTCAAGCGTACTGATTCCCTACCGGCAAACCTGCTGGCCACCGCGCTTTGCGTACTGGCCTGGGGTTACTTCCTGCATCAGGGCGTGGTGGATCCGCTGGGTGGCATCAACACCCTGTGGCCACTGTTTGGTATCGCCAACCAGATGCTGGCAGGCATGGCCCTGATGCTCTGCGCCGTGGTGCTGTTTAAGATGAAGCGCCAGCGCTACGCATGGGTGGCGTTGCTGCCAACCGCATGGCTGCTGATTTGTACGCTCACCGCTGGCTGGCAGAAAGCCTTTAGCCCGGATGTGAAAGTGGGCTTCTTGGCTATCGCCAACCGCTTCCAGGGGATGATCGACAGCGGCAACATTCCGTCGCAGTACACCGAATCGCAACTGGCTCAACTGGTGTTCAACAACCGACTGGATGCCGGGTTGACCATCTTCTTTATGGTGGTGGTCGTGGTGCTGGCGTTGTATTCTGTGAAGACGGCGCTGGCAGCGTTGAAAGTCGATGAGCCGACGGATAAAGAGCTGCCTTATGAACCGATGCCTGAAAATCTCGACCAGATCGTGACGCAGGCAAAAGGCGCACATTAATCACAACAGGCCGGGTAACGAGCGTGTTACCCGGCAAACCTGAGTGGAGCAGTTATGTTCGACACGCTTTCGAAAGCCGGAAAATATCTGGGTCAGGCGGCGAAGATGATGGTCGGTGTGCCTGATTATGATAATTACGTCGAGCATATGCGCGTGAATCATCCCGACCAGACACCCATGACCTATGAAGCCTTTTTCCGCGACAGACAAGATGCGCGTTATGGCGGTAAGGGCGGTGCCCGCTGCTGTTAAATTCGCAGGCTTACTTGACGGTCCAGGCCCCGGAAAAATGACGGTCGGCAAATAACTCCAGCAGACCGCTCATTTGTTTTAGACGCAGTACTTCGTCGCTGTCCATACCCAGTTCTTTGCCAATTTTTTCCTCACTCCATCCTTGTTGGGCAAGCTCGCGGATAATGTCAGACATGGCGTTGATCTGGTGCCTTCCCCTGGCCCGATTATGACGGATGGTCGAGGCCATGCCAGAGGCCGAGGGTGGGCCATTATCCTGTAGACAGGTGACCGGGAGATATCCCTTAAGCTGCGCTTTTAGCACGTTTTTCGTTTTAACCAGCTCCTGACGATGAAAACCATCGATAATCTCGAAACGGTGTTTTCCACGCGATACCACGACAACAGGCTGGGTAAAACCATCTGCTTCCAGCGATTTTTGCAGCAGCCGCCGTTCGGGAGGTGCCACGTTATTGGGGTTGTAGTTATTAGGGACTACATTTTCCTGCTTCACCCATAACACACAATCCACCGGTTGATCCTGAAAGGGACTGTGACGATGAAGTGCCAGACGAAACTGATTAATGGCCTCGATACGTTCTTCTTCGCCCAGCGAATCCAGGTAGTGCTCGAGCTGGTGAGTTAGCTGTTGTTGCATAAGATGTTCCATTCCTTGCGTTTTTTTGCCATGTGGTTGCTGTAGCGTTGATAGTGCTCAGGTTTGGTTGGACTGAAAGAGAGCATCCGGCACCAGTAGTCATTGTTGAGCAGTACCTTGCAGATGCGTCGCCATGAAGGAATGTCTTTCGAGCCAGTATCACCGTGCTGGGTATCCGGGATCTCTTCGCCCCTTTTCTGATACCAGTGCAGGTAAATTGCAATTTTGTTTCGGTAATGTTCGGCTGTTTTCTGTGGCATGCTTTCCAGCAAAAACAGGGCATAGCTTTGCCAGCTATGGTTTGTGGGTTTGTCGAGTTTGCGATGACCGTAGAATTGATTATCCTGGCCGGCATAAAGCCCGCCGCTTTGCGTGCCGCTGACTCGCTGACACATGGCGGCCCAGCGCTCAGGCTCAATCACATGATACAGCCACAGCCCCTGACGCTGCTCGGGGCCGTACGGTTCGCAAATACGCATATAGCGCAAGGGGACGCCTGCCTGATACATCAGGTCATACAAGGGGTTGTAACTCAGTTGCGTTTTAGCAAACCAGGTCCAGATATCTGCTGTTTTCCAGTCATAGATCGGATAGACATACCAGGTATGCCCGCCCGGAGCAATAGTGGTCCAGGGCTTGTCATCGGCGAAGCGCTGTTTACGGGCTGAGGCGATGGTTAAAAACCGGTTGTAGGATTCGTCAGCACGGATCCCGACCAGCATAGCCGCAGGGCGATGGCCGGCGAACCAGTCGGCAAAGTGACGCACAAATGCTTCGAAAGTCATCCCCGGCTGGTAGAAGGGAAAATCATCGGGCCGGGTAATGGTATCCTGCGGCGGCTCGCGAACCCAGGCGGTGCCGGGTTGCCAGCATTGCCATTCTGGTTCGAACTGCGACAGAGAATTTTGGGTGGTTAATGGCAACGCAACCCACCAGAAATGTTCAATAACATCCTGATACTGTGTGCGCATGGCTTCAATGTGCGTAATCGTCGCCGAAAATTGCGCTTCCCAGTCGATAAATAACACGTAGATTTTTTTATTGAGCTTGCGAGCTTGCTGTGCTGCGATATGCAACATGACAGTGGAGTCTTTTCCCCCTGAAAAGGAGATGCATACTTTTGGTAAATTAGTGAGTGCCCATGAAATACGTTCGGTGGCAGCCTCCAGCACATTCTGGTTAAGTGGGTATTTGTAAATGGACATGGTCAGTTTCCGTACAAGTGTGAATCCAGAGTTCCTTATAATATAATGAGTTTTTATTATGACAAATATGCGTTGGAATTTTTTATTTAATATTATTTGTACGAATAAAAAGAAAGTAAAGCATTCAGAAACCGAATGCTTTATGGAATGGTTATTTTTTAATTTGATTAATGAATGTTGCAAATGAGTCGTTGGAGAGAGATATCCGGTTATACATGAGGTAGAGGTTAATTTCAGGTAGTGTCAATGATGTTTTTATTTCCCTCAACTGCAAAGCATCTTTATAATAATCAAAAGCGATTTTTGGGATTAACCCAAGAATATCGGTGTTTGCCACCATATTAATAATCGAAATCAGAGAATCGCTGCGAAAAGTACACTTTCGTTCCGGGAATTGCATATCAGTGAAATCACGCATCTGTTTTGCGCCAGGCTCATCGGTCAGGTAATAGGTAAACTCCTCTTTATGCAGGGCAGCAAGGTCTGCGTAGTCTCCCATTCGCGGGTGGTTTTTGCGGCAGGCGAGGATCACTGGCGTACTCATGTAGTGTTCAGAAATCACCGAGCGGTTAGTGGTCGGGAAAATAGAGATGATCAAATCTGCTTTACGCCAGGCGAGTAAATCTTCGGCTGATTCGGGAGTGACAAAAATATCATGATGCTCGATTTCATAATTGTTCTGCTTACGTAAAGTCGTAATAAGATCCAGCATTCCGCCTGCCAGTAAAAGCGAAGAGCAGTAGATCACAAACTGTTTTTTCAACACTGAACTATGCATTATATTGATAGTTTGCTCGATTTGATTGAGGTTATTCTCAAGGTATCGATGCAGATTTATGCCGACGGTAGTGGGCGTAATACCTTTACCAGAACGAATAAACAGAGGATCGTTAAACTGGTTGCGCAGTCGCTGCAGTGACTGGCTAACCGCAGAAGGGGTGATGAACAGCGTTTCCGCCGCTTTACTGATGCTAAGATGCTGGTAAATGCATTCAAAAATCACTAAAAGATTGAGGTCGAATTTTTTGAGATCGTAGAGATTAGCCATGTTTTATCCTTCAGCGGGCAATCGCATCAGCGGGACGACGATATATCACCGATCCTGGTGAGTTCTATTTAATCGTTACGTCAGCAATAATGATTAATAGATCATTATATTCGATAAGTAAAATTTTGCTAAGGAACATTTGTAGTAGTTTTCACAGACCGGGAATATTGCCTGTGAAAACTATCGCGTTGTTGGTTATGGTTTTTCACCCAGCATGGCTTTTAACTGGTTGTTGTCAGGCAGTCCGACAACCTGCTGAAGCTCATTTTCGCTATTCATATAATAAATAGCGGGGGTGGCGTTAGCGCCGAGATCATCCATCAGCTTCTGGTTCTCGTTCAATACTTTCATCTGCGCTGGCGGAATAGATTTCGGCACATCAAGCGTCAGCTTACCTGCCGACTGCTCGTAATCATGCCAGGTTTTGGCCGGATCACTGGCGCTGAGAATGGCGGCGGCTGTTGCGGGACTTTCCGGTTTAATCACGCCCACCATCAGCGTACGGAGCTGAATCTTTCCGGATTCTACCCAGGGCCGTGCCTGGTTCCAGAACTGCTTACAGTAAGGACAGAAGGGATCAGCAAAGACATAAATAACCTTCGGGGCCGTTTTCTTGCCATCGGGGATCCAGCTGGCGTTCTCCATGCGATGCCACATTTCGCGGCCAGCGGGTGCATAGATCTCTTTCTGGATGATCTGTTCGCTCAGGTTAGCCCCTTTATCGTCGTACATATAACCCGAGATAGCGTGTTTGCCATCCGGTGTGACGTAGATAGTCACGCCCATATCCTGATATTTACCGAGATAGCCTTTCATACCGCCTGGCACCTCAAACGGTTTGACGATGGTAATACCCTGTTTTTCGATGGTTTTTACCGCTTCCGGTAGTTCCTGGGCGGAGACAAAGCAGGGGATCATGGCGATAAGAAGGGGACGTTTAATCATGAAAATCCTTATGAATCAATGGGTAGTATGCTGTCAGCGTTGCGCAGGGTCAGTGAGACGGTGGCGCGTTGTTAGCTAACACTTATTGATTTGATAATGGAAACGCATTAGCCGAATGCGGAAAAGTTCGTTACCTTACCACTCAACGAAAACACGGAGGAAGTATAGATGTCCTTAATTAATACCAAAATCAAACCTTTCAAAAACCAGGCGTTCAAAAACGGTGAATTCATCGAAGTTACCGAGAAAGATACCGAAGGCCGCTGGAGCGTCTTCTTCTTCTACCCGGCTGACTTCACTTTCGTTTGCCCGACCGAACTGGGCGACGTTGCAGATCACTACGACGAACTGCAGAAACTGGGCGTAGACGTTTACTCTGTTTCTACCGATACCCACTTTACCCATAAAGCATGGCACAGCAGCTCTGAGACTATCGCTAAAATCAAATACGCGATGATCGGTGACCCGACTGGCGCCCTGACCCGTAACTTTGACAACATGCGTGAAGATGAAGGCCTGGCGGATCGTGCCACTTTCGTTGTTGACCCGCAGGGTATTATCCAGGCTATCGAAGTTACCGCTGAAGGTATCGGCCGCGACGCGTCTGACCTGCTGCGTAAAGTGAAAGCCGCGCAGTATGTTGCTTCTCACCCAGGCGAAGTTTGCCCGGCGAAATGGAAAGAAGGCGATGCTACTCTGGCTCCGTCCTTAGACCTCGTAGGTAAAATCTAAGTCTGACAGGACCTGCTGCAGGCCTCAGAAGATTGCTTTCATCATGGGCGCACCCGCGCCCATTTTATTCCAGCACCATGATGCAAGTTGTATTCAGGCAGCCTGTACGAGGCAGCTTGCATGATGATGTTTTTCAAGCAGGAGATTGGACATGCTCGACACTACGATGAAAACCCAGCTCAAGGCCTACCTTGAGAAACTGACAAAACCTGTTGAGCTGATTGCCACGCTGGATGACAGCGAAAAATCGGCCGAAATCAAGGAACTGCTGACCGAGATCGCTGAACTGTCGCCGCAGGTGACCTTTAAAGAAGACCACAGTCTGCCGGTGCGCAAACCCTCGTTTTTGATTACCAACCCGGGGTCAACGCAGGGGCCGCGTTTCGCTGGTTCGCCGCTGGGTCATGAATTTACTTCACTGGTGCTGGCACTGCTGTGGACCGGTGGTCACCCGTCGAAAGAAGCGCAGACGTTGCTGGAGCAGATCCGCGATATCGATGGCGATTTCGAATTTGAAACCTATTACTCGCTCTCCTGCCATAACTGCCCGGACGTGGTTCAGGCGCTGAACCTGATGGCGGTACTGAACCCGCGCATTAAGCACACAGCGATTGATGGCGGTACGTTCCAGAATGAAGTTACCGACCGCAACGTGATGGGCGTTCCGGCGGTGTTCGTGAATGGTAAAGAGTTTGGTCAGGGGCGCATGACGCTCGCTGAAATTGTCGCCAAAGTGGATACCGGTGCGGAAAAACGCGCGGCGGAAGAGCTGAACAAACGTGACGCCTACGATGTGCTGATTGTCGGCTCCGGCCCGGCGGGTGCCGCCGCGGCGGTCTATTCCGCACGTAAAGGGATCCGTACTGGCCTGATGGGGGAACGCTTCGGCGGCCAGGTGCTGGATACTGTCGATATCGAAAACTATATTTCTGTGCCGAAAACCGAAGGCCAGAAACTGGCAGGTGCGCTGAAAGCCCACGTGTCAGATTATGAGGTCGATGTGATCGACAGCCAGAGCGCCAGCAAGCTGGTACCGGCGGCGCAGGAAGGCGGTTTGCATCAGATTGAAACGGCGTCTGGCGCGACCCTGAAAGCGCGCAGCATCATCATCGCGACCGGCGCTAAATGGCGCAACATGAATGTGCCGGGTGAAGATCAGTATCGTACCAAAGGCGTGACCTACTGCCCGCACTGTGATGGTCCGCTGTTTAAAGGCAAGCGCGTGGCGGTCATCGGCGGCGGTAACTCCGGCGTGGAAGCGGCGATTGACCTTGCCGGTATCGTTGAACACGTCACGCTGCTCGAATTTGCGCCGGAAATGAAAGCAGACCAGGTATTGCAGGATAAAGTCCGCAGCCTGAACAATGTCGATATCATCCTTAATGCCCAGACCACCGAAGTGAAAGGCGATGGCAGTAAAGTGACGGGGCTTGAGTATCGCGACCGCGTCAGCGGCGACTCGCACCACGTCGCGCTGTCAGGGATTTTTGTCCAGATTGGTCTGCTGCCGAATACCACCTGGCTGGAAGGCGCTGTCGAACGCAACCGTATGGGCGAAATCATCATTGATGCGAAATGCGAAACCAGCGTGAAGGGCGTTTTTGCAGCGGGCGACTGCACCACAGTACCGTATAAGCAGATTATCATCGCGACCGGCGAAGGCGCTAAAGCCTCTCTGAGTTCGTTCGATTATCTGATTCGCACCAAAACAGCATAAAAAAAGTAAGACCACACCTGCAATACAACCCGGCCGCGAAAGCGCCGGGTTTTTTTGTTTTTGGTGACACCGGACGTGCGTTTTTGCTACACCTAAGGTTTCAGGTCAATGCGCGCGGGAATGTTGATGAAAGCAGCCATCCATCAGGTCAGGCAGTATCGCCAGTTAATGCCAGGTGTGGAAGCGGTTTCGCTGCTGACGGCGCATACTTTTCCGCGTCACTCGCATGATCAGTTCGGTATTGGCGTGTTTGTCGAAGGGGCGCAACGCTCGCAAAGTTGTATCGGTAGCGTGGAGGCGTCGGCGGGAAATATCATCATGGTGAATCCTGGAGAGATCCATGATGGCGTACCGCTGGCCGGGCCGCGTGGCTGGCATATGCTCTACATCGAACCTGATGTGGTGGCGCAAGAACTGCACGGGCAGGTTGATATGAAACCGATAGCCACTGATGCGGCACTTAGTAGGCACATGCAGCAGCTCTTTTTGATGCTGAATAGCCCGGTGCCTGACCACGCCGCCATTGAAGAAGCCGTCATGCTGAGCCTGATGCAGGTGAAAAAACAGCACTTGCTGTCGGCGATGCCGCGCAGCGTCTGTTCTCCCTCTATTGCGCTCGCCAGAGAGTATCTTGATGATTCACCTGCGGAACCCATTACCCTCGCGGCCCTTGCTGACGCCTGCGGCATGAGCCGTTTTCAGTTGATAAGAGGGTTTTCCCGCGAAACCGGAACCACTCCACATGCGTGGCTCCTTCAGTCTCGCGTGCGGCTGGCAAAACGGTTGTTGCAACAGGGAGCGCGGCCCATTGATGCTGCACTGCAGGCAGGCTTTGCTGATCAGAGCCACCTGACTCGCGCATTCCGGCGGCAATTTGGTGTAACACCGGGTCAGTACATCCTTTCGCTTTCGTGAAACGGTTTCTGCAATTTTGTTCAAGACAGGGTGGCGATGGGTCAGGAATAGTTTGCGTTATTCCTCACTTCAACGAGATGTTACGCCATGCAAATCAGCACCGAATTCCTGATAACCTCTTTTATTGTCGTTGTGTCGCCCGGCACCGGCACTCTGTATACCGTTGCCACCGGGTTATCGCAGGGCGTTAAAAAAAGCCTTATTGCCGCCTTTGGTTGCACGCTTGGGATCATTCCCCACATGATCGCTGCGATAACCGGTCTGGCGGCGATTTTCCATACCAGTCAACTGGCGTTTGAAGGCATTAAAATACTGGGTGTGATCTGGCTGTTGTATATGGCATGGAACACTCTTAAAGAGACGGGAACAATGCAGCTCAACCCGCAAGGGAAGGGCAAATCGCCGATCGAAATCATACTTCACGCGATACTGATTAACCTGCTGAACCCCAAGCTGCCGCTCTTTTTTCTCGCCTTTCTGCCGCAGTTTATTCGCACTAACGCCATGTCGCCAGTCACTGAACTGTTAATACTCAGTGGCATTTTCATGTTGATGACGCTGTGTATATTCTCGCTTTACGGCGTTTTTTCCGCTTTCGCGCGCGGACAGGTATTGTCAAAGCCGGGAATCCTCAAAGCGCTGCGTATCGGTTTTGCGACGGGGTTTGTCGGGTTAGGGATCAGGTTGCTACTCACCCGGCAGCAGTAGAACATGGAGAGGCTACCTGTCGGTAGCCTCCGGAAAAGTCAGCGGACCACCAGAACCGGGATATGGGCGTGACGAATCACGCTTGAGGCGTTCGAGCCGAGCAGATGGGTCGTGATGGAGGGGTTGCGGGAGCCGATAACCACCACGTCGGCATCCAGGTCTTCGGCAAGCTCGTTCACCACATCGCGAACGGTACCGATGCGAACATGCATTTTTATCCGGGATGGGGCGATGCTGAAATGCCCGATCATCGTCTGCAGGCGGGTTTCCGCTTCATGTTGCAGATGCTCCTCAAAGCGGCGTAAATCTGCGGCGAAGCGGCTCATCGTAAAGCTGGCGGAACCCGGCAGTACGTGAAGTAAATGAATAACGCCATCCTGTTGTGCCATAAACTCCGCATGGCGGATAGCCTTGTCACTTAGCTCCATTTCAAAGACATCAACCGGCATAATGATCGTTTTGTACATATGCGTAGCTCCTTGTCCTTATGAGATACATATATTGAAACATATTCGGCGACATTTTTGTGTCAATCAGGTCGCAAATTTGTCAATGAGCGGGGGAATATGGCGTAAAGTTTTGCTGGTGGGGGAAACGGAAAGAGGATGTTTCAACATCCTCCATGAAAAGCAGCAGAATCAGCGGTGAAAATCTCCCGCCGCTTCAGGCTGATACAGCAGTTCAATCACTTCGAGGTGCGTTGAGGTGCCGCCCGGCAATTGCCAGTGAATGGTATTGCCCACGCGTAAACCCAGCAGCGCCGCCCCGACGGGCGCCATGACAGAAAGCTGCGTATTGCTGTCGGTCACTTGTGCAGGGAAGACCAGGGTGCGCACACGTTCTTCACCGGTCGTTAAATCACGAAAGCGTACCTGGCTGTTCATGCTGACGACGTCATGAGGCATCTCTTCAGGCGCACACATCTTTGCACGATCCAGTTCGGCGTTTAGAGCTTCAGCCACCGGTAAGTTGGCAAAAGCGGGTTGTTCAAGCAGGCGGTCGATGCGTTCAGCATCGAACTCATTAATAATGATGGCGGGTCTGGTCATTATTTACTCCATGTCTTTCCAGGTACCTGTATCCAAAAGAAAACCCTCACCGTCAGCGGCAAGGGTTGTCCTCTCGCCATCATACTGAGAGTTGGCGCCAGTTTGAAGTGATAAAGAGCACAATAAAGAATGTTTATCCGGGTGCTCACAGGATTTTTATGCGAAACCCGTCACCTTTCTGGATTCTGGCTTATCCTTTTCAGGCGGTGTTGCGTGGGGCGACACCCTCCGCTTCAGGAGTAACTATGAGCAGCTTCGACAAACTTACACTCAACGATGGCAGCTACCTGTATTTTAAAGACTGGGGAAGCGGTCAACCGGTCGTGTTCAGCCATGGCTGGCCGCTGACAGCGGATGCGTTTGAAGATCAAATGTTGTTTCTGGCATCGAAGGGATATCGTGTGATTGCTCATGACCGTCGCGGTCATGGTCGCTCGGCGCAGCCCTGGGACGGGCATAATATGGATCAGTATGCGGATGACCTGGCGCAACTGACCGCGCATCTGAATCTGAAAGAGGCGGTGCACGTCGGTCACTCGACGGGCGGCGGCGAAGTGGCGCGCTACATTGGTCGCCACGGCACGGAGCGTGTGGCGAAAGCGGTGCTGATTGGGGCGGTGACGCCGATTATGATCAAGACCGATTTCAACCCGAACGGCGTACCGAAAGAGGTCTTCGACGGTATTCGCGAAGGCGTGATTAATGATCGCGGCGCCTTTTTCTATGAGCTGACGCAGGCGTTCTATGGGTATAACCGTGACGGTGCGAAGGCGTCCGAAGCCGTGCGCCAGGGGTTTGTCTCACAAGGATTGCAGGGCTCAATCAAAGCGCTTTATGACTGCATTAAAGCATTTTCGGAAACTGACCTGCGCGAAGATCTGCGCCGGATGACGATCCCGACGCTGGTGATCCACGGTGATGATGATCAGATTGTTCCCTTTGAAACCTGCGGCAAAGTGGCGGCGGAAATACTACCGGATGCAGAGCTGAAGGTTTACAAAGGGGGCTCTCATGGGATCTGTACCACCCATAAGCAGCAGATTAACGAGGACCTGCTGGCGTTTCTCCAGCGCTAATAACGTTGCCCGACACCTGTGGCGTCGGGCAATACTTAGTAACCCGCTTTATCGATGATAAACTGCTTGCCGCAGTTGCCTGGGTGCGGTTGTCGCAGCAACCCGTCGCGGCTCAGCGGGGCGTTGATGGCACTGGCTT
Organism: Trabulsiella guamensis ATCC 49490; assembly: GCF_000734965.1. Classification (GTDB taxonomy): domain Bacteria; phylum Pseudomonadota; class Gammaproteobacteria; order Enterobacterales; family Enterobacteriaceae; genus Trabulsiella; species Trabulsiella guamensis. Next base: position 14,560 of record NZ_JMTB01000100.1, read on the forward strand.
TGATGGAGATTTGCACTTCCGTGAGCCAGGCGGGGTTGCCGTCACAGGTTAATTTAAACGCACTGACGCTCTCTTTACCCCAGCTTTTCGCTACCGCTGCGTTAAAATCGTTGCGACTGACCGTTTTGCCATAGTTGTCGGCAAGGAACTGACCCACCGCGCTCTGCCGGACTTCTCCGTTCAGCCGTACCATGGTGCCGAAGTAGGCATCCGGATCGAAGCCAAAACAGACGCCGTGTTTGGCATATTCATAACGTTCAAGGCAGGAATTTCCGCCCGCGCCTGGCATCACGTTGTTGAGTTGATTGGCCATCTCCAGCGACAGGCCGGTTTCCGCTGCCGCGCATTTTCGGCTGGCGCGGGCTTCCGGCATGTTGGGGATCGGGCGCGTCGCGCAACCAAAACGCATCCAGCGACGTTCGTCGACGCCACGCGAGGCAATGGATTTGGGCAGGCCAGGCCACAATCCGTGAACCGTGAGATGGCGGGTTTTATCTTTTTGTTCTCGTTGCGACTGGCATTCGGCGGGCGCATCACGATTCATGTTATGTTGGCTCTGACAAAAGCCGGTTTGCCAGGAGAGTGCCAGAACGTAGCGATCGAAATCAGCGTAACGGGTGGCAGTAAGCGGGGCGGCAGTCGCGCTGAGCGCACAGAGAACCGCAGCGACGGTCGCGGCGCAGGCAACAATATCCTTCCTGAACATTTGTATTCCTGATGATTTTGTGTTGATTGATTTCTGCAACTAATTAAAGCATAAAAAAGACGCCCACAGGCGCCTTTTCATCAATCCCCGCGTTACAGGACTCTGGCGGAAGGTACCAGAATTTCTGTTGCGATAATCACCACCATCAGACCAACCAGCACCGGCACCGAGGTGCGCTTGACCACTTCAAACGGCGAGATTTTCGCCATACCGGCGACCGCAACCACGACGCCCGAAACCGGGGAAATGGTGCGACCAAGATTTGACGCCTGCAGCATCGGAATGGACAGGTAAGCCGGGTTGATACCGGACGACTGCGCCAGTTTCGGGATCATCTCGACAAATGCATAGAAAGGCGCGTTACCCGAACCGGTGGTGACAGCGGCCAGCATGGTCAGAATGACCAGCACCAGCATCAGAATGATACTTGCCGAGCCAAAGGAGGTGGCGATGGCGATCAGACTGTCGATGAAGCCGATTGTGCTCAGACCCTGAGCAAAGACGCCCGCCGCGACCAGCAGCATCACTACGTTGGCGAAAGCATCTGCCATGCCGCGGTACGCCACGTCCAGACCAGCAAACACCTTCTGCGTGTCGAAACCGCGAACAAATTCCAGCACCGCCGCCAGCAGCATGCAGATGACCAGAATCGTGATGATGTGCAGTTCCGGACCCCATTTGCCGTCAAAAATCAGCACGCCGATGATGGGCGTAAACGGCAGAATGGCGTAAAACGCCGGGGCGGTGGTGGTGATTTCATTCACGTCCAGCATTTCATGTGCAGCGTTTTCTTTTTTATCCAGATAGCGCTGCCAGAAAAAGTGAGCGATCGCCATGCAGATAATCGCTGCAATGGAGATGGGCAGGGTGGTTTTGAAGGCAAAATCAATTAACGGCATTTCTGCCGCCTGTGCAGCCAGCACCACGTCGCCAGAGGTCGGGGCAAGAATAATCGCTGCCGGCGAGGCACAGATAGCCGCTGCCGCGCCGCGGCTGATACCCACATTGACCATCACCGGGAACAGCGTTGCCATTAACAACACACCGAGGCCGGTAGCGGAAGAGACCGCCAGCGACATCAGGCAGGCCACGAAGTACGCCGCAATCATCAGCAGGTAAGGTGAGTTGATATAGCGAAGGGGTTTTGAGGCCAGCTTAACGACGATGTCATTGGCGCCGATATGCGTCATATAGGCGGCAAAACCACACAGCATCATAATCATCATGCCGAGATCGCCGCCGCGGCTCATCAGCAGGATTTTAACGTATTCAACGATGTCCGTTGCTGAGTAACCGGTGCTGGTGTTACTTGACGGTAAAATCTTATGCCCCATTAAGGCACTGACGATCAGTAATAACAAACCGCCAACAAACAGGACCCCTGTGGCGGAATATCCTTTGATGATATAACGGGCCACACCCGCTACCACCAGAACCCCGATCAGGAGTTCAACCATTATCATTAACATTATTATCACCGTTCCCAAAGAATGTTCTGCAAGAGAAGTTGTTCAAGAAATGAAGAGATGCAATCTGCCGAAAATATGGGCAAAACGTGCTGACGAAAATCAAGAAAATGGAAGATTGGTTCGCTGGCGTGTGTATTAAAACTGAGGTGTCACACCTTTCTTAGGCGAGAACTTAAAATGTAATCAGCGATTTACCCGATTTTTCGGCGAAATTGGGATAAAATCTGATGTTGTTAAGGCGCTATTAATATTATCTTCGCTATCGTAACCAGCTCAGTAAATGGAAGTGGTAATAATAACGTGGTTAGTATTAAACGAGTTTTTTCATTCTTTCTGATGCTGTCGGGTGCTGTGCTGTTTTCATCGGTTGCGCATGCCTCGTTTACAGCAACGGTCCGCGATGGATATAACACCCTTAGCGATAACATTGCGCAAACGTGGAACGACCCGCAGCATTACGAACTTTATGTTCCCGCGATTACCTGGCATGCCCGCTTTGCGTACGATAAAGAAAAGACGGACAGGTATAACGAGCGTCCCTGGGGAGCGGGTTTTGGTCAGTCCCGCTGGGATGAGAAAGGTAACTGGCACGGCCTGTACCTGATGGCGTTCAAAGACTCCTACAACAAATGGGAACCGATTGGCGGCTACGGCTGGGAAAAAACCTGGCGACCGCTGAGTGATGATAATTTCCACCTCGGTCTGGGCTATACCATCGGCGTCACCGCACGCGATAACTGGCATTACATCCCGGTGCCCTTAGTTCTCCCGTTAGCTTCCGTGGGCTATGGCCCGGCGACATTCCAGATGACCTATATTCCTGGAACCTATAATAACGGCAACGTGTACTTTGCCTGGGTGCGCTTTCAGTTTTAAATTTTGCATACGGATATTCAGAAACGTCATAAGTCATTTCTGACGTTGCAAAACAAGGAGTAATGTCTGCTCAAGTGAAAAGTTAGAGACTTTTATCACTTTTTAGCAAACTTACGCTGGACAAAAGCCACCACAATTGTTGTACTGGTACCCGACACAGCATTTGTGTCTATTTTCATGTAAAGGTAATATTGATGTCTAAGATTAAAGGTAACGTTAAGTGGTTTAATGAGTCCAAAGGATTCGGTTTCATTACTCCTGAAGATGGTAGCAAAGACGTGTTCGTACACTTCTCTGCAATCCAGACCAACGGCTTCAAAACTCTGGCTGAAGGTCAGCGTGTAGAGTTCGAAATCACTAACGGTGCCAAAGGTCCTTCTGCTGCAAACGTAACTGCTCTGTAAGCATTACGATAGCTGAATTCCAAAACCCGCTCCCTGAGCGGGTTTTTTTATGTCTGCTCATCGGCTGGAGAAGAGCCAGAACGCCGCAGCGGTCATGGCGAACGAGCCCAACAGGTTTACGGCAACGTTAATCATCGCCCAGCCAAAGCGTCCCTCCTGCAGCAGGAAAACCACCTCCGCAGAAAAGGTGGAGAACGTCGTTAAGCCTCCACAAAAGCCAGTAGTGATCAATAATTTCCACATTGGATCAATTCCCGTCGCCCGGTTAAACCACGCGAGTCCGGCGCCAATGATAAATGCCCCCAACAGGTTTGCCGTCAGCGTTCCGACCGGAACCGCAGAGTGCAGGGGATTTAAACGCATTCCTAACAACCAGCGCATCACACTTCCCGTACCACCACCAATAAATACTGCGAAAAGGATTTGTAACACTGCGATTTCCTGCTATCAAAAGAGAAAGGGTTAAGTTTACCGTCAGAGTTCAGTCTCTGGCTACGGGATAACACAATGAGAGTCAGAACATGATAGTCGCTGCGGGACAATTCATCGTCACTCCTGACTGGGAGCGAAATGCCGAAAGCTGTGTGGCCTTGATGCAGGAAGCGGCGCAACATAACGCTGCCTTGCTGGTTTTGCCAGAGGCGCTGCTGGCCAGGGCGGATGACGATCCTGATTTATCGGTAAAATCCGCGCAAACCCTGGATGGGGGTTTTCTGTCGCTGCTTAGAGCGGAGAGCCGTCGTAACGCCATGACCACGGTTCTGACTCTTCATGTGCCGTCATCAGCAGGGCGCGCGGTTAATACGCTGGTGGCGCTGCGTGGTGGCGAGGTGATTGCTCACTATGAGAAGCTCCATCTCTACGATGCGTTTAATATTCAGGAGTCGCGTCTGGTCGATGCCGGCCATCAGCTCCCGCCACTGATTGAGGTGGAAGACCTGCGGGTCGGTCTGATGACCTGTTATGACTTACGTTTCCCGGAACTGGCGCTCGCGCTGGCCTTGCAGGGCGCTGAACTGCTGGCGCTGCCGGCTGCCTGGGTGCGGGGACCGCTAAAAGAACATCACTGGTCGACGCTGATTGCAGCCCGGGCGCTGGATACCACCTGCTTCATGGTGGCATCGGGCGAATGCGGAAGCCGTAATATTGGTCTGAGCCGGATCGTTGACCCTCTGGGAGTGACGCTTGCCGGGGCATCTGACCATCAACAGGTCATTTACGCTGAGGTCAACCACGAGCATTTGTTGCAGATACGGAGCAAATTGCCGGTGCTACAGAACCGCCGTTTTGCGCCACCGCAACTATTGTGATGTTATTTTAAACAACGCTTGATTCACCTTGTTACAGATTGCTATTGTGTGTATGCGTCAAATGACCGTTAATAGGTTATGGGTTAATGGCGCGTTATGCAGCCTGTTTATTGAAGAAGGTATCTATGGGTGAGATTAGTATTACCAAACTGCTGGTTGTGGCGGCACTGATTATCCTGGTGTTTGGTACTAAAAAATTACGTACGCTGGGCGGAGACCTTGGGTCTGCCATTAAAGGCTTCAAAAAAGCCATGAATGACGATGAAACCACGGCGAAACAGAGCACAGAGCAAGCGGCTCCGGCGGAAAAGATTGCTCATAAAGAGTAACCACAACCCATTGAGCGGCTCGCAGAGACAGAAAAACCGGCACATGTGCCGGTTTTTTTATAAGATCTGTAAACAGATGTAACGAGGTTACTTCACTTCTTCGCCTTTCGCCTGCAGGTCGGCGTGGTAGGACGAACGCACAAACGGGCCGCAGGCCGCATGGGTAAAGCCCATCGCCAGCGCTTCCGCTTTCATTTCATCGAACTCGTCCGGGCTGACGTAGCGTTGCACCGGCAGGTGGTGACGGCTCGGCTGCAGATACTGGCCCAGCGTCAGCATAGTGACGCCATGACGGCGCAGATCACGCATCACGTCAATGATCTCTTCATTGGTTTCACCCAGACCGACCATCAGACCGGATTTGGTCGGGATCTCCGGGTGCGCTTCTTTAAAGCGTTCCAGCAGCTTCAGCGACCAGGCGTAATCCGCTCCCGGACGAACCTGACGGTACAGGCGTGGCACGTTCTCCAGGTTGTGGTTGAAGACGTCTGGTGGGGTCGCGGTGAGGATTTCCAGCGCACGATCCATACGGCCACGGAAGTCCGGGACCAGTGTCTCGATTTTAATCGACGGGTTTTTCTCGCGGATGGCCGTGATGCAGTCAGCGAAATGTTGCGCGCCGCCATCACGTAAATCATCACGGTCAACAGAGGTTACCACCACATAACGCAGTGCCATATCGGCGATGGTCTGCGCCAGTTTCTGCGGTTCGTTAGCGTCCGGCGCAACAGGGCGGCCATGGGCGACATCGCAGAACGGGCAACGACGGGTGCAGATTGCCCCGAGGATCATAAAGGTGGCTGTACCGTGATTGAAACATTCAGCAAGGTTAGGGCAGGAGGCCTCTTCGCAGACGGAGTGCAGGCCGTTTTTGCGCATTGCTGCTTTGATACCCTGGATACGGGAAGAGTCCGCCGGAAGCTTAATTTTCATCCATTCCGGTTTGCGCAGCAGAGCTTCTCGTTCAGTGACCACGTTTTTAACCGGGATAAGGGCCATTTTATCGGCATCGCGGTATTTAACACCGCGTTCCATCACAATGGGTTTACTCATAGCGTGCGTGTTCCAGTTGCGAGTAACAGAAGGAAAGCGTTTCAATTCAAGGAAATGTTGTATTTATCAACTATTTTTGAATTAATGACAGGCAGTATATCATTGAAACGGGTAATAAAGCAGCCTGAGCGCGCACCAAATTGTAAAATAATTGTTGATTAATGCTATTTAGCCTGCCGGTCTCAGGCTGGCTCGCCCCGGAATGACCTGTTACGAAAATGCCTGGCGAATCACGCTGATTAAATTTTGCAGTATCGGATCGCGTAAGCTGAGTTTGTTGTAATGCAATGAAAATTCAATTTGTTCTTCCTGAAGCGGGGCGTAGTCGAGGGCTTTTAAATGCCAGCAAAGTGCCGCAATGCTGAAAAACCGCCCTGGCATCAGTCCAAGTAAATCGCTGCTGCCGATCAGCGCCGCTGTGGTGAATAAATTGTAACTGCTGAAGTTGATCTGTCGGTTGGGGAACATGTCATACAGCCGCTTCTGAAGATGGGCAAGCGCATGCCCTTCAGTCATTAGCATCGTATATTCCCAGTCGCCAAGGGTTTCGGCCGTGATCGGGCTTTTCATCAATGGATGGTTGTCCCGGCAGGCCAGAACGATGTTGTCGCGGAACAGCACGTGGTGGCTGAGTGTCCGGGCGGTATGGACATGACTGTCGATGATCAAATCCGTCTGAAACTGACCCAGTTGACTGGATGCATCAACCACCGGAATGTTACGGATCAGCAATTGGGGAAAGTGCTGCTTTACCACCTGGTAGATGCGGGGCATGATGACGGAACCAATTGACGGCGGTGTGCCGATGGTAATGGTGCGTTGTTTGTCGTAGCAGCCGGTTAAATCAAGCGCGCCCAGAATGGATTCCAGTCCCTGGCTGATATATTCGTGAAGATGCGAGGCATAGGCCGTTGGCGTCACGCCCTGGCCCTTACGGATAAAAAGAGGGTCAGGAAATATCGTACGTAGTTTCTGGATCGACTGGCTAATTGCTGAAGGGGTAAGATTCAGAATTTTCGCAGCGTTGACAATACCCTTGTGGACATATACGGCCTCAAAAATCGTCAATAAATTAAGGTCAATATTGCGCAATGTCCGAAAGATTTGTGGCGTGTCGTTTTCGCGTTGCTGACTAATTTGGCTTGCCGGTAAATCGTTATATTCCACGCTCTTGCTCCATATTCACTCACAATATGAATGATAGTTTAGGATCCCTGTTTGTTATTTTCTTTTTTCAGATGAAGCTATCAGCCATTAGCTGTTTTTTGTTGTTTGTCAATGCATTATGTATATGAATATATACACGATACAGGTGATTAACGGACAGCAAAAAAAACAAAAACGCACGTTTAGCGAAACTATCGCAGAAAGGAAAAATATAGAAACTCTGACAGGAAGTAAAGAGGTGACATGTTAAACAAGGCCCGGTACGGAAAATTACCGGGCCTTGTGGAGTTATATATTAAGCAAGGATATATTCATGCGCCGGATTGTTTAGCAAGGCTAACAAATTAGAAACCAATACGGGTGCAATATTCTCAACAGTGGCTTCAGGATACCACTGTTGCAATTGCGTCATCTCCATTCCGGCATACCCGCACGGGTTGATACGCAAAAATGGCGATAAATCCATGGCGATATTTAGCGCCAGGCCGTGAAATGAACACCCTTTACGGATCCGCAATCCCAACGAGCAGATTTTCTTTTCACCCACGTAAACCCCAGGTGCATCAGCGCGAGGATGGGCGTCTACGCCGTATTCAGCCAGGGTATGGACCACGGTTTGCTCGAGCAGAGTCACCAGTTCGCGAACACCCAGTTTGCGACGTTTGAGGTTCAGTAAGACATACATCACCTGCTGTCCGGGGCCGTGGTAGGTGACCTGACCTCCTCGATCGCTTTGAATTACCGGGATATCGCCCGGGGTGAGGACATGCTCTGCTTTACCTGCCTGTCCTTGCGTAAAGACCGGAAGATGTTCCACCAGCCAGATTTCATCCAGTGTGGTTTCATCGCGACGATCGGTGAAATCATGCATCGCCTGAGAAACGGGTTCATAAGGTTGCAGGCCGAGTTGGCGGATGAGAATTTTAGAGTGATCCACTACAGCATCTCCGCAGAGAAGGAAAATCAGATGGCGGGGAGTATAACACAGCGGGGAGGGCGGTTACCCGGCGGACCGGGTAACAGAGGCATTACAGCACCATACGAACAATGTCGATATTGCCTAACTCTTCGTACAGCGCTTCGACCTGCTCAATATGTGTTGCCGTGATGGTGATGGAGACCGAGTGGTAATTGCCTTTGCTGCTGGGTTTTACCTGCGGGGAGTAATCACCTGGCGCATGGCGCTGCACCACTTCCACCACCTGATCAACCAGCTCAGGCAACGCCTGCCCCATCACTTTGTAAGTAAATGGAGTAGGGAATTCAAGCAGTTCGTTAAGTTTGGTTTTCATGTCAGCTCCGGGTGGTATAAAAAACGACTCCCTGCTTTCGCGCACTGCGCAAAAACAGGGAGTAGTGATATTGATAGTTAGTATATGGGGACGTAAATCACACTTTCAAGTGTGCAATTATTAGCCAAACCAGTGGTGGAACATTAACTTAATGTAATCAATGATTTTGCCGAAGAAGTTTCCTTCCGGGATTTCCTGCAACACCACCAGTGGACGCTGATCGATGGTTTTACCATCCAACTGGAAGTTGATGGTACCAACGACCTGGTTTTTCTGCAGCGGCGCGTGCAGCTCAGCTGTGTTCAGTACATAGCTGGCTTTGAGATCTTTCATCCGTCCGCGCGGTATCGTCAGATACAGATCTTTATCGACGCCAAGGGAAGCGCGATCGCTGTCGCCAAACCAGGCGGGCTCGGAGGCGAACTCTTTACCGGCTTTCAGCGGACTCACAGTTTCAAAGAAACGGAAGCCCCAGGTCAGCAGTTTTTTGCTTTCTGTTTCACGGCCTTTAAAGGTATGACCGCCCATCACGGCGGAAATCAGACGCATCTGGCCTTCTGTCGCGGAGGCGACCAGGTTAAAACCGGCTTTGTCTGTGTGGCCGGTTTTAATGCCATCCACTTTCAGACTGTTATCCCACAGCAGACCATTACGGTTCAGCTGGCGGATGCCGTTAAAGGTGAACTCTTTCTCTTTGTAGATGGCGTATTCGTTCGGTACATCACGGATCAGCGCCTGACCAATGGTCGCCATATCACGCGCCGAACTGTATTGCCCGTCAGCATCGAGGCCGTGAACAGTCTGGAAATGGGTGTTCTTCAGACCCAGCGCGTTCACATAGCTGTTCATCAGCCCAACGAACGCGTCCTGGCTGCCTGCTACGTAGTCTGCCATCGCCACGCAGGCATCGTTGCCGGATTGCAGGTTAATACCGCGCACCAATTGTGATACCGGCACCTGCATGCCTGGTTTCAGGAACATCAGGGAAGAACCTTTGAATACCGGGTTACCCGTAGCCCAGGCGTCAGTGCCGACGGTTACCAGATCGGTATCTTTGAACTTACCGGCTTTCATGGCCTGACCAATAACGTAGCTGGTCATCATTTTGGTGAGGCTGGCAGGGTCGCGACGGGCATCCGCATTCTGCTCGGCCAGCACTTTACCTGAGTTGTAATCGATGAGGATGTAGGATTCCGCGTCAATCTGCGGAACGCCCGGGATCATAGTTTTAATATTCAGGTCATCAGCGCGGGCAGCGGAAGAGAGTGCTGCGACGGAGAGCGCCGTAATGAGTAAACGAGCAGAAAAAGTGGTCTTCATGGTCTGAACAACGACATCCGTGATGGAGTTAAAAAAGTGCCTAACTATAACAAATACACCAGGGGCAAACATCTGACATTACGCATGACTTTGTTAACGACATTTACATGCATTGACAATGAGATACTTGCCTTCACTGGGGTTTAGTTGGCCCGCGTGATAAACGATTGCAGCTGAGCTTCATTTTGCAGGCGCTGCTGAAGCGTGGTGGCTTCCGCTTTGCTGCTGAAGGGCCCGAGCTGTATACGCCAGACCGCGCCATTTTGCGTGACGCGGCCAGGCGCAGAAAATTGCTGGCTGAGACGCTGCTGGTACTGCTGCGCACGGGTCTGATCGCTCACGGCGCCCACCTGTACCACAAAATCGCCGCTGGCTGTGCTGGCAGCCGGTGCTGTTGCAGGCGCGGGCGTGGCGGCAATGCTACCCTGGACGGAGCCGGGTGCTGTCACTGGGGCATTCTGCATGGCGGGTTGCGCGGGCGTTGCAGGTTCGCTGCTCTCCAGCACGCCATTGTTAAGGGGCGTGGCTGCGCCTAAAAATCCGCCACTACTCACGGGTGCGCCGGTGGCATCTTCCGGTTTCAGTGTATTGTTGCTGATGGCGCGCACGTCGGTATCGGGCGTTTGCATCTGCGGCGCGGAGGTCGCGCTTCCCATACCACCGCTCAGGTCAGGGCGGGAGGGAAGGGCATAAGTCTGTTTAGCGACTGTCGTACAGGCCATGCCTGGACCGGAAAGCGATCCATCCTGCGCCACGATAATCGGGTCGATCCGCACTTTGGTGTTATTGGAAGTATTCAGGCGATCGGCGGCGGCACGGGACAGCGAAATCACGCGATCATTGCCGTACGGGCCGCGATCATTGATGCGTACCACCAGCATACGACCGTTTGCCAGGTTGGTAATACGGGCATAGCTCGGGATCGGTAGTGTCGGATGCGCCGCTGTCAGTTGCATCGGATCAAACGCTTCACCGCTCGCGGTCAGATTGCTGCCAGGCTCAGCATCATAAATCGCGGCGAAACCCGCCTGACTGAAGCGGGACGGATCCTGAACGATTTTGTAGCGCTTGCCGTCGCGCTCGTAATCCTGATTCGCGGTGGCGTTCAGCGGTTCAAAACGGGGGTCGGCGCCGCCGATTTCTACGACCGGGCCATTACACACAGCCGGTTGCGGCGTAGTGACGGTCTGTTGCTGACCATCATCGCTCGTACAACCCGCCAGCACACCTGCGGCGATGCAGACTCCAATCCAAAGCTTACGCATTGCGCACCCCTTACACGCTTTTCGACAACATTTTCCTGTGGGTATGGATCGACATTACGATACCAAACCCGGCCATGAGCACTATCAGGGCAGACCCCCCGTAGCTCACCAGCGGCAGCGGAACGCCAACCACTGGCAGGATACCACTCACCATACCAATATTTACGAAGACATAAACGAATAAAATCAACATCAAGCCACCTGCCATTACCCGGCCAAAGGTGGTTTGCGCCTGCGCGGCGACCCACAGCCCGCGCATGATAAGCAGGACATACAGCGCCAGCAGGATCAGAATGCCAATCAACCCCAGCTCTTCTGCAAGGACAGCGAAAATAAAGTCGGTATGTCGTTCAGGTAAAAATTCCAGCTGCGACTGTGTCCCATGCAGCCAGCCTTTGCCGCGCAGACCGCCAGAGCCGATAGCGATTTTCGACTGAATAATATGATAGCCCGCGCCGAGCGGATCGGTTTCCGGGTCGAGGAGCATCATCACACGCTGACGCTGGTAATCATGCATCAGGAAGAACCACAGGATCGGGATGAATGCCGCTATAAGCACCACCGCGATGGCAATCAGTCGCCAGCTCAACCCGGAAAGAAACAGCACAAACAGGCCGGAGAGCGCGATGAGGATTGACGTTCCGAGGTCTGGCTGCGCCGCCACCAGCAGCGTTGGCAGGAAAATCAGCACCAGTGCGATACCGGTATTTTTCAGCGACGGCGGGCAGACATCACGGTTGATAAAGCGCGCCACCATCAGCGGCACGGCGATTTTGGCAATTTCCGAAGGCTGGAAGCGAACAATGCCCAGATCCAGCCAGCGCTGTGCGCCTTTTGAGATAGCGCCAAACGCATCCACGGCGACCAGCAGAATAATACAGACGATATACAGCCACGGTGCCCAACCCTCATACACGCGCGGCGGGATTTGCGCCATCACCACCATGATCACCAGACCCATGGTGATCTGGCCTATCTTACGCTCCGTCATCCCGATGTCCTGGCCGCTGGCGCTCCAGATCACCAGCGCGCTGTAGACCAGCAGCGCCAGCAGGATCAGCAGCATTGCCAGATCGAGATGGACTTTATCCCAGAACGATTTTTTGTTCGGGTTATCCGTCATGATTATTGGTCCTCCGCTGCCGATACTGCCGGATTTTCCGCAGGCAGAACCGTGTTGTTATCGCCAAGCATGATGTGATCGAGGATCTGACGCATAATCGTCCCAACCGCCGGACCTGCACCGCCGTTCTCCAGAATCATCGCTACCGCGACCTGCGGGTTATCGTAGGGTGCGAAAGCGGTCATCAGTTTGTGGTCACGCAGTCGTTCAGCAATCTTGTGCGCGTTATAGGTTTCGTTTGCCTTCAGGCCGAAGACTTGCGCAGTCCCGGATTTTGCCGCCACTTTGTAGGGCGCGCCAGCAAAGTATTTGTGCGCCGTTCCGTTCCCCCTGTTAGCCACGCCGAACATGCCGTCTTTGGCGATCTCCCAGAAACCGGAGTGGATATCACCCACCGGCGTTTCGTGCGGCTGCGACCATGGCACTTTTTTGCCTTCTTCCACGGTGCTCATCAGCAGATGCGGTACTTTCACTACCCCATCATTAATGAGGATCATCAGCGCCTTGTTCATCTGAACTGGTGTGGCGGTCCAGTAGCCCTGGCCGATCCCGACCGGAATGGTATCACCCTGGTACCACGGCTTTTTAAAACGTTTTTGTTTCCATTCGCGGGTTGGCATGTTCCCGGAACGCTCTTCGGAGAGATCGATGCCAGTGTAATGACCGTAGCCAAACTTGCCCATCCACTGCGAGAGCCGGTCGATGCCCATATCATAGGCCACCTGATAGAAGAAGGTATCTGCCGATTCTTCTAATGATTTGGTGATGTTCAGGTGACCATGGCCCCATTTTTTCCAGTCGCGGTAGCGTTTCTCTGAGCCCGGCAACTGCCACCAGCCGGGATCGAACAAACTGGTGTTGCGGGTGATCACACCGGCGCTCAGCGCTGAAACGGCGACAAATGGTTTCACGGTAGATGCCGGCGGATAGACCCCCTGCGTTGCACGGTTCACCAGTGGGGTATTCGGGTCATTCAGCAGGCCGGAATAATCCTTGCTGGAGATGCCGTCAACGAACAGGTTCGGGTCATAGCTGGGCATAGAAACCAGCGCCAGGATCCCACCGGTACGCGGATCCGTCACGACCACGGCCGCACGACTGCCTGCCAGCAGGGTTTCAATGTATTGCTGTAATTTTAGATCGAGCGTCAGATAAATATCATGCCCGGCCTGCGGCGGTACTTCTTTGAGCTGGCGAATGACGCGCCCGCGGTTGTTAACTTCAACTTCTTCGTAGCCGGTCTGTCCGTGCAGCACATCTTCGTAATAGCGTTCGATGCCCAGTTTCCCGATGTCGTGCGTCGCCGCATAGTTGGCCAGTTTGCCGTCTTTATCCAGACGTTCGACGTCTTTATCATTAATTTTAGAGACGTAGCCAATGACATGGGTAAGGGCGGAGCCATACGGATAAAAGCGGCGTTTATAACCTTTCACTTCCACGCCCGGGAAACGGTATTGATTGACCGCAAAACGCGCCACCTGCACTTCCGTCAGGTTGGTTTTCACCGGGATCGAGGTAAAACGATGTGAACGTGCGCGCTCTTTTTTGAACGCGGCGATGTCATCATCGCTCAGCTCTACGACGCTGCGTAGTGCATCTAGGGTGTCCTGCACGTTATCGACTTTTTCCGGCATCATCTCCAGCTGATAGATGGTGCGGTTGAGTGCCAGCGGCGTGCCGTTACGATCGTAAATAATGCCGCGACTTGGCGCGATGGGAACCAGTTTTATGCGGTTTTCGTTCGAACGGGTCTGGTAATCAGTGAAACGGACAATCTGCAGATTATAGAGGTTGGCAATCAGCACGCCAGTAAGCAGCAAAATCCCCGTAAAGGCGACCAGCGCCCTGCGCACAAACAGCGCGGACTCAGCCGTATAGTCGCGAAAAGAATTCTGTAGTTTCATCCGCTGCTTAATCTACCCTGGTCATCATTACTCGCGGTGGTAAGGGTGGTTGGTGGTAATGCTCCACGCCCGGTAAAGGCTTTCCGCGACCAGAACCCGAACCAGCGGGTGTGGCAGCGTCAGGGCGGAGAGAGACCAACTTTGTTCTGCCGCGGCTTTACAGGCGGGAGATAGCCCTTCAGGACCGCCAATCAGCAGACTGACGTCGCGGCCATCCTGTTTCCAGCGCTCCAGCTCCAGCGCCAGCTGCGGCGTATCCCAGGGTTTGCCTGGAATATCGAGGGTGACGATGCGGTTTTTGCCTGCGGCGGCCAGCATCAGTTCGCCCTCTTTATCAAGAATGCGTTTGATATCTGCGTTCTTGCCGCGTTTACCGGCGGGGATCTCCACCAGTTCAAATGGCATATCTTTAGGGAAACGCCGCAGATATTCAGTAAATCCTGTCTGGACCCAGTCCGGCATTTTGGTGCCAACCGCCACCAGTTGCAGTTTCACGCATTAACCCCAGAGTTTTTCCAGTTCATACAGGCGACGGCTTTCTTCCTGCATAACATGGACAATCACATCGCCTAAATCGACTACAATCCAGTCGGCGGCATTTTCGCCTTCCACACCGAGCGGCAGCATGCCCGCAGCGCGGGATTCCTGAACAACATGATCGGCAATAGACATCACGTGGCGTGAAGACGTGCCGGTGCAGATAATCATACAGTCAGTGATGCTGGATTTGCCGTGAACGTCTAAGGCGATGATGTCCTGACCTTTCAGGTCATCAATTTTGTCGATTACAAAATCCTGGAGTGCTTTACCCTGCAAGTGTTCCCCCTGGGTGCGTGAAAATTAATAACGATAAACAGCCAGATAGTATACCCGAACTGACGATGATGTCGGGACAAATGTCACCAGACAGGTTTAAGGCGCGCTATCATCCCATTCATCGTCGGGGATTGCATCGCCATTTTTGTAAAACAATTTCTGTAAACCTGCCGGGAAGCGCTGTCTGGCTGCGGAGAATAGCAGCCTGTCCCGGCGTGTCAATGGTCTGAGGGCGGGTGAGGAAAGAAAATAGAGTTATCCCGATGCTTTCTCGTAAATTGCACGACTATTAAGCACCTGAAGCGAGATAAAATCATCCCTTACATCAAACAAACTCCAGGCGCCCTGGTCGACAGGAAAGTGCCACATCCCTGCTGCCGGAAGCCCGAGCAGCAGGGCTGTCATCAGGCTTAACACGCCCTGATGGCTAACGACCAGAATGTGCTGATGGTGGTGATGCTCGTGAAGCAGCGTAAGGCATTCCTGCACGCGATGAGAAAAAGCCTGAAACCCTTCGCCATTGGTAGGCGTGGCATGTTGCCAGTCGGCGCACCACGCGGCGTAATTCTCGCTATCTTCGACGGTGAGATCGCGATGGTGACGCAGTTCCCAGTCGCCAAAAAACATTTCATTCAGTAGTGGCGTGGTGAGCATCGGTACCTCGCGCCCGACGAGTACCAGCCTGGCGGTATGTTGCGCGCGCTCCAGCTCGCTGCATAACACGATGTCAAAAGGCACTTGCCGGAGCAACGTGGCGAGCGTTTCCGCCTGTCGGATGCCACGTGGTGTCAGCGACGTGGGAGCATGGCCGCTGTATACGCCAGCGACGTTGGCCTCCGTTTCACCGTGTCGAACCAGCCAGAGTTTCATCGTTACCCGGCCTGATACAGACCTTGCTGGTGAATGTACTCCAGCACTGCTTCAGGCAGCAGATCGTCGCAGGGCTCCCCACGCTCCAGGCGTTCACGGATGATGGTGGCGGAGATATCAAACCACGGCGTTTCCGCCAGATAGATTTTACCGGCAGGAAGCGAGTGCAGGTTTTCGATATCCCACGTCAGGTGATTTTCCAGCCACCGCTGATGCTGTTCTTCTGCCATCTCTAACGGATAGCCGGGACGACGAGTGACGATCAGGTGCGCGTTGTCGAGGATGGTGTCGTACTGGTGCCATGTGGGGAAGTTCAACAGCGAATCCTGGCCGATGATAAATGCCAGCGGTTTTTGCGGCCCGACTTCCGCTCGCATCTCTTTTAATGTCAGCGCGGTCCAGGAAGGCGCATCGCGTTTCAGTTCGCGTTCATCGAGGACAAACAAGGGCTTATCGGCAATCGCCAGTTCGACCATTCGCTTGCGCTGTTCGCTGCTCGCTTCCGGCTGTGGGCGGTGTGGCGGTACATTGTTGGGGATAATGATCACTTTCGACAGACCGATCTGGTTTGCCAGAATTTCGACGGGTTTCAGATGCCCGTAATGCACCGGATCAAAGGTGCCACCATAAATTGCCTGCAACGATGTCATATCATCCATCAATAAATACGTCAGCCAGTGCCTTATGACAGAGTAGCAGAGAAAGGCTTTCCAGCTCAGCCCAGACGGACTGACCGTAGTCTTTTTTCAGCATTAACTCGGTACGGCTCAGCAGTGTCACGGCTTGTCGCAGTTGAGCCGCACTCAGACGATTCAGCGCCTCGGTGATGAGCGGTCGTCGATTCTGCCAGACGCGATGCTTGTCGAGCAGGGTGCGCAACGGCATCTGTGCGGACTGGCGTTTGATCGTAACCAGCATCAGCAGTTCCCGCTGCAGCGTGCGTAACAGAATCACCGGCTCGCTGCCTTCCAGACGAAGCTGTTGAAGAATATGCAGCGCCCGTTTGCTTTTCCCGGCGAGCAACGCATCAAGCCAGTGGAAGGGGGTGAAATGTGCGGCGTCGTTTACTGCCTTTTCGACGCGCGGCAGTGTCAGCTTGCCGTCAGGCCACAGCAGTGCCAGCCGTTCCAGCGCCTGCGACAGCGCCAGCAGGTTGCCTTCATAGCAGTAACACAACAACTGACTGGCCGCGTCATCAAGTTGTAGATTGAGCTGACGGGCGCGTGCAGCCAGCCATTTTGGCAGTTGCGCCTGCTCTGGCGTCTGGCAGGTAATCATTACCGAGCGGTTAGCCAGTTGCGTCACCCATGCGGCATTTTCCTGCGCTTTCGTGAACTTGTTGCCGCGACAGATCAGCAGCAGATCGTCATGCAGCAGACCGGTCAGCGTGGCGAGTTGTTCATTGATGGCGGCGTTAGTGCCGTTTTCCGGTAGCAGCAGCAGGATGGTTTGTCGGCTGGCGAACAGGCTCATTGCCTGGCAGAGCGAGAAAAGGGCGCTCCAGTCGGTGCTGGCATCAATGCTGACGGTGTGATGTTCTTCGAACCCCTGCGCCGCAGCCGCCTGACGGACCGCGTCCTGACTTTCCTGCAACAGTAGCGGATCATTGCCCAACAGCAGATACGCCGCGCGCAGCCCTTCGGTGAGCTGCGCGCGGAGTTGTTCCGGGTACAACCGAATCATCAGTTACCCAGCGTTGTGGAGACACGGGAGTCGGATGACGTTTCTTCGGTAGTCGTCACCGGCGTGGTGTCGTTTTTCGTTTCCTGAACATCAGCAACCCGTACGCTTGGTAGCTTACGAATTAATTGCTCAGCGGCCTTGTCGTACATTTCCTGAATGATCAGGCTCTGTTCGGCGTCTTTTGCCAGCGCTGTTTGCGGGTTATCGAAGAAAGAACGATAAACCTTGGTGTTGATCGGGTAGATGTCATGACCCGGGATGAGTACGCTGGCGTTGACCGTCAGCACCATCTGATATTCCGCCGTACGACCATCCTGGAAAATGGACGCAGTATCTTTGCTGATGGTGGATCCGAGCAGACGCAGGGACGGAATGTCCTTGCGCAGGGTGCTGCCATCCACCAGTTCTACGCCATTCAGACGCAGCTGGTTACGCACCGAACGGCTTAACGGGCCATTGGGGTCGCCAGACTGGAAAATCATGGTTTTCATCGTCTCCGGTACCTGCGTGGTACTACGCAGGTGCCAGCCACACCCGGCGGTGACCAGCACCGTCAGGGATAACAATAATGTTGCCAGATATCGCACGCTTCCTCCCGCGCTTAGCCAACGACCAGGTTGAGCAGTTTACCCGGTACGTAAATCACTTTACGCACGGTAACACCGTCAAGATATTTCGCGACCAGATGTTCCTGGCCCGCACGTTCACGAACCTGTTCTTCGGTGGCATCCACCGGAACGGTAATTTTACCACGTACTTTACCGTTCACCTGGACGACGACCAGCGTGCTGTCTTCCACCATCGCTTTTTCATCAGCAACCGGCCACGGTGCGTGGTCGATATCGCCTTCACCACCCAGTTCCTGCCACAGCGTAAAGCTGACGTGCGGGGTGAACGGGTTGAGCATGCGAACCACCGCCAGTAACGCTTCGCGGATCAAAGCACGATCCTGCTCACCTTCCTGAGGTGCTTTCGCCAGCTTGTTCATCAGCTCCATGATCGCCGCAATCGCGGTGTTGAAGGTCTGACGGCGGCCGATATCATCGGTCACTTTGGCAATCGTTTTATGGACGTCACGACGCAGCGCTTTTTGGTCTTCCGTCAGCGCGGCAACATTCAGTGGCGCGACCGGACCGAGCGCGGTGTGCTCGTAGACCAGTTTCCAGACGCGTTTCAGGAAGCGGTTTGCGCCTTCCACACCGGATTCCTGCCATTCCAGCGTCATATCTGCCGGCGAGGCGAACATCATGAACAGACGCACGGTATCCGCGCCGTAACGCTCAACCATTACCTGCGGGTCGATGCCGTTGTTTTTCGACTTCGACATTTTGCTCATGCCGGTATAAACCAGCTCGTGACCTGCGGCATCTTTCGCTTTCACGATGCGGCCTTTGTCGTCGCGCTCAATGATGGCATCCACCGGGGAAACCCAGTTACGCTCGCCGCTTTCGCCGACGTAATAAAACGCGTCCGCCAGCACCATGCCCTGACAGAGCAGCTGTTTCGCCGGCTCGTCAGAGTTCACCATGCCGGCATCGCGCATCAACTTGTGGAAGAAGCGGAAATAGAGCAGGTGCATGATGGCGTGTTCGATACCGCCGATGTAAATATCGACCGGCAGCCAGTAGTTGGCGGCGTCGGAATCGAGCATCCCTTCGTTGTACTGTGGGCAGGTGTAGCGCGCATAGTACCAGGAGGACTCCATAAAGGTGTCGAAGGTGTCAGTTTCACGCAGGGCAGGCTTGCCGTTAACAGTGGTTTTTGCCCACTGCGGATCCGCTTTGATCGGGCTGGTAATGCCGTCCATCACCACGTCTTCCGGCAGGATCACCGGCAGTTGATCTTCCGGTGTTGGCATCACGGTGCCATCTTCCAGGGTGACCATCGGGATTGGCGCGCCCCAGTAACGCTGACGGGACACGCCCCAGTCACGCAGACGGAAGTTGACTTTGCGCTCACCGACGCCCATTGACGCCAGTTTATCGGCAATAGCGTTGAAACCGTCTTCATAAGACAGACCGCTGAACTCGCCGGAATTAAACAGCGTGCCTTTGTCGGTCAGCGCCTGTTCGGAGAGATCCGGTTCAGAGCCGTCTGCCGCCAGAATGACCGGTTTGATGGACAGACCGTATTTGCTGGCAAATTCGTAGTCGCGCTGATCATGGCCTGGAACGGCCATCACTGCGCCAGTGCCGTATTCCATCAGCACGAAGTTAGCGGCCCATACCGGAATGGCTTCGCCGGTCAGCGGATGAATCGCTTTAAACCCGGTGTCGATGCCTTTCTTCTCCATAGTCGCCATATCGGCTTCGGCCACTTTAGTGTTACGGCATTCGTCGATAAATGCCGCCAGCTCAGGATTGTTCGCTGCCGCCTGTTGCGCCAGCGGATGACCCGCGGCAACCGCCAGGTAGGTACAACCCATGAAGGTGTCCGGACGGGTGGTGTAGACGGTGAGCTTGTCGGCATAACCGGTCACGTCAAACGAGATTTCAACCCCTTCAGAACGGCCGATCCAGTTGCGCTGCATGGTTTTAACGGTGTCTGGCCAGTGATCCAGGTTATCCAGATCATTGAGCAGTTCGTCCGCGTAAGCGGTGATTTTGATAAACCACTGCGGGATCTCTTTACGCTCGACTTTGGTGTCGCAGCGCCAGCAGCAGCCGTCGATAACCTGTTCGTTCGCAAGAACAGTCTGGTCGTTCGGGCACCAGTTCACCGCCGAGGTTTTTTTGTAGACCAGGCCTTTCTTATACAGCTCGGTAAAGAATTTCTGTTCCCAACGGTAATATTCCGGGGTACAGGTTGCCAGCTCGCGGCTCCAGTCATAACCGAAGCCCAGCATTTTGAGCTGGTTTTTCATGTAGGCGATATTGTCGTAGGTCCACGGCGCTGGCGCGGTGTTGTTCTTCACCGCAGCACCTTCTGCCGGCAGACCGAACGCATCCCAGCCGATAGGCTGCAGAACGTTTTTTCCCAGCATGCGCTGATAACGCGCGATCACATCACCGATGGTGTAGTTACGCACGTGGCCCATGTGTAGTCGACCAGAAGGATAGGGGAGCATCGACAGGCAATAGTATTTCTCTTTGCTGTTGTCTTCAGTAACTTCAAATGTGCGCTTCTCATCCCAGTGTTGCTGGACTTTCGATTCTATCTCTTCCGGGCGGTATTGCTCTTGCATGGCAGCCAGTGGTCCTGTTTTCAATACAGCTACAAACGTAGCCAATGGATGTGTTATTTCAGATCCGCATAGCATAGCCCAAACGTCCACGGCAAAACAGCCTTTCACACATTAAGCGCTGGCGTTTATTTACCGGGTCTGTGGTCTGGCTGACACAGCACTGAGCAAATAAGGTCTATCATTAGAGAGAGTTAACGACCCAGGAGACGAAACAATGAACAAGGTTGCTCAATATTATCGCGAACTGGTCACGTCGCTGACCGAGCGTTTACGCAACGGAGAGCGTGACATCGACGCGCTGGTGGAACAGGCGCGCGTACGGGTCAGTCAAACCGGGGAGTTAACGCGTACCGAAATTGAAGAGGTGACGCGCGCTGTGCGCCGTGATCTTGAAGAGTTCGCCCGCAGCTATGAAGAGAGCCAGGACGAACTCAATGACAGCGTGTTTATGCGGGTCATCAAAGAGAGTCTCTGGCAGGAGCTGGCGGACATCACTGACAAAACACAGCTTGAATGGCGCGAGGTTTTCCAGGATCTCAATCATCACGGCGTCTACCATAGCGGCGAAGTCGTTGGACTTGGAAATCTGGTGTGTGAAAAATGCCATTACCATCTGGCGATTTATACCCCGGACGTGCTGCCGTTGTGCCCGAAATGCGGACACGATCAGTTTCAGCGCCGTCCGTTTGAACCTTAATGGTAAAACGCCAGTCGTTCCGCCAGCAGACTGACAAACGCCTGGCGGTCGATGTCAATCATCACCGTGGCGTTGGGGCGGTTTTGGGTGAGGAAGAAGTAATCCACCACTGTCATGCCCTGGGTATATTTCCCCTGGGTTTCAACGCCAACCCAGCGGTCAACGGTGGTGAATATCTCCGGCTTAAGCAGCCAGGCGATGGTGCATGGATCATGCAGCGGCGCGCCAGTGAATCCCCATTTCTCCTGCTTGTGGTACTCCATAAAGAAATCCAGCAGTTCAGCAACGATGGTCGAGACTTTGTTGCCAATGGCGCGAAAACGTTCGATATCTTCCCGGTGGATCTGCGCTTTGTGCGTGACGTCGAGACCTGCCATGACGACAGGGATCCCCGACTGAAAGACGATCTCCGCCGCTTCCGGGTCAACGAAAATATTGAACTCCGCCGCCGGTGTCCAGTTACCGGGCGCTATCGCGCCGCCCATGATCACGATGCGAGCAATGTTGCGGTGTAATTGAGGATGACTATTCAGCAGCAGCGCGACGTTCGTCTGCGGGCCGGTCGCCACGATCGTGACGGGTATCGGGCTTTCACGTAACACCTTTGCCATCAGCTCAACGGCGGTACACTGTTGAGCCGCAAAGCCGGGTTCCGGCAGCGTCGGACCATCAAGACCACTTTCGCCGTGCACATTGTCAGCGATGATCAGTTCGCGCATCAGTGGTTTTACCGCTCCACCAGCTACCGGAATATCCGTACGTTTTAGCAGCGTCAGCATCCGCAGTACGTTGCGCAGGGTTTTATCGGGCGTCTGGTTACCGGCGGATGAGGTAATGGCTTTGACATCAAGTTCTGGCGATGCGAGGGCGAGCACCATGGCGATCGCGTCGTCGTGCCCCGGATCGCAGTCAAGAAGAATGGGCTGCGTCATAGCGGCTCCTTATAGAGGGAATTTGTGACAAGGGTAACGCCAGCGAGTAGGACAGACGAGAAAACAGAACGGAAAGCGTGACGTGGCGCGCACTCTGGAAGTGCGCGCCGACAGGGTGAATTAGTGCAGAATTTTGGCGAGGAAATCTTTTGCGCGCTCCGATTTCGGATTAGCGAAGAAAGCCTCTTTTTCAGAGTCTTCCACGATCTTACCTTCATCCATAAAGATCACGCGGTTTGCCACTTTACGGGCGAAGCCCATTTCGTGCGTTACCACCATCATCGTCATTCCTTCCTGCGCCAGTTCAACCATGACGTCCAGCACTTCGTTGATCATTTCCGGGTCGAGTGCGGAAGTCGGTTCGTCAAACAGCATCGCAACCGGATCCATACACAGCGCACGGGCAATCGCCACACGCTGCTGCTGGCCGCCCGACAACTGTGCCGGGTATTTATTCGCATGTGCTGACAGGCCACGCGCTCCAGCAGTTTTAGCCCTTTTTCACGCGCGGAGGCTTTGTTGCGTTTCAACACTTTTACCTGCGCCAGCGTCAGGTTTTCAATGATCGACAGGTGCGGGAACAACTCGAAGTGCTGAAAAACCATCCCGACGTGGGAACGCAGCTCTGCGAGGTTGGTTTTCTTATCGTTCACTTTGGTGCCGTTGACCACGATTTCGCCTTTTTGCACCGGTTCGAGGCCGTTAACGGTTTTAATCAGGGTCGATTTACCGGAGCCGGAAGGCCCGCAAACCACCACTACTTCACCTTTTTTGACTTCTGTGGAGCAGTCGGTCAGCACCTGAAAGTGACCATACCATTTAGAAACATTTTTCAGGGTAATCATTACACTGTCCTTTTCTTCAACCAGCTGACCAACAGCGATGCGCTTAAACTGATGGCAAAGTACACGGCGCCTGCAAAGAGGATCATTTCGACCTGGGTGCCGTCACGTTCGCCAATGGTGGAGGCGGTACGGAAAAAGTCCGCCAGGCTCAATACATAAACCAGTGAGGTATCCTGGAACAGTACGATGCCCTGCGTGAGCAGCAATGGCACCATGGCGCGGAACGCCTGCGGCAGAATAATGAGTTTCATTGACTGCCAGTGTGTCATCCCCAGCGCCAGTGCCGCGCTCGACTGCCCACGGGAAATGCTCTGGATCCCCGCGCGGATGATTTCGGAATAATAGGCGGCTTCAAACATTGAAAACGCCACCATTGCGGAAATCAGGCGGATATCGGTTTTCGGTGACAGTCCGAGCACGTTTTGCAGGAAACCCGGCACTATCAGGTAAAACCACAGCAATACCATTACCAGAGGGACTGAGCGGAATACGTTAACGTACGCTTTGGCAAACCACGCCAGCGGCAGGAAGGTCGACAGCCGCATGACAGCCAGCAGCGTGCCCCAGACGATGCCGATAATCACTGCCGTCACGGTAATTTTCAGGGTGATCACCAGCCCTGCCAGCAGATACGGCATGGAGGGAACAATGGAACTCCAGTCAAACTCGTACATTATTTGCCTCCCAGATTGCCAGGCAGGCGAACCTTGCGTTCAACCAGATTCATCACCAGCATAATCACAGCGTTAATGAACACATAGGCCAGCGTAATGGCGGTAAACGATTCCCAGGCGTGCGCGGAGTAATCCAGCAGTTTGCCCGCTTGCGCCGCCATATCCACCAGACCGATGGTCGAGGCGATGGCGGAGTTTTTCACCAGGTTCATCATTTCGGACGTCATGGGTGGCACAATCACGCGATAAGCGTTTGGCAGCAGCACATAGCGGTAGGTTTGCGGCAGCGTCAGCCCCATCGCCAGCCCGGCATTTTTTTGCCCGCGTGGCAGCGACTGAATCGCAGCGCGTACCTGTTCACACACACGGGCGGCGGTAAACAGCCCCAGACAGAACAATGAAGAGAGAAAGAACTGAATGTTCGGATCCAGTTCAGATTTGAACCACATCCCAAGATTTTCTGGCAGCAGTTCCGGTACCACCAGATACCAGGTAAAAAACTGCACAATCAGCGGGACGTTACGGAAAAGCTCAACATACAGCGTGCCAATACCAGAAAGAAAACGGTTGGGGACGGTACGCAGAATGCCAAAAAGAGAGCCTACCAGGAAAGCGATAATCCAGGCGGAAACCGACAGGGCGACGGTAACCTGAAAGCCGCTCCACAGCCAGCCCAGATAAGTGGTGTTGCCGAACGGGGCTTGTTGCAGAAATATGCCCCAGTTCCAGTCTATTGACATAATAAACTCCAGAAAAAAAAGGGTAGCAGCGCTACCCTCGAAGATTGGTGAGAAGCTCATTTTTCGCGTTGAGTGGGGAACGACCACTCAACGTATAGTCTGTCCATGCTTCCCGACAATCGAGAGGGCAGGAGATCCCGCCCCTGTAGTTCTAATTAGTTAAGAGCCTTGTCATTTGGTGATTTGAACAGCGCTTTCATGTCGTCCGACAATTCAAAGTTCATGTTCAGGTTTTTCGGTGGGATGGGGTTTTTGAACCATTTATCAAACCACTTTGCGGCTTCACCCGACGTCTGGGCCTGAGCGATGGTGTCATCCATCAGTTTTTTGAAGGCAGGGTCGTCTTTGCGCAACATGCAGCCGTAAGCTTCTTTCGATTGCGGTGTGCCGACGATTTCCCAGTTGTCCGGTTTCTTCGCTTTTGCTCGCTCACCGGCCAGCAGCGCGTCATCCATCATAAATGCCACCGCGCGACCACTTTCCAGCGTACGGAAAGAGTCACCGTGATCTTTCGCGCTGATGATGCGCATGTTCATTTTTTTCTCGTCGTTCAGCTTGTGGAGCAGAATTTCAGAGGTGGTACCGGAGGTGACAACCACCGTTTTGCCTTTCAGATCCGAGAAATCTTTAATCGGACCGCCTTTCTTGACCAGCAAACGGGTGCCGACAACAAAGAAGGTATTAGAGAATGCGGCCTGTTTCTGACGCTCAAGGTTGTTGGTTGTGGAACCGCACTCGAAGTCGAAGGTACCGTTCTGTAACAGTGGAATACGGTTCTGCGAGGTGATAGGGATGAGTTTCACCTGCAGGTCAGGTTTATTAAGCTGTTTTTTAACCGCTTCAATGATGGCGTTGGAGTAATCCTGCGCGTAACCCACCACTTTTTGTTGGTTGTCGTAGTAAGAGAATGGAACGGAAGATTCACGGTGCCCGACGACAATCACGCCATTTTTAGCGATTTTGTCCAGGGTGCTGCCCGCAGCAGGTGCGTCTTCGGCGTGGGCCAGACCGGCCGTCAGCCCCAGTGCCAGCATTGCTGTGGTCAGTTTACGTAATTGCATATCCAACTCCTTTATCGTCAGCGCCAGAGACGCCTGGTGATACTCATTGTGATGTTGTTATGGTCTGCCGCTTAAATGTGCAGTGTTATGCCTGTTTGTTAGCATTTAGTTTGGCTTATTGTAAAGATAATGATGTTTTTTTGTTTATTTTTGCGAGGTGTACCGCACCAGTCTGAAGCAAAAATCGCCGATTGCACCAGACTGGTGCTACCCGTGAACCGCGATGGTGCAACCGGGTTGCACAATAAGCCTAAAAGCGGTTTCCCTGATTTAACAAAGCAATAGACGTGCCAGAAGTGTCGAACGAAGGGGGAGAGGCCTCATCTCCCGTAAAGGGAAATGAGGCAGGGGGGTAAATTACTGACGACGCTGGCGCAGGCTCAGCAGCAACGCGCCAAAGCCGAACAGCGCGGTCAGGATCCATAGCGGCCAGTTGCCGGTACGGGCATAAGGCGTCATACCGCGCGTCGGCGTGACAGTGGTCGTCAGTACATCGCGGGTAAACTGCGGAATGATGGCCTGCACGTCGCCGCGCGGGTCAATCACAGCGGTAACGCCATTGTTAGTGCTGCGCAACAGCGGACGCGCCAGTTCCAGCGCCCGCATACGCGCCATCTGGAAATGCTGCCACGGGCCAATGGATTTCCCGAACCAGGCATCGTTGGAGAGCGTCAGCAAAAAATCGGTGTCCGGGCGGAAGTTATCGCGCACCTGCTCGCCAAGAATGATTTCATAGCAGATGGCCGCCGTCAGCTTCATGTTATGCGCGCTGATCTGAGGCTGAACATACGCGCCGCGGCTAAACGAGGACATCGGCAGATCAAAGAACGGCGCCAGTGGGCGGAGAATCGTTTCCAGTGGTACGAACTCACCAAACGGCACCAGATGGTTTTTGTTGTAACGATCGGTCGAGTTGTAGCTGTACGGATTATCTTTGCCCAGCGTGATGATGCTGTTGTAGGTGTCGTAGCGGTTTTCCTGATTCAGACGCGAATCGACGATCCCGGTTATCAGTGAGCTGTTTTTAGCACGCAGCATATCGTCCATCATGCTCAGCAAACGTTGCTGGTTGATTTCGAGGTCAGGGATCGCTGATTCCGGCCAGATAATCAATTGTGACTGGCCCATCACCTTCTGCGTGGCATCGAGGTAAATTTTCAGCGTGTTGATTA
Source organism: Trabulsiella guamensis ATCC 49490 (assembly GCF_000734965.1). Classification (GTDB taxonomy): domain Bacteria; phylum Pseudomonadota; class Gammaproteobacteria; order Enterobacterales; family Enterobacteriaceae; genus Trabulsiella; species Trabulsiella guamensis. Next base: position 41,452 of record NZ_JMTB01000100.1, read on the forward strand.
GCTGGTCTTCGTCCCACTTCAGCGCTTGTGGAATATTGCCCTGCACCAGCGACACCCGGGTGGCACGCTCAGGCAGCAACTGATACCACTGGATATAGCGCAGCGGGAAGGGGAGCGCAAACAGGACCAGCGCCACCACCAGCGGACGCCAGTTGCGGCGAACAACGGCGAGCGCCAGCAGGCCGCTGACCATCATCAGCAGGAAGTTAATCGCTTCCACACCCATCACCGGCGCCAGCCCTTTCAGCGGGCCGTCAATCTGGCTGTAGCCAAACTGCAGCCACGGGAAACCAGTCAGCACCCAGCCGCGCAGGAATTCCGTAATCTGCCAGACAACCGGTGCGGCAATCGCTACCCGCAGCCAGCTGGTTTGCGGCCACAAGCGGGAGAGGATGCCCGCGAACAGCCCTGTGTAGAGCGATAAATACGCGGCAAGCAATACCACGAGGAAAACGTTAACCGGGCCGGGCATCCCGCCAAACTGGGCGATACTGACGTAAACCCAGTGCACGCCGCTGCCAAACAGCCCCATGCCCCAGGCATAGCCAATCCATGCGCTTTGCAGCGGACGGCGGTTGAGAGTGAGCGCCTGCAGACCGAACAGCGAAACCAGCGCTGCGGGCCAGAAGTCATAAGGAGAAAAAGCCAGCGTTCCGCTGGCTCCGAAGAGTAGCGCCAGCAGCAAGCGCACGCGCTGGCGTTCAAGAAGAGAGGCAAATGCCATGGAAATTTGTCGTCCCGTTAATTTAGTCTTCCAGGTTCGGTTGTGGTGCGTCGTCCGGAAGTTTGACATGAACCTGAATGATACGTCGGCTGTCGGCCATCGCGACCTTAAACTGGTAACCATCAATGTCAATGGTTTCCCCGCGCGCCGGAAGATGACCAAAGGCCTGCATCACCAGCCCGCCGATAGTATCCACTTCTTCATCGCTGAAATGGGTATCAAAGGCGTCATTGAAATCTTCAATAGAAGCCAGCGCCCGTACCGTCCAGGTGTGCCGGCTTAACTGACGAAAATCGATATCTTCTTCTTCGTCGTATTCATCTTCGATTTCACCGACAATCAGTTCAAGGATGTCTTCAATGGTCACCAGACCAGAGACACCGCCAAACTCATCAATGACGATCGCCATGTGATAACGCTGCGAGCGGAACTCTTTGAGCATGCGGTCAACCCGCTTGCTTTCAGGTACGACAACCGCCTGACGTAACACTTTGTCCATGCTGAAGGCTTCGGCATCACTGCGCATAAACGGCAGCAGATCCTTCGCCATCAGAATCCCTTCAATGTGATCTTTGTCTTCGCTGATGACCGGGAAGCGCGAGTGGGCGGATTCGATGATCACATCGAGGCATTCGTCCAGCGTCTGGTTGCGTTTCAGGGTAATCATTTGCGAGCGGGGGATCATGATATCGCGGACGCGCTGGTCGGCGATGTCCATTACCCCTTCGAGCATATCGCGCGTATCTTCGTCGATAAGGTCGTTCTGCCCGGAATCACGGATCAGCGCCAGCAACTCATCACGATTTTTGGGTTCACCGTGGAAAAGCTGGCTCAGTAACAGGGAGAAAAATCCCTTCTTGCTGTTAATGGTGTCACTACTGTGTGAATTGTCGTCGCTCATGGCGTCGTGTGGGGTCTCATGTTAATGAAAAATTCGCCGTCTCGCGTAAACTCAGCGCAGACGGCATGACGGACTATTCTTTCTCGGCAATGTACGGATCATCATAGTTCAGAGCAAGCATTATCTCTGTTTCCAGACTTTCCATCTCTTCCGCTTCGTCGTCTTCAATGTGGTCGTAGCCGAGCAGATGCAGACTGCCATGAACGACCATATGCGCCCAATGCGCTTCCAGCGGTTTTCCCTGCTCTACGGCCTCACGCTCAACCACCTGACGGCAGATGATGAGATCGCCGAGCAACGGCATTTCGATGCCCGGCGGTGCTTCAAACGGAAAAGAGAGTACGTTAGTGGATTTATCTTTGCCGCGATAGGTCAGGTTTAAATCGTGGCTTTCGGCTTCATCAACCAGACGAATCGTTACTTCTGATTCTTCCTGAAATTGCGGAATAACCGCATCCAGCCAGGTCTGAAAACGTGCTTCGTCCGGCAAACCGGTGGTGTCTTCACAGGCCAACTGTAAATCGAGAATCACCTGACTCATTTCTGCTCCTGCGCCAGCTGGGCTTCGCGTTTACGCTCGGCAGCCAGCTCGGCTTTACGTTTTTGTTCCGCTTCTTCCCAGGCTTCATAGGCATTGACGATACGGGCGACAACCGGGTGGCGGACCACGTCTTCACTGTGGAAGAAGTTAAAGCTGATCTCATCCACTTCCGCCAGTACTTCAATCGCGTGACGCAGGCCGGATTTGGTATTGCGCGGCAGGTCAATCTGCGTTACGTCACCGGTGATCACGGCTTTCGAGTTAAAGCCGATACGGGTCAGGAACATTTTCATCTGTTCGATGGTGGTGTTCTGACTCTCATCAAGAATGATGAACGCGTCATTCAACGTACGACCGCGCATGTAAGCCAACGGCGCGACTTCAATCACGTTACGCTCAATCAGCTTTTCGACTTTTTCAAAGCCCAGCATTTCAAACAGGGCGTCATACAGTGGGCGCAGATAAGGGTCAACCTTCTGGCTCAGGTCACCTGGCAGGAAGCCCAGTTTTTCACCAGCTTCCACCGCCGGGCGGGTCAGCAGAATACGGCGGATCTCCTGACGTTCGAGCGCATCCACCGCCGCTGCGACCGCCAGATACGTTTTACCGGTACCTGCCGGGCCGACGCCAAAGGTGATGTCATGATCAAGAATATTGGCAATATACTGCGCCTGATTCGGCGTACGCGGTTTAATGACGCCGCGTTTGGTCTTGATATTAATGGCCTTGCCGTAATCCGGTACGCTTTCCGCGCTCTGCTCCAGCACGCGCGCTTCTTTGATTGCGAGGTGGATTTGCTCGGGTTCAATGTCCTGAACCTGTCCACGCATCGGGGCGGTATCGACGTACAGGGTTCGCAGGATATCGGCGGCGGCGTTGACGCAGATGGCGCGCCCGGTGAGTTTGAAGTGATTATCGCGGCGGCTGATCTCTATACCAAGACGTCGCTCCAGGTGTTTGATGTTGTCATCAAACGGGCCGCACAGGCCCAGCAGGCGTTCGTTGTCTGCTGGCTCCAGGGTAATTTCTCGGGTTTCTATGTTCAAACTGTTCCTCTTTTACAGTATCGCCGGATGCGTTTCGCTTCTCCGGCCTGGGGCGGCGAGCCTCTTTAAGGGAATTATTCACGGTGCTTGAGAAAGGCGCAAGCGACACACTGTAGATGTGGTCGGGGAGGGGAAAATGCAAGGGCCTGCCCGAGCGGGCAGGCCATCGGGATCAGGGCTGATAGATCCCCACGCCGAGGTCGTTCTCTTTGCGGGTACGGGCGATGACGGACTCCGGGGATTCCACTACGCGCAGGCCCATTTCGTCCTCAGTGCGCACCAGCTTGCCGCGCAACGAGTTCGGGTAGACATCGACGATTTCCACATCCACAAATTTGCCGATCATGTCCGGGGTGCCCTCAAAGTTCACCACGCGGTTATTTTCGGTACGACCAGAGAGCTCCATGATGCTCTTACGCGATGTGCCTTCCACCAGAATACGCTGCGTAGTGCCAAGCATACGACGGCTCCAGGCCATCGCCTGCTGGTTGATGCGCTCCTGCAGAATGTACAGACGCTGCTTTTTCTCCTCTTCCGGGACGTCGTCCACCATGTCGGCGGCAGGCGTGCCAGGACGCGCAGAGAAAATAAAGCTGTAGCTCATATCGAAATTCACATCAGCGATGAGCTTCATGGTTTTCTCGAAGTCTTCGGTGCTCTCACCCGGGAAGCCAACGATAAAATCAGAACTAATCTGGATATCCGGGCGCGCTTCGCGCAGCTTACGGATGATCGCTTTATACTCCAGCGCCGTGTGGGTGCGGCTCATCAGATTGAGGATGCGATCCGACCCGCTCTGCACAGGAAGATGCAGGAAGCTCACCAGTTCCGGCGTGTCGCGATACACATCGATAATATCATCGGTAAACTCAATCGGGTGGCTGGTGGTAAAACGAATGCGGTCGATACCGTCGATTGCTGCCACCAGACGCAGCAGCTCCGCGAAAGTGCCGGTGGTGCCGTCGTAGTTTTCACCGCGCCAGGCGTTAACGTTTTGACCGAGCAGATTCACTTCACGCACGCCCTGCGCTGCCAGTTGGGCGATTTCAAACAGGATATCGTCACACGGACGGCTCACCTCTTCACCACGGGTGTACGGCACCACGCAGTATGTACAGTATTTATTGCAGCCTTCCATAATGGAGACAAACGCGGTCGGGCCATCAGCTCGCGGTTCCGGCAGACGGTCAAACTTCTCGATTTCCGGGAAGCTGATATCCACCACCGGGCTGCGGGTACCACGCACGGAATTGATCATTTCCGGCAGGCGATGCAGCGTTTGTGGGCCAAAAATAATATCAACGTAGTGCGCGCGCTGGCGAATGTGATCGCCTTCTTGCGAGGCCACGCAGCCACCGACGCCGATAATCAAATCGGGGTTCTTTTCCTTAAGCAGCTTCCAGCGACCTAATTGATGGAAGACTTTTTCCTGTGCCTTCTCGCGGATTGAGCAGGTATTAAGCAGCAGCACATCCGCTTCTTCCGCCACGTCGGTCAGTTGATACCCGTGAGTGGCATCCAGCAGATCGGCCATCTTGGATGAATCGTATTCGTTCATCTGACAGCCCCAGGTTTTAATATGGAGTTTTTTCGTCATCGACTTGCTCATGCTCAGTGTAAAGCCAGGATTGCAGGGCGCGTATTGTAATGCTTTGCCGTCGTTGTGACCAGCCTGGCCTCAAGGCGTAAAAAATCCGGTAAACTTAGGGTATTCAGGTTTAAGGATAAGTGACCATGAACAATCTAACCACTGATGTTGCCATTGTCGGCGGCGGAATGGTCGGCAGCGCACTGGCATTGGGCCTGGCGCAGCAGGGCTTTACGGTAACAGTGATTGAACAGGCGGAACCGCCGGTGTTCGATGCGCAATCACAGCCGGACGTACGTATTTCGGCGATCAGCGCCGCGTCTGTCTCACTGCTGCGCGGGCTTGGCGTCTGGGATACCGTACGGGAGATGCGCTGTCATCCCTGGCGTCGGCTGGAAACCTGGGAGTGGGAAAACGCCCATGTGGTTTTTGATGCCGCAGAGCTGAAACTCCCTCAGCTAGGGTTTATGGTTGAAAACCCGGTGTTGCAGCGCGCGCTCTGGCAGGCGCTGGAGGCCCATCCGCAGGTGACGTTGCAGGTTGCCAACGGGCTTGTCTCGATGTTGCGTCAGGAAGAAGGTTACAGGCTGCTGTTTGCCGATGACAGTGAGTTGACTGCAAAATTAGTGGTGGGCGCTGACGGCGCGAATTCGCAGGTACGGCAGATGGCGGGCATTGGCACCCATTCCTGGCAGTATCAGCAGTCATGCATGTTAATTAGTGTTGAATGCGAAGACGATCCGGGCGACAGCACCTGGCAGCAATTTACCCCTGACGGGCCGCGCGCCTTCCTGCCGCTGTTCGACCACTGGGCGTCACTGGTGTGGTATGACCATCCCGCCCGTATTCGCCAGCTACAAACGCTGACGATGGAGCAGTTGCAGCAGGAGATTGCTCGAGTCTTTCCGTCGCGGCTGGGCAAAGTGAAACCGGTGGCCGCAGGCGCATTCCCGCTGACCCGTCGCCATGCATTGCAGTATGTCCAGCCATCGCTGGCGCTGGTCGGCGACGCGGCGCACACCATTCATCCGCTGGCCGGGCAGGGCGTTAACCTCGGCTATCGCGACGTAGATGCGTTGCTGGATGTTTTAGCCAGTGCGCGTAGTCACGGCGAAGCATGGCACAGCTATCATGTTCTGAAACGCTACCAGACGCGCCGTATGGCGGATAACTACATTATGCAGTCGGGGATGGATCTGTTTTATGCCGGATTCAGCAATGACCTGGCGCCTGTACGGGTACTGCGCAATATCGGCCTGATAGCGGCTGAACGGGCGGGTATTCTGAAACGGCAGGCACTGAAATATGCGTTAGGGTTGTAGCTAACGGTATTTATTTTAGTGACAACAACGACTGTAATGCCGGGATGGTCTTTCCATCATGCTCAAACCCGGCCTGATACCAGGTTTGCCCGGTGGTCAGTTGTATCATGGTAAAGTGCAGCTGGTTCAGTTGCCGCAAATGTTTGATCGTATTTGTGGCGACAATGAGAAGTGGTATGAGACAGACCATACCGGCTATCGCTGACACAGGATCCATCGGTGAGGCCAGAAATTGTACGCCCAGCAGATAAAGGCAACCGACCTGGAGCGCGAGTTTAATCAGGAACGAGATGAGGAAGAAACGATGCGTTTTTTCCTCTGAGGCAAAGCCCGGATTGGTCAGCACTGCCCTGTCTTCGCGCACCGGTATTCCGTTAACATAGACGACCCATTCCGAATTCTCATGTGGCGACCAGACTTTTTCCCCTTCCTTCTGGGTGTGGAGATACATGGATATCGCTACTGGCCACACTAAACCGGCTAATAACAAATACCCAAACGCAGCGGAAAAGCCAAAAAAAGCAAGCAGGCCAGCCAGAACGACCGCGAGTAGGGCCACAGGCTGATAAAACCAAAGCGCCGAGGTCTGATAGTTCATCAATAAATACCTGTAATCATAAGATATTACCGAAAACAATATCACTGGCGTTGAGTTTGTACAAAGATGAAATGTCGTCCGAAATAAAACAAAAAAGCCCGCCGAAGCGAGCTTTTTTGCATTGAAGTGGCTGGGGTACGAGGATTCGAACCTCGGAATGCCGGAATCAGAATCCGGTGCCTTACCGCTTGGCGATACCCCAATTGTTTGTGGTTTATCTCTGTCTGTGTGCCGGAACCAGACCGGAGCCTTACAGCCTGGAGATACCCCAACAGGATGCGTTCTAAAACGCCTTTCAAATTTGGCTGGGGTACGAGGATTCGAACCTCGGAATGCCGGAATCAGAATCCGGTGCCTTACCGCTTGGCGATACCCCAATTATCTTTGTTATCCCCACTCAGGGAGATACGTAATAATTTGGTGGCTACGACGGGATTCGAACCTGTGACCCCATCATTATGAGTGATGTGCTCTAACCAACTGAGCTACGTAGCCGATACTTTCTTTTCATCGACTGGCTGGGGTACCTGGATTCGAACCAGGGAATGCCGGTATCAAAAACCGGTGCCTTACCGCTTGGCGATACCCCAACAACAGGTACGTCAGTGAGTCGATGAAATATGGCTGGGGTACCTGGATTCGAACCAGGGAATGCCGGTATCAAAAACCGGTGCCTTACCGCTTGGCGATACCCCATCCGTACAACGCTTACCTGGGAATGGTGCGGGAGGCGAGACTTGAACTCGCACACCTTGCGGCGCCAGAACCTAAATCTGGTGCGTCTACCAATTTCGCCACTCCCGCAAAAAGATGGTGGCTACGACGGGATTCGAACCTGTGACCCCATCATTATGAGTGATGTGCTCTAACCAACTGAGCTACGTAGCCATCTTTTTTCGCGTTACCTTATCGGCGTTGCGGGGCGCATTATGCGTATTGAGCCTTGTAGCGTCAACCTCTTTTTGACGTAAAATTGCCGGAATGTGACTGTTTGGTTAGGTTGCGAACAGCGTGGTGCATTATTCGGCAATTATTGGTTATTTCTCAAATTTGCTGAGGAAAAACAACAAAGGGCCCCGCAGGGCCCAGTGCAAATTTTCATCACTTTTACTGGTAAGCAGACTGGTGCACGCCGACCGCACGACCTGAAGGATCGTTCATGGTTTTGAAGGCTTCATCCCACTCGATCGCTTTGGCGGAAGAGCAGGCGACGGACGGGCCGCCTGGCACACATTCTGCGGCGCTAGGCACCGGGAACAGCTCTTCGAAAATCTCACGATACAGATACGCCTCTTTGGATGTTGGCGTGTTGTATGGGAAACGGAAGCTTGCGGTTTCCAGTTGTTGATCAGAAATCTGTTTTGCCGCGACCTCTTTCAGTGTGTCGATCCAGCTGTAACCGACGCCGTCGGAGAACTGCTCTTTCTGACGCCATGCGACGCTTGCCGGCAGATACGCCTCAAAACACTCACGCAGGACGTGTTTCTCCATTTTGCCGTTGCCGCACATTTTGTCCTGCGGGTTGATGCGCATCGCCACATCAAGGAATTTCTTGTCGAGGAACGGTACGCGGGCTTCAACACCCCAGGCAGACATCGCTTTGTTGGCGCGGGCGCAGTCAAACATATGCAGTGCCTGCAGTTTACGCACAGTCTCTTCATGCAGTTCTTTCGCGTCCGGCGCTTTATGGAAATAAAGATAGCCGCCGAATACTTCATCAGAACCTTCGCCGGAGAGCACCATTTTGATGCCCATCGCTTTGATTTTGCGCGACATCAGGTACATCGGCGTTGAGGCACGGATTGTGGTCACATCGTAGGTTTCAATGTGATAAATCACGTCGCGGATCGCGTCGAGCCCTTCCTGCACCGTGAAGTGGATTTCATGGTGAACAGTGCCGAGATGGTTCGCGACTTCCTGCGCGGCTTTCAGATCCGGCGAACCCACCAGACCGACGGCGAAGGAGTGCAGTTGCGGCCACCAGGCTTCAGAGCGCTCCTGATCTTCTACGCGGCGTGCCGCATATTTTTTGGTGATCGCGGAGATAATTGACGAATCCAGCCCGCCGGAGAGCAGTACGCCGTACGGCACGTCAGACATCAAATGGCTTTTAACCGAATCTTCCAGCGCCTGGCGCAACTCTGCTTTGTCCGTCACGTTGTCTTTGACGGCGTCGTAGTCAAACCAGTCGCGCCGATAATAAGAACGGATCTCGCCGTCCTTGCTCCACAGGTAGCTTCCTGGAGGGAATTCTTTGATGGTGCGGCATACCGGCACCAGCGCTTTCATTTCAGAGGCGACATAAAAGTTGCCATGCTCGTCGTAGCCCATGTACAGCGGAATAATGCCGATATGGTCGCGGCCAATCAGATACGCGTCTTTTTCGCTGTCATACAGTGCGAAGGCAAACATACCCTGCAGTTCGTCGAGAAATTCCGGCCCTTTTTCCTGATACAGGGCGAGGATCACTTCGCAGTCAGAACCCGTCTGGAATGCGTAGCGATCACCATATTCTGCGCGCAGCGCCTGGTGGTTGTAGATCTCACCGTTAACCGCCAGCGCGTGCGTTTTCTTTTCGTTATACAGCGGCTGGGCACCAGCGTTGACGTCGACAATAGACAGACGTTCGTGGGCGAGAATCGCTTTATCGCAGGCATAAATACCGGACCAGTCCGGGCCGCGATGGCGCATCAGGCGGGAAAGCTCCAGTGCTTTTTTGCGCAGCTCTCCCGCGTCAGTTTTAATATCCAGTACACCAAAAATAGAACACATAAACGTCTCCGTTACCCTGTTGCGTAATGCTGTTGTGTCATTTGCTCTGAGAGAGACAATGCCGCAAAGCGCGAGGCTGGCGCAAGGGGTTTACGGGCTTATCAGAAAATAATGCAATGAGAGTTGTTGAATGATGAAAAAGACGCGATGTTGCTGTGCATCTGTTGATGAATTATCAATAAAACGCATTTTTTATTAGATGAATGATAATTGCAGGCCGGATGCGTTATGCATCATCCGGCGCCGTGATTAAAAAACGTCAATTTCCGCAACGGACGGGTAAATCCAGGAAGGGCGGAACGGCATGCTGTCGATGTCATCGACCGTTGAAACGCCGGAGAGTACCAGCACCGTCTCCAGACCGGCCTGGAAGCCCGCCAGGATATCGGTGCGCAGATTGTCGCCGACGATGACCGTTTGCTCTGAATGCGCCTGCATTTTATTGAGCGCGGCACGAATAATCCACGGGCTGGGTTTACCGACGTAAAACGGTTTGCGACCGGAGATTTTTTCGATACCCGCGCAAAGTGCGCCGCAGGCCGGATAATAACCACGGCCATGGGTGTCCGGGTTAGTGGCGATGAAGCGTGCGCCGTTGGCGACGAAGAACGCCGCTTTATGCATCATATCCCAGTTATAAGAGCGCGTTTCACCGACGATCACGAAATCCGGGTTGACGTCCGTGATAGTGAATCCGGCTTTATACAATTCATGAATTAACGCGCCTTCGCCAACGACATACGCTTTTTTGCCTTCCTGACGACGCAGGAAATCTGCGGTCGCCATGGCCGAGGTGTAAAAGACGCTGTCCGGGACATTGACACCGGCAGTGGCGAAACGGTTTGCCAGATCCTGCCCGGTCTGGGAAGGGTAGTTGGTCAGCAGGACCAGCGGCAGCCCTTTCTCCAGGATGCGGGTGACGAACTCCGCAGCACCGGGAACGGCGACGTTATCGTGCATCAGCACGCCGTCGATATCACAAATTACATTCTTAATGGTCATGGATACCCAGGCTCAACAGCTTAAAGAGAGGCGTACTATAAAACCGCTTTAGCTTTCCAGCAAACGCTGTAGTAGGATGCCGTTAAGCATAGCGCGTTTTACCAGCGCAAACGCGCCAATGGCGGAGCGGTGATCCAGCGTGGAACGCACGACTGGCAGATTCTTGCGAAACGCCTTCAGCACCTGCGTATTAATGCAGCCTTCAATGGCGGGCAGCAGCACGCGCTCGGCTTCGATGATTTCCCCGGCAATCACCACTTTCTGTGGATTAAACAGGTTAATGGCGATAGCGATGGTTTTGCCGAGCTGGCGGCCAACATGTTCGATAACTTCGCTGGCCAGAGGGTCGCCTTTATTGGCGGCTTTGCAGATGGCGCTGATCGAACAGTCATCCAGCGTCACACGGCTCTGATAGCCCTGTTCCAGAAGATGGCGAACGCGTTGTTCGATGGCAGCGTTGGCGGCAACGGTTTCCAGACAGCCGAAATTGCCGCAGTGGCAGCGTTCGCCCAGCGGGTCGACCTGAATGTGACCGATTTCGCCGACGTTGCCGTTACGTCCGATAAAAATACGCCCGTTGGAGATGATCCCGGCGCCGGTGCCACGGTGAACACGCACCAGAATGGAGTCTTCGCAGTCCTGACTTGCACCGAAATAGTGCTCCGCCAGCGCTAAACTGCGAATGTCATGACCAATAAAGCAGGTGACGTTAAAGCGTTTTTCCATCGCATCGACCAGCGCCCAGTTTTCCACCGGGATATGCGGCATATAGCGGATCACGCCGCTGTCGGGGTCAACCAGCCCGGGCAGGATCACCGAGATGGCAATCAGCTCGCGAATTTTTCGCTGACAGGCGGTGATGAACAGTGAAATGGTGTTCAGCAACGCGTGTTCGAGCGTTTCTTGCGTGCGTTCTGGTAAAGGGTAATGCTCTTCCGCCAGCACTTTACTGCTCAGATCGTAGAGCGTCAGCGTGGTGTCATGACGACCGAGGCGAATGCCGATGGCGTGGAAATTGCGGGTTTCAGTGACGATGGAAATCGCGCGGCGGCCCCCGGTGGAGGCTTGCTGATCGACTTCTTTAATCAGGCCGCGTTCAATTAACTGACGGGTAATTTTTGTCACGCTGGCAGGAGCAAGCTGGCTTTGTTCTGCGATCTGAATGCGCGAGATGGGGCCGTGCTGATCAATCAGACGGTATACCGCTGCGCTGTTCAGTTGTTTTACGAGATCAACGTTGCCAATTTGAGCTTGTCCGCCAGGTGTCATACATTTACTTACTCAGTGACGACCTCGTTACCATTAACGATGGTCTTGGTTACCTTATAGTCGCGAGTGAATGCGGTCAGGTTGGCGATCATTCCAGGCGCAATGCTGCCCAGTTGCTTATCGACACCTATCGCACGCGCCGGGTAGAGCGTCGCCATGCGCAGGACTTCGTCCAGTGCGATGCCGCAATGCTCAACCAGATTGCGAACCCCTTCAATCATGGTCAGAGAGGAGCCGCTCAGCGTGCCATTCTCATCTACACACAATCCATTCCGGTAGTATATTGTTTTCCCGGCAAAAATGAACTGGTCAATATTTGCGCCTGCCGGTGCGGTCGCATCTGTTACCAGGCACAGCTTGTCGCCTTTCAGGCGTTTTGCGTTACGGACGTTGGCGAAATCAACATGCAGACCGTCGGCGATAATGCCGCAATAAACGTCCGGCTCATCAAAGATCGCGCCCGCCAGGCCCGGTTCACGGCCGGTGATATACGGCATGGCGTTATAAAGGTGCGTCGCGAAAGTAATGCCGGCGCGGAAGCCGATTTTCGCTTCTTTCAGCGTGGCGTTAGAGTGCCCGGCGGAGACTACAATCCCGGCGTTTACCAGCTTGCGGATCACCTCAGGCTCCACCATTTCCGGCGCGAGGGTGACTTTGGTGATGACGTCAGCGTTGGCGCAGAGGAAATTCACCAGTTCAGCGTCCGGCTTGCGCACGTAATCCGGGTTATGGGTGCCTTTCTTGACGATATTCAGCCACGGACCTTCCAGATGCAGACCCAGCGCCTGGTTCGGGTATTTCGCCAGATACTCCCGCATCACGCGAATGCCCTGTATCATCAGCTCGTCGCTGGAGGTGATCAGGGTCGGTAGATAGCTGGTGCAGCCCGATTTTTCATTGGCCTTCTGCATGATTTCCAGTGTCTTCACGCTGACCGCGTCCATGGTGTCGTTAAACTGCACACCGCCGCAGCCGTTCAGCTGAACATCAATAAAACCCGGGGCGAGTATGGCGCCATTGACTGAGCGCTGCTCAATGTCAGTCGGTAAATCCGCCAGCGGGCAGAGACGTTCGATCAGGCCATTGGCGACAACAATCGCATGGTCATCCAGAATTTCGTGGCCGGTATAAATCCGACCATGGGTTAATGCATACATTACAACCCCCGGTTACAAAAATGCGACCGTCTCCCCAGAAAGAGAGACGGTATTGACTCAAAGACCTTTAACGTTTTCTGCTTCTAACTCATTGAAGTATTTTAACGTTTTCACTTTCAGCTCCATGGTGGACGGCTCGTCGCAAACCATGACCGCTTTCGGGTGCAATTGCAGGCAACTGATGGTCCACATATGGTTGACATTACCTTCCACGGCCGCCTGCAGTGCCTGGGCTTTCTGAGAACCCAGCACCAGGATCATCACTTCTTCCGCATCCAGCAGGGTGCCCACGCCAACGGTCAGCGCATATTTCGGCACCAGGTTGACGTCGCCGTCAAAGAAGCGGGAGTTTGCCACGCGGGTGTCATGGGTCAGGGTTTTAATGCGGGTGCGGGACGCCAGTGAAGAGGCTGGTTCGTTGAACGCGATATGACCATCGTTACCTACGCCGCCCATAAACAGGTGGATTTTACCGTAAGAACGGATCTTTTCTTCGTACTGACGGCATTCCGCATCGATGTCCGGCGCGTTACCATTCAGAAGGTTGATGTTTTCTGCCGGGATATCAACATGATCGAAAAAGTTACGGTGCATGAAGCTGTGGTAGCTTTCCGGGTGTTCCTTCGGCAGACCAACGTATTCGTCCATGTTGAAGGTGACAACGTGCTTAAAGCTAACCTGGCCTGCTTTATGCATCTCAACCAGCGCTTTGTACGCGGTGAGCGGCGTACCGCCGGTCGGGAGGCCGAGTACAAACGGACGATCCGCAGTAGGTTTGAACGCATTGATACGATTGACGATATGACGTGCGGCCCATTTACCTACTTGCTCAGCGGTCGCCAGGGGGATCAGTCTCATTGTTCACCTCAATAATGTTAATTTAAAGCGTTGGCGGATTGGTACCGATACTCTGTTAAGGGTAACCTGGTTTGCCAGCGAAAGGGGACAATCCGTCTTGATTTTTTGAATGATAAAATAAGTTTTGGCTGTTAGCCAGCGAATGGGAGGGGTTATTACGATATTTGGTGATTATAATCACAAAAAACGGGTGTTTAATTTGCGAGACGAATTAATTTTCCACACACTCTGAACGTAGGTGATAAATCGCCACGCTTCAAGGTTTGTTACACAATAAAAAAACGGCTTTGAATGAGTCTGAACGGGGTCTCATAGGGGGAAGAAAGTGAGTATTCTAGGTTATTTACAAAAAGTAGGCCGCGCACTCATGGTGCCAGTGGCCACGCTGCCGGCCGCAGCCATCCTGATGGGTGTCGGCTATTGGATCGACCCGGTAGGCTGGGGTGGTGAGAACGCGCTGGCGGCGTTCTTCATCAAATCCGGCTCTGCCATTATCGACAACATGTCCGTACTGTTCGCTATCGGTGTTGCTTACGGTATGTCTAAAGATAAAGACGGTGCAGCAGCACTCACCGGCTTCGTCGGTTTCCTCGTTTTAACGACACTCTGCTCGCCAGCTGCCGTGTCGATGATCCAAAAAATTCCGGCGGACCAGGTTCCGGCGGCGTTTGGTAAAATCAGCAACCAGTTCGTGGGTATCCTGGTGGGTATCATCTCCGCGGAACTGTACAACCGCTTCTCAGGCGTAGAGTTGCCAAAAGCGCTCTCCTTCTTCAGCGGTCGTCGTCTGGTGCCGATCCTCACCTCCTTTGTGATGATCGTTGTGGCGTTCATCATGATGTACATCTGGCCGGTTATCTTCGACGGTCTGGTGAACTTTGGTGAACACATCCAGAAACTGGGTTCCATCGGTGCGGGCGTCTACGCCTTCTTCAACCGTCTGCTGATCCCGGTAGGTCTGCACCATGCGCTGAACTCTGTATTCTGGTTCGATGTTGCGGGTATCAACGACATTCCAAACTTCCTGGGTGGTGCACAGTCCATCGAAGCAGGTAAAGCGGTCGTCGGCATTACTGGTCGTTATCAGGCCGGCTTCTTCCCGATCATGATGTTCGGTCTGCCTGGCGCTGCACTGGCTATCTACCACTGCGCACGTCCGGAAAACAAAGCGAAAGTTCTGGGTATCATGATGGCGGGTGCCTTCGCAGCCTTCTTCACGGGTATCACCGAACCGCTGGAATTCTCCTTCATGTTCGTTGCGCCTGTGCTGTATGTCATTCACGCCATCCTGACAGGTATCTCCGTGTTCATCGCGGCTAGCATGCACTGGATTGCGGGCTTTGGCTTCAGTGCCGGTCTGGTGGATATGGTGCTGTCTTCCCGTAACCCGCTGGCAACACACTGGTACATGCTGATCCCGCAGGGCCTGGTGTTCTTCGTGATCTACTACCTGGTGTTCCGCTTCACCATCACCAAATTCAACCTGATGACCCCGGGTCGCGAACTGGCGGTTGCCGGCAGCGAAGCGGATGGTCAGGATGTGAATCTGAGCAATGGTAAAGATCAGGATGTCGCAGGTCTGGCGCGTCAGTACATCGCCGCTGTTGGTGGTTCTGATAACCTGACTGGCATCGACGCCTGTATCACCCGTCTGCGTCTGTCCGTAAAAGACTCAAGCCTGGTGAACGAAGCACTGGCTAAACGCCTGGGCGCAACCGGTGTTATCCGTCTGAACAAGACCAGTGTGCAGATCATCGTGGGCTTCGTGGCTGAGAAAATCGCTAACGCAATGCACACTACCGGCCCTGTCGCGGCAGCAGAAGCAGCTCCGGCTGCAGCGCCAGCACAGGCGGCGGCAAAACCGCAGGCCGTGCCGAATGCGGTCACTATCGCGGCACTGGTTTCCCCAGTGACAGGTGAAGTGGTGGCGCTGGATCAAGTCCCTGACGAAGCCTTCGCCAGCAAAGCGGTGGGTGACGGTGTGGCAGTGAAACCGACGGAAAGCGTTGTGGTTTCTCCGGCTGCGGGCACGATCGTGAAAATCTTCAACACCAACCATGCGTTCTGCCTGGAAACCGACAAAGGCGCAGAAATCGTTGTCCACATGGGTATCGATACTGTCGCACTGAACGGCGAAGGCTTTAAGCGTCTGGTGGAAGAGGGGGCGGAAGTGACGGCAGGCCAGCCCATCCTGGAGATGGATCTGGACTTCCTGAATGCCAATGCGCGCTCGATGATTAGCCCGGTGGTTTGCAGCAATATCGATGACTTCAGCGGCCTTGTCATTAAGGCACAGGGTCATGTCGTTGCAGGCGAAACCGCGCTGTATGAGATTAAAGGCAAGTAATCGCTCCTGAGCAAGCAACTGCATGCCTTAAGCGGCGGGGATTTCCTCCGCCGCTTTTTTTTGCAGCGATCAGTCCCCAGATAGTTCTTCAGTGAGGTATTTTCCGCAACTAATGGTTGTCTCTTCGACTGGCTTATAAGATCATATGCCGTTATACGTTGTTTACGCCTTGAGGAACCCACGATGAGTGAGGCTGAAGCCCGCCCGACAAACTTTATTCGTCAGATCATTGATGAGGATCTGGCCAGTGGTAAGCACACCACGATCCACACGCGTTTCCCGCCAGAGCCGAACGGTTATCTGCACATCGGTCACGCGAAGTCTATCTGCCTGAACTTCGGCATCGCCCAGGATTATAACGGGCTGTGCAACCTGCGATTCGATGACACCAACCCGGTAAAAGAAGATATCGAATACGTCGAGTCCATCCAGAATGACGTGCAATGGTTAGGTTTCCACTGGGCAGGCAAAGTCTGCTATTCGTCGGATTATTTCGATCAACTGCATCACTACGCGGTTGAGCTGATCAACAAGGGTCTGGCTTACGTTGACGAACTCTCTGCGGACGAAATTCGTGAGTACCGCGGCACACTGACACAGCCGGGTAAAAACAGCCCGTACCGTGATCGTAGCGTGGAAGAGAACCTGGCGCTGTTCGAAAAAATGCGTGCGGGAGGTTTTGAAGAAGGTAAAGCCTGCCTGCGTGCGAAGATCGACATGGCATCGCCGTTCATCGTGATGCGTGATCCGGTGCTGTATCGCATTAAGTTTGCCGATCATCACCAGACCGGCAGCAAGTGGTGCATCTACCCGATGTATGACTTCACCCACTGCATCAGCGATGCGCTGGAAGGCATTACTCACTCGCTGTGTACGCTGGAATTCCAGGACAACCGTCGTCTGTACGACTGGGTGCTGGACAACATCTCTATCCCGGTCCATCCGCGTCAGTACGAGTTCTCTCGCCTGAACCTGGAATACACCGTCATGTCCAAACGTAAGCTGAATCTGCTGGTGACCGACAAGCACGTGGAAGGCTGGGATGACCCGCGTATGCCAACCATCTCCGGTCTGCGTCGTCGTGGCTACACCCCGGCGTCGATTCGCGAGTTCTGCAAGCGCATCGGCGTGACCAAGCAGGACAACACCATCGAGATCGCCTCGCTGGAATCCTGTATTCGTGAAGATCTCAACGAAAACGCGCCGCGTGCGATGGCGGTTATCGATCCGGTGAAACTGGTTATCGAAAATTACCCGCAGGGCGAAAGCGAAATGGTGACCATGGCCAACCATCCGAATAAACCGGAAATGGGTAGCCGTGAGGTACCGTTCAGCGGTGAAATCTGGATCGACCGTGCTGACTTCCGCGAAGAAGCCAACAAGCAGTACAAGCGCCTGGTGCTCGGCAAAGAGGTGCGCCTGCGTAATGCGTATGTCATCAAGGCAGAGCGTGTGGAGAAAGATGCCGAAGGCAATATCACCACCATTTTCTGCACCTACGATGCGGATACGTTGAGCAAAGATCCGGTTGATGGCCGTAAAGTGAAAGGCGTGATCCACTGGGTCAGCGCAGCACATGCGCTGCCAGTTGAGATTCGCCTGTATGATCGTCTGTTCAGCGTGCCGAATCCGGGCGCAGCCGATGACTTCCTCGCGACTATTAACCCGGAATCGCTGGTGATTAAACACGGTTTCGCTGAGCCGAGCCTGAAGGATGCGGAAGTGGGTAAAGCGTTCCAGTTTGAGCGTGAAGGCTATTTCTGTCTCGACAGCCGTTATGCGACTGCGGACAAACTGGTGTTTAATCGCACTGTGGGTCTGCGAGACACCTGGGCGAAAATCGGCGAGTAATTCGTCATTCCAGTAAAGACGCCGCTTAGCGCGGCGTTTTTTTTCGCTTATCAATCATGATGTTACATTTAATTAACATTCGCGATGCGAATTAATACTATTTGCATACAACCTTTTTTAAATCTGTTTTGATAAGAAAACCTGAAATCTCATCCTCTCATCAACGCATTTTCCTGAATACGTAGCAATTTCTGGTGAATTTTCCTGGGGATGTTCTTTGTTACAAAGTGCAATCAATTATGTGCGCTTTGTCATAGTCTTGTCATTTTGTGCCATAAAGTGATTGATAATTCGCGTCGCGAAAAATAGTCTACTCATCAGTAGCAGCGCGGGAATTTCCCCGACTACTTTTTCACATTTTTATTTTTTATCGCTGTTCGCCTTTTGAGCAGCGTTTTTAAAAGTCAAAGAGGATATACACATGCGTACGTTCAGTGGCAAACGTAGTACGCTGGCGCTGGCTATTGCAGGCGTCACCGCATTGTCGGGCTGGGTTGCGGTTCCGCAGGCCAGTGCAGCAGGCTTCATCGATGATTCAACCTTAACCGGCGGCATCTATTACTGGCAGCGTGAGCGTGACCGTAAAGACGTGACCGACGGTGACAAATACAAAACCAACCTGTCTCACTCCACCTGGAACGCCAATCTCGACTTCCAGTCTGGCTATGCCGCTGATATGTTCGGTCTGGATATCGCCGCCTTTACCGCCATTGAAATGGCAGAATCCGCGGAAAGCGGACACCCGAACGAAATTGCATTCTCCTCTGTCAACAAAGGGTATGACGAAGATTACTCTGGTGATAAGAGTGGGATTAGCCTCTATAAAGCGGCAGCAAAATTCAAATATGGCCCGGTATGGGCGCGTGCGGGTTACATTCAGCCGACAGGGCAAACCCTGTTAGCGCCGCACTGGAGCTTCATGCCGGGGACTTACCAGGGCGCGGAAGCCGGCGCAAACTTTGATTATGGCGATGCGGGCGCGTTGAGCTTCTCCTACATGTGGACCAACGAGTACAAAGCGCCGTGGCACATTGAAACCGACAAGTTCTACCAGAACGACAAGAAAACCAAAGTTGATTACCTGCACTCTCTGGGTGCCAAATACGATTTCAAAAACGATCTGGTGCTGGAAGCGGCGTTTGGTCAGTCTGAAGGGTTTGTCGATCAGTACTTCGCAAAAGCCAGTTACAAATTTGATGTCGCTGGTTCTCCGCTCTCCACCAGCTATCAGTTCTATGGCGCACGCGATAAAGCGGACAACAATACTATCAACGATATCTACGACGGGACCGCATGGTTACAGGCGCTGACCTTCGGCTACAAAGTGGCGGATGTGATTGACCTGCGACTGGAAGGCACCTGGGTTCGTGCGGAAGGTCAGCAGGGTTACTTCCTGCAGCGTATGACTCCGACTTATGCGTCCTCCAACGGTCGTCTGGATATCTGGTGGGATAACCGCTCAGACTTCAACGCCAACGGCGAAAAAGCGGTTTTCTTCGGCGCGATGTATGACCTGAAAAACTGGGATCTGCCTGGCTGGGCAGTCGGTGCCTCTTATGTTTACGCGTGGGATGCGAAACCGTCTGACTGGTTTATCAACGGTGCGGGCCAGCGTGAAGACATGGCTTCCAACAAAATCAAAGAATCTGCCTACAGCCTGGATGCGATGTACACCGTGCAGGAAGGCCGTGCCAAAGGCACTATGTTCAAACTTCACTTCACGCAGTACGACAACCACTCTGATATCCCGAGCTGGGGCGGTGGTTACGGCAACATCTTCCAGGATGAGCGCGACGTGAAATTCATCGTCATCGCACCGTTCACTATTTTCTGATGCCAGCAGGAGCGGGGTGACCCGCTCCTGACATAAGGACGACAAAATGAAGAAACTCATTCTTATCGCTGTCATGGCATCGGGTCTGGTTGCCTGCGCACAGCCGACGACGCCAGCGCCAAAGGAAGACAGCCGTCTTAAAGAGGCCTACAGCGCCTGCATTAACACAGCGGAAGGTAACCCGGACAAAATCGAAGCCTGTCAGAGCGTGCTGAACGTACTGAAAAAAGAGAAAGCGCACGAGCAGTTCGCCACGCAGGAAACCGTGCGTACGCTGGATTATCAGCAGTGCATTCAGGCAACACAGACCGGAAATGACCAGGCGGTCAAAGCCAAATGCGATCGTATCTGGCAGGAAATCCGCAGCAACAACAAACAATAACCGTTTCGAACGTCAGGAAAGGCCCGCGCTGCGGGTCTTTTTTTGGCTGAAAGATGGCAATAAAAAAGCCAGCCCGGAGGCTGGCTTCTGGGGTCTCTGAAGATTACTTTTCCACGGCGTCATGCGCGTGTTCATCTTCGCGGCAGTCGCCTTCAGCGCAGTGACCATACAGGTACAGGCTGTGGTTAGTCAGGCGGATGCCATGGCGTGAAGCAATTTCACGCTGACGCGCTTCGATAGAGTCATCGCTGAACTCGATCACTTTGCCGCAATCCAGGCAGATCAGATGATCATGGTGATGCTGCTGCGTCAGTTCGAAAACCGATTTGCCGCCTTCAAAATTGTGGCGGGTTACGATACCCGCGTCATCAAACTGGTTGAGAACGCGATAGACCGTTGCCAGCCCAATCTCTTCACCCATGTCAATCAGACGCTTATATAGATCTTCCGCACTGACATGGTGGTTATCCGGCTCCTGGAGCACTTCCAGAATCTTCAAACGTGGAAGCGTGACTTTCAGGCCGGCCTTCTTTAATGCGGTATTGTTGTCAGTCATGCGGAATCTGTCCTGTTGCTAAACGTTCACTTCCTTAAGCGGAAGTCTCACAGAGAATGCGCCCGGTAGAATGCGTCTCAATTATAGAACTGCCATGTATAAATGAAAACTGCAAGCGCCTGGCATACTATGCTTTCAAAAACGAGGCACTACCAGCAAAGCTAATCAACGAACCTCGTTAAATCAGCCGTTATTGTACAGGCATGCGCTTAAAAGTTAAAAATTTGTAGCGATAAATTCGATTGCTTTTATCTATTAATACGGTGTGATCTATCAATCACACCGCTCACAGCTTATGCGTTTTTAATGGCTTCCAGATTAAGCTCTTCCGCAACCTGTTTGACCCACTTCTCAACGCGTTCGGCAGTCAGTTCCGGCTGACGATCTTCGTCAATGGCCAGACCCACAAAGTGGTCGTCATCCGCCAGCCCTTTCGAGGCTTCGAAATGATAACCGGCTGTCGGCCAGTGACCGACAATGATCGCGCCGCGTGGTTCGATGATGTCACGGATGGTTCCCAGCGCGTCGCAGAAATATTCAGCGTAGTCTTCCTGGTCGCCACAGCCAAACAGGGCTACCAGTTTACCGGTAAAGTCTATCTCTTCCAGCGACGGGAAAAAGTCGTCCCAGTCGCACTGTGCTTCACCGTAGTACCAGGTCGGAATACCCAGCATCAGGAGATCGAACGCTTCGATATCTTCTTTGCTGCTTTTTGCAATGTCATGCACGTCGGCAACGTCTTTACCAAGCTGTTTTTGAATCATTTTCGCGATATTTTCGGTATTACCGGTGTCGCTGCCGAAAAAGATGCCTACGATTGCCATGAGTAAAATAACCTCTTGAAACTAAATGATATGGTGGTGGCACATTGCCCACAGATAAGGGCAATCATAGCAGAACAGAGAAGTGCACGGAAACAGCAATCACGCCGGACTGCACTCTCTGCTACATGAAAATATGTTTTTTGTGGTGTTTCAGACGTTATCCTGGCGATGCAGGCTGGCAAGCTGGCTCAAGAGGATCTCTTCGATGAGTTCACTGCGGCTCATATTGCGGGCATCGGCCAGTTCATTTAACGCGTCCACGGCATCGCTGTTGAGCTTGAGCTCAACACGCTTCAGGCCGCGAACTTTATCGCGTTTGAGCTGATTGCGCTTATTGATGCGTAACTGTTCATCACGCGAGAGCGGATTGGTTTTCGGTCTTCCCGGGCGACGCTCATTTGCGAACAAATCTAATGTCGTACGGTCCGTTTGTTCTTTTGCCATGATTCAGAGTGACTTCGGGGAAACAAACAACCAGGCCATTGCCCGGATGGATAGCGCGCCATCATACATCAGCGAAACCCCCACGCCAACGACCGCAGCCATTCTGGCGCGCGGTCGCTGAGTTTTTAAGCATTCAGGCGTCGGCAAGGTAGCGGCGAATGGCGCGCAGTACCGCATCAGGTTTTTCCGCATGCACCCAATGGCCTGCACCGGCAATCACATGCGCCCGCGCCTGTGGGAACTGGGAGAGCAATGCGTCGCGGTACGCGTCGGTGACATAAGGCGAGTTGCCGCCAGGAATAAACAGGGCAGGGTGGTCCCAGGCCGGAATGGTTTCCCAGCCGACGATGTGAGGATACTGTTCCCACAACACCGGTACGTTAAAGCGCCACTCGCCATCGACAAAGGATTTCAGCAGAAACTGAATCACCCCTTCTT
The DNA here is from genome assembly GCF_000734965.1 of Trabulsiella guamensis ATCC 49490. Classification (GTDB taxonomy): domain Bacteria; phylum Pseudomonadota; class Gammaproteobacteria; order Enterobacterales; family Enterobacteriaceae; genus Trabulsiella; species Trabulsiella guamensis. The sequence goes on from NZ_JMTB01000100.1 coordinate 63,906, forward strand.
CTTTTAACTGCCTGCGCATCACGCCGGCGGCCTGTTGACGGCTGGAGGCGCCAGCGTCGGTCACGGCACGAATGGCGGCGAAGATCTGGTCATGGCGGCGAACCTGGTAATCCACTGGCGCAATATCAATGGCGACCAGCTTCTCGACCCGCGACGGAGCCAGCGCGGTCAACGCCATCGCCGCTTTGCCACCCATCGAGTGACCGACGACAATTGCCTTTTCCAGGTGGTGTTCGTCCAGTGTGTCGAGCAGATCCTGCGCCATTGCCGGGTAATCCATGACCTCTGAACGTGGCGACAGACCGTGGTTGCGCATATCAACCTGGTAAACATCGTGGTCGCTTACCAGGTCGCGGGCCAGTACGCCGAGGTTGTCGAGGCTGCCAAACAGACCATGTACCAGAAGGATGGGAGAATTCTTGTGCGGGTTTTGTGCAGTTTGCGCTCGGGTATTCAAAATCATAGTAAAGTTCTTTATTTCGCTCTGTCGGGTTAGGGTATCATGGTGAACATTCTGCCGCCCGGCTGCAAGACCAGGAACTAATCTGGTTTTTGCCGCCATCCTGGTTTGACGCTATCCGCGGTTGGGTTTTGTACTTATAATCCCAACGACTTGTATTCAGAAAAGATATATCACTGGATTAAGATGAAAACGATCGAAGTTGATGACGAACTCTATCGCTATATTGCCAGCCACACGCAGCACATTGGCGAGACCGCATCCGACATTTTACGGCGTATGCTCAAGTTTTCCGCCGTAACGCAATCTGCTGCTCCGGCCCCCCGCACGGTTTCAGCACCCGCAACCGCCCAGGCGCCGGTCACCGACGCTAAGCCTGCCAACCCGACGAAAGACAAAGTCCGCGCCATGCGTGAACTGCTGCTTTCTGATGAATACGCAGAACAAAAGAAAGCGGTAAACCGCTTTATGCTGGTGCTCTCCACGCTCTGGAAACTGGACAACAACGCGTTTGCCGATGCGACGGAATCGCTCCACGGTCGTACCCGGGTTTATTTTGCGGCGGATGAGCAAACGCTGCTGAAAAATGGCAATCAAACAAAGCCCAAACAGGTGCCTGATACGCCATACTGGGTAATAACCAACACGAATACGGGCCGTAAATGCAGCATGATCGAACACATCATGCAGTCAATGCAGTTCCCCGCGGAATTGATTGAAAAGGTTTGCGGTACAATTTAACCCTTGCATAAGAAGGACCAGGCAATGGCAAACCATCCGCGTGCAGGTCAGCCTGCACAACAGAGTGATTTGATTAACGTCGCTCAACTGACGTCTCAGTACTATGTGCTGAAACCGGATGTTAACAATATTGAACATGCGGTGAAATTCGGCACGTCCGGCCACCGTGGCAGTGCCGGGCGTCACAGCTTTAACGAACAGCATATTCTGGCAATTGCCCAGGCCATTGCTGAAGATCGCGCTAAAAATGGCATCACCGGGCCGTGCTTCGTGGGCAAGGATACCCACGCGCTATCGGAACCGGCGTTCATTTCGGTGCTTGAAGTACTGGCCGCCAACGGCGTTGATATCATCGTGCAGGAAGAGAACGGTTTTACGCCGACCCCTGCCGTCTCTAACGCCATTCTGGTTCACAACAAAAAAGGCGGCGCGCTGGCGGACGGTATCGTGATTACGCCATCCCATAACCCACCGGAAGACGGTGGTATCAAGTACAACCCACCAAACGGCGGCCCGGCGGACACTAACGTCACCAAAGTCGTTGAAGACCGCGCGAATCAACTGCTGGCGAACGGCCTGAAAGACGTGAAACGCATCACGCTGGATGAGGCCTGGAAAAGTGGTCGCGTGAAGGCGCTGGATCTGGTGCAGCCGTTTGTGGAAGGCCTCGCGGATATCGTCGACATGGCGGCTATCCAGAAAGCGGGCCTGAAACTGGGCGTTGATCCGCTCGGTGGCTCCGGGATCGAATACTGGAAACGCATTGCTGAATTCTACAAACTTGATCTGACCATCGTGAACGATCAGGTCGATCAGACTTTCCGCTTTATGCACCTCGACAAAGACGGCGCAATCCGCATGGACTGCTCCTCTGAGTGCGCAATGGCGGGCCTGCTGGCGCTGCGTGACAAGTTCGACCTGGCGTTTGCTAATGACCCGGATTACGACCGTCACGGTATCGTCACCCCGGCCGGGTTGATGAACCCGAACCATTACCTGGCGGTGGCGATCAACTACCTGTTCCAGCATCGCCCGCAGTGGGGCAAAGAGGTGGCGGTCGGTAAGACGCTGGTTTCCTCCGCAATGATTGACCGTGTGGTTAACGACCTTGGCCGCAAACTGGTGGAAGTGCCGGTAGGCTTCAAATGGTTTGTTGACGGTCTGTTCGACGGCAGCTTTGGCTTCGGCGGCGAAGAGAGTGCAGGGGCCTCTTTCCTGCGTTTCGACGGTACGCCATGGTCGACGGACAAAGACGGCATCATCATGTGTCTGCTGGCGGCTGAAATTACTGCAGTAACCGGTAAGAACCCGCAGCAGCATTACGATGAACTGGCGCAGCGTTTCGGCGCGCCGAGCTACAACCGTCTGCAGGCGGCGGCAACGTCAGCGCAGAAAGCCGCGCTGTCTAAACTGTCGCCGGAAATGGTGAGCGCCAGCACGCTGGCAGGTGATCCGATCACCGCGCGTCTGACCGCAGCACCTGGCAACGGGGCATCCATCGGCGGTCTGAAAGTGATGACCGACAACGGCTGGTTTGCCGCACGTCCGTCAGGTACGGAAGATGCGTACAAAATCTATTGCGAAAGTTTCCTCGGTGAAGAACATCGCCGCAAGATAGAGAAAGAAGCGGTAGAGATTGTCAGCGAAGTGCTGAAAAATGCGTAAAAAAGAACAGGCTCCGAAAGGAGCCTGTTTTGTTTTATGTGATGACGGTAGCGGCTATGCCGCTACCGGGAGAACAGATTAACTGTGTTTGTTCTTGAGTTCGAAGCGCGGTGATACCAGACCGTACAGTGTCCAGCCGAGGAAGGTCGCCAGCGCACCCCACAGCATCGCTTCTTCCCCTGAGGAGTAGAGCGCATAGAAGCTGTACAGGGCACCGATGAACGCCACCACGTTCGCAACACGGGCTTTGCCTGCATCCACATTCGCCACTTTCTGAATAATGACCAGCGCGGCCATCGACAGAATGTACGGAATGATGTTGGTCACCACCGCCAGGTTAACCAGTACGTTGAACTGGCTGTTCAGCGACGGGCTAATGGTCATCAGTGACAGGGCAGACTGCAGGATCACGATAGTCAGCATTCCCTTCAGCGGAGCATTCGCTTTAGAGACATAGGAGAAGACTTTCGGGAAATAACCTTCATCTGCAGAGGATTTAAACACCTGGGCGATGGTGAACTGCCAGCCGAGCAGTGAGCCGCAGCAGGACATCACCATCAGCGCCATGATCACTTTACCGACTTCCGGGGTGAACATCTGCGCAAACGCCAGACCAAACGGCGCGGTAGAGTTCGCCAGATCCATGTTCGGCACGATACCGGCAATCACGTTGGTTGAGACGATGTAGATCACCGCCGCCCCCAGCGTACCGCCCAGTACGGCGATCGGCACGTTACGTTCCGGGTTTTCCACCACATCCATGTTGGCACAGGCAGATTCCAGACCGAGGAAGGCCCACAGCGTCATGGCGATAGACGAGCCCACTGCGCTGAAGAACGGCACGTGATGCGGGTTCCAGGAGTTAGCGTACAGGGTCGGGCTGAACCAGAACCAGCCGATAACGCACAGACCCACAACCGGGATAATCACCCCCCACACAGTCACGCTACTGATCTGCCCGGTGATGCGTGCACCGCCGAAGTTGGCAACAGTACACAGCCACAGCACCCCGATGGTAGCCAGTGCAATCTGCACCGGCGACAGGGTGACACCGAGTAATTCGGTGCCGTAGCCTACTGCGGAGATAGCGATTGCCACGTTAGCGATCAGCAGTGATACGCCATAGGTGTAGTTCGCCATAAAGTTTCCGGATTTGCCGAACGCATATTCGGCATAACCGCCCATCCCGCCTGATTTGCGGCTGAACATCCCGCATTTTGCGAAAGCGTATGCCAGCGCCGTCGATCCTACCGCAGTAACCAGCCAGGAGATGATGGAGATGGTCCCCACTTCTGCCAGTTTGGTGGGCAACATGATGATGCCGGAGCCCATCATGTTCACTATCGTCAGGATGGTGAGCTGTATAACGCCCATCTTATTGGATTTGCTGCTCATAATTTTTCCCCTTTGGTGTCGCGAGGCGTGATGACATAGCACCACACTTCTTTACGACCTTCATGTTCCTGGATGTAGACCCCCTGCAGCTCTGGCGCGAAACCAGGCAGCAGGTTGATGCCTTCTTCCAGTGCTGTGAAATACTTCAGAACGGCACCACCCCAGATTTCGCCCGGGACAACACACAGTACGCCCGGCGGGTAAGGAAGTGCGCCTTCAGCGGCAATGCGACCTTCGGCCTGCGGCAGCGGCACGAGGTCAACTTCGCCACGAAGGTAGGCGTAGTTGGCTTCCTGCGGATTCATGCTGACGCGCGGGAAGTGTGATTTACGGAACATCTCTTTTTGCAACTGCTTAACGTTGTTGCGAGCGTACAAATCGTGCATCTCCTGGCACAGCTGGCGCAGGGTATAGCCTGCGTAACGCTCTTTATGTTGATTGTAGATGGATGGCAGAACATCCTTCAGCGGCGCATCAGATTCGAGCAGTTTTTCGAAACGAACCAGGTGCGCGACCAGTTGCTGCAGCTTGGCCATATCTTCAGCCGGGGTCAGCAGGAACAGGATGGAGTTGAGGTCGCATTTTTCCGGGATCACGCCATTTTCACGCAGGAAGTTGGCAAGGATGGTCGCTGGAACGCCAAACGATTCATATTCGCCGCTGGCAGTATTAATGCCTGGCGTGGTGAGCAGCAGTTTGCATGGGTCTACGAAGTACTGATTCGCAGCATAACCTTCAAAGGCATGCCAGTGTTCGCCAGGAACGAACTGGAAGAAACGCAGGTCGCTGGAAATGGTGGCGGCATCGTAAGACTGCCACGGTTTACCGTCGACCATCGCCGGTACAAACGGGCGAATGTGTTTACAGCTGTCGAGGATCATCTTACGGGCATTGACGCCGTTAACCACGCAGTCCATCCACATGTTGCGACCGCTTTCGCCTTCATGCATTTTGGCGTTGATATCCAGAGCGGCAAACAGCGGGTAGAACGGGCTGGTTGAGGCGTGCATCATAAAGGCGTTGTTAAGACGCTTATGCGGAACATAACGAGACTGGCCTTTGATATGGCTGTCTTTTTTATGGATCTGCGATGTCTGAGAGAAACCAGCCTGTTGTTTATGAACGGACTGGGTCACCAGGATACCCGGATCGTTTTCATTCAGCTCCAGCAGCAGCGGGGAGCAATCCGCCATCATCGGAATGAACTGCTCGTAGCCGACCCATGCGGAGTCAAACAGGATGTAGTCGCAAAGATGACCAATCTTATCCACCACCTGGCGGGCGTTATAAATGGTACCGTCATAAGTACCTAACTGAATCACGGCGAGGCGGAACGGACGGGCGTCGTGTGCGCGTTTCGGTGCCACTTCACCTATCAGATTACGCAGATACTCTTCTTCGAAGCAGTGCGCATCGATACCACCGATAAAACCGTACGGGTTACGTGCGGTTTCCAGGTAAACCGGCGTCGCACCGGCCTGCAGCAGCGCGCCGTGGTGGTTTGATTTATGGTTGTTACGGTCAAACAACACCAGATCGCCCGGCGTCAGCAGCGCGTTCAGCACCACTTTGTTTGAGGAGGAGGTGCCATTCAGCACGAAGTAGGTTTTATCGGCGTTAAACACTTTGGCCGCATGCTGCTGTGCGGTGCATGGTGCACCTTCGTGAATTAACAGGTCGCCCATCGCCACATCGGCGTTGCACAGGTCAGAACGGAACAGGGTTTCGCCGAAGAATTCCACGAACTGGTTCCCGGCCGGGTGACGACGGAAAAATTCGCCGCCCTGGTGCCCCGGGCAGTCAAAGGCGCTGTTGCCTTGCTTCACGTAATCAACCAGCGCACGGAAGAATGGCGGACGCAGCTGAGTTTCATATTTGTGTGCCGCCGCTTCCAGCTGACGACCATAGAATTCGTTGCGGGTCTCGTCGTGTTCAAACACGCCCTGGACACGTGCCAGATATTCTGACGGGACCACTTCGTCTTTATTAATAGAAATAAATACCGGGATGTTATAGCCGGTGGAATTTAATTTATCGAGCATGCCGCACTCAACATCTTCGATAGTCAGGACCACGGCGGCAACGTCGATAAAATCGGTTTCAGAAGTATTTACAATGCTGCGCTGAGTTGAAAAACAATCAGGGCAAGTACGGCTAACAGCGATTTTTAATTCAGTCATTTTTAATCTCTTTAATTTCAGGTAATAACAGGTCCTCAATTTCCCTGATGAGAAACTGATTATTCCGGAAAAAAGCAATACCACTCCGCTGATGAATAAATCAGTAGGTTGCTTTTTTTTAGGTGTAATAAATCCCGCCAGCCCGGTTGCTGGAAATAAAGGATCTATTCAGATGAGCGCAATGAGCTACAGGCGTGTGCCTGCATTAACGAGGATTCAGGATGACCTGTATGCTGAAGCGCCCGTCGTAGTCGGAAGACTACCGGGCATTAAAGAAGTGAAAATCAAAGCTGTTGCGGTGGGCAAACATCATAATATGGGTTGTCCGCCTTATGTGTGGCATCATTCGGTTATTGTTTTCCATGATATGTACCTTTCACTGATTAACTGAAGGTATAGCCATTTTATCCAGGAATGAAGCTTATACTGTGAACAAGATCAATAAATATCGATTATCGCAGAAATAATTAGTCACCATTTATGCATACCACAGGTCAATCTGCTTTATTGTGACTTTTTTGTAAATAGATTGTTCATATATCTATTTAATATGATAACTCACCGCAATAAAAATTAATTTGAGCGGTGAGTTAATTTACATAAAAATAAAAAGAAGGAGGGTGTTTAGTAAAATGAATAGTTATTCAAAATATAAAACGATAACCAATGCCCGTTTCGGTTAATAAATGCTGAGGCCGCGCGGGATCGGCTTCAAGCTTCTGTCTTAGGTGACCCATATAAATACGCAAATAATGGCTGTGTTCAATCGCATTTGGCCCCCAGACCTGATTTAACAGCTGGCGCTGGGTCAGCACTTTTCCCGCGTTATTGAGTAAAACCGCAAGCAGGCGAAACTCAATGGGAGTGAGATGAATTTCTTCACCGCCCCGGACTATGCGTCGCGAGACGAGATCGACCTCGACATCCGCAAAACGAATCAGCGGTTCGCTCTGTTGTCCCCCGGCATGACGACGTAGCGCCACGCGCAGACGTGCCTGTAATTCCCCGACGCCAAACGGCTTGCTGAGATAATCATCCGCCCCGGCATCCAGCGCGGCGATTTTGTCCGTTTCTTCCACCCGGGCCGATAAGACAATCACCGGGATCTGACTCCACTGGCGGAGGTCGCGAATAAAGTCGATGCCGTCACCATCCGGCAGGCCCAGATCAAGAATGACCAGATCCGGCTTGCGGGTTGCCGCTTCAATCAGACCACGCTGTAAGGTGTCGGCCTCAAACACGCGCATGTTCTCTGCTTCCAGCGCGGTGCGCAGAAAGCGACGGATAGCCTGTTCATCTTCAACAATGAGTACGTTAATCACAGTTCTTCCTGAAAATCGTCCAGTTCGGGAGGGGACTCCAGTGGAAGTGTAACACGGAAACAGGCACCGCCTTCAGAGCGGTTCCACGCCGAAATAGTGCCGCCATGCACCTCGACAATCGCCTGGCAGATAGCCAGCCCAAGCCCGACGCCGGGGATCGCCGACTCCTTCGTGCCACGGGCGAACTTGCCAAAAATGGCCTGCTCCTGACCCTCGGGAATACCTGGACCATCATCCTGGACGTCAAGCAGCAACGTATTGCCTTCGGTTTTTGCCGCAATGCCGATATGAGCGTGATGCCCGGCGTACTTCACCGCGTTTTCCAGCAGGTTTATCAGCACGCGCTCAAACAGCGGCCCGTCGACGTGAACCAGCATCAGCGGATCGGGCAGGGAGAGGTCGATATGACGCCCGCCGAGCCCCGGTTCCAGCGTTTTTAACGCGCTACCGACCACCTCTTCCAGCGTCAGCCACTCTTTGCGCAGGTTAAATCCGCCAGACTGGATACGCGCCATGTCGAGCAAATTGTTCACCAGCCGGGTAGTGTTCAGCACATGCTGGCGGATCTCATTGGCCTGCGGCGCATGTTTTGAGCCTTCGCTGGCGAGATCCAGCGTCAGGATCTCCGCCTGGCCAAACAGCACCGTCAGCGGGGTGCGTAAATCGTGCGACAGCGCTGCCAGCAACGAATTGCGAATGCTTTCACGCTCACTGGCAAGACGGGCCTGCTCTTCGCTGGCCGTCAGCGCCAGCCGCTCCAGCGCGTTTGCCACCAGCAGGGTGAATGTTTCCAGCAGGCGTTGTTGTTCCGGGATCATCAACTGACGCAGATTGGTGGGTTCAACCACTACCAGCCCGTGGGTTTTGTCAGCGCTGATGAGCGGCAAAATCTGATAGGGAACGCCGGGCAGAGTATCGGTCCCTGCACCCGCGGGTAGCCCTTTATCAAAGCTCCAGCGTGCGATGGCGCTGTCCCATGGCGTCATCCCCTGTTGCTGAGTCAGCGGCACGATTTTTCCGTTCTCATCCGGCAGCAGTACCTGGCTGCGGGCATCAAAAGTAGACTGAATAAACCGCTCGCTGGTGGCGGCAATGTCCGTCACGCTACGACCGACGGCAAGCGCTTTTGACATCTCATACAGATGACGGGTGCGCTGTTCGCGATAGCGGGCGACGCGCGCCTGATAGCGGACACCCGCCGTCAGGTTACCGATCACCAGCCCGACAGTCAGCATTACGCCGAAAGTCAGCAGGTACTGCACATCTGAGACCGCCAGCGTGCCCCGGGGCGCGACAAAGAAGAGGTCAAAACTCATGACATTAATGATGGTCGCCAGTACCGAAGGCCAGCGCCCAAAAAACAGCGCGACAAGTACCACGCCGAGCAGGTAGATCATCACCAGGTTTGTGGCATCAAAGTTGGTCAGCCACTGTGACGCCACCAGTGTGATGATGGCGCAGAGAGCCACCGCCACCGCGCAACCACGCAACTGCACTCGCCATTTCTCCCGCCAGGGGCGGGTATCGCTGGCGCGCGACGGCAGATCCGCGGGCTTTTCATCCAGCGCCACGACCATCAGATCGAGATCGGGCGCATGCGCGGCCAGCCGATCAGCAAAGCTACGACGGCTGAACCAGCGGCGTTTGCTGTAGTGGCCAATAACGATTTTGCCAAGATTATGCTCGCGGGCGTAGCGCAGAACAGCACGGTCTTCGGAGGGATCAGAAAGGGTGGCGGTTTCCGCGCCCAGCTCCTGCGCCAGTGACAGCGCGCTGAGGATCGCCCGTCGTTGTGCTTCCGGCAGGCGGTGCAGGGCAGGGGTTTCCACATACACCGCATGCCATACACTGCCGAGTTTCGCCGCCAGCCGTGCCGCCGTGCGCACCAGTTTTTCGCTGCCCGTGTTGTGACCAATGCACAGCAGGATGGCGTCGCGGGTGTGCCAGACTTTTTCCTGCCCCTGCCTGTCTCGCCAGGCGCGCATTTGATCATCAACGCGATCAGCGGTACGGCGGAGCGCCAGCTCGCGCAGGGCAATCAGGTTGCCTTTGCGAAAGAAATTTTCAATCGCCCGTTCAGCCTGGCCGCCGATATACACTTTGCCTTCATTCAGGCGCTGACGTAGATCATCTGGCGGTAAGTCGACCAGCACGACTTCATCGGCGGCATCAAAGAAGGGATCGGGTACCGTTTCGCGCACCTGAATGCCAGTGACGCCGCTGACCACGTCGTTGAGGCTTTCCAGATGCTGAACATTCACGGTGGTGAAGACGTCGATGCCGGCTTCCAGCAACTCTTCCACGTCCTGCCAGCGTTTCGGATGACGGGAGCCAGGTGCGTTGCTGTGGGCCAGTTCGTCCATCAGAATTAACGCCGGACGCCGCGCAAGGGCGGCGTCGAGATCAAATTCGAGGACGTAGCGTCCGTGCCAGGCGATGCGTTTCAGCGGCTGTGTCGCCAGTCCTTTCAGCATGGCCGCCGTTTCCTTGCGGCCATGGGTTTCCACAACGCCGATTAAAATGTCCAGACCCTGCGTCCGTAACCGTTGCGCTTCCGCCAGCATGGCGTAGGTTTTCCCCACCCCGGCACAGGCACCAAAGAATATCTTCAGCTTACCGCGATGAGGAGAGGCGGCCTGTTCCAGTAACCGGTCGGGATCCGGGCGCAGTGGCTCTTCGGTCATTTTATTCTTCCTTCAGGGCATCCAGTGCCATATTCAACTCATTAATATTTACCACAGATTGGCCGAGAACGCCGATCAGCGGTTTTTCCGTCATGCTGTTCACCAGTCGGATGATTTGCTCAGCGGAAAGATGACGCGCATGGGCCACGCGCGGTACCTGCCACAGTACGGCTTCAGGCGTGAGCTGGCTGTCCAGACCACTGGCGGAAGCCGTCACCAGTTCCACTGGCACCTGATCCGCTGCGTCCGGGTTGGCGAGACGAAGCGCTTTCACGCGGTCGGCAATAGCGCTGTCCTGCATCGGATTGCTGACCGCCAGATTGCTGCCGCCAGAGGCCATCGGGTTATCAGGCGTCTCAGCGGTAGCAGACGGACGGCCATGAAAATAGCCTGGTGAGGTAAAATTCTGACCAATCAGACGTGAGCCGCGGATGGTATCCCCCTGACGGATCAGTGAGCCGGTGGCCTGATCCTGAAACCACCACTGACCCAGCACGGTGGTCAGTAGCGGGTAGAGCCCGCCGGTGATCAGTGTCAGAAAAATCAGTAAAACAAAAGCTGGTCGTATTAATGACATGGTTAGTTCCTCACACCAGACCCAGCAGGGTTAACAGAAGATCGATAATTTTAATGCCAATAAACGGCACCAGCAGGCCACCGAGTCCGTAGATCCACAGGTTCCGGCGCAGCATTGCCGACGCGGTCAACGGTTTGTAACTCACCCCTTTCAGGGCCAGCGGGATCAGAAACACAATAATCAATGCGTTAAAGATCACGGCGCTCAAGATCGCCGACGCCGGAGAGTGCAGATGCATGACGTTCAGCACGCCAAGCTGCGGGTAAGTCACCGCGAACGCCGCCGGAATAATGGCGAAATATTTCGCCACGTCGTTGGCAATACTGAAGGTGGTTAACGAGCCACGGGTCATCAGCATCTGTTTGCCGATGTGTACCACTTCAATCAGCTTGGTGGGGTTGGAATCGAGATCCACCATATTGCCCGCTTCTTTGGCTGCCTGGGTCCCGGAGTTCATCGCTACTGCCACATCGGCCTGCGCCAGCGCGGGCGCGTCGTTGGTACCGTCACCGGTCATCGCTACCAGACGTCCTTCTGCCTGATACTGGCGAATCAGCGCCAGTTTTGCTTCCGGCGTGGCTTCAGCAAGAAAATCATCGACGCCAGCTTCAGCGGCAATAGCGGCAGCGGTCAGCCGGTTATCACCGGTGATCATCACCGTTTTAATGCCCATTTTGCGCAACTGGGCAAAACGCTCTTTAATGCCGCCTTTTACGATGTCTTTCAGGGCGATCACGCCGAGTACATTCGCCCCTTCCACCACCACCAGTGGCGTTGCACCCTGGCGCGCCACGCTTTCCACCAGTTGATCGACATCAACCGGGAAGTGGCCATTATTGGCTTCAACATGGCGGCGAATCGCATCAACAGAGCCTTTGCGGATCATACGGTTGTCGATGTTAATACCGCTCATCCGCGTCTGAGCAGTGAAGGGTACGAACGTGGCGTGCAGTTGTTGCACGTCGCGCTCGCGCAGGTTAAAGCGCTGCTTGGCGAGCACCACGATGCTGCGGCCTTCCGGCGTTTCGTCCGCCAGTGACGCCAGTTGCGCGGCATCGGCCAGCGTGCGTTCATCGGTGCCTCTGGCGGGCAGGAAATCAGAGGCCTGACGGTTGCCGAGGGTGATGGTACCGGTTTTGTCCAGCAGCAGAACATCGACATCGCCTGCGGCTTCCACGGCGCGACCGCTGGTGGCGATCACGTTTGCGCCAAGCATCCGGCTCATCCCGGCGACGCCAATGGCTGATAGCAGACCGCCGATGGTGGTCGGGATCAGACATACCAACAGCGCCACCAGCACAGTCACGCTGACTGCCGCGCCGCCCCAGATGGAGAAGGGCCAGATAGTGGCGGTGGCCAGCAGAAAGACGATGGTCAGCGCGACCAGCAGAATAGTCAGTGCAATCTCGTTCGGCGTTTTGCGCCGTTGCGCGCCTTCGACCATGGCGATCATTCTGTCGAGGAAGGTTTCGCCAGGGTTAACGCTGCACTGCACCACCAGCCAGTCGGAGAGAATGCGCGTACCGCCGGTCACTGAGGCGAAATCACCACCAGATTCGCGGATCACCGGTGCTGATTCCCCGGTGATGGCGCTCTCGTCAACGGAGGCGCCGCCTTCGATCACTTCGCCATCGCAGGGGATAATATCCCCGGCTTCGACCAGCACTACGTCGCCTTTGCGCAGCTCGCTTGCCGGGACGTGATCGACCTGGGCGCCATGGTGCGGCGCGCGTAGCTTGCGGGCGAACGCGGTTTTCTTCACGCCGCGCAGACTGTTTGCCTGCGCCTTGCTGCGACCTTCCGCCATCGCTTCCGCAACGTTGGCGAACAGCACGGTAAACCACAACCACAGGCTGACAGCGCCGGTAAGGAGAGCGTCACCGCTGAGATGGCCGGTGGCCATGGCGATCGCCAGCACGGTCGTCAATACGCTGCCGATCCAGACGATAAACATCACCGGATTGCGCCACTGAATTGCAGGGCTCAGTTTCTTAACAGAATCGATCAGCGCCTGACGAACCAGCGCGGGCTCAAACAGGGCCATGGGTTTGCGACTCATAAAATAAGGCTCCGTACGACTTAAAATAACGAGAGATGTTCAGCGACCGGCCCCAGCGCCAGCGCAGGAATGAAGGTCAGCGCGGCGACTAACAGGACGGTACCGATCAACAAACCGACAAAAAGCGCGCCGTGGGTCGGCAGTGTCCCGGTGCTGGCCGGCTGTATTTTTTTCGTCACCAGCGAACCGGCAATCGCCATCACCGGCACGATGACCGCGAAACGGCCGAAGAACATGCAGAAGGCCAGCAAGCAGTTCCAGAACGGGGTGTTGGCGCTCAGCCCGGCAAAGGCACTACCGTTGTTGTTTGCGGCGGAGGAGACAGCGTAAAGCACTTCGCTGAAACCATGAGTACCGGGGTTAAGCATGCCGCTGCGTCCGGCGTCGGTCATCATCGCCAGCGCCGTACCGATCAGCACCAGCGTCGGGGTCACCAGAATCGCCAGCGCGGTCATTTTCATTTCCCGCACGTCGATTTTTTTACCGAGGTATTCCGGCGTACGGCCAATCATCAGCCCGGCGATGAACACCGCCAGCAGCACGAACAGCAGCATGCCGTATAACCCGGAACCGACGCCGCCGAAGACCACTTCGCCAATCTGCATCAGCCACATCGGCACCATGCCGCCTAACGCGGTAAAAGAGTCGTGCATGGCATTCACCGCGCCACAGGAAGCGGCCGTCGTCACCACGGCAAACAGGCTGCTGGCGAGGATGCCAAAGCGACTTTCTTTACCTTCCATATTGATGTTGCTGTCTGCACCCAGCGCCATCAGGTGCGGGTTGCCCTGGGTTTCCGCCCACATCACCACAGCCACGGCAACAACGAAAATGATCGACATTGCCCACAACAGCGTGTGTCCCTGACGACGGTCGCCGACGACATCGCCAAAGGCAAAACACAGGGCGGCGGGGATCAGAAAAATCGCCAGCATCTGGACCGCGTTGGTCAGCGCTGTCGGGTTTTCGAACGGGTGGGATGAGTTGGCGTTAAAGAATCCGCCGCCATTGGTGCCCAGCATTTTTATGGCTTCCTGCGAGGCGACCGGCCCCATCGGCAGCAGCTGTTTTGCCCCTTCGAGCGAGGTAAACGGCTGATACGGCAGAACGTTTTGCAGCGCACCCTGCTGAATAAAGAACAGGGCGATGAGAAGTGACAGCGGCAGCAGCACCCACAACGTGATGCGAGTGATATCCACCCAGGCGTTACCGAGCGTGGTGACACTGTGCCGGGCAAATGCACGCGTCAGGGCGAAGATCACCGCGATCCCGGTGGCGGCAGAAAGAAAGTTCTGCACCGTCAGCCCCGCCATCTGGCTCAGATAGCTCATGGTGGTTTCACCGGCGTAGGACTGCCAGTTGGTATTCGACACAAAGCTGACGGCGGTATTCAGCGCCAGATGCCAGGAGAGACCTGGCAGGTGTTGCGGGTTCAGCGGCAGCGCGCCCTGACACATCAGCAGGATGAACAGAACCACCAGGCCAAAAATATTGAGCAGTAACAGGGCCATCAGGTACTGGCACCAGCCCATCTCCTGTGGGCGAATCCCGAGAAGACGCCAGAGGCCACGTTCCATACCAGCAACCCCTGGCAGCGGAGTATCGTTAATCATGCGCGCAAGCAGCGTTCCGAGCGGGCGCGACAGTATAAACAACACCAGTAAAAAACCGGCAATCAGTAAAAATCCCTGAGCGGCCATCAGAATGCCTCCGCATTAATTAAGGCATACACCAGATACGCCAGTAACAGGAAAACCAGCACAACGCCGGCTATTACACCTGCAGTCACAATCCACCTCCGGGGGCTTTGAGTTATTACCCGGATGGTAGAAATCGCGGCGCAAAGATGTCGCAAAAATCACGGGGGCGGGTGTAAAAAAAGTATAAAAATGACTAAAACCACAATTTAACTAATGGTTAGTATTAATTTAACTTTTATGTAACTTATTTACGGGAAAAATGTAAATAAAGGCAAAACGAACGAAAAAAAGTGGTCGGATGAGTAGTAAAATTACAGGCAAAGCGGTACTATTTTAACCAGACACAATTTAGCGCATTTACCGGTGAACCTTACCGGCCAGCCAAAGGGGAGAGAATTATGGATCTTTACAAAGACTATCCAGCACATATTGTTTTTCTGCGTCGCACTTTCGCCGTGGTGGCGGGGATCGTTGCGCTGCCGGTCATGCTGTTCTGGAAAGACCGTGCCCGTTTTTACAGCTATCTGCACCGTGTCTGGTCGAAAACCAGTGATAAACCGGTGTGGATGGATCAGGCCGAAAAAGCGACCTGCGATTTTTACTAAGCGAAGATACACACAGCAATGCAAAAGCCGTCACCTCAGGTGGCGGCTTTTTTTTATCTCCCGGTTTACACTTAGGGTAACCACTGAAAGGGAGTCGCTATGTGTGAGAATTTTTCTGCGCGTACTTATGCGCTACAGGAACTTAACGAACTCAGGGATCAGGGATTAACGCGCGGCGCGCTGGTGGCCTTTCACAGCCGCTATAAGCTGGTGTTGCTCGCCCATTCACAGCCAGCATATCGCGCTCTGGGGCGCTTTGTGGCGGACATTGCACAGTGGTCTTCGCTGGAAGATTTTTATGACGGGTACCGCAAACGCCTGTCTGATCTCCTGTCTCAACCTGCCAGCCGCAACAATCACACCAACGTACTGATGCATGTGCAGGGTTATTTTCGTCCGCACCTCAGCTCAGCACAGCGCCGGGCGCTCGCCGCTGTGATTGACGACTACCGACAAGGCACGCAACCGTTGCTTGCGCCTGTCACGCTCATCCAACACTATATGTCTGAATTTCCTGACGCTTACCTGAGCAGTCAGCGCTATTTTGAGTTCTGGTCTTTATACGACGAACATTAAATCGGGAGCAGTATGACCACCCATCTGGTCTGGTTTCGCACGGATCTGCGCGTGCATGATAATCTGGCGCTCACCGCCGCCTGTCGTCAACAGGATGCCAGCGTGCTGGCGCTGTATATCGCCACACCGGCGCAGTGGCGACAACATCAGATGGCACCACGCCAGGCCGCATTTCTGGTCAGTCATCTGAATGCCTTGCAGCAGGCGCTGGCGGAAAGGGGGATTCCGCTGCTGGTGAAAACAGCCAACACCTATGCCGACAGTGTCACGGTGATTGAGGAAGTGTGTGCGGCGCACGACGTCAGCGCGCTTTTTTACAATTATCAGTACGAAATCAACGAACGGCAGCGGGATGCCGCTGTCGAGCGCGCGCTGGAAAACGTGACCTGTCAGGGTTTTGATGACAGCGTACTGCTTGCGCCAGGCAGCGTCACCACCGGCAATCACGAGATGTATAAGGTGTTCACGCCGTTCAAAAATGCTTTTTTGCGCCGCCTGCGTGACGATCTCCCGGCATGTCATCATGCGCCAGCAGTCCGGGAGGGTGGGGCGCTTAACAGGGCGCTTTCACCGGTGACGGTGGATTACCCGCAGCAGCCGTTTGATGCCGATGCGTTCCCGGTCAACGAACAACACGCGCTGGCCCGGTTGCGCCATTTTTGCCAGCATGCGCTGGCGCGTTATGACGCTGATCGTGATTTTCCGGCCATTGACGGCACCAGCCGGCTCTCCGTCTGTCTTACCCTGGGTGTGTTATCGCCGCGCCAGTGTCTGCATCGTCTGCTGAAAACGCACCCGGAGGCGCTGGAAGGGGGAACGGGGGCGGCCTGGCTGAATGAGCTGATCTGGCGTGAGTTCTACCGCCATTTGATCACCCGTTATCCTCAGTTATGTAAACACCAGCCGTTTATCGACTGGACGGATCGCGTAGCGTGGAAAACGCCCGATGCGGCGTTCACCGCGTGGCAGAACGGTGAGACCGGATTTCCGATCATTGATGCGGCTATGCGCCAGATGAATGCGACAGGCTGGATGCATAACCGACTACGGATGATCGTCGCCAGTTTCTTGGTCAAAGACCTGCTGATCGACTGGCGGGAAGGGGAGCGTTATTTTATGTCGCAATTGATTGACGGTGATCTGGCGGCGAACAATGGCGGCTGGCAGTGGGCGGCGTCCACCGGCACCGATGCCGCGCCCTATTTTCGCATTTTTAACCCTACGACCCAGGGCGAGAAATTTGATAAAGCAGGCGAATTTATCCGTCGCTGGATCCCTGAGCTGGCGGTGGTTCCGACCGCAGCAATTCATACGCCGTGGCAGTGGGCAGACAAATCACAGGTGATACTTGACTATCCTCGCCCGACCGTCGATCACAAACAGGCACGCGAAGCGACGCTTGCAGCTTATGACGCGGCGAGAAAGGGATGGCTATCCGTTGTCGCGGACGACTGAGATCGCTATGGTGTGCTTGTGAAACCTTTTTTATTTTGGATCGTTTTGTGGATAGAGGAGTAACGATGAAAAACACCGAGCTTGAGCAACTGATTAACGAAAAGCTTAATAGCGGAGCGTTCAGCGATTACGCACCTAACGGTCTGCAAGTGGAAGGTCGCGAGAAAGTCAGCAAGATTATCACCGGCGTCACGGCCAGCCAGGCGCTGCTGGATGAAGCCGTTCGCCTGCAGGCGGATGCGATTATCGTGCATCACGGTTATTTCTGGAAAGGGGAATCGCCGGTGATCAGCGGCATGAAGCGCCGTCGCCTGAAAACGCTGCTGGAAAACGACATTAACCTGTATGGCTGGCACCTGCCGCTGGATGCGCACCCGGAGTTAGGCAATAACGCCCAGCTTGCGGGACTGCTGGGCATTAACATTATGGGTGAAATCGAGCCGCTGGTGCCGTGGGGGGAACTCTCCATGGCGGTGCCTGGCCTCGAACTGGCTTCGTGGATCGAAGCCCGACTCGGCCGCAAACCGCTGTGGAGCGGCGATACCGGGCCGGATAAAGTCATGCGCATCGCCTGGTGTACAGGGGGCGGTCAGGGGTTCATCGACAGTGCGGCCCGTTTTGGCGTTGATGCGTTTATTACCGGCGAAGTGTCTGAGCAAACAATTCACTCCGCGCGGGAGCAGGGACTGCATTTCTATGCGGCAGGCCATCACGCGACTGAACGTGGCGGGATCCGCGCGCTCAGCGAGTGGCTGAATGAGACCACCGATCTGGACGTCACTTTTATCGATATCCCAAATCCGGCCTGATTGGAGAGAAAAGTGCAGCGAGCGCGTTGTTATTTGTTAGGTGAGACGGCAGTCGTGCTGGAGCTGGAGCCACCGGTGACACTGGAAAGCCAGAAACGAATCTGGCGGCTGACCCAGCGCCTGGCGGATCAACCCGAGGTGGTGGAAGCTATTCCCGGAATGAATAACATCACCGTGGTGTTGCGCAATCCGCAGTCACTGGCGCTGGATGCTATTGAGCGTCTTCAGCGCTGGTGGGAGGAGAGCGATGCGCTGCAACCGGACTCCCGCTACGTTGAAATTCCGGTGGTGTATGGCGGTGAGGCGGGGCCGGATCTTGGCGTGGTGTCGCGGCATGCCGGGCTCACTGAAAAACAGGTCGTTGAACTGCATGCCTCGGTGGAGTATGTGGTGTGGTTTCTCGGTTTTCAGCCAGGATTCCCGTACCTTGGCGGACTACCGGAGTCACTCATCACCCCACGCCGTGCGGAGCCGCGTCTGAGCGTACCCGCCGGAACGGTAGGGATCGGCGGCGCACAGACGGGGATTTATCCGCTGGATACGCCCGGCGGCTGGCAACTCATTGGTCATACCGCGCTTCGGCTGTTTGATCCTGTGCGGGCTGAGCCTGCGCTGTTGCGCCCCGGGGACGTCGTGCGCTTTATCCCGCAACGGGAGGGGGTATGCTGAAAATAATCCGTGCCGGACTGTATGCCTCCATTCAGGATACGGGGCGTTATGGTCTGCGCCAGTCCGGCGTCAGCCACTGTGGCGCGCTCGATAAACCCGCGCTAATCACCGCCAATTTGCTGGTGGGCAATGCGGCGAATGCGGCGGCGATTGAAATTACACTCGGGCAGATGACCGTGGAGTTTGAACGCGATGTCTGGTTTGCGTTAACCGGCGCAGGGTGTGAAGCGCAGCTTGACGGAAAACCGGTATGGAGCGGCTGGCGACAGCAGGCGCATGCCGGGCAGCGGCTGGTGCTGAAGCGCCCGCTACATGGCATTCGCAGCTATCTGGCGGTGTCGGGGGGTTTTGACGTGCCGGAAGTAATGGGGTCCCGCAGCACGGATCTGAAAGTGGGGATCGGCGGTCTGGATGGGCGGCGACTGGAGGATGGCGACCGGCTGGCGATTGGCCCGTCAACGCGCACCTTTAGTCAGCCGACAGGCGTGAAACAATTGCTGACCAGCAACCGCATCCGTGCGCTGCCTGGTCCGGAGTATCATGAGTTTGATACCGCCTCGCAAGAAGCGTTCTGGCGTTCGCCGTGGCAACTGAGCCCGCAAAGTAACCGCATGGGGTATCGCCTGAAAGGCCAGCCGCTGGTGCGTACGACACAGCGCGAGCTGCTGTCGCATGGCCTGCTGCCGGGCGTGGTACAGGTGCCTCACAACGGCCAGCCCATCGTGCTGATGAGCGATGCGCAGACCACGGGCGGTTATCCTCGCATTGCCTGCATCATTGACGCGGACATGTACCAGCTGGCGCAGATCCCGCTCGGGCAACCGGTGCATTTTGTGCCCTGTTCGCTGGAAGAGGCGCTGAAAGCGCGCAGTGATCAGCAACGTTATCTTGAACAACTGGCGTGGCGGCTTAACGATGAACATTGATTTGAATGCCGATCTCGGGGAAGGTGGGGCCAGCGACGCGCAACTGCTGCGACTGGTCTCGTCGGCTAATATCGCCTGTGGATTTCATGCCGGTGACGCGGTGATGATGCGTACCGCCGTGCGGGAAGCCATTCGTAACGGTGTGGCTGTCGGTGCGCATCCCAGCTTCCCGGATCGGGAAAATTTTGGTCGTACAGCGATGTCTTTGCCTCCTGAAACAGTGTATGCGCAAACGCTGTATCAGACTGGCGCACTGGCGGCGATTGTTCATGCGGAAGGGGGGACACTGCGTCACGTTAAACCGCACGGCATGCTGTACAACCAGGCGGCGAAATCGGCAGAGCTGGCGGATGCGATTGCCCGTGCGGTACGTGACGCTGACGCACGGTTGATTCTTGTCGGGCTGGCTGGCAGCGAACTGATCCGCGCCGGGCAACGTTACCAGCTGACCACTCGGGAAGAGGTGTTTGCCGATCGTGGTTATCAGGCGGACGGC
>NZ_JMTB01000101.1 GCF_000734965.1 Trabulsiella guamensis ATCC 49490
GGTCGCGTACAGAGCCTTACTGGCGGATGGGCGACGGTGCGTGCGCAAACCGTCTGTCTGCATGGTGATGGTGAGCAGGCGCTGGCATTTGCCCGCCGTCTGCGTGCGGCGTTCGCGGAACATCACATTACGATCAGCGCCGAGTGATATAAAAAAACCGGGGAGCGCGTTGCCGCGTCCCCGGTGTGTTCAGACCGCTAATGGCTTAGCGTTTTTTCACGCTGGTTTCAAACTCACGCTTGTCGTAGCCGGTATACAGCTGACGCGGACGTGCAATTTTCATCCCTTCTGTATGCATTTCATTCCAGTGCGCAATCCAGCCAACGGTACGTGCCATGGCGAAGATCACGGTGAACATGGAAGACGGAATCCCCATCGCTTTCAGAATAATGCCAGAGTAGAAGTCGACGTTCGGGTAAAGTTTTTTCTCGATGAAGTACGGATCGTTCAGCGCGATGTTTTCCAGCTCCATCGCCACTTCCAGCAGATCATCTTTGGTGCCCAGCTCTTTCAGCACTTCATGGCAGGTTTCACGCATCACTGTCGCGCGCGGATCGTAGTTTTTGTAAACACGGTGACCGAAGCCCATCAGGCGGAAAGAGTCGTTTTTGTCTTTCGCGCGACGGATGAATTCCGGAATATGCTCAACAGAGCTGATTTCTTCCAGCATCTTGAGTGCGGCTTCGTTGGCGCCACCGTGTGCCGGTCCCCACAGGGAAGCAATACCTGCTGCGATGCAGGCAAACGGGTTCGCGCCAGACGAACCTGCAGTACGTACCGTTGAGGTTGACGCGTTCTGTTCGTGATCAGCGTGCAGGATGAGGATCCTGTCCATCGCACGTTCCAGTACCGGGTTAACTTCATAGGTTTCGCATGGGGTGGAGAACATCATATTCAGGAAATTACCCGCATAGGAGAGATCGTTGCGCGGATAAACAAACGGCTGTCCGATGGAATATTTGTAACACATTGCCGCCATCGTCGGCATTTTGGAGAGCAGACGGAACGCCGCAATTTCACGATGACGCGGATTATTCACATCCAGCGAGTCATGATAGAACGCCGCCAGCGCGCCGGTGATCCCACACATCACTGCCATCGGATGGGAATCGCGACGGAAGGCATGGAACAGACGGGTGATCTGCTCGTGGATCATGGTGTGGCGGGTGACGGTGGTTTTGAATTCGTCATATTGCGCCTGCGTCGGTTTTTCGCCGTTCAGCAGGATGTAACACACTTCCAGATAGTTAGACTCAGTCGCTAACTGATCGATAGGAAAACCGCGATGCAGCAGGATACCTTCATCACCATCAATGAATGTGATTTTGGATTCGCAGGATGCGGTAGAAGTGAAGCCAGGATCAAAAGTAAACATTCCTTGTGAACCTAACTTACGGATATCAATAACATCTTCACCGAGCGTGCCCTTTAGCACATCCAGTTCGATAGCAGTATCACCGTTTAGAGTGAGCTTTGCCTTAGTATCAGCCATTACGGTCTCCTTAGCGCCTTATTGCTTGAGACTGCCGGGTGCCGGATTCGCATTCAGACTGTTCATTACCGTTACCAAAATTGTTATTTGGCTCGCCGCTCTGTTTCAGAGGAGAAACCAGGGTACAGAGCAAAGGGCGCTGGATGGCAGACGGTCAATTTACAGCGAAACAACAGCAAATCAGGGTCTTAGCAGTCCGTATCATTCAAACCTGTATAACACTAATAACTGTCCTGATCACTTCGGTCAATACCGACACACTGTTACATAACTTATATTCAGGTGAAAGCACGACCTCATAACTTTTACGCATTATATGACTTTTCTGGTGATGGTTGTAACAGTAATGTTTAATATTTGTCAAATCAGCTGATTAAAATTTAAAAAAAATGTTGTTATCGTGATATTGATCACTGTTCCGCATAAAACCCGACAAACTATATGTAGGTTAATTGTAATGATTTTGTGAACGGCCTATACTGCCGCCAGGTCTCCGGAACACCCTGCTAATCCCGAGCCACCCAGCGTTGTTTTGTGTCGTATTTACTTCTGAAAGGGAGTTTTAACATGACGCTTAGTTATAGTAAGGACGCTGCTTGACCCGCACGCAGACCGGAGGAAGGAATAATAAGAACAGCATGTGGGCGTTATTCATGGTAAGAAATGTGAAAAAACAAAGACCTGTCAACCTGGATCTTACAACGATTCGGTTCCCTGTAACGGCGATAGCGTCCATACTCCATCGCGTTTCCGGTGTGATCACCTTTGTGGCCGTCGGTATTCTGCTGTGGTTGCTGGGCACCAGCCTCTCTTCTCCTGAAGGTTTCCTTGTCGCCAGCTCAATCATGAGCAGCTTCTTCGTGAAGTTCATTATGTGGGGCATTCTCACCGCGCTGGCATACCACACTGTGGTCGGTATCCGCCATCTGATGATGGACTTTGGCTACCTGGACGAAACCCTCGAAGCAGGGAAACGCTCCGCCATTATCTCTTTTGTTATTACTGTCGTGCTTTCAATTCTCGCAGGAGTCCTCGTATGGTAAGCAACGCCTCAGCATTAGGACGCAACGGCGTACATGACTTCATCCTGGTCCGTGCTACCGCTATCGTTCTGACCCTCTACATCATCTATATGGTTGGCTTTTTCGCGACGAGCGGCACGCTGACCTGGGAAGTCTGGTCGGGTTTCTTCTCCTCCTCGTTCACCAAAGTCTTTACCCTGCTGGCTCTGTTTTCAATCTTGATTCATGCCTGGATTGGCATGTGGCAGGTGTTGACCGACTACGTTAAACCGCTGGCTATGCGCCTGATTCTGCAACTGCTCATCGTGGTTGCACTGGTGGTTTACGTTATTTATGGATTCGTTGTGGTGTGGGGTGTGTAATGAAACTGCCAGTCAGAGAATTTGATGCTGTTGTAATAGGCGCAGGTGGCGCAGGTATGCGCGCTGCGCTGCAAATTTCCCAGAGCGGCCAGACTTGTGCGCTGCTCTCTAAAGTCTTCCCGACCCGTTCCCATACCGTGTCCGCACAGGGTGGCATCACCGTGGCGCTCGGTAATACCCATGAAGATAACTGGGAATGGCACATGTATGACACCGTGAAGGGGTCAGACTACATCGGTGATCAGGACGCCATTGAATATATGTGTAAAACCGGTCCGGAAGCGATTCTGGAACTGGAACACATGGGACTGCCGTTTTCCCGTCTCGATGATGGCCGTATCTATCAGCGTCCGTTTGGCGGTCAGTCGAAAAACTTCGGTGGCGAGCAGGCGGCACGTACCGCGGCGGCGGCTGACCGTACTGGTCACGCATTGCTGCATACGCTGTATCAGCAGAACCTGAAAAACCACACCACAATCTTCTCCGAGTGGTATGCGCTGGATCTGGTGAAAAACCAGGATGGCGCTGTCGTGGGGTGCACCGCGCTGTGCATCGAAACCGGTGAAGTGGTTTACTTCAAAGCCCGCGCGACTGTGCTGGCAACGGGCGGTGCAGGCCGTATCTATCAGTCCACCACCAACGCGCACATCAACACCGGTGACGGTGTCGGGATGGCTATCCGTGCTGGCGTACCGGTACAGGATATGGAAATGTGGCAGTTTCACCCGACCGGCATCGCCGGCGCTGGCGTTCTCGTGACTGAGGGTTGCCGTGGTGAAGGTGGTTACCTGCTGAACAAACACGGCGAGCGCTTTATGGAGCGTTATGCGCCGAACGCGAAAGACCTGGCGGGTCGAGACGTGGTGGCGCGTTCCATCATGATCGAAATCCGTGAAGGTCGCGGTTGCGACGGCCCGTGGGGTCCGCATGCCAAACTGAAACTCGACCATCTCGGTAAAGAAGTTCTGGAATCCCGTCTGCCGGGTATCCTCGAACTGTCCCGTACCTTCGCGCACGTCGATCCAGTGAAAGAGCCGATTCCGGTGATTCCGACCTGTCACTACATGATGGGCGGTATTCCGACCAAAGTGACCGGTCAGGCGCTGACGGTGAACGAGAAGGGCGAAGATGTGGTGATCCCAGGCCTGTTCGCCGTGGGCGAAATCGCCTGCGTATCGGTTCACGGCGCCAACCGCCTCGGCGGCAACTCGCTGCTGGATCTGGTGGTCTTTGGTCGCGCGGCGGGTCTGCATCTGCAGGAATCCATCGCCGAGCAGGGTGCACTGCGTGATGCCAGCGAATCCGATATCGAAGGTTCTCTGGATCGCCTCAACCGCTGGAACAACACCCGCAGCGGTGAAGATCCTGTGGAAATCCGTAAAGCACTGCAGGAATGTATGCAGCATAACTTCTCGGTATTCCGTGAAGGCGATGCGATGCACAAAGGGCTTGAGCAACTGAAAGTGATCCGCGAGCGTCTGAAAAATGCCCGTCTGGACGATACCTCCAGCGAGTTCAACACCCAGCGCGTTGAGTGCCTTGAGCTGGATAACCTGATGGAAACCGCGTACGCCACTGCCCAGTCTGCTAACTACCGTACCGAAAGCCGTGGCGCGCATAGCCGCTTCGACTTCCCGGAACGTGATGACGAAAACTGGCTGTGCCACTCCCTGTATCTGCCAGAGTCGGAAACCATGACGCGTCGTAGCGTCAATATGGAACCGAAACTGCGTCCGGCGTTCCCGCCGAAGATTCGTACTTATTAATGCGGAGACAGGACAATGAAACTCGAATTCTCAGTTTATCGTTATAACCCGGATGTAGACGATGCTCCGCACATGCAGGATTACACCCTGGAGGCGGAAGAAGGTCGCGACATGATGCTGCTGGATGCGTTAATCCAGCTGAAAGAAAAAGATCCGACACTGTCGTTTCGTCGTTCCTGCCGTGAAGGGGTCTGTGGTTCAGACGGCCTGAACATGAACGGCAAAAATGGCCTGGCGTGCATCACGCCGATCTCAGCGCTCAATCGTCCGGGTCAAAAAATTGTCATCCGTCCTCTGCCAGGGCTGCCCGTCGTGCGTGATTTGGTGGTAGACATGGGGCAATTCTATGCACAATATGAGAAGATTAAGCCTTACTTGTTGAATAATGAGAAGAATCCACCGGCTCGCGAGCATTTACAGTCGCCAGAGCAGCGTGAAAAACTCGATGGTCTGTACGAGTGTATTCTTTGTGCATGTTGTTCAACGTCTTGTCCGTCGTTCTGGTGGAACCCGGATAAGTTCATCGGCCCGGCCGGTCTGCTGGCAGCGTATCGTTTCCTGATCGACAGCCGCGATACCGAAACCGACAGCCGTCTGGAAGGGTTAAGCGATGCTTTCAGCGTATTCCGCTGCCATAGCATCATGAACTGCGTCAGTGTGTGTCCGAAGGGGCTGAACCCGACGCGCGCCATCGGCCATATTAAGTCGATGCTGTTGCAACGCAGTGCGTAAATCATGTTATTGCCCGGTGGCGCTATGCTTACCGGGCAAACAGGAAACCTCTAAAAACTGCCCCTGACAATATTTTGACAGTTTTTAAAGGTTCCTTCGCGAGCCAATATAAGACAAGAGCTCGCAAGTGAACCCCGGCACATGCACCTGGTGTATGTGGTAGTTTCTACGGCGAAATAAGCATTAAATGCTTAAGGGATCACGATGCAGAACGGCGCAATGAAAGCCTGGCTGGACTCTTCTTACCTCTCTGGTGCCAACCAGAGCTGGATAGAACAGCTCTATGAAGACTTCTTAACCGATCCTGACTCTGTTGACGCTAACTGGCGTTCTATGTTCCAGCAACTGCCTGGCACTGGAGTCAAACCCGATCAATTTCATTCCAAAACACGTGATTATTTCCGTCGTCTGGCGAAGGATGCCTCACGTTATACTTCCTCGATTTCCGACCCTGACACCAATGTGAAGCAGGTAAAAGTCCTGCAGCTCATCAACGCTTATCGCTTCCGTGGTCACCAGCATGCGAATCTTGATCCGCTGGGACTGTGGAAACAGGAACGTGTCGCGGATTTAGATCCGGCTTATCACGATCTGACCGAGGCCGATTTCCAGGAAAGCTTTAACGTAGGTTCTTTTGCCATCGGTAAAGATACGATGCAGCTTGGCGACCTGATTGAGGCGCTGAAGCAAACCTACTGCGGCTCCATCGGCGCGGAATATATGCACATTACCTCCACGGAAGAAAAACGCTGGATCCAGCAGCGTATTGAGTCCGTAGTGGGTCACGCCACCTTCTCGCCTGACGAGAAAAAACGCTTCCTGAGCGAACTGACCGCTGCCGAAGGGCTGGAGCGCTACCTGGGGGCGAAATTCCCGGGCGCAAAACGTTTCTCCCTTGAAGGGGGCGACGCGCTGATCCCAATGCTCAAAGAGCTTATCCGCCACGCCGGTAACAGCGGTACTCGTGAAGTGGTGCTGGGCATGGCGCACCGTGGTCGTCTGAACGTCCTGATTAACGTGCTGGGTAAAAAACCGCAGGATCTGTTCGACGAATTCGCAGGTAAACACAAAGAACACCTCGGCACTGGCGACGTGAAGTACCACATGGGCTTCTCCTCTGATTTCGAAACCGAAGGCGGTCTGGTTCACCTGGCGCTGGCGTTTAACCCGTCGCACCTTGAGATCGTCAGCCCGGTGGTTATCGGATCCGTTCGTGCGCGTCTTGACCGCCTCGACAACCCGAGCAGCAATATGGTGCTGCCAATCACCATTCACGGTGATGCGGCTGTGACCGGCCAGGGTGTGGTTCAGGAAACCCTGAATATGTCGAAAGCACGCGGCTACGAAGTGGGTGGTACCGTACGTATCGTTATTAACAACCAGGTGGGCTTTACGACCTCTAACCCACTGGATGCGCGTTCCACGCCATACTGCACCGACATCGGTAAAATGGTCCAGGCGCCGATTTTCCACGTCAACGCGGATGACCCGGAAGCGGTCGCTTTCGTGACCCGTGTGGCGCTGGACTTCCGTAACACCTTCAAACGTGATGTCTTCATCGACCTGGTGTGTTACCGCCGTCATGGCCATAACGAAGCCGACGAGCCGAGCGCAACCCAGCCGCTGATGTATCAGAAAATCAAAAAACACCCGACGCCGCGTAAGATCTACGCTGACAAGCTGGAGCAGGACAAAGTGACGACGCTGGAAGATGCGACTGAGCTGGTCAATCTGTACCGAGACGCGCTGGATGCTGGTGAGTGTGTGGTTAAAGAGTGGCGTCCGATGAACATGCACTCTTTCACCTGGTCGCCGTACCTCAACCACGAGTGGGATGAGAGCTACCCGAACAAGGTTGAAATGAAGCGTGTGCAGGAACTGGCTAAACGCATCAGCACGGTGCCGGACGCCATCGAAATGCAATCCCGCGTGGCGAAAATCTACAGTGATCGTCAGGCGATGGCGGCGGGTGAGAAGCTGTTCGACTGGGGCGGCGCAGAAAACCTGGCGTACGCTACACTGGTTGACGAAGGCATTTCCGTGCGTTTATCCGGTGAAGACTCCGGTCGCGGCACCTTCTTCCACCGCCATGCGGTGATCCACAACCAGGCCAACGGCTCAACTTACACCCCGCTGCAGCATGTGCATAACGGGCAGGGCGAGTTCAAAGTCTGGGATTCGGTGCTCTCTGAAGAGGCAGTGCTGGCGTTTGAATATGGTTATGCGACGGCAGAACCACGCACCCTGACCATCTGGGAAGCGCAGTTCGGTGACTTCGCTAACGGCGCGCAGGTGGTTATCGACCAGTTCATCAGCTCCGGCGAACAGAAGTGGGGCCGCATGTGTGGTCTGGTGATGCTGCTTCCGCACGGCTATGAAGGGCAGGGACCTGAACACTCATCGGCACGTCTGGAACGTTATTTGCAGCTCTGTGCAGAACAGAACATGCAGGTGTGCGTCCCGTCGACCCCGGCGCAGGTTTACCACATGCTGCGTCGTCAGGCGCTGCGCGGTATGCGTCGCCCGCTGGTGGTGATGTCGCCGAAATCGCTGCTGCGTCATCCGCTGGCGGTGTCGTCACTGGATGAACTGGCTAATGGCACTTTCCAGCCAGCGATTGGTGAAATCGATGAGCTGGATCCGAAAGCCGTCAAGCGTGTGGTGATGTGCTCTGGTAAAGTTTATTACGACCTGCTGGAACAGCGCCGCAAAAACGATCAAAAAGATGTCGCCATTGTGCGTATCGAACAGCTCTATCCGTTCCCGCATCAGGCGGTACAGGAAGCGCTGAAACCATATGCTCACGTGCATGATTTTGTCTGGTGTCAGGAAGAGCCGCTCAACCAGGGCGCCTGGTACTGCAGCCAGCATCATTTCCGTGAAGTGATTCCGTTTGGGTCCGCTCTGCGTTATGCAGGTCGCCCGGCCTCCGCCTCTCCGGCGGTAGGGTATATGTCCGTTCACCAGAAACAACAGCAAGATCTGGTTAATGACGCGCTGAACGTCGATTAATTAAAGGATAAATAATGAGTAGCGTAGATATTCTTGTTCCCGACCTGCCTGAATCCGTTGCAGACGCGACCGTCGCGACCTGGCATAAAAAACCAGGCGATGCGGTAACCCGTGATGAAGTGCTGGTAGAAATCGAAACTGACAAAGTGGTACTGGAAGTACCGGCGTCGACGGACGGCATTCTGGATGCAGTGCTGGAAGACGAAGGCACCACCGTTACCTCTCGCCAGATCCTTGGCCGCCTGCGTGAAGGCAACAGCTCTGGCAAAGAGTCTGGCGCGAAGTCCGACGCGAAAGAGTCGACGCCGGCACAGCGTCAGCAGGCGTCTCTGGAAGAGCAAAACAATGATGCGCTGAGCCCGGCGATCCGTCGCCTGCTGGCTGAGCACAGCCTCGACGCCAGCGCCATCAAAGGCACCGGTGTGGGCGGTCGCATCACCCGTGAAGATGTGGAAAAACATCTGGCGAAATCCCCGGCGAAAGCAGAAAGCAAAGCACCAGCGGCGGCCGCACCTGCAGCCGCTCAGCCTGCGCTGGGTTCCCGCAGCGAAAAACGCGTCCCGATGACCCGCCTGCGTAAGCGCGTGGCCGAGCGTCTGCTGGAAGCGAAAAACTCCACCGCCATGCTGACGACCTTCAACGAAGTCAACATGAAGCCGATTATGGATCTGCGTAAGCAGTACGGCGAAGCGTTCGAAAAACGTCACGGTATCCGTCTGGGCTTTATGTCCTTCTACGTGAAAGCGGTGGTTGAAGCCCTGAAACGCTTCCCGGAAGTGAACGCGTCTATCGATGGCGATGATGTGGTTTACCACAACTATTTCGATGTCAGCATGGCGGTTTCCACGCCGCGCGGCCTGGTGACCCCGGTTCTGCGTGACGTTGATCTGCTGGGTATGGCTGACATCGAGAAAAACATCAAAGAGCTGGCAGTGAAAGGCCGTGACGGCAAACTGACCGTTGACGATCTGACCGGCGGTAACTTCACCATTACCAACGGCGGTGTTTTCGGCTCCCTGATGTCTACACCGATCATCAACCCGCCGCAGAGCGCGATTCTGGGTATGCACGCCATCAAAGATCGCCCGATGGCGGTAAATGGTCAGGTCGTGATTCAGCCAATGATGTACCTGGCGCTGTCCTACGATCACCGTCTGATCGACGGCCGCGAGTCAGTAGGCTTCCTGGTGGCGATTAAAGAGCTGCTGGAAGATCCGACTCGTCTGCTGCTGGACGTGTAGCGGTCATAGTCAAAAGCATCACCTGCCCTGTAGGCCGGGTAAGCGTAGCGCCATCCGGCGCAACAAGCGACCGGACTACAGGCTTAATGATAACCATTACTAAGAATGGATAGAACGCATGAACTTACATGAATATCAGGCAAAACAACTGTTTGCCCGCTATGGTTTACCTGCGCCAGTGGGCTATGCCTGTACCACGCCGCGTGAAGCTGAAGAAGCCGCCTCTAAAATTGGTGCGGGTCCGTGGGTTGTGAAATGTCAGGTTCACGCTGGTGGCCGCGGTAAAGCGGGCGGTGTGAAAGTTGTTAAGAGCAAAGAAGAGATTCGCGCATTTGCTGAGCACTGGCTGGGCAAACGCCTCGTGACTTATCAAACAGACGCTAACGGTCAGCCAGTCAACCAGATCCTGGTGGAAGCGGCGACTGATATCGATAAAGAACTGTATCTGGGCGCGGTAGTCGACCGTAGCTCCCGCCGTGTGGTCTTCATGGCCTCCACTGAAGGCGGCGTGGAAATCGAAAAAGTGGCGGAAGAGACCCCGCACCTGATCCACAAAGTGGCACTGGATCCGCTGGCAGGTCCTATGCCGTATCAGGGCCGCGAACTGGCGTTCAAACTGGGTCTGGAAGGCAAACAGGTTCAGCAGTTCACCAAGATCTTTATGGGTCTGGCGACCATTTTCCTTGAGCGCGACCTGGCGCTGATCGAAATCAACCCGCTGGTGATCACCAGGCAGGGCGACCTGATCTGCCTCGACGGCAAACTGGGCGCTGACGGTAACGCTTTATTCCGCCAGTCTGAACTGCGCGAAATGCGCGACCAGTCTCAGGAAGATCCGCGTGAAGCGCAGGCGGCACAGTGGGAACTGAACTACGTGGCGCTGGATGGCAACATCGGCTGCATGGTAAACGGAGCGGGCCTGGCAATGGGCACTATGGACATCGTTAAGTTGCATGGCGGTGAACCAGCAAACTTCCTCGACGTGGGCGGCGGCGCGACTAAAGAGCGCGTTACTGAAGCGTTCAAAATCATCCTCTCCGATGACAATGTGAAAGCGGTACTGGTTAATATCTTCGGCGGCATCGTGCGTTGCGACCTGATCGCAGACGGCATCATAGGTGCGGTAGAAGAAGTTGGCGTTAACGTTCCGGTGGTTGTACGCCTGGAAGGTAACAACGCCGAGCTGGGCGCGAAGAAACTGGCTGACAGTGGCCTGAATATTATTGCAGCGAAAAGTCTGACGGATGCCGCTCAGCAGGTAGTTGCCGCAGTGGAGGGGAAATAATGTCCATTTTAATCGATAAAAACACCAAGGTTATCTGCCAGGGTTTCACCGGTAGCCAGGGGACGTTCCACTCTGAACAGGCAATTGCTTACGGCACGCAGATGGTTGGCGGTGTAACGCCAGGCAAAGGTGGCACCACGCATCTGGGCCTGCCGGTGTTCAACACTGTGCGTGAAGCGGTAGAAGCGACTGGCGCGACCGCGTCGGTTATCTATGTTCCGGCTCCGTTCTGCAAAGATTCCATTCTGGAAGCTATCGACGCTGGCATCAAACTGATTATTACCATCACCGAAGGTATCCCGACGCTGGATATGCTGACTGTGAAAGTGAAGCTGGATGAAGCGGGCGTGCGAATGATCGGCCCGAACTGCCCGGGCGTTATCACGCCGGGTCAGTGCAAAATCGGCATCATGCCGGGCCATATTCACCAGCCGGGCAAAGTGGGTATCGTTTCTCGCTCCGGTACGCTGACCTATGAAGCGGTTAAGCAGACGACCGATTACGGTTTCGGCCAGTCCACCTGCGTGGGCATCGGCGGCGACCCGATCCCGGGCTCTAACTTCATCGACATCCTGAAGATGTTCCAGGAAGACCCGCAGACGGAAGCGATCGTGATGATCGGTGAAATCGGCGGCAGCGCGGAAGAAGAAGCGGCAGCGTACATTAAAGATCACGTGACCAAGCCGGTAGTGGGTTACATCGCGGGTGTGACCGCGCCGAAAGGCAAGCGTATGGGTCACGCAGGCGCCATCATCGCCGGTGGTAAAGGAACGGCAGATGAGAAATTCGCGGCTCTTGAAGCAGCGGGTGTGAAAACTGTTCGCAGCCTGGCCGACATCGGCGAAGCGCTGCAGACCATCATTAAGTAATTAATCCTCTCTGCTCCCCTGCGCGGGGGAGCTTTATATGACCGATTTCGACATTTTCGACATGGTTGGCCGCTGAGAAGCGGCCTTTTTTACATTACAATACTAATCCCCGCGAACAGTGTAAATTCAGGCACACCATCGCCTTTATGCGCGACGGTCCACTGCGGCTCAATAAACGCGCTCACTACTTTATTCCCCGCTTTCCAGGCACGACCACCGCCCAGCCCGACAGGGATATAGTAATCGTCACTTTCCCGATCCCATGTCCAGATCCCTGAGGTGCGCACATACCAGCCTTTCGGCAATTTGTAGATAACGATGGGTTGAAAAGTGGCGGTTTCCACATCGCGGCGCGCTTCATCTCCCGCGAAACTTTTTTGCCACTGTACCAGCGTACCCGCCATCCATTGCGGTGTGGATTTAATCGCGATGGCCGATAACCCGGCCTGCCATTTTCCGCTACCAAGCTCGTCTCTGGCGGCGGAGCTGGCGGTAATGAGCGGGCCAACGCCAATTTTGACGCCATCCTGTTTGAGCAGGAAGATGTCGAACAGGTTAATATCCCCCAGTCCGGTGCTGTAGCCGCCAGGTTGTGGACGAGTCGCCAGCGGTACGGTTATGCGCAGGATTTGCGGAACCGGCACCCAGTCTCCGGCGGCAACCGGCACGGTGGCGCGAAACAGGGTGTCGTTGAGATGGCGGTCGCTGCCATACAGTTCAGGCGTGTAGTAATCCTGAAGGGCAACCGAGGTGGATAAATGTAGTGGGTTGGTGGCTTTCTCGATGGCATCGGGTTCGTCTGCCTGACTCATTGCAGGCAGCAGTGCCAGTACGCCGAACAGCAAGAGTGGTTTAAACATTTTCGCCTCCTGATGAAATACCTGCGATCTGTAATCTCAAAAAACGCGGGTATTATTAAAGCGAAATAAGCATAAAATACACCTGCACGAACTATTCGTTACGCCGATAATATAATTATTTAATTCATGAATAAGGGTTGCTTGCCAGGTCAGAACAGGCGTGGCTTTTAGTAGTGCAAAAGGTAATAATATGAATATGTGAGATTGCTCACTTTAAATTATTGAGTTGATAAATAGATGGTATATGTCGTTTTACTAAAAATAACATGTTGAAATACAATTTGTTAGGCGTTATTGGTCTTTCTGCTAATCATAACGCACAAAACAGAGGGGAGGAGGGGCAGAGGCTGGCAGTATGGGAGGCGATATTTCTTAATGGGGCGTAAAATACCCGTGAAATTTATATTCATGGTGTGGTGTAAATATATCATGGAGAGCTCTTCTGAGTTCAAATATTATGACACCTAAAACCATTCCTCCAGGCATTTGCACAACATTCCCTCCGCCAGTACGTATTGCTCACCAGTGGTGTTTATTAGGAGGCTAAGAAAGGCAAAAGTAATACCATGCGTGTTCTACGAAAAAGTCACGACCCAAAATTATGTGAAGCAGCTAACATTAATAGTGTTGTCACCTGCGCAAAGCAGGAGACAGCCCACGTTAAATAATAAAACATTTACTACTATCTTTTTTGCGATCTGGTAACGATAGGTTTCTCGATTACTACATATATTTAACATTATAAGTACAATGTTTACTGCAACTAAACACCATTAACAGAATTCAGCCGAATTGATATAAATCAATGTTTAATGATTGGAAAATTCTTGGTAAAGCGTTAAATTGTCGTAGATCAAGTTGGCTGCCATGACGCGTTTTAGCTATATATTGATCAATGTCGAAAAACGTAAATTTAGTACTGCAAAAACCTGTTTATTGTAAGGGTTTTGCGGCGTAATATAATTGCGGATCAAATTGGTTTTTTTATTAACGTGTTTGTAACCTTTAATGATTGTCGTTTCCTCTTGCAGGAACTCAGCAACGACGTTGGATACAAATTAATTGTATTGGGGCATGTGTGTGAACCGCTCAGACGGGTTCATTCTCGGAGTCTTCATGCGATGAGCAAGGAGTCAAGATGTTAGATATAGTCGAACTGTCGCGCTTACAGTTTGCCTTGACCGCGATGTACCACTTCCTGTTTGTGCCGCTGACGCTCGGTATGGCGTTCCTGCTGGCCATCATGGAAACCGTGTATGTCCTTTCCGGCAAACAGATTTATAAAGATATGACTAAGTTCTGGGGCAAGTTGTTTGGCATCAACTTCGCTCTGGGTGTTGCCACCGGTTTGACCATGGAGTTCCAGTTCGGGACGAACTGGTCTTATTATTCTCACTATGTGGGAGATATCTTCGGTGCGCCGCTGGCCATTGAAGGTTTGATGGCGTTCTTCCTCGAATCCACCTTTGTAGGTCTGTTCTTCTTTGGTTGGGACCGTCTGGGTAAAGTCCAGCATATGGCGGTCACCTGGCTGGTTGCGCTGGGGTCTAACCTTTCTGCTCTGTGGATCCTTGTCGCGAACGGCTGGATGCAAAACCCGATCGCCTCTGATTTCAACTTCGAAACCATGCGTATGGAGATGGTGAGCTTCTCTGAACTGGTGCTGAACCCGGTTGCTCAGGTGAAATTTGTTCACACTGTTGCATCAGGTTATGTCACCGGGGCGATGTTCATCCTCGGTATCAGCGCCTGGTACATGCTGAAAGGTCGTGACTTCGCCTTCGCCAAGCGCTCCTTTGCCATTGCAGCAAGCTTCGGTATGGCAGCGGTCCTGTCTGTTATCGTGCTCGGTGATGAATCCGGTTACGAGATGGGCGACGTACAAAAAACCAAACTCGCTGCCATTGAAGCTGAATGGGAAACGCAGCCTGCACCGGCCGCCTTTACACTGTTCGGTATTCCTGATCAGGACGCGCAGCAAAACCGTTTCGCTATTCAAATCCCTTATGCGTTGGGGATCATTGCGACCCGTTCCGTCGATACGCCGGTTGTTGGTCTGAAAGACCTGATGGTTCAGCATGAAAACCGTATCCGTAACGGGATGACCGCTTACAAACTGCTGGAAGAGCTGCGCGCCGGTTCCACCGATCAGGCGGTCCGCGATCAGTTCAACAGCGTGAAAAAAGATTTGGGCTATGGCCTGTTACTGAAGCGCTATACAGAGAACGTAGCTGATGCGACGGATGCGCAAATCAAGCAGGCGACGAAAGATTCCATTCCGCGCGTTGCGCCGCTGTACTTCGCCTTCCGTATTATGGTGGCGTGCGGCTTCCTGTTGCTGATTATCATTGCGGCGTCCTTCTGGGCCGTTATTCGTAACCGTATCGGTGATAAGAAATGGGTCCTTCGCGCGGCGTTCTACGGTATTCCATTGCCGTGGATTGCAGTAGAAGCGGGCTGGTTTGTCGCTGAGTATGGCCGTCAACCATGGGCCATCGGTGAAGTGTTGCCGACGGCGGTGGCGAACTCGTCGCTGACCGCAGGCGATATTCTCTTCTCGATGATACTGATCTGCGGCTTGTATACCCTGTTCCTGGTGGCTGAACTTTATCTGATGTTTAAGTTCGCGCGCCTTGGCCCAAGCAGCCTGAAAACCGGTCGCTATCATTATGAGCAGTCGCTTTCGACGACTCAGCCGGCACGCTAAGACAGGAGTCATCAAATGATCGATTATGAAGTATTACGTTTTATCTGGTGGCTGCTGGTCGGTGTACTGCTGATTGGCTTTGCCGTCACGGACGGTTTCGACATGGGGGTGGGCATGCTCACCCGTTTCCTCGGTCGTAATGACACCGAGCGTCGAATCATGATCAACTCAATCGCCCCACACTGGGACGGTAACCAGGTGTGGCTGATCACCGCGGGTGGTGCGCTGTTCGCAGCCTGGCCGATGGTCTATGCCGCAGCATTCTCTGGCTTCTATGTGGCAATGATCCTGGTCCTGGCGTCCTTGTTCTTCCGTCCGGTTGGTTTTGACTACCGTTCGAAAATCGAAGACAACCGCTGGCGTAACATGTGGGATTGGGGCATCTTCCTCGGGAGCTTTGTGCCGCCGCTGGTGATTGGCGTGGCGTTCGGCAACCTGTTGCAGGGTGTACCATTCAACGTGGACGAGTATCTGCGTCTCTACTACACCGGTAATTTCTTCCAGTTGCTGAACCCGTTTGGCTTGCTGGCAGGGATTGTCAGCGTCGCCATGATCCTGACGCAGGGCGCGACGTATCTGCAGATGCGCACTGTTGGCGAATTGCATCTGCGTTCCAAAGCGACCGCGCAGGTGACTGCACTGGTTACGCTGGTCTGCTTCGCACTGGCGGGTGTATGGGTGGTGTACGGTATTGACGGCTATGTCGTTAAGTCCGTCATCGACCATTCCGCAGCCTCTAACCCGCTGACGAAAGAAGTGGCGCGTGAAGCGGGTGCGTGGATGGCGAACTTTAACAGCGCGCCGATCCTGTGGCTGATTCCGGCTCTGGGTGTGGTCCTGCCGTTGCTGACCATCCTGACCGCGCGGATGGACAGAAGCGCCTGGGCGTTCCTGTTCTCATCGCTGACACTGGCCTGCATTATTCTGACTGCGGGTGTGGCGATGTTCCCGTTCGTCATGCCGTCCAGCACGATGATGAACGCGAGCCTGACCATGTGGGATGCGACCTCCAGCCATATCACGCTGAACCTGATGACCTACGTTGCGATCATCTTCGTTCCGATTGTTCTGGCTTACACCATCTGGTGTTACTGGAAAATGTTTGGCCGCATTACCAAAGAACATATCGAAAGCAACACCCACTCTCTGTACTAAGTAAGGAGCAAATTATGTGGTACTTTGCATGGATTCTGGGGACGCTTCTGGCTTGTGCCTTTGGGGTGGTCACCGCGCTGGCTCTGGAGCATGTTGAATCCGGACAAGAAGATCATTAATGAAAAGTGTTATCGCAGTGTTATATGCGGTAATGGACAAGGGCCCGCTAAGGGCCCTTTCCTTACTGATGGCGTTAGTGCTGGCGGGCTGTATGTTCTGGGATCCGTCGCGTTTTGCGGCGAAAACCAGCACGCTCTCCATCTGGCATGGTCTGCTGCTGATGTGGGCGGTATGTGCAGGGGTTATCCACGGCGTCGGCTTCCGACCGAAAGCCCTTCACTGGCAGGGCATTTTCTGCCCGCTGATCGCCGATCTGGTCTTGCTCGCCGGGCTGATTTTCTTCTTCGCCTGATTAAGAATCCTCCGCAATCTTTTATGGGCTGACGCAGGCCCATAAAAATTTACTCTCCGTTTACTTACACCCATTCCAAACCCTCTTGACCGCGCGTATAGTAGCGAAGTTTGAATGCTCTAAACTTTTTTGTATTACCGGGATGTAAAGTGAATACAACGCTATTTCAGTGGCCGGTTCGTGTTTATTACGAAGACACAGACGCCGGTGGCATGGTTTACCATGCCAGTTACGTCGCTTTTTATGAGCGAGCACGCACCGAGATGCTGCGCCACCATCACTTTAGCCAGCAGGTACTGTTGGCAGAGCGCGTAGCTTTCGTGGTACGCAAAATGACGCTGGAGTATTTTGCGCCCGCCCGACTCGACGACATGCTCGAAGTCCAAACGGAAATAACATCGATGCGCGGAACCTCACTGGTTTTCACGCAACGGATCGTCAACGCGGAGAATCAACTGCTTAACCAGGCAGAAGTTTTGATTGTCTGTGTTGATCCTCTCTTAATGAAGCCTCGTGCGCTTCCCAAGTCTATTGTCGCGGAGTTTAAGCAGTGACTGACATGAACATCCTTGATTTGTTCCTGAAGGCTAGCCTTCTGGTTAAACTTATCATGTTGATTTTGATTGGTTTTTCAATCGCCTCCTGGGCCATCATTATTCAGCGTACCCGCATTCTGAATGCGGCAGGGCGTGAGGCCGAAGCGTTTGAAGACAAATTCTGGTCTGGTATTGAGCTTTCTCGCCTGTATCAGGAAAGTCAGGGGCGTCGCGATAACCTGACTGGCTCCGAACAAATTTTCTATAGCGGTTTCAAAGAGTTCGCCCGATTGCATCGCGCTAACAGCCATGCACCAGAGGCGATTGTGGAAGGGGCATCGCGCGCGATGCGTATCTCCATGAACCGCGAACTGGAAACGCTGGAATCGCACATTCCGTTCCTCGGGACAGTCGGCTCCATCAGCCCGTATATTGGTCTGTTCGGTACCGTATGGGGGATCATGCACGCCTTTATCGCGCTCGGCGCGGTGAAACAGGCCACGCTGCAAATGGTTGCGCCGGGGATCGCGGAAGCACTGATCGCGACGGCTATCGGTCTGTTTGCAGCCATCCCTGCGGTCATGGCGTATAACCGCCTGAATCAGCGCGTCAACAAACTGGAACTGAACTACGACAACTTTATGGAAGAGTTTACCGCGATTCTGCATCGTCAGGCGTTTACCAGCAGCGAGAGCAACAAGGGGTAAGCCATGGCCAGAGCACGTGGACGCGGACGTCGCGAACTGAAGTCCGAGATTAATATTGTTCCGCTGCTGGATGTGTTGTTGGTGTTGCTGCTGATCTTCATGGCGACTGCGCCAATCATCACGCAGAGCGTGGAGGTGGATCTGCCTGATGCGACGGATTCGCAAACAGTCAGCACCAATGACGATCCGCCGGTTATCGTTGAGGTTTCCGGCGTCGGTCAGTACAGCGTGAACGTTGGCCAGGAAAAGATGCCGCAATTGCCGCCGGAGCAGGTTGTTGCCGAAGCGCAGCGTCGTCTTGAGGCGAATCCGAAAACGGTCTTCTTAATCGGTGGCGCGAAAGATGTGCCATATGATGAAATTATTAAAGCGCTGAACCTGTTACATAGCGCCGGTGTGAAGTCGGTCGGTCTAATGACCCAGCCGATTTAACCGGTGAAACAGGTACAAAGTTTTTGGGAACCGAGAGTGTCGAAGGCAACCGAACAAAACGACAAGCTTAAACGCGCGATCATCATTTCAGTAGTGCTGCATATCGTATTGATCGCACTGCTGATCTGGAGTTCGTTCGATGAGCACATAGATGCTTCTGCTGGCGGCGGCGGTGGTTCTGCCATTGATGCCGTGATGGTTGATCCTGGCGCGGTCGTCCAGAACTACGACAGGCAACAGCAGCAACAGGCCAGCGCAAAGCGTGCTCAGGAGCAGCGTGAAAAACAGGCGCAGCAGCAGGCGGAAGAACTGCGTGAAAAGCAGGCCGCAGAGCAGGAACGTCTGAAGCAGCTGGAAAAAGAACGTTTAGAAGCACAGGAAGCGGCGAAGAGCGCGCAGGAAAAGCAAAAGCAGGCTGAAGAGGCTGCAGCGAAAGCGGCAGCGGACGCGAAAGCCAAAGCGGAAGCTGACGCCAAAGCGGCAGCTGATGCGGCGAAGAAAGCTGCTGCCGACGCGCAGAAAAAAGCGGAAGCCGAAGCAGCAAAAGCTGCCGCAGATGCGAAGAAGAAAGCGGAAGCCGAAGCAGCAAAAGCCGCTGCAGATGCGAAGAAGAAAGCAGAAGCAGAAGCCGCGAAGAAAGCGCAGCAGGAAGCAGAGAAGAAAGCGGCTGCTGAGGCTAAGCAAGCTGCCGCTGAGAAGGCTGCCGCTGAGAAAGCCGCTGCAGCTAAAGCGGCTGCCGAGAAAAAAAGCCGCCGCTGAAAAAGCGGCAGCAGAGAAAGCTGCCGCGGATAAAGCCGCCAAAGCGGCCGCCGCGAAAAAAGCCGCCGCAGCAAAAGCGTCGGAAGCCGATGTTGACGATCTTTTCGGCGACCTGAGCTCAGGTAAGAATGCGCCGAAAACAGGGGGAGGAGCAAAAGGGAACAATGCTTCGCCTGCCGGAAGCGGTAACAATAAAAATAACGGTGCATCAGGGGCGGATATCAGTAACTATGCCGGGCAGATAAAAGCAGCGATCGAAAGCCGTTTTTACGATGCTTCCTCTTATGCCGGTAAGACATGTACATTACGTATCAAACTGGCGCCAGATGGCATGCTTCTGGATATTCAGTCGGAAGGTGGTGATCCCGCGCTCTGTAGTGCGGCGCTCTCAGCCGCCCGTCAGGCGAAGTATCCAAAACCGCCATCACAAGCGGTATATGAGGTATTCAAGAATGCGCCGCTGGACTTCAAACCTAATTGATTTTTCCTTGTGGAAATAGAGGAAAAACAAACTACGGTTGTCTCAGGGTTTTGGTAGTCTTGTGTATTTGAGTTTGTTAACATTCTGCTAAATTATCGTGGATTTTGTATCCGGATAAGGGAGATATGATGAAGCAGGCATTACGAGTAGCATTTGGTTTTCTGATGCTGTGGGCAGCGGCGCTGCACGCAGAAGTACGTATCGAGATCACCCAGGGGGTGGACTCGGCGCGCCCGATTGGCGTTGTGCCTTTCCAGTGGGCCGGGCCGGGTGCTGCACCTGAAGATATTGGTGGCATCGTTGCGGCTGACCTGCGCAACAGCGGTAAATTCAATCCGTTGGATCGTTCTCGCCTGCCTCAGCAGCCGGGGTCCGCGCAGGAGGTGCAACCTGCAGCATGGTCCGCATTAGGTATTGACGCCGTGGTTGTCGGGCAGGTAACTCCGAACCCGGACGGTTCTTACAATGTCGCTTACCAGTTGGTTGATACGGGTGGCGCGGCCGGTACCGTACTGGCGCAGAACACATATAAAGTAAACAAGCAGTGGCTGCGTTATGCCGGTCATACTGCCAGTGACGAAGTGTTCGAAAAGCTGACCGGTATTAAAGGCGCGTTCCGTACCCGTATCGCCTATGTAGTGCAGACCAACGGCGGTCAGTTCCCGTATGAACTGCGTGTCTCTGACTATGATGGCTACAACCAGTTCGTGGTTCACCGTTCTCCGCAGCCGCTGATGTCGCCGGCATGGTCTCCTGACGGGTCTAAACTGGCTTACGTCACCTTCGAAAGCGGTCGTTCCGCGCTGGTTATCCAGACGCTTGCGAACGGTGCGGTGCGTCAGGTTGCCTCTTTCCCGCAGCACAACGGTGCGCCGATGTTCTCGCCGGATGGCAGCAAACTGGCCTTTGCACTGTCTAAAACCGGTAGCCTGAACCTGTACGTGATGGATATCGGCTCCGGTCAGATCCGTCAGGTGACGAACGGTCGCAGCAACAATACCGAACCGAGCTGGTTCCCGGACAGCCAGACCCTGGCATTCACCTCTGACCAGGCCGGTCGTCCGCAAGTGTATAAAGTGAATATCAATGGCGGTGCTCCACAGCGTATTTCCTGGGAAGGTAATCAAAACCAGGATGCGGATGTGAGCGCTGACGGTAAATTTATGGTAATGGTAAGCTCGGCCAATGGTCAGCAGCACATTGCCAAACAAGATCTGGAAGCGGGTGGCGTACAGGTTCTGTCGTCAACGTTTTTGGATGAAACGCCAAGTCTGGCACCTAACGGCACTATGGTTATCTACAGCTCTTCTCAGGGGATGGGATCCGTGCTGAACCTGGTTTCTACAGATGGGCGTTTCAAAGCGCGTCTTCCGGCGACTGATGGACAGGTCAAATTCCCTGCCTGGTCTCCGTATCTGTAATAATAAATAATTAGTTATATAGGAATCAAAGAAATGCAACTGAACAAAGTGCTGAAAGGACTAATGCTGGCTCTGCCGGTAATGGCAATCGTGGCATGTTCTTCCAACAAGAACGCCAGCAATGACCAGAGCGGTGAAGGCATGATGGGCGCCGGCACTGGTATGGATGCTAACGGCAACATGTCTTCTGAAGAACAGGCTCGTCTGCAGATGCAACAGCTGCAGCAGAACAACATCGTTTACTTCGGTCTGGATAAATACGACGTAAGCTCTGAGTTCGCTGCAATGCTGGACGCGCACGCTAACTTCCTGCGTAGCAACCCGTCCTACAAAGTTACCGTAGAAGGTCACGCGGACGAACGTGGTACTCCGGAGTACAACATCGCCCTGGGCGAACGTCGTGCTAATGCCGTTAAGATGTACCTGCAGGGTAAAGGCGTTTCTGCTGATCAGATCTCCATCGTTTCTTACGGTAAAGAAAAACCTGCAGTACTGGGTCACGACGAAGCGGCTTACGCTAAAAAACCGTCGCGCCGTACTGGTTTACTAAGAGAATCGCATGAACAGTAACTTCAGACATCACCTGTTGAGTCTGTCGTTACTGGTTGGAATAGCGGCCCCCTGGGCCGCTTTTGCTCAGGCACCAATCAGTAGTGTCGGCTCAGGCTCGGTCGAAGATCGTGTCACTCAACTCGAGCGTATTTCAAATGCTCACAGCCAGCTTTTAACCCAACTCCAGCAACAAGTTTCTGATAATCAGGCCGATATTGACGCCCTCCGCGGACAGATCCAGGAGAGTCAGTACCAGCTGAATCAGGTTATTGAACGGCAGAAACAAGTGCAGCTGCAGATTGACAGCCTGACCAGCGGCGGCGCGGCAACGCAAACGCCACAGACAGGCAGCGATCAAAACAGCAATGCTGGCGCATCCACGACAGCACCTGCGGCTGGCGCGGCTACGTCAGGCGCACCGGTGCAAAGCGGTGACGCTAATACCGATTACAATGCCGCCATCGCGCTGGTGAAGGATTCCTCTCGCCAGGACGACGCCATCACGGCATTCCAGAACTTCATCAAGAAATACCCGGATTCAACTTATCAACCGAACGCCAACTACTGGCTCGGTCAGTTGAATTACAACAAGGGGAAAAAAGATGATGCAGCCTATTATTTTGCTTCTGTCGTAAAAAACTACCCGAAATCACCCAAAGCCTCTGATGCGATGTACAAGGTCGGCGTGATCATGCAGGACAAGGGGGATACGGCAAAAGCGAAAGCGGTCTACCAGCAGGTGGTCAGCAAGTACCCTGGTACCGAAGGCGCAAAACTGGCGCAAAAACGTCTCGGATCGCTGCAGTGATGACGGCATGACCAGGAATCGTGTTTTTTCTGGTCGTGTCGCCTGAAACGTAAGCAGTTAAGTGATCTTCATCGAAATTTTTGTTGCGCTGAAATCTTAAACCAGTAATATATGCCGCCGTTGCCGAGGGATATCAAACATCTCCGAAGCAGCACAAG
>NZ_JMTB01000102.1 GCF_000734965.1 Trabulsiella guamensis ATCC 49490
AGCATCCCACTCAGATGTTAAACGTAAAAAATATCTTCGAAGTCATGACCCGTAGGGGTCGTTAGCTCAGTTGGTAGAGCAGTTGACTTTTAATCAATTGGTCGCAGGTTCGAGTCCTGCACGACCCACCACTTCGAAGAACAATCCCGCAAGGGGTCGTTAGCTCAGTTGGTAGAGCAGTTGACTTTTAATCAATTGGTCGCAGGTTCGAATCCTGCACGACCCACCAATTTAACATTTCACTCAGATGTTAAGCGTGAAGGATAACGTTGCGCAGCAACGGCCCGCAGGGCGAGGTGAAGCCGAGTCATCCTGCACGACCCACCAATGTAGAAAAGCGCCCTAAAGGCGCTTTTTTGCTATCTGCGATATACCCCTGACATGCGCAATCTGCTATCTTGTTTAGCATACAAAACACATTAGCCGTCAGTAGCTGCATCTCAGCGACCATAACGGCATTTTGTTAAGCCTGTAAAACGAGATTGCATGATGAGCGTAATGTTTGACCCCGAAACCGCCATTTATCCTTTTCCGCCGAAACCAGCGCCATTAAGCCTGGAGGAAAAACAGTTCTACCGCGAGAAAATCAAACGCTTGCTGAAAGCACGCGATGCGGTGATGGTGGCGCATTACTACACCGACCCTGAAATCCAGCAACTGGCGGAAGAGACAGGCGGCTGTATTTCTGACTCGCTGGAAATGGCACGTTTTGGTGCGAAGCATCCGGCAACCACGCTGCTGGTCGCGGGTGTACGCTTTATGGGCGAAACCGCCAAAATACTCAGTCCGGAAAAGACCATCCTGATGCCGACGCTGGCGGCTGAATGCTCGCTGGATCTCGGTTGCCCCAGCGACGCGTTTAACGCCTTTTGCGATGCGCACCCGGACCGCACGGTGGTGGTCTACGCCAACACATCGGCAGCGGTAAAAGCACGGGCAGACTGGGTTGTGACCTCCAGTATCGCCGTCGAGCTGATTGAGCATCTCGACAGCCTGGGTGAAAAAATTCTCTGGGCGCCGGACCGCCACCTCGGCCGTTATGTGCAAAAGCAGAGCGGGGCCGATGTGCTGTGCTGGCAGGGCGCGTGCATCGTCCATGACGAATTTAAAACACAGGCGTTGACCCGCATGAAAGCGCTGTACCCGGACGCTGCCGTACTCGTTCACCCGGAGTCGCCGCAGGCTATTGTTGATATGGCTGACGCGGTAGGTTCAACCAGTCAGTTGATTGCTGCCGCCAGAACACTGCCTCATCAGCAACTCATCGTAGCGACTGACCGCGGGATTTTTTACAAAATGCAGCAGGCAGTGCCAGAAAAAGAGCTACTGGAAGCGCCGACGGCGGGCGAGGGGGCCAGCTGCCGCAGTTGCGCACATTGTCCGTGGATGGCGATGAACGGCCTGAAAGCGATTGCCGAAGGACTGGAGAAGGGTGGCACCTCACACGAAATCCACGTCGATGCCGCGTTGCGGGAAGGCGCATTGCTGCCTCTCAACCGGATGCTCGATTTTGCAGCTACACTTCGGTCTTAACAATTGACGTTATCTTGCGGGGTTAAAAATGGATTTCTTTAGTACACAGAACATACTGGTACACATCCCGATTGGCGCTGGCGGTTACGATCTGTCTTGGATAGAAGCGGTCGGGACGCTGGCGGGGTTACTGTGCATCTGGCTCGCCAGCCTTGAGAAGATCAGCAATTACTTCTTTGGCCTTATCAACGTCACATTGTTCGCCATCATTTTCTTTCAGATCCAGCTCTATGCCAGCCTGCTGTTGCAGCTCTTTTTCTTCGCCGCCAACATC
Organism: Trabulsiella guamensis ATCC 49490; assembly: GCF_000734965.1. GTDB lineage: Bacteria > Pseudomonadota > Gammaproteobacteria > Enterobacterales > Enterobacteriaceae > Trabulsiella > Trabulsiella guamensis. The sequence goes on from NZ_JMTB01000102.1 coordinate 1,808, forward strand.
TATGGCTGGTATGCGTGGTCGCGACAAACCAGTCAGCATGAGGCCGAACTACAAATCCGCTGGTTACCGTTGCCGAAAGCGATCACCTGGCTTGTCGTGTGCGTGGTGGCGATTGGGCTGATGACGGTGTTTATTGATCCTGTCTTTGCGTTCCTGACGCGGATTGCGGTGTCGATCATGCAGGCGCTGGGGCTGAACGTCGCCATGCCTGCCCTGCAACCCGATGCGTTCCCTTTCTGGGATTCCTGCATGATGGTGCTGTCGATTGTGGCGATGATCCTGATGACTCGCAAGTATGTCGAAAACTGGCTGCTGTGGGTGATTATCAACGTTATTAGCGTCGCTATTTTTGCATTGCAGGGCGTCTACGCGATGTCGCTGGAATATCTGTTGCTGACCTTCATTGCACTGAACGGTAGCCGGATGTGGATTAACAGCGCGCGTGAGCGAGGCTCTCACGCGCTTTCCAGCTAATGATGGTGTGAATGCCCATGCCCGGCGTGCAGCTCGTTAAGGCGGCATTCCGGGCCGCTACAAGGCTGGTACTCCATTTGTATCGTGGCATGCTCAATGCTGTAGTGATGCTCAAGGAAATGCTGGATGCGTTCGAGCAGCGCATCGTGGTCGTGAGGGGGGATCACCTGAACATGCAGCGTCATGATCGGTTTCTCGCCCACCATCCAGACATGAACGTGGTGCACGTCGCGGACTTCCGGTAAAGCGCGGTTCAGTTTGCGCTTCAGTTCGCCAACATCAATGGCGCGCGGCGCCCCTTCAAGCAGTTCGTTAACGCTTTCTTTCAGCAGTTGCCAGGCGCTGCGAAGCACCAGACACGAGACCAACACCGACAGGATCGGGTCAATCGGCGTCCAGCCAGTCAGCAGGATCACCATTGCCGCAGCAATAGCGCCGACCGAACCTAACAGATCCCCCAGCACGTGCAGCGCTGCGGCGCGTACGTTGAGATTTTTCTCTTCGCTACCGCGATGCAAAATCCAGAACGAAAAAATATTCGCCAGCAATCCGGCCACGGCAATCATCATCATGGTCGCCCCGGCGACCGGTTGCGGATGGTAAAAACGCTGGATGGCTTCCCAGACAATCAGAAAGGTAATCACCACCAGCGCAATCGCATTCACAAACGCCGCGAGTGTCGTCAGGCGCAGCCAGCCGAAGGTATGGCGGCTGTTGGGCGGTCGACGGGCGAAATGGACAGCGAGCAGAGCAAACAGCAAGGCTGCAGCATCGGTCAGCATATGCCCGGCATCAGCCAGTAGTGCCAGTGAGCCGGAGATAAGGCCGCCAATAACCTCGATAACCATAAAGCCTGCGGTAATCGCAAAGGCCAACAGTAATCGACGGGCGTTACCGTCCTGCGGTTGAGGGGAATGTGAATGCGAATGGGAATGCGCCATAACGTCGTCCTGCTTATCTTGATTTTATGTCTGACATCATTACAGATCTTTGCTGATTGCGCATACAAATAAGGAGAGCCGAAGCTCTCCATTGTCAGGTACAGAGGAGAAGGGTTACTGCGTTGTGCCGTCCGTTTTGGTATCGACATCGTTGTTAATGCCGTCACCGGTCTGGACTTTCTTATTAATGTCAGGACATTTACCGTCCTTACACATCGAGTTTTTGTGCACTTCGTCTTTGGTCATTCCGTCCTGATTCATACTGCCGGAGGAGGAATCATTCGGATGAAGCATGGTGCCGCCGGTGTTGATCTGACTGTTATCAACGTTATTCGGCGCGGTGTTCTGACGCGCGTCCGGGGCAACCTGTCCGGCTTCTGCTGCCGCGTTGGCGTCCCCGTTACTGTCCGAGCCGGTTGAGGCGGCCAGCGCTGCACCGCTGGTCAGAGAGAGGGTTGCCGTCAGGAAAAGTGAGGCTAATTTATTCATTTTCATAAAGATGCTCCTGTTCTGGTCGTTACGTCGGATAACTTCTTCCAACAGTGCATGCGCGAGGGCAATACACCCTCAATAGGGTTAAAATCCCACATGGCTGATTTAACTCAGCATGGAATTTTGCTAAGTGGCAAAAACAGAGTGTTTCAAGGTAAAAATTGTAGTCGTGATCTCACTTTTCGCTACTTTGTGGCGAATTTTTCTGTAATTCCAGGAATTATCCGTCCTGAGTGTAAAAGCCCGTTTACACTTTCTGACCGACAAGATAGATTGAAAGGATTGCACTCAATTAGATAAGTATGGCAACGCTGGAAAGATGATGAATTATCAGAACGACGATTTACGCATTAAAGAGATCAACGAGTTATTGCCCCCTGTCGCACTCCTTGAAAAATTCCCCGCTACTGAAAATGCTGCGAATACGGTTTCACACGCCCGTAAAGCGATTCATCAGATCCTGAAAGGCAATGATGATCGTCTGCTGGTCGTGATCGGCCCTTGTTCTATTCACGATCCGGCGGCAGCGAAAGAGTATGCATCCCGTCTGCGGGTGCTGCGTGAAACGCTAAAAGACGAGCTGGAAATTGTCATGCGCGTCTATTTTGAAAAACCGCGTACCACCGTGGGCTGGAAAGGGCTGATTAACGATCCGCACATGGACAACAGCTTCCAGATCAACGACGGTCTGCGCATCGCGCGCAAACTGCTGCTGGAGATCAACGACAGCGGCCTGCCTGCGGCGGGTGAGTTTCTGGATATGATCACGCCGCAGTACCTTGCTGATCTGATGAGCTGGGGCGCTATCGGCGCGCGCACCACGGAATCTCAGGTACACCGCGAACTGGCATCTGGCCTTTCCTGCCCGGTGGGGTTCAAAAACGGCACTGACGGTACGATCAAAGTGGCGATTGATGCCATCAACGCTGCCGGTGCACCACACTGTTTCCTGTCGGTCACTAAATGGGGCCATTCCGCGATTGTAAATACTGGCGGCAACGGAGACTGCCACATTATTCTGCGTGGCGGTAAAACGCCGAACTACAGTGCGGAGCATGTTGCCGAGGTCAAAGCGGGGCTGAAAAAAGCGGGTCTGCCAGAGCAGGTGATGATTGATTTCAGCCACGCCAACTCCTGCAAACAATTTAAAAAACAGATGGATGTCGCGCAGAATGTCTGCGAGCAGATCGTCAACGGTGAGAAAGCTATCATCGGCGTGATGATCGAAAGCCATCTGGTTGAAGGTAATCAGAGCCTGGAGAGCGGCGAGCCGTTGGTTTACGGCAAGAGCGTGACGGATGCCTGCATTGGCTGGGATGATACCGAAATCGTTCTGCGCCAGCTGTCGAATGCAGTGAAAGCCCGTCGCGGCTAAGCGCGAGGTGGACAGAAAAAAGGCCCGAAACCGGGCCTTTTTTATTACTTCGCTTTACCCTGGTTCGCCACCGCGGCTGCTTTCGCAGCGATTTCGTCGGCGTTACCCAGATAGTAGTGTTTGATCGGCTGGAAGTTTTCATCGAACTCATACACCAGCGGAACGCCGGTCGGGATGTTCAGTTCAAGAATTTCATCTTCGCCCATCTTGTCGAGGTATTTCACCAGCGCACGCAGGGAGTTGCCGTGAGCGGCAATGATCACGCGTTCACCACTTTTCAGGCGCGGCAGAATGGTTTCGTTCCAGTACGGCACCACGCGGTCGATGGTCAGCGCCAGGCTTTCGGTCAGCGGCAGCTCTTTTTCGGTCAGTTTCGCATAACGCGGATCGTGGCCCGGATAACGCTCGTCATCTTTGGTCAGCTCCGGCGGGGTCACCGCAAAACCACGACGCCACTGTTTAACCTGCTCGTCACCGTACTTCTCAGCGGTTTCCGCTTTGTTCAGACCCTGCAACGCACCGTAGTGACGCTCGTTCAGTTTCCAGGATTTTTCAACCGGCAGCCAGGCCTGATCCAGTTCATCCAGCACGTTCCACAGGGTATGAATGGCACGTTTCAGCACAGAGGTGTAAGCAAAATCAAAACTGAAGCCTTCCTCTTTCAGCAGTTTACCCGCCGCTTTGGCTTCGCTCACGCCTTTCTCCGACAGGTCAACATCGTACCAACCGGTGAAGCGGTTTTCGTTGTTCCACTGGCTTTCGCCGTGGCGAACCAGAACCAGCTTAGTTACAGCCATATCCTACTCCTCAAGCTTTTATTTTGAATGATAACAATTCTCATTATATTGCCCGGGCGACACCCGCAGCAACGCTTATCCATAACCATAGCGAAAATAGCGCCTGAGTGTAAGATGCTTGTGAATCCGGGGTTATTATTTTGTCTGCGAATGGCGTTATTTTCAGCAATTTGCAAAGAAAAACCCTCCATCCGGAGGGTTCAGTGTCAGCGGGCAATGAACTGATATTCTGTGAGGCTGATGTACTCTTCGCCGGGAAGCAGAATACAGTCGGGCTGCGGCCACTCCGGGTGGTTCGGGCTGTCGGGGAGGAATTCACTTTCCAGCGCCAGACCCTGCCAGTCGCTATAAGGTTCAGTTTCACGCGACGGCGTGCCACCAAGGTAATTACCGGAGTAGAACTGCAGGGCAGGGGCTGAGGTATATACTGCCAGTTGCAGTTTTTCATCCTGCGACCAGACGCGGGCCACTGGTTCGCGAACGTTGCCTTTTGCCTGTAGCAAAAACGCGTGGTCGTAGCCCTTCACTTTTTTCTGATCGTTATCGCTGAGGAAATCCTGCGCGATCACTTTCGGTGTGCGGAAATCAAAGCTGGTGTCCGCCACGCTTTTCAGCCCCTCGCGCGGAATGCCCATCTCATCCACTGGCAGGTAGTCATCGGCAAGGATCTGCAATTTATGCTGACGGATGTCGCCCTGTACACCGTCAAGGTTAAAGTAGACGTGGTTGGTCAGGTTGACCGGGCAGGCTTTGTCGACCGTCGCACGATACTCGATGGAAATCCGACAGTCATCCGTCAGGCGGTACCGCGCCAGGGCAGTAAGGTTTCCTGGATAGCCCTGATCGCCATCGTCAGAGACCAGCGAAAACAGCACCTCTTCGTCGTTCTGGCTGACTATGCGCCAGCGACGTTTGTCGAATCCGTCGGGGCCACCATGAAGCTGGTTGACGCCCTGACTTGGTACCAGCTCGATGGTTTCATCATTCAGCGTGTAGCGGCTGTCGGCAATCCGGTTAGCGTAGCGCCCCACTGAGGCGCCAAGAAAGGCTGACTGTTGCGGATACTGTTCCGGGCTGGCGCAGCCGAGTAGCGCTTCGCGAACACAGCCATCAGAAAGGGGAACACGGGCGGAGAGCAGCGTGGCGCCCCAGTCCATCAGCGTGACTACCATCCCGGCGCGGTTGCGCAGCGTCAGCAGTCGAAAGGGCTGGCCATCCGGGGCCAGCACAGGTGTCTCATTAAGCACGGCCTGCTCCTTGTGAGGGTTTGCAAACGTAGAAGGTCTCTTTGATGCCGGTTCTGGCTTCATATTGCGAAGCCACTGCCTGCTGCACGGCCTCCACCAGATTATCCGGCACCAGCGCCACGACGCAGCCGCCGAAGCCGCCGCCAGTCATGCGCACGCCGCCTTTATCGCCGATAGCCGCTTTCACAATCTCTACCAGCGTATCGATTTGCGGCACGGTGATTTCGAAATCATCACGCATAGAAGCATGAGATTCGGCCATCAGTTTGCCCATGCGCTGCAGATCGCCTTTTTCCAGCGCATCAGCGGCTTCCACCGTACGGGCATTTTCGGTCAGTACGTGGCGCACGCGTTTCGCTACCAGCGGATCCAGCTCATTCGCCACCGCGTTGAACTGCGCCAGTGTGACGTCGCGCAAAGCAGGTTGCTGGAAGAAACGCGCTCCGGTTTCGCACTGCTGGCGACGAGTGTTGTATTCGCTGCCCACCAGCGTACGTTTAAAGTTACTGTTGATAATGATCACGGCGACGCCTTCGGGCATTGACACCGCTTTACTGCCCAGTGAACGGCAGTCGATCAGCAAAGCATGATCTTTCTTACCAAGGGCGGAAATCAGCTGATCCATAATGCCGCAGTTGCAGCCGACAAACTGGTTTTCCGCTTCCTGACCATTCAGGGCGATTTGTGTGCCGTCGAGAGGCAGATGATACAGCTGCTGAAGAACGGTACCGACCGCCACTTCCAGCGAGGCGGATGAACTTAAGCCTGCGCCCTGCGGCACGTTGCCGCTAATCACCATATCCACGCCGCCAAAGTTACGGTCGCGTTTTTGCAGATGTTTCACCACGCCACGCACGTAGTTTGACCACTGCTGGCTGTCATGGGTCACAATCGGCGCGTCCAGCGAGAACTCGTCAAGTTGATTGTCATAATCAGCGGCGATGACGCGGATCATGCGGTCATTACGTGCAGCACAACTGATCACCGTCTGGTAATCAATGGCGCACGGCAGCACAAAACCATCATTATAGTCGGTATGCTCGCCGATCAGATTCACGCGGCCTGGCGCCTGGATAACATGGGTGGCAGGGTAGCCAAATTTTTCAGCAAACAGGGATTGGGTTTTATCTTTCAGACTCATTGTTATTCTCCGGATTCGCGAAAATGAATATCGCTGACGGCACGCAGACGTTCAGCCGCCTGTTCTGCCGTAAGATCACGCTGGGTTTCGGCCAGCATCTCATAACCAACCATGAACTTGCGGACGGTGGCTGAACGCAACAAAGGCGGATAGAAATGGGCATGTAACTGCCAGTGCGCGTGTTCGTCCCGGGTGAACGGCGCGCCGTGCCAGCCCATTGAGTAAGGGAATGAGCACTGGAACAGATTGTCGTAGCGACTAGTCAGCTTTTTCAGTGCCAGCGCCAGATCGCTGCGCTGTGCGTCGCTGAGATCAGGCATCCGCAGAACGTGCGCTTTTGGCAGCAGCAGCGTTTCAAACGGCCACGCTGCCCAGTAAGGCACCACCGCCAGCCAGTGTTCGGTTTCCACTACCGTGCGGCTGCCGTCAGCCTGTTCACGCTGAACGTAATCCAGTAACATCGGTGAACCGTACTGTAGAAAATACTCACGTTGCAGCCGGTCTTCGCGTTCAGCCTCGTTCGGCAGAAAACTGTTTGCCCACACCTGGCCATGCGGGTGCGGGTTGGAGCAGCCCATCGCCGCACCTTTGTTTTCAAACACTTGCACCCACGGATACATTTCCCCCAGTTCAGCGGTTTGCTGTTGCCAGGTTCTGACCACCTCTTCCAGCGCGCTGACGCTCAGTTCCGGCAGCGTTTTGCTGTGATCCGGTGAGAAGCAAATCACCCGGCTGGTGCCGCGCGCGCTCTGGCAGCGCATCAGCGGATCATCGCTTTCCGGCGCCGCGGGTGTGTTTGCCATTAGTGCTGCGAAATCGTTGGTAAAGACATAAGTGCCGGGGTAGTCCGGGTTTTTATCCCCGGTCACGCGAGTGTTGCCCGGGCAGAGAAAACAGTCGGGATCATGAACCGGCAGCGTCTGCTTCGCCGGCGTTTCCTGCGCCCCTTGCCATGGACGCTTCGCGCGGTGCGGAGAAACTAAGATCCATTGCCCGGTCAGCGGGTTATAACGACGATGCGGATGATCGACGGGATTAAAGCGCTCCATTACAGTAGTTCCTTAGTCTGCATAGCCCTGAGGATGGCGGGACTGCCAGTGCCAGGTGTCCTGCGCCATCTGGTCGAGATCACGGGTCACCCGCCAGTTAAGTTCTTTATCGGCTTTGCTGGCATCGGCCCAGTAAGCAGGAAGATCGCCATCGCGACGCGGGGCAAAATGATAATTCACCGGTTTGCCGCAGGCCTTGCTGAAGGCGTTAACCACATCCAGCACACTGCTGCCGATGCCTGCACCGAGGTTATAAATATGCACGCCCGGTTTACCGGCCAGTTTTTCCATCGCGACCACATGACCATCTGCAAGATCCATCACGTGGATGTAATCACGCACGCCCGTGCCGTCTGCCGTTGGGTAGTCGTTACCGAACACCGCCAGTGATTCGCGGCGACCCACCGCCACCTGCGCGATATACGGCATCAGGTTATTCGGAATGCCCTGCGGATCTTCCCCCATATCGCCTGACGGATGCGCGCCAACCGGGTTGAAGTAGCGCAGCAGCGCAATACTCCACTCCGGCTGCGCTTTTTGCAGGTCGGTGAGGATCTGTTCCACCATCAGTTTGCTTTTACCGTACGGGCTTTGCGGCGTGCCGGTCGGGAAACTTTCCACGTAAGGAATTTTCGGCTGGTCGCCATAGACGGTGGCGGAGGAACTAAAAATGAAGTTTTTGATGTTCGCGGCGCGCATCGCGGAAATCAGGCGAAGCGTACCGTTAACGTTGTTATCATAGTACTCAAGCGGTTTGGCGACAGATTCGCCAACGGCTTTCAGCCCGGCAAAGTGAATCACCGTATCGATGGCGTGATCGTGCAGAATTTCCGTCATCAGCGCTTCGTTGCGAATATCGCCTTTCACGAAGGTCGCCTGCTTACCACCCAGACGTTCAATCACCGGCAACACGCTGCGCTTACTGTTACAGAGGTTATCAAGAATGATGACATCGTGACCCTGCAGCAGCAATTGCACGCAGGTATGACTTCCTATGTAACCGCTACCACCTGTGACCAGTACTCTCATGATTCGCTCCATTAGGCTTATGGTATGTAATAACCTTAGCATAACAGAGAAGTCAAAAGTGTGACATGGGATAAACTAGTGGAATCGTTTACACGCCTGACATATTGTGAGGATTACTCTTTTTTCCCATTATAAAACAAGGGGGATGAGAAGAGACGATGCCGTTTGTCTGAAAAACGGAGGCCAGCACCTCCGTTGATGAAGAGGTTTAACGTCTGCCGATAGCGTAGCGGTAACTGTCGCCCTCAGGCACAAATTCCAGCCGATGGGTAATGCAGTCCGGGGCATCTTCAGCATGGTGGGAAACAAACAGTAATTGCGTTTTGCCTTCGCCAATCAGCACATCAATGAAACGGCGAATCAACTGGCGATTCAGCGGATCCAGCCCCTGTAATGGCTCATCAAGAATGAGCAGCGTCGGGTGTTTCACCAGTGCCCGGACGATCAGCGCCAGTCGTTGTTGCCCCCACGACAGACTATGAAACGGCGCGTCAGCGGTACGGTTGTCGATACCCAGAATGGCGAGCCATGTCTGCACCAGTTGGTGCTGTTTATCCGACACCGCCTGGTAGATCCCGATAGAATCAAAATAGCCCGACAGGATCACGTTGCGCACTGTGGTGCTAACGCGATAGTCGAGATGCAGACTACTGCTGACATAACCAATGTGCTTTTTGATATCCCAGATGGTTTCGCCACTGCCACGACGGCGGCCGAACAGCGTTAAGTCATTACTGTAGCCCTGCGGATGATCACCCGTAACGAGGCTCAGAAGCGTCGATTTTCCGGCGCCGTTCGGGCCGACAATCTGCCAGTGCTCGCCCGGTTTCACCGTCCAGCTCAGATGGCTGATGATGGGCCTGTCATTGTAGGACACCGTACCGTCATTGAGCACAATACGCGGGGCGTCGTCCGGCAGTGATAACCGGGCAGAAGGCGCGTCCGGCTCCGGCAGGGTGATACCATCGAGTTTTTCGCTGTGCGCCAGCTGGGCAATCAATGCCTGTTCTAGCAACGCTTTTTTCTCGCCCACATCGCTGAGCGTACAGTCTGCCAGCACCCCGGCAAAGCGCACAAACTCAGGAATTTCATCAAAGCGGTTCAGTACCAGCACAACGGTGTAACCTTCGCTGTTGAGTGTCGCCAGCAGCTCAGCCAGTTGCTGACGTGATGCCACGTCCAGACCGTCAAAAGGTTCGTCGAGGATCAGCAGATCCGGCTCCGCCATCAGCGCCTGACAGAGCAGGGTTTTGCGAGTCTCGCCAGTAGACAGATATTTAAAGCGCCGGTTGAGCAGGGGGGTAATGCCAAAGCGTTCTGCGAGCAGTGCGCAACGTTGCGGATCGTGGATCTCGTCCTGAATAATTTCGGCGGTGGTGCGTCCGGTGTCGTCTTCGCCAGGACTCAGCAGATCGGTGTTATTACGCTGCCACTCATCACTGACCAGTTTTTGCAATTGTTCGAATGACAGGCGCGTCACTCGCGCAAAATCAGACTGGCGCGAGCCGGAGAGCAGCGGAAGCTCGCCTGCCAGCGCGCGGGCCAGAGCGGATTTCCCGCTGCCGTTACTGCCCACGAACGCCCAGCTATCGCCACTCCGGAGTGTCAGTTGATCGATGTTAAGTGTTTTTGTATCGCTAAGACGAAACGTGCCTTGCAAAATATGCAATAATGACATGCTATATCCCGTTTTTCGCATCAATATGCACAGGGATACGTTTTCCTGCCAGGAATGTCAATGACAGGGGAACGCATCAGCACAACGTGGCAATGATCACGCGATCTGCATTAAAATATGCTGTAACCTCAGCACCTTCTGCCAGATTACTGGCTGCGTCGCGCGGCACCGTAGCGCAAAGCGCTTGCCCGTCCGGTAATGTCAGCAGCACTTCGCATTGCTCTTCACCGCATTCGATATGGCTGATACGACCGATCAGCTGGTTATCCGCATCAGCAGCCAGGCGTGCATCCTGGGTAATGCCCACCCACGGCGCTTTCAGCAGCACCAGTACTTCTTTGCCTTCGTCGAGCCCCAGTCGTTCGCCGCTCTGCGCGGTGATCGCCACTTTCAGACGGGTTTCGCCATCAGCTAACAACACCTCGACATGTTGCTGAACCTGGTCGTGATCGCGGGCGGTTATCGTTCCGAACCACTGGTTACGGGCGCTGGTCTGCAGGGAGAAACGGGAGATGGCCGCCAGCAGGCTGTTAAGTGGCAGCGCATCGTCATCGCTCAGCACATCGAACGCTTTTTGCTGGATCTGCGCGAGCAGGTCATAAAGCTGAATCAGCCGCTGGCCGTAGCGGGTCAGCACCGCGCCACCGCCGCCTTTACCCCCGGTCGCGCGATCGACCAGCGTCTGTTCGCTGAGCTGGTTCATTTCGTTGATCGCATCCCAGGCGCTTTTATAGCTGATGCCCGCGTTCTTCGCCCCCTGGCTGATAGAGCCGGTCTGGTCGATTTGCTTAAGCAGCGCAATGCGGCGTGGGTCGGCAAACAGGCGCTGTTGAAGCTTGAGGGTAAGAAGAATTTCGGCTTGCATAACAATGTCCTGGTCAAAAAGGCGAGTGTGGCGCATCTGAGTGAGCGGTCACAAGGCATCGCACAAAAGGGGCGTGTTTTTCCTGATTATCAGGTTACAATGATAGAATCACAATATCTGGAGTCGACCATGTTAGAGTTGTTGAAAAGTCTGGTCTTTGCCGTAATCATGGTTCCCGTGGTGATGGCCGTCATCCTCGGGTTAATCTACGGGCTGGGCGAAGTGTTTAACGTCCTTTCCAGTATCGGTCACAGAGACCGTCCCCATCAGAATCAATAAACCCGTTTCGAGAAAAGCACCCGGTTTTGCCGGGTGTTTTGCTTTTAAGTTCCCCTCTTTTTAGCCGATAATCATCACATTACCCACATTGTGGTACCAGTAAGCGCTTTGAAAACCCCACTGTTATCGTTATATTTGTTTGTATATAACGACACACACAGGAGTTACAAATGGCACGTACATGGTTACGCCTTTTTGCAGGGGCAACACTGACACTTTCTGTTGCCGGTCATGCTCTGGCGGATGATGCAAAAATTACTGTCTTCGCGGCGGCGTCTCTGACCAACGCGATGCAGGATATCGCGAAGGAATACAAAAAAGAGAAAAATGTCGACGTGGTTTCGTCATTTGCCTCTTCCTCTACGCTGGCTCGCCAGATTGAAGCCGGCGCGCCAGCTGATCTCTTCATTTCTGCGGACCAGAAGTGGATGGACTATGCCGTCGATAAGAAATCGATCGATACCGCCACACGCGAAACACTGCTCGGTAACAGCCTGGTCGTGGTTGCCCCGAAAGCGAGCGCGCAGAGCGAGATTACCATTGATGCAAAAACGGACTGGACCCGCCTGCTGAATGGCGGGCGTCTGGCGGTTGGCGATCCGGATCATGTTCCGGCGGGCATTTATGCGAAAGAAGCGCTGCAAAAACTGGAGGCATGGGATACGCTGTCGCCGAAGCTGGCCCCGGCTGAAGATGTGCGTGGCGCACTGGCACTGGTAGAACGTAATGAAGCGCCGCTGGGTATCGTTTACGGTTCTGACGCGGTTGCCAGTAAAGGAGTAAAAGTTGTCGGCACTTTCCCGGAAAGCTCACATCAAAAAGTGGAATATCCGATGGCTATCGTGTATGGGCATAAAAACGCGACGGTCAGCGCCTTCTATGATTACCTGAAAGGGCCGCAGGCTGCTGCAATCTTTAAACAATACGGATTTACGACGCACTGATGATATTGACGGATCCCGAATGGCAGGCGGTACTGCTGAGCCTGAAAGTTTCATCCCTGGCAGTGATTTTCAGCTTGCCCTTCGGGATCTTCATGGCCTGGCTGCTGGTCAGGCGTCATTTTCCCGGCAAAGCGCTGCTCGACAGCATTATCCATCTTCCGCTTGTCTTACCGCCGGTGGTGGTGGGTTATCTGTTGCTTATCGCGATGGGGCGACGCGGGTTTCTCGGTTCATGGCTCTATGACTGGTTTGGCATCACGTTCGCCTTTAGCTGGCGCGGCGCGGTGCTGGCGGCGGCGGTGATGTCGTTTCCGCTGATGGTACGGGCAATTCGTCTCGCGCTGGAAGGGGTCGATATCAAACTGGAGCAGGCAGCGCGAACCCTTGGCGCTGGTCGCTGGCGCGTCTTTTTCACTATCACGTTGCCGCTGATGCTGCCAGGAATTATCGTCGGCACGGTGCTGGCGTTCGCCCGTTCGCTGGGCGAGTTTGGCGCGACCATCACTTTCGTCTCTAACATCCCGGGTGAGACACGCACCATTCCTTCGGCGATGTACACACTCATTCAGATGCCCGGCGGCGAAGGCGCTGCCGCGCGTTTGTGCATTATTTCTATCGTGCTGGCGCTGGTGTCGCTGCTGGTATCCGAATGGCTGGCGCGGCTTAGCCGCGAACGGACAGGGAAGTGACCATGCTGGAACTCAACTTTACGCAGACGCTGGGCACGCACCGCCTGGACATTCATGAAACGTTGCCCGCCTCCGGTATTACAGCAGTGTTTGGCGTCTCCGGGGCGGGAAAAACCTCGCTCATCAATGCCATCAGTGGGTTAACCCAACCGGAAGCGGGGCGGATTGTCCTCAACGGGCGGGTTCTCAATGACGTCGAAAGAGGGATCTGCTTAACGCCGGAAAAACGTCGCGTGGGGTACATTTTTCAGGATGCGCGCCTGTTTCCGCATTACAAAGTGCGCGGCAATCTGCGCTATGGCATGGCGAAAAACATGGCTGAGCAGTTCGACAAGCTGGTGGCGCTGCTGGGTATTGCGCCCTTGCTGGATCGTCTGCCGGGCAGCCTTTCTGGTGGCGAAAAACAGCGCGTGGCGATTGGTCGGGCGTTGTTGACTGCGCCGGAACTGCTGCTTCTGGACGAGCCGCTGGCGTCACTGGATATCCCGCGCAAGCGCGAGCTGCTGCCTTACCTGCAGCGTCTGGCGCGCGAAATCAATATTCCTATGCTTTACGTCAGCCATTCGCTGGATGAGATCCTGCATCTGGCAGACAAAGTTCTGGTGCTGGAGGCAGGGCGCGTTAAGGCGTTCGGTAATCTTGAAGAGGTGTGGAGCAGCAGCGTCATGCACCCGTGGCTGCCGCAGGAGCAGCAGAGCAGCATCCTGAAAGTCACAGTGCTGGAACACCATCCACATTATGCGATGACCGCGCTGGCGCTCGGTGACCAGCATTTATGGGTCAACAAACTCGACAAACCGGTGCAGACCGCTGTGCGCGTGCGCGTTCAGGCCTCGGATGTATCGCTGGTGTTGCAGCCACCAACGCAAACCAGCATCCGCAACATTCTGCGCGTCAAAGTCGTAGAGTGTTATGACAACAACGGTCAGGTGGAAGTGCAGCTTGAAGCGGGTGGGCGGACGCTGTGGGCGCGCATCAGCCCGTGGGCGAGAGATGACCTCGCGGTGAAGCCCGGTCAGTGGCTGTATGCGCAGATTAAGAGCGTCTCAATCACCTCGTAATTACAACAGGTGGTGATAGATATAGCTGGCGATGCTGTCGGTGGTGTTATCGCCAATCACCACATCCGCACGGGCTTTGACGGCATCATCGGCGTTGCCCATCGCCACGCCAGTGCCTGCGGCTTCCAGCATACTGATGTCGTTATAATTGTCGCCAAAGGCCACGACGTCTTTCATTGATAATCCCTGCGATTCCACCCAGCGTTTCAGACGGTAGCCTTTGCTGTTGCCCTGACGGGCGACGTCAACCTGATCATGCCAGGACCATTCACACTCCAGCGCCAGCGAGGTTTCAACGTGGCTGACGAACCCGCGAAGCTTCGGCATGTCTTCATCGGTCAGTGCAAACTTCCACACCGCGTTAACGTCCTGTGCTGCCTGCGCCAGTGACGGTACCTGCGTGAACACCGGACGCTGTTCCGGCGGCAGCGTCTGCGCCCAGGCGCTGGTACGGACAACATGCCCGGTCGGTCGTTCATAAAGCATCGCATCATCAACATACATCAGGCCGTGAATGCTATGCTCATTCAACAGATCAATGACCTTAAGCGCCTTTTCGACGGGCATGGGATCGGCTTCCAGCACCTTTTTTGCATGATAATCATACAAATAAGTGCCATTACAGCAAATTGCTGGTGTATCGAGAGCCAGTGCCTGATAAAAAGGATGAATGGCAACGTGATGCCGCCCCGTGACGATGAGAAGCTGAAAACCCGCTTCCCGGGCGCGTTTCAGCGCTTCCACCGAAGAGGGAAGTAGCGTTTTCTGTGGCGTCAGCAGGGTTCCGTCTAAATCAAGGGCAATCACGCGAGAGGTCATGTGTTATTCCAGGTTAATGTTGAACATGTCGTTGCGGGTGATGGTACACCGATACGGCAGTGAGACAAATTTATACAGCATTGACCGCTAAAACCGTCTATCCTGGTATTTTGCTTCCACGTGCAGTAAGGAAAGGAGTTTTCATGAAACAAACCGTTTATACCGCCAGCCCGGAAAGTCAGCAGATCCACGTCTGGAGCCTGAAACACGATGGCGCGTTAACGCTCGTGCAGGTGGTTGACGTCCCGGGTCAGGTGCAGCCGATGGTCGTCAGTCCGGATAAGCGTTATCTGTACGTTGGTGTTCGTCCTGAATTTCGTGTGCTGGCGTACCGTATCGCCCCGGATAACGGCGCGCTGACCTATACCGCAGAATCCCCGTTGCCGGGAAGTCCGACCCACATTTCTACTGATCATCAGGGTAAATTCCTGTTCAGCGGCTCCTACAACGCGGGCTGTGTCAGCGTGACGCGTCTGGATGCCGGCCTGCCGGTTGAAGTAGTGGCTACGGTCGAGGGTCTTGAAGGTTGCCATTCGGCCAATATTTCTCCGGACAACCGCACTCTGTGGGTACCAGCGCTGAAACAGGACCGAATCTGCCTGTTCACCCTGAGCGATGATGGTCAACTGGTGGCGCAGGAGCCTGCCGAAGTGACCACCGTTGAAGGCGCAGGTCCGCGTCATATGGCATTCCACCCGAACCAGCAGTATGCCTACTGCGTCAATGAGCTCAACAGCACAGTGGATGTCTGGGAACTGAAAGATCCGCACGGTAAGATCGAATGCGTACAGACGCTCGATATGATGCCGGGTGATTTCAAAGGCGTGCGCTGGGCGGCGGATATTCATCTGACGCCGAATGGCCGTCACCTGTACGCCTGCGACCGTACCTCCAGCCTGATCACTGTGTTTAGCGTCTCCGAAGACGGCAGTGTGCTGAGTGTAGAAGGCTTCCAGCCGACCGAAACCCAGCCACGCGGCTTTAACGTTGATCACAGTGGAAAATATGTGATTGCCGCCGGGCAGAAATCACACCATATCGCGGTGTATGAAATCAAAGGCGAGCAAGGGCTGCTGGAAGAGAAAGGGCGCTATGCGGTAGGCCAGGGACCGATGTGGGTCGTGGTCAACGCGCACTGATCATCCGGCATAAAAAACCTCGCGAGTGCGAGGTTTTTTCTTTATCTGCCGATTACTGCTTCGGTACAGCCACCACTTCACTACCCACGCCGCGGTTGTTGAATTCCCACATGCGGTTGAACTGCGTGTCGTTCAGGTTGCGCTGGACTTCGCCTTTGTCGTTTTTAGCGCCAGTATTGCCGCTGAACGGGCGTTTGGAAATCGCGGCATCAGCCCACGGTTTCGCCAGGTTAAAACCTTCGTTTATTACGCTGTCACGGATCACTACCTGACCGTTGGTGTTGCTGTCGACATCCAGAGAGCGGCCCAGTTGCGCGACGCCATCACCCGACGCGTTAAAGCGTGAGTTGGTGGCGAGGAAACCGTAGTAGAGATTGGACTGTGTCGCTGGTGCAAAGACGTAACCTTCCTGCTGCGTGCGGGAGTTCACCACGCGGAAATCGGTGTTATCAAACACTACCGCGCCGCGCCCGGAAACGATGTCAACATCGCCTTCCACGTAGCTGTTCGTCACCAGCGTACGGGTCAGACGGTCGTTCTGCAGACGGTTCTGCACGCCGCTGTTGGTCACGAAGAAGGTGTTCTGGCGACCAAGAATGTTGACGTTGTTGATCTGCACTTTGTCGCCATCACTGCGCAGCGCCACCGCCTGGTGAGTACCTGCGTCAACGCTGTCGCCGAGGTTGTTTTCGATGGTCATATTTTGCAGTTGCAGGCCGTTATTTTGCGACCAGAAGACGGCTGAACACATTACGCCAATCGTTGCCGTGCGTTTGCTCTGGCAGTTGTCAAACATATACCACGCTGGTTTGCCTGGCATATATTTACCCGCCGGGTTAACCAGACGACGCCAGCTGTTTGGATCGATCTCAGAGTCGATCGCCAGACCGATTTTCACATCAGACGCCTTCTCGCCGGTACCGTACAGCGTCAGGCTACCCGGTGCAGCCGGAACGTACACGGTGCCCTGATATTCACCCGGCATAATCGCGATGAACAGGCGACGACTGGAATGTTTAGCGATGGCCGCATCAACAGCTGCCTGGATGGTATTGTGCGTGACACCCTGGGTGCCTGCCGGGCCTACCACGAAATCGGGCTGTGCCGGGAGGCTGATGGCGGCCGGTGTCCATGGCGCGGCGTTAGGATCCAGGGTGGAAAAATAATGAGCCTGTACGAAATTTTTCGCTTCAGCAGCGGAAAGGATCGGGCGCAGAGTAGTCCCTGGCGCTTCCTGCGTGGAAGGCTGTTGATCCGGCGGCGTTGAGCTACAGGCGGTCAGTGTCACGCCAAAAGCCAGTGCCAGCGTCAGACGAGAAACCGAGAATGTGTTCATGTTACTCCAGAGCTGTTAAGTAGAGGATGAGTCCTTCAAAACCTGCTTTTTATACTAAGTTGAGCGAAACGGGAAGTACGATTGGTAAAAAGTTCGTCAGTTTGCAGAAAACACAGGGGAGCAGGCGGGTGAGTAGTCACAAAAAATCAACATTTACATAGGCCTTTGTTGACAATCCTGGTGGAATGAAAATAAATGTCTATACAACCCATGACAAGTGAAGACTATGACTGAACTGACCGCTGAAGATCGAATCTGGCGCAACGCGCGTCTCGCCACCCTTGACCCGTCGCAACCGCAGGCCTACGGGCTGCTGGAACAGCATGCGCTGGTGGTTCGCAACGGGCGTATTCACGCGATTGTCCCTGATGCGGAGATCCCTGCCAACAGCCGTAACGTAATCGATGTGCAGGGTCGCCTGATCACGCCCGGGCTTATTGATTGCCATACCCATCTGATTTTTGGCGGCAGCCGCGCGCAGGAATGGGAGCAGCGTCTCAATGGCGTCTCCTACCAGCAGATCAGCGCCCAGGGCGGTGGTATTAATTCCACGGTACGCGCCACGCGCGAGAGCAGCCCTGAAACACTGACCGCGCTCGCACAGCAGCGGCTGGAACGGCTAATGCGCGAAGGCGTCACTACGCTGGAAATTAAATCCGGGTATGGGCTGAATCTGGCAAACGAAGAGAAAATGCTGCAGGTTGCCGGGGCCCTGGCGAAAGCGAATCCGGTCGAGGTCAGCCGCACGCTGCTTGCGGCGCATGCCACGCCACCAGAATATAAAGACAATCAGGACGGCTATATTACGCTGGTTTGTGAAACCATCCTGCCCGCATTGTGGAAAAAAGGGCTGTTCGAAGCGGTTGACGTATTTTGCGAAAACGTCGGTTTCAGTCCGGCGCAAACCGAGCGGGTCTTCCGCACAGCCTGTGATTTCGGTATTCCGGTAAAAGGGCATGTCGAACAGCTTTCGTCGCTTGGCGGGGCGCAACTGGTCAGCCGCTATAAAGGACTTTCTGCCGATCACATTGAATACCTGAGTGAAGACGGCGTCGCCGCCATGCGTAATGGCGGCACAGTCGCTGTGCTGCTGCCGGGCGCGTTTTACTTCCTGAACGAAACTCGCAAACCGCCAGTGGAGCTGCTGCGTCAACAACAGGTGCCGATGGCGGTCGCTACCGACTTCAACCCCGGCACCAGCCCATTCACCAGCCTGCATTTATCGATGAACATGGCCTGCGTAAAATTCGGCCTGACGCCGGAAGAGGCGTGGGCAGGCGTTACCCGACACGCCGCGCAGGCGCTGGGGCGCGAGAGAAGTCATGGTCAGCTGGCGGTCGGTTATGTTGCGGATTTTGTGGTCTGGGACGCTGAACACCCGGTTGAGATGGTCTATGAACCGATGCGCAATCCACTCTGGCAGCGCATTTTCCGTGGCGAGGTGACAGCATGAAGTTATGGCATCCGACAGACCGTGCGCTCTGGCAAGGGCGCGACGACAGCGCTGAAGCACCGAACGCACTGCGTCTGTTTCAGACCATCAATAACTGCGGTGAATTTACGCCACAGCGCTATGGCGGCAAAATCGCCCTGTTAGGGTTTGAATGCGATGAAGGCGTCAAACGTAATCAGGGGCGACCCGGCGCTGCGCAGGGACCTGATACGTTGCGTAAAGCACTGGCGAATATGGCCAGCCACAACGGGCACGAACGACTGGTGGAGATGGGCAACATTCGCGCGCAACCGGAAGCTCTGGAAGCGGCTCAGCAGGCGCTGCATGATGCGGTGTTTGCCTGCCAGCAGGCGAAGATGCGCACCCTGGTGCTGGGCGGCGGTCATGAAACGGCTTTCGGGCATGGCTCGGCGATCCTTGACGCGTTTCCTGATGAGCGGGTGGGGATCATCAACCTCGATGCGCACCTCGACTTACGCCACGCCCCGCGTGCCAGCTCAGGCACGCCGTTTCGCCAGCTGGCGCTGCACTGTGAGGCACAGCAGCGTGATTTTCACTATTGTTGCATTGGTGCCAGCATGGCCGCCAATACGGCCGCATTATGGGATGAAGCTGCACGTCGCCACGTCACGGTAATCGAGGATCTCGATGTGCTGAACGCACTGGAAGCGCGGGTATTGCCGGAGATCGCCCGCTGCATCAACAGTTATGATCGGATCTACCTGACTATTGATCTGGATGTACTGCCCGCCGCGGAAATGCCTGCGGTATCGGCACCTGCCGCGTTAGGCGTACCGCTGGCACTATTGCTGCGCATCGTTGAGGCGTTATGCCGTAGCGGCAAATTGCAGGCGGTCGATCTGGTGGAGTTCAACCCGGCGTTCGATCGTGAGGGGCAGGGTGCGAAAGTGGCTGCCCGTCTCGCCTGGCAGATTACCCACTGGTGGCAATGGTAACCACCGGGATATACTGCCGTGATATCGCCGACAATGACTGACATAAGGAACGCCAGCGCTATGTATTCGCCTCGTCCCCGACCGGCCCCTGCCAGCGCGCCGGTGCCTTTTTATGAAAAAGTGAAGCAGGCTATCAGCGAAAAGATCTATGCCGGTACCTGGCGGCCTCATGACCGCATTCCATCGGAAGCCGAACTGGTGGCGCAGTTTGGCTTCAGCCGGATGACCATCAACCGTGCTGTGCGCGAGCTGACTGACGAAGGGCTGTTGGTGCGCCTGCAGGGCGTTGGCACGTTCGTGGCCGAACCGAAGGGGCAGTCGGCGCTGTTTGAAATTCGTAGTATTGCTGATGAGATCGCCGCCCGGCACCATCAGCATCGTTGTGAAGTCCTGCTGCTGGAAGAAACTCGTGCTGATTTCACCCAGGCCGCGGCGCTGGACGTTGAAGAGGGCACGCTGATTTTCCATTCGCGGATGGTGCATTTTGAGAATGATGTGCCGGTGCAGATTGAGGATCGCAGTGTCAACGCCACGGTGGTGCCGGACTATCTGCGGCAGGATTACACCACCACCACACCACACGCTTATCTGTCGTTGATTGCGCCGCTGACCGAAGGGGAGCATATCGTTGAAGCTGTGGCGGCCACCCCGGAAGAGTGCCGTCTGCTGCATATTAAAGAGCATGATCCGTGCCTGCTTATCCGCCGCCGCACCTGGTCCACCTCGCACATCGTCTCTCATGCCAGCCTGCTGTTCCCCGGCAGCCGCTACCGTTTACAGGGTCATTTCAGCTCCTGATCCCCGGCGTCAGCAAAAAGCGTGATTGCTGACGCAATATAACAAAATTGTATCATTTTTGTTAAATCTCATCTTGTGCATAGATGTATAGACAAGTATATGTATCTGCACTCGTCATACTTCACGTCAGGAGAGAACAACGATGTCGCAAACCAAATATCGCCAGCAGGAGATCCGCGCCCCGCGCGGCACAACGCTGACTGCAAAGAGCTGGCTGACCGAAGCGCCGCTGCGCATGTTAATGAACAATCTGGACCCGGACGTGGCGGAAAACCCGAATGAGCTGGTGGTCTACGGTGGGATCGGTCGGGCGGCACGCAACTGGGAATGTTATGACGCGATCGTCAGGGCATTAACGAAACTGGAAAATGATGAAACCCTGCTGGTGCAGTCCGGCAAACCGGTCGGCGTGTTCAAAACGCATGACAATGCACCGCGCGTACTGATCGCCAACTCCAATCTGGTGCCGCACTGGGCGACCTGGGAACATTTTAACGAGCTCGACGCCAAAGGGCTGGCGATGTACGGCCAGATGACCGCCGGCAGCTGGATTTACATTGGCAGCCAGGGGATTGTGCAGGGCACTTACGAAACCTTCGTCGAAGCAGGCCGTCAGCACTATAACGGCAATCTGCAGGGGCGCTGGGTGTTAACCGCCGGTCTCGGTGGCATGGGTGGCGCGCAGCCACTGGCAGCAACGCTGGCCGGAGCCTGCTCGCTGAACATTGAATGCCAGCAGAGCCGTATTGATTTTCGTCTGCGTACCCGTTATGTCGACGAGCAGGCCACCTCGCTGGATGACGCGCTGGCGCGTATCAAAAAATACACCGCAGAAGGCAAAGCAGTCTCCATCGCCCTGTGCGGCAACGCGGCAGAAATTTTGCCGGAACTGGTGAAGCGCGGCGTGCGCCCGGACATGGTGACCGACCAGACCAGCGCTCACGATCCGCTGCACGGTTATCTGCCGAAGGGCTGGACGTGGGAAGAGTATCAGCAAAAAGCGGAATCGGACCCG
>NZ_JMTB01000103.1 GCF_000734965.1 Trabulsiella guamensis ATCC 49490
ATTACGGCAACAACATCCGCCAGATGGCGAAAGAGATGGGCGTCGACAACGCGTTCGACTTCCCGGGCTTCGTTCCGGCCTATATTCGCCCGCTGTTCTGCCGTGGCATCGGTCCGTTCCGTTGGGTTGCGCTCTCCGGCGATCCGCAGGATATCTACAAAACCGATGCTAAAGTGAAAGAGATCATCAAAGATGACAAGCATCTGCATCACTGGCTGGATATGGCGCGCGAGCGCATCAGCTTCCAGGGTCTGCCAGCGCGTATCTGCTGGGTGGGGCTGGAGTGGCGTCAGAAGCTCGGTCTGGCGTTTAACGAAATGGTGCGCAGCGGTGAAGTCTCCGCGCCGATCGTTATCGGCCGTGACCATCTCGACTCTGGCTCTGTCGCCAGTCCAAACCGTGAAACTGAAGCAATGCGTGACGGCTCCGATGCGGTCTCTGACTGGCCGTTGCTGAACGCGCTGCTCAATACTGCCAGCGGTGCGACCTGGGTTTCACTGCACCATGGCGGCGGCGTGGGAATGGGCTTCTCCCAGCACTCCGGCATGGTCATCGTCTGTGACGGTACTGACGAAGCCGCCGCGCGCATCGCCCGTGTGCTGCACAACGATCCGGCGACTGGCGTTATGCGTCATGCCGATGCCGGGTACGATATCGCGATTGACTGCGCCGCAGAGCAGGGGCTCAATCTTCCTATGATCTCCGCAACGCAGGGGAATCGCTAATTATGAAAACATTAACGCTTATTCCCGGCCAGTTGACGCTGTCGCAACTGCGCGATATTTACAGCCAACCGCTGCAGCTGACGCTGGATGACGGCGCCTTCGCCGCTATCAACGAGAGTGTGGCTTGCGTCAACGCCATTATGGCGGAAGGACGCACGGCCTATGGCATTAATACGGGCTTTGGCCTGCTGGCGTCGACCCGTATCGCAAATGAAGACTTAGAAAATCTGCAACGCTCGCTGGTGCTGTCCCACGCGGCGGGCGTTGGCGAACCGCTGGATGACGCGATGGTGCGCCTTATCATGGTGCTGAAGATCAACAGCCTCGCGCGCGGTTTCTCCGGTATTCGCCTGCAGGTGATCCAGACGCTGGTGGCGATGGTGAACGCCGGCGTTTATCCGTGGATCCCGGCGAAGGGATCGGTCGGCGCGTCCGGCGACCTGGCCCCGCTGGCGCACATGTCGCTGACGTTGCTGGGTGAAGGCAAAGCGCGCTGGCAGGGCGAGTGGTTGCCCGCCGCGGAAGCGCTGAAGAAAGCCGGGCTGGCGCCGCTGACGCTGGCAGCCAAAGAGGGGCTGGCGCTACTCAACGGTACGCAAACGTCTACAGCGTTCGCCCTGCGCGGGTTGTTCGAAGCGGAAGATCTTTTCGCCTCGGCGGTGGTATGCGGCGCATTAACCACCGAAGCGGCGCTGGGCTCTCGTCGTCCGTTCGACGCCCGTATTCACGACGTGCGTGGGCAGCGCGGGCAAATTGATGCGGCGGCGCTGTATCGCCATGTACTGACTGACACCAGCGCGGTATCGCAGTCCCATGAAAATTGCAGCAAAGTGCAGGATCCGTACTCGCTGCGCTGTCAGCCGCAAGTGATGGGCGCGTGTCTGACCCAGTTGCGTTACGCCTCTGAGGTGTTACTGACCGAAGCCAACGCCGTTTCTGATAACCCGCTGGTGTTCGCGGCGGAAAACGATGTTATCTCCGGCGGTAACTTCCACGCCGAACCGGTGGCGATGGCGGCGGATAACATCGCGCTGGCGATTGCCGAAATCGGTTCGCTGTCGGAGCGCCGCATCGCGCTGTTGATGGACAGCCATATGTCGCAACTGCCGCCATTCCTGGTGAAAAACGGTGGGGTAAACTCCGGCTTTATGATTGCGCAGGTGACTGCCGCCGCGCTGGCGAGCGAGAACAAAGCGCTGGCGCATCCGCACAGCGTCGACAGTCTGCCAACTTCCGCCAACCAGGAAGACCACGTCTCCATGGCGCCTGCTGCCGGTCGTCGCTTATGGGAAATGGCTGCCAACACCCGCGGCGTGATCGCGGTGGAGTGGCTGTCAGCCTGCCAGGGGATGGATATGCGCGAAGGGCTGACCACCAGCCCGCTGCTGGAGCAGGCGCGCCATCTGCTGCGCGAACGCGTGTCGCACTATGACAAAGACCGCTATTTCGCACCAGACATCGATAGCGCCACAACGTTACTGGCAGAACGCCATCTGGCGAAACTGCTACCTCCAGTATTACCCAGTCAAATCTAATCTCTGTTGTTTCTGTACCCGTGTCAGGGGGCATTCCGCCTCCTGACCGCCCTACGCGCATTTTTGCTGTCACATAATAACGAGCAGGACAATCGCAAATGCAACAACAACATAAGCCTCATCTGCTGCGCGGGCTGAATGCCCGTCATATTCGCTTCATTGCTCTCGGTTCCGCCATCGGCACCGGGTTATTCTACGGATCTGCGGCGGCGATTCAGGCCGCCGGGCCTGCCGTGTTGCTGGCCTATCTTATCGGCGGCGCGGCAGTATTTATTGTCATGCGCGCCCTCGGTGAAATGGCGGTGCGCAATCCCATCTCCGGCTCATTCGGAAGCTATGCCCGGCATTATCTCGGGCCGCTGGCGGGGTTTATCACTGGCTGGACCTACACCTTTGAAATGGTCATCGTCTGTCTTGCCGACGTCACTGCTTTCGGCATTTACATGGGATTGTGGTACCCCGACGTGCCGCGCTGGATCTGGGTGATGAGTATCATCTGTTTTATTGGCGCTCTGAATCTCTGCCACGTAAGGATCTTCGGTGAAATGGAGTTCTGGTTGTCGCTGGTAAAAGTAGCGGCGATCATCGCCATGATTGCCGCAGGTGCCGGGATCATGTTTTTCGGCTTTGGTCATGCTTTCCCGGCGACCGGGTTGTCGAATCTCTGGTCGCATGGCGGTTTTGCGCCAAACGGCTGGGGCGGGGTGATCGCGTCGCTGGGGATCGTGATGTTTGCTTTCGGCGGAATTGAAATTATCGGTATTACCGCCGCCGAAGCGCAGGATCCACAAAAAGTGATCCCGCAGGCCATCAATACGATTCCTCTGCGTATTGTGCTGTTTTACATCTGTACGCTGATGATCCTGATGGCAATATTCCCGTGGAACAGCATCGGCCAGGCGGGGAGTCCCTTCGTCCTGATTTTCAGCGGGCTGGGCATTCCGGCGGCGGCGAATATTCTCAACGTTATCGTGATCAGCGCGGCTATCTCGGCGATTAACAGCAACATCTTCGGCGCAGGCCGCATGATGTACGGGATGGCGAAAGAAGGCCTGGCACCAAAAAGCTTTCTGCGTATCGCCAGCAATGGTGTGCCGTGGATGACTGTCGTGGTGATGGGGGGCGCGCTGCTGGTAGCTGTCGTGCTTAACTGGTTAATACCGGAGCAGATCTTCGTGCTGATCGCCTCGCTGGCGACCTTCGCCACTATCTGGGTGTGGCTGATGATCCTGCTGTCGCATTTCGCCATGCGTCGCAGCCTGACGCCGCAGGAGCGTGACGAAATCGCTTTCCCGCTGCCGTTCTGGCCGCTGGCGCCGCTACTGACGCTGCTGTTAATGGGACTGGTGATCGTGGTGCTCGGCTGGGTGGAAGAGACGCGGGTCGCGCTGATTGCCGGGCTGGTATGGCTTGCATTGCTGACGGTGATCTGGTTTACCCGTGCTAAAAAGCGAGCAGAAGCCGCGGTAACGGAATACTGAGAAAATCGCCCGGTCAACCGGGCGATTTTTTAACTGAACAGGGCGGTAATCGAGGCGCTGGCCAGACTGTGGAAGTGCACGTTAAAGCCGACCATCGCACCGCTGGCATCGGCATCGACGTCGATTTTATCCACATCGAGCGCATGAACAGTAAAAATGTAGCGGTGCGTTTCCCCTTTCGGTGGCGCGGCGCCGCCATAGCCGGCTTTACCGAAATCCGTCCGTGTCTGCAGCGCGCCTTCAGGTAAATCAGAAATACTGGAACCGGCGCCTTGCGGCAGAACGCGGGTATCGGCTGGCAGGTTTACGACTACCCAGTGCCACCAGCCGGAGCCGGTTGGCGCATCGGGATCATAACAGGTCACTACAAAGCTTTTGGTACCTGCCGGGACGTCGTCCCACGCCAGATGAGGGGAAATATTGTCACCGTTGTAGCCCATGCCGTTAAAGACCTGTCGGGCCGGCAACTTTTCACCGTCTTTGAGATCGTGACTGATAAGTTTCATTGATGCTCCTTATTAACCTACTAACGCCTCAGTGTAGATCACTGCGCAAACAGCGTGTTGTCGTTAATGGCGCTTCTGACGGCATCCGTCAGGCGAGTCAGCTGTTCCGGGCGAATAATGTACGGCGGCATCAGGTAGATCAGGCGGCCAAACGGACGGATCCACACACCCTGTTCGACAAAGAATTTTTGCAAACGCGCCATATTAACCGGCTGATGCGTTTCTACCACGCCGATGGCACCCAGCACGCGCACGTCAGCGACCCGTTCATTGCCCCGCACGGCCGCCAGCTCATGCTTAAGCTGTGTCTCAATGGCGGCCACCTGTGTTTGCCAGGTGCCATCGTCAAGAATTGCCAGGCTTTCGCTGGCGACGGCGCAGGCCAGTGGATTACCCATAAACGTCGGGCCGTGCATGAAACAACCGGCCTCGCCGTTGCTGATGGTATCCGCCACGTCACGGGTGGTCAGCGTTGCGGAAAGGGTCATCGTGCCGCCGGTCAGGGCTTTGCCGAGGCAGAGAATATCCGGGGCAATTTCAGCATGCTCACAGGCGAACAACTTACCGGTACGGCCAAATCCGGTGGCGATCTCATCGGCAATCAACAGGATCCCTTCACGATCACACATCTGACGGATACGCTTCAGCCATTGCGGATGGTACATGCGCATCCCGCCTGCGCCCTGCACGATGGGTTCGATAATGACCGCCGCGATTTCATGGCGGTGTGCCGCCATCTGACGGGCGAAGGCTACCATATCGCGCTCGTCCCACTCGCCGTCAAAACGGCTCTGCGGCGCGGGTGCGAACAGGTTTTCCGGCAGATATCCCTTCCACAGGCTGTGCATTGAGTTATCCGGGTCGCACACTGACATCGCGCCAAATGTATCGCCGTGATAACCATTGCGGAAGGTGAGAAAACGTTGACGCGGCTCGCCCTTCGCCTGCCAGTACTGCAGCGCCATTTTCATCGACACTTCAACTGCGACTGAGCCGGAATCGGCGAGGAATACGCATTCAAGTGCTTCCGGCGTCATCGCCACCAGACGTCGGCACAGCGCGACGGCGGAAGGGTGAGTAATGCCGCCGAACATCACATGCGACATCTGGTCGATCTGCGTTTTCATCGCCGCATTAAGGCGCGGATGGTTGTAACCATGAATCGCCGCCCACCACGACGACATACCATCCACCAGACGCTTGCCGTTAGCCAGCTCCAGCTCGCAGCCATAGGCGGAAACTACCGGGTACACCGGCAGCGGTTGGGTCATCGAAGTATAGGGGTGCCAGATGTGGCGCTGATCGAAGGCGAGATCGTCCATTGTCATAATCGACTTGTAAACCATTTTGAAAAGTTTTAGGTTTACAAGTTTACACCGAAGCAAAAATTAACAAAACCTTTTTGGAGACGCCTATGGCTCACCACGCACGCTGGACAATGTCGCAAGTCACTGAGTTATTTGAGAAGCCTTTTCTGGAGCTGCTGTTTGAAGCCCAACAGGTGCACCGTCAGCACTTCGACCCGCGCCAGGTTCAGGTCAGCACTCTGCTGTCAATTAAAACCGGGGCCTGCCCGGAAGACTGTAAATACTGCCCGCAGAGCGCCCGCTACAAAACCGGGCTGGAAGCCGAGCGTCTGATGGAAGTGGAACAGGTGCTGGAGTCGGCGCGAAAAGCGAAAAATGCCGGTTCGACCCGTTTCTGCATGGGTGCGGCATGGAAAAACCCGCATGAGCGCGATATGCCGTATCTCGAGCAAATGGTGCAGGGTGTGAAGGCGATGGGGCTGGAAGCCTGCATGACACTCGGTACGCTCACTGATGATCAGGCACAACGGCTGGCCTCCGCCGGACTGGATTACTACAACCACAATCTCGATACCTCGCCGGAATTTTACGGCAACATCATCACCACCCGCAGTTATCAGGAACGTCTCGACACGCTCGGCAAAGTGCGTGATGCCGGCATAAAAGTCTGTTCAGGCGGCATCGTCGGTCTGGGTGAAACCGAGAAAGACAGGGCGGGTCTGCTGCTGCAGCTGGCAAACCTGCCGGTGCCGCCGGAAAGTGTGCCGATCAACATGCTGGTGAAGGTGAAAGGTACCCCGCTGGCGGATAACGACGACGTTGACGCCTTTGATTTCATCCGCACCATCGCGGTGGCGCGCATCATGATGCCGACCTCACATGTGCGTCTGTCCGCGGGCCGCGAGCAGATGAACGAGCAGACCCAGGCGATGTGCTTTATGGCGGGTGCCAATTCCATTTTCTACGGTTGCAAACTATTGACCACGCCAAACCCGGAAGAGGATAAAGATCTGCAGTTGTTCCGTAAACTGGGGCTCAATCCGCAACAAACGGAAGTCACCGCTGGCGATAACGAACAGCAACAGCGACTGGAGCAGGCGCTGCGCTCGCCGGATACCGAACAGTACTATAACGCGGCAGCGGTATGAGCTGGCAGCAACGCATTAACGCCGCGCTGAACGAACGACGTGCGGCGGATGCCTTTCGCCGCCGTGTGGCCGTGGAACACGGCGCGGGACGCTGGTTGCAGCGCGACGGCGAGCGCTGGCTCAATTTTTCCAGCAATGACTATCTGGGGCTGAGCCAGCATCCGCAGGCGGTTGCCGCCTGGCAGGAGGGCGCGGCGCGCTATGGCGTCGGCAGCGGCGGCTCCGGGCATGTTAGCGGCTACACCGTCGCGCATCAACAACTGGAAGCGTCACTGGCTGAATGGCTTGGTTACCCACGCGCGTTGTTGTTTATTTCCGGATTCGCCGCCAATCAGGCGGTGATCGCCGCACTGGCCGGAAAAGACGATCGGCTGGTGGCTGACCGTCTCAGTCATGCCTCACTGCTGGAGGCTGCCAGCCTCAGCCCGGCGCAACTCCGGCGCTTTACTCACAACGATGTTTCCCACTTGCAACGGTTGCTGGCGACTGCGCCTGACGGGCAACAACTGGCGATTACTGAAGGCATTTTCAGCATGGATGGCGACGCCGCGCCGCTGGCGGCCATTCACGAGGCAACCCGGACGTCCGGCGCCTGGCTGATGGTCGACGACGCCCACGGCATCGGCGTGACTGGTGCGCAGGGGCGTGGCAGTTGCGATGCGCAAAACGTTCGTCCTGAACTGCTGGTGGTGACCTTTGGCAAAGCCTTTGGTCAGAGCGGCGCGGCGGTGTTGTGTAGCGACACAGTGGCGGATTATCTGCTGCAGTTTGCCCGCCATCTGATCTACAGCACCGCGATGCCCCCGGCGCAGGCAGTGGCGTTGCGTGCGGCGCTGGAGATCATCCGCAGCGACGACGGGCAGCAACGGCGGGAAACTCTCGCCAGTCATATCCGCGCGTTTCGGCGTGGTGCCCGGACACTGGGGCTGACGCTGACCGATTCACAGAGCGCGATACAGCCGCTCATTGTCGGCGAAAATGATCAGGCGCTGGCGTTAGCGCAGCGTCTGCGTGAGCAGGGCTGTTGGGTGACGGCGATCCGCCCGCCGACAGTGCCCGCCGGTACGGCGCGGTTGCGACTGACGTTAACCGCGGCGCATCAGGGGCAGGACATCGAACGGTTGCTGGAGGTGTTACATGGCGCCCGTCAATAAGCAGGCGGTTGCCGCCGCGTTTGGTCGCGCGGCATCGCACTATCAGCAGCATGATGAAC
Organism: Trabulsiella guamensis ATCC 49490; assembly: GCF_000734965.1. Lineage (GTDB taxonomy): Bacteria > Pseudomonadota > Gammaproteobacteria > Enterobacterales > Enterobacteriaceae > Trabulsiella > Trabulsiella guamensis. The sequence continues at coordinate 7,916 of NZ_JMTB01000103.1, forward strand.
TTCAGCGTCGGAGTGCACAGCGGCTACTGGCGGAACTCCCGGCGCGCACCTTTTCCCGTGTGCTGGATGCCGGCTGCGGGCCGGGTACGGTCAGTCGTTACTGGAAAAACAGCGGCAGCGAGGTCACCGCACTGGATCTGTCGTCGCAGATGCTCAGGCAGGCACGTCTGAATCAGGTGGCACATCATTACGTCGCAGCGGATATCGAAGCCCTGCCGCTGGCCGATGCGCAGTTTGATTTGGTCTGGAGCAATCTCGCTGTGCAGTGGTGCGATGATCTGAACGCCGCGCTGGATGAGTTGTACCGTGTGGTGCGCCCCGGCGGCGTGCTGGCGTTCACCACTCTGGCGGCAGGCTCGCTACCAGAGTTGAATCAGGCCTGGCAGGCAGTGGATGATCGACCGCATGCGAACCGTTTTCTCACCGGGGAGACGCTCTGTACGGCGCTATCCCGCTGGCAGAGTCACTCCCGGGTGGAATCCATTACGTTGTCCTTCCCCGACGCGCTGAGTGCGATGCGCTCGTTGAAGGGCATTGGCGCCACGCATCTGCATGAGGGGCGTTCGGCGCAATTATTAACCCGCGGTCGTCTCAGGGCGCTTCAACTGGCGTGGCCGCAGCAGGCGGGCGTCTGTCCGCTGACCTATCATCTTTTTTGGGGAGTTATTGAACGTGTCTGAACGTTATTTTGTCACCGGTACGGATACCGAAGTCGGGAAAACCGTCGCCAGTTGTGCACTGTTGCAGGCGGCGAATCGTTTGGGCCTGCGCACGGCAGGTTACAAGCCTGTGGCTTCCGGTAGTGATATTACTTCGGCAGGGCTGCGTAACAGCGACGCGCTGGCATTACAGCGCAACAGTGCTGTCTCCTTGCGCTATGAACAGGTGAATCCCTACACCTTTGAAGAGCCGACATCGCCACACATTGTTAGCGCGGATGAACAACGGCCGATATACGCGGAAACGCTCTCAGCGGGTCTGCGCGAGCTGGAAACGCTGGCTGACTGGGTACTGGTGGAAGGGGCGGGTGGCTGGTACACCCCCCTGTCGCCATCGCTCAGTTTTGCCGATTGGGTGGTCGCGGAGCGCCTGCCGGTGATCCTGGTGGTGGGCGTCAAACTGGGCTGTATCAACCACGCCTTACTGACCGCGCAGGCGGTGCAGCAGGCGGGATTGCGCCTGGCAGGCTGGGTGGCGAACGACGTGACGCCGCCGGGGCGACGTCATCAGGAATACATGGCGACGTTAACGCGAATGCTGCCAGCGCCGCTGCTGGGTGAAATTCCCTGGCTGGATAACGAGGTCGATTCTTACGAATTAGGAAAATATCTCGATCTCAGTCAATTCGATCAGGGAAAAGATCGGAATTGTGATAAGGATCGCGTCTGATATTGCCCCTCTCGTTAGCGAAAAAACATCAAAAAATAGCGATAAATAATTTTTCCCGCGGAGGTTTCGCGGGTGAGCGTTTTTCGCCATTAAGCCCTGGATATGGCCTGGGCGCAGTTATCCACTATTCCTGTGGATAACCTTGTGTATTAGAGTTAGAAAACCTGCGGCAAACGAGAAGCCACGCGGCTTACGCCTTAATTGCTGCGAAAGACGGCTTTTGAAGATTTGTCTTTTAAATTAGCAAGTTAGATAAAATCAATGGCTGTAAGAAAAGTGTCATGCCTTGCCATAAAAGTTTCATTACCTGACTTGACAAATGTTAAAAGAGAAAAAATTCTGGGGATAACCTCGGTTGTCTGGTGTTTTATATCGTTGCGGTGAAAATTAAGCGGCAACTCTCACACTTTAAGAGGGGAGTATCAGAGATACGATAATATGTTACTGTTTTTATATCCAGTATTTTTAGTTGGCAAAATGGGGCGTGGCGAGTAAAATTACTTTCCTGCCGTCCATTCCTTCACAGGTCGTCATTCATGAGTAAACCGTTCAAGCTGCATTCCGCTTTCCGTCCTTCAGGCGACCAGCCTGCGGCCATCGACAAACTGAAAGAGGGGCTGGAAGACGGCCTGGCTCATCAGACGCTGCTTGGCGTAACGGGCTCAGGTAAGACGTTTACCATTGCCAACGTGATTGCCGACCTCCAGCGCCCGACGATGGTGCTGGCGCCCAACAAAACACTGGCGGCGCAACTGTATGGCGAAATGAAGGAATTTTTCCCTGAGAACGCGGTGGAGTATTTCGTCTCTTACTACGATTACTATCAGCCGGAAGCCTACGTGCCCAGCTCGGACACCTTCATCGAGAAAGACGCGTCGGTGAACGAGCACATTGAACAGATGCGACTGTCGGCAACCAAAGCGCTGCTCGAGCGGCGTGACGTCATCGTGGTGGCGTCAGTGTCGGCGATTTACGGCCTCGGCGACCCTGATCTCTACCTGAAAATGATGCTGCACCTGACGGTCGGCATGATTGTTGATCAGCGTTCTATCCTCCGTCGCCTCGCCGAATTACAGTACACGCGTAATGACCAGGCTTTCCAGCGCGGCACCTTCCGCGTGCGTGGCGAGGTGATCGACGTGTTCCCGGCGGAATCCGACGACATTGCGCTGCGTATTGAATTGTTTGATGAAGAGGTCGAGCGCCTGTCGCTGTTCGACCCGTTAACCGGTCATATCGAATCGACCATTCAGCGTTACACCATCTATCCGAAAACGCACTACGTTACCCCTCGCGAGCGTATCGTGCAGGCGATGGAAGAGATCAAAGACGAACTGGCTGATCGCCGGAAAGTGCTGCTGGCGAACAATAAACTGCTTGAAGAGCAGCGTCTCACCCAGCGCACGCAGTTTGATCTGGAGATGATGAACGAGCTTGGCTACTGCTCCGGCATCGAAAACTACTCGCGCTTTCTCTCCGGGCGCGGGCCGGGTGAACCGCCGCCGACGCTGTTTGATTACCTGCCTGCCGACGGTCTGCTGGTGATTGACGAATCCCACGTTACCATCCCACAGATCGGTGGGATGTATCGCGGCGACCGCGCCCGTAAAGAGACACTGGTGGAATACGGGTTTCGCTTGCCGTCCGCGCTGGACAACCGACCGTTGAAGTTTGAAGAGTTCGAGGCGCTGGCACCGCAGTCGATCTACGTTTCCGCAACGCCGGGCAACTACGAGCTGGAGAAATCTGGCGGCGATGTGGTGGATCAAGTCGTGCGGCCGACAGGCCTGCTTGATCCGGTCATCGAAGTCCGGCCGGTGGCGACGCAGGTGGATGATCTGCTCTCTGAAATCCGCATCCGCGCCGCTATCAACGAGCGCGTACTGGTAACGACGCTGACCAAGCGCATGGCAGAAGATTTAACGGAATATCTGGAAGAGCACGGCGAACGCGTGCGCTATCTCCACTCAGACATCGACACGGTAGAGCGTATGGAGATCATCCGCGATTTGCGTCTAGGCGAGTTCGACGTGCTGGTGGGGATCAACCTGTTGCGAGAAGGGCTGGATATGCCGGAAGTGTCGCTGGTGGCTATTCTCGATGCCGACAAAGAAGGCTTCCTGCGTTCCGAACGCTCGCTGATCCAGACCATTGGTCGTGCGGCGCGTAACATCAATGGTAAAGCAATTCTGTACGGCGATAAGATCACGCCGTCTATGGCGAAAGCGATTGGCGAGACGGAACGACGTCGTGAGAAACAACAGCGTTACAACGACGAACATGGCATTGTGCCGCAAGGGCTCACCAAGAAAGTGGTGGATATTCTGGCGCTCGGTGCAGGCATCGCGAAAACCAAAGCCAAAGCTCGAGGTAAACTGCGCATCGTCGAGGAAGACAGCGTTGCCTTAACGCCGAAAGCGCTACAGCAGAAGATCCACGAGCTGGAAGCGCAGATGATGCAGCATGCGCAGAACCTCGAATTCGAAGAAGCGGCAGCCATCCGCGATCAGCTCCATCAACTGCGCGACCTGTTTATTGCGGCTTCATGATTTTTGGCAGATGAACGCCCGACCTTAATGTTTGCTTAATATTATCCGGCGACACTGTCCTCAGTTTAATGAGGATAGTGTCCATGCCAAAATTACAAATACGTGAATATCTCGCTGTGCTGGTCTCTTTGCTGCTGGTCACCGGTTTCGCTTACCATTGGGCCATCACTTACTGATCACCGCTGTAGCGCGTGGAATCTGACCCATGCGCGCGCGCCGGCTGCGGGTTTGCGGTTGTTGAGAAAGAATTTCGCATCGTGAAGTTGCGCGATGCGGGAGACAATACTCAACCCAAGCCCGATGCCGCCGTAACGGCTGTCCATTCGTACAAACGCTTTGCTGAGTTCACCGCTTTTTGCTTCATCAATCCCCGGGCCTTCATCTTCCACTGCCAGTACCGGGCCAGCATCGTATTCAACGCTGAGGGTGATGGTGGAGCCTTCCGGGCTGTAGCGATGGGCATTTTCCACCAGGTTACGCAGCAGGACGCGCAGCAGCGTGGCATCTCCCTGGACCGCCGCTTCCCGTGTTGAAGGGTTAATAACAAGCGTTTGCTGGCGCTGGGCGAGAATACGTTCCAGCTCAGGGCGTTCTGCCTCTACCACATCGTTATCCAGATCCACCTGCTGATAACTGCCTGCCGAAAAAGACTGGCCGACCCGCGCCAGTTGCAGGAGCTGGGCGATACTTTCTGTCATCTGATCAAGACGCTGTAATAACGGTGCCACCTGAATGGCATGAGATTTTGCCATCAGTTCCAGGTGCAGGCGCAACCCGGCGAGTGGCGTACGCAGCTCATGGGCGACGTCAGCGGTAAACAGCCGTTCGCGCTCCAGTGTCTGGGTCAGGCGCGAAACGAGATCGTTGATCGCTGACGTGACGGATTCCACTTCGCTGACATTATTGGCGATGCAAATCGGTTGCAGGTTATCCGGCGTGCGGGTTTCCAGCTCTTTTTGCAGATCAGCGAGTGGACGGGTGATGCGTTTTACCGCCTGCACGCAGATAAACAGCGCGAGTCCGATGATCAACAGACTGGGGATCAGCAGGCTGGCCACCGCCTCGCGCACTTCGTGCTGGATGTGTTTGCGATTGTTGTGGCCTTCAATGGCGCTTTGTACCAGTAACTGGATCTGCTCTTCGCTTTCATGCCAGAGCCAGAACACGCTGATGAGCTGGCACACCACCAGGATAATACCAATCGTCAGCAACAGTTTGCTGCGCATCGTCCATTTTTGCATTGTAAAAAGCGCCATTAATCCGCCCCGGGGCCGGTAACCAGCATATAGCCAAACCCTCTCACGGTGCGGATGCGGGATTTGCCCACTTTGTCGCGCAGATTGTGAATATGCACCTCCAGAGTGTTGGTGGCGGGTTCGTTGTCCCAGCTGTAGATGTCGTTGTAGAGAATTTCACGATGCACCGGGCTTCCGGCTTTCAGCATCAGGCGGGAAAGCAATGCGTACTCTTTTGGTGTCAACTCCAGCGCCACATCGCTTAACCAGACCTGGCGACGGGTAACGTTCAGACGCAGGTTATCCACCGTCACCTCGCTTTCACCCTGATTATGGTGACGGCGGAGCAGGGCGCGGATGCGCGCATTCAGTTCTTCAAGGGCGAAAGGTTTTACCAGATAGTCATCAGCACCGGTATCAAGACCGGTGATGCGATCACTGATCGTGTCACGCGCGGTGAGGATCAGCACCGGCTGGGTGAATTTTTCGCGTCTCAGCCGCGCCAGGAAATGCAGACCGTCTTCGTCCGGTAAGCCTAAATCGAGCACCACAAGGCTGTAATGACCATTGGCAATTGACAGCGCGGCGTCGTGGGCAGTAGACACACCATCGCAGGCGTAACCTTCGCTTTGTATTGCCAGAATCAGCCCCTGTAACAACAGCTCGTCGTCTTCAATGACTAATATTTTCATCGGCTTTCTCCTCTGCATGGCGCAAGAATATCGTCCGCTGCCTGATATTCCCGGGTGCTGACCCCAAGTATACCTAACATCGTCGGGAAGAGGTTATCCTGCGAATAGTGGCTGGTGGCAGCCCGCGTTTTCAGACACTGATAATTAATGCCGTAGCGCTGTTGATAATCATCCGACAGCCAGAGCAACATTGGCACATGTTTTTGTGTTTCCGGGGCGATGGAATACGGCAGACCGTGCAAATACACCCCATTTTCACCCAGTGATTCACCGTGGTCAGAGAGATAAACCAGGCTGGTAGTGAACCTGTCCTGTTTAGATTTCAGCAAAGTAATGGCTTTGTCGATAATATAATCGGCATACAGAATGGTATTGTCGTAGGTATTCACCAGCTGCTGCTGAGAGCAGGTCTGAATTTCGTTGGTATCACAGGTCGGCGTAAATTGACGGAACTGCGCCGGGTAACGGTTGTAATAGGTCGGGCCGTGGCTGCCAATGGTATGCAGAACAATAATGCCGTCGTGCTGCAGGTTATTTATGTAATTGTCGAGTTCATGAAACAGAACCTCGTCTTTACATTCACCCGCAATACATTGCCCCGGCAGATTCAGTTTTGTTATGTCCTGATGTGGTACGCGATCGCAGGCCCCTTTGCAGCCGCCGTCGTTTTCATTCCACAGCACCTGAATGCCCGCATGTTGCAGTACATCGAGCAACCCTTCCTGATGGTGTGCCAGCTCTTCGTCATATTTCGCCCGTGGCATATCCGAGAACATGCACGGCACTGAAACCGCTGTGGCGGTCCCGCAGGAGGCAGTTTGCGGGAAATAGATCACGTTATCGTTGGCTAAACGTGGATTGGTGTCGCGCGGATAACCACCGAGCGAGAAGTTTTCCGCGCGCGACGTTTCACCGACGATCAAAATGGTGAGATTTTTACGCGGCCCGTTTTGCATTACCGGGCGTTGTTTTGCATCTTCGCCAATGCGAACCAGCGGCAGGTTATCCAGCTTATTGTGTGCATACCAGGAATTCACCGCCGTAATACTGTTCGATGGATTTAAGGCTTTTACCAGTTCTTTATTATTGCGAAACAATGAGGCGTAATCTTTATAAAACAGTAGCGCCACGACGACTATCAACAGGGCAGAGACAGCGATGTTAATCAGACGGCGCAGAATACTGCTCCAGGCGGGTACGGCATTTTTGGTTTTTATCCACCAGGCGAGGAGTATCACCAGAACGCCGGAAAGCAGCAGCGTCACCACCATTTTCGTTGACAACAACGCGTAACTTTCAGCGGGGGTGGTATCAAAAATATTGGTGATCATCGAGCGGTCAATGATCACTCCAAACGTCAGAATGAAATATTGCGCAGCGGCGCTGACCAGCACAAACAACGTAATGAACAGACGCTCAAGAAATAAAAACGAGGCCAGCGTCAGAACAATATTGATTACGCAAAATGCCACCACCGGCATGGTTAAGAACACCAGCCCGTTATGCAGATTATCTACTGGCAGTTCCGTAAAGGCCTGCTGGTAAAACGCAATGTTAAGAAACAGCGCAATGTAGAGCGCGAACAACATAATAAAGGTAAGCCGCCCAAGCATCGGGCGCCGTGACAGTAAGCGCATGACGAGATCCTGCTGATAACGATACTCGTCATGGTGACAGCGGTTTTTTAAGACAACCTTAAGACCTTAATAAATCCTTCATTCATTTGTCACGCGGATGATTAACCCAGCGCCTGGACCGCTTTTTCCAGCGCCAGGTGCAACAGGTGGCGATCATGGCGATAAGGGATGTCGCTGGCTTCGAGGGTATCTTTGATAACAATGCGATCGGTGATGGCTGAAGCATCAACCTTCGGGCCGACCACCAGCGCGTCGATCACTTTACGGCCAACGTAGTGCTCCATCAGTTCAAGCTTGTCGGTCAGTGTCAGACTGGCAGCGGCAACGCTCAACTCGCGGCCGAGATTACCGATATACACCATCGGCGCAGGGGTACGGCGTAGCGCCTGCGCCAGCTCTCCCACTAATAAAATCGGCATCAGGCTGGTATAAAAACTGCCCGGGCCGATGAGGATCAGGTCAGCTTCTGCAATGGCCTGCACCGCTTCGCGGGTCGCGGGGACATTCGGGTAGAGCATCAGTTCTTTCGGCGGCGTTTTCAGTTGGTCAATATTCACTTCGCCGTAGATTTCATGGCCTTCGTCGTCGAGCGCCATCAGATCGACGGGGGTTTCCGACATCGGGATCAGCGACGCCTCTACCTTGAGGAGGTTTCTGATTAAATTGATCGCTTCCAAAGGCCGGACGCTCAGGTGATCCAGCGCCTTTAACATCAGATTTCCGAGGTTATGGCCGGAAAGTTCACCATTACCGCCAAAACGATACTCAAACATCGCTGAAGCGACGCTCGGTTCGGTGATCAACTGGTTCAGACAGTTGCGCATGTCGCCCCATGCAATGCCGCCTTCGGAACGACGGATACGTCCGGTCGAGCCGCCGTTGTCCGTGGTGGTGACAATTCCCGTTAAACGGGAGCCTAATGATGAGAGAGAGGACATTACGCGCCCGAGCCCATGGCCTCCGCCCAGTGCGACAACACGATCAAGATCCGCCAAAGTGCGAGTACGCATACCCATTCCTTCCGTCAGTGAGTGCCATAAAATACCTGATCTACCTCTAAAAGACGATATTTCGCCCGGGCTAAAATGATGCATGTCAATGCAAAAGGGGGTTTTTTACGTATTCTGTAGTAAAAATGCACGATCATGTCGCTATGTATATAGTTATATAGCGAAAGCGCATCTGGTGAATGTGGTTCTGACGCGCTACTATCGGCATACCAGTCTTAGCATAACGCTAAGAAAAAACACTCTAGCCTTTGTGCCTACGTCCCCCGGATATGGCGCTCTGGCCGTGGCGAAAGCCACCAGGGTACAGGAAGAAATGACTGTGCCTCCCGTATTTGGAAAGGTGTATATGGCCACACAACTGACTGATGCTTTTGCACGCAAGTTTTATTACTTGCGCCTGTCGATCACTGACGTGTGCAACTTCCGTTGTACCTACTGTCTGCCGGATGGCTACAAGCCCAGCGGTATCAACAATAATGGCTTTTTGACCGTCGATGAAGTGCGACGGGTGACCCGCGCGTTCTCTGCGCTCGGCACGGAAAAAGTGCGTCTTACGGGCGGTGAACCCTCGTTGCGTCGTGATTTTACTGACATTATAGCGGCCGTTCGCGAAAACCAGGATATCCGCCAGATTGCGGTGACCACCAACGGTTACCGTCTGGCGCGGGATGCCGCATCCTGGCGCGACGCCGGCCTGACGGCGGTGAATGTCAGCGTCGACAGCCTCGACGCGCGTCAGTTTCATGCCATCACCGGGCAGGATAAATTCCAGCAGGTAATGGACGGCATTGATGCCGCTTTTGCCGCAGGCTTTGAAAAAGTGAAGGTTAACACCGTACTGATGCGCGATGTGAACCATCATCAGCTCGATACTTTTCTGGCGTGGATCAAACCACGCCGCATCCAGCTACGCTTTATCGAGTTAATGGAAACCGGCGAGGGCAGCGACCTGTTCCGCAAGCACCATATTTCCGGCATGGTATTGCGTGATGAACTGCTCAGACGCGGCTGGATCCACCAGCTCAGACACCACAGCGACGGCCCGGCACAGGTCTTTTGCCACCCCGATTACGACGGTGAAATCGGCCTCATCATGCCGTACGAGAAAGATTTCTGCGCCAGCTGCAACCGGCTGCGCGTCTCGTCTGTCGGCAAGCTGCATTTATGCCTGTTTGGCGATGGCGGCGTTGATCTTCGCGATTTACTGGCGTCAGATGCTCAGCAGCAGGCGCTGGAAACCCGCATTGCCGCCGCGCTGGCACATAAAAAGCAAACCCATTTCCTGCATCAGGGCAACACCGGCATTACCCAGAATCTGTCTTACATTGGCGGATAAACGCGGGTAATCGTTATCAGACATAGGGAGACTATGATGAGCCAGGTCAGCGCAGAATTTATTCCGACGCGTATTGCCATTCTTACGGTATCTAATCGTCGTGGCGAAGAGGACGACACTTCCGGTCATTACCTGCGCGATGAGGCGCACGAGGCCGGGCACAAGATTGTCGACAAGGCGATCGTGAAAGAAAACCGCTATGCCATTCGCGCCCAGGTATCGCACTGGATCGCCAGCGATGACGTGCAGGTGGTGCTGATCACCGGCGGCACCGGGCTGACAGAAGGCGATCAGGTGCCGGAAGCGCTGCTGCCGCTGTTTGACCGCGAAATCGAAGGTTTTGGCGAAGTATTTCGCATGCTGTCATTTGAAGAGATCGGCACGGCCACGCTGCAGTCCCGGGCGGTTGCGGGTATCGCCAATAATACCCTGATTTTTGCGATGCCAGGTTCGACCAAAGCCTGCCGCACGGCCTGGGAAAACATTATTGCACCACAACTGGATGCGCGGACGCGTCCTTGTAATTTTCATCCTCATTTAAAGAAATAGAATATGTCGCAACTGACCCATATCAACGCCGCCGGTGAAGCGCACATGGTGGATGTCTCCGCCAAAGCGGAAACCGTGCGCGAAGCACGCGCGGAAGCGTTTGTCACCATGTTGCCGGAAACGCTGTCGATGATTATCGACGGCAGCCACCACAAGGGCGACGTGTTTGCGACCGCGCGTATTGCCGGTATTCAGGCGGCGAAGCGCACGTGGGATCTTATCCCGCTATGCCACCCGCTGATGCTCAGCAAAGTGGAAGTGAATTTGCTGGCGCAGCCCGAGCACAACCGCGTACGCATTGAGTCGCTGTGCCGTCTGACCGGTAAAACCGGCGTGGAGATGGAAGCGTTAACGGCAGCCTCTGTCGCGGCGCTGACTATCTACGACATGTGCAAAGCGGTGCAAAAAGATATGGTAATTGGTCCGGTTCGCCTGCTGGCGAAAAGCGGCGGCAAATCCGGTGATTTCAGGGTGGATACTGATGATTAAAGTCTTATTTTTTGCGCAGGTGCGTGAACTGGTAGGCACCGACAGCCTGTCAATTGACGCCGACTTTCCGGCGGTGGAAGCCGTCCGTCAGCATCTGGCATCGCGCGGCGATCGTTGGGCGTTGGCGCTGGAAGAGGGCAAACTGCTGGCGGCGGTGAATCAGACGCTGGTCGGGTTTGACCATCCGGTCGCGGCCGGTGATGAAGTGGCATTTTTCCCACCGGTCACCGGAGGCTGAGATGAGCGAAACGCGTATTCGCGTCGAGCCCGCGCGCTTTAACGTGGGCGATGAGTATTCCTGGCTGGCGGAACGTGATGAAGACGGCGCCGTGGTGACTTTTACCGGAAAGGTGCGCAATCACAATCTGGGGGACAGCGTGAAAGCGTTGACACTGGAGCACTATCCCGGCATGACCGAGAAATCCCTCGCGGAGATCGTCGATGAAGCACGTCACCGCTGGCCGCTGGGTCGTGTGACGGTGATCCACCGCATTGGTGAAATGTGGCCCGGTGAAGAAATCGTCTTTGTTGGCGTGACCAGCGCCCACCGTAGTAGCGCGTTCGCGGCTGGCGAGTTCATCATGGATTACCTGAAAACCCGCGCGCCGTTCTGGAAGCGGGAAGCCACGCCGGAAGGGGATCGCTGGGTGGAATCGCGTGACAGCGACAAACAGGCTGCGGAACGCTGGTAAGTCTGTTGCGGGACACTCGCGGCCTGTGCAGGATGTGTTAGTCTTACCATCACACACTATCAATTTCTGAGGTTAGTATCATGGATCGATTCCCACGTTCGGATTCCATCGTACAGGCGCGTTCCGGCCTGCAGACGTACATGGCGCAGGTGTATGGCTGGATGACCTGCGGCCTGTTGCTGACGGCGTTTATCGCCTGGTATGCCGCCAACACCCCGGCGGTCATGATGTTCGTCTTCTCCAGCAAAATTACCTTCTTTGGGCTGATTATCGTGCAGCTGGGGCTGGTGATTGCGCTTTCCGCCATGGTGCAGCGCCTGAGCGCAGGCATGGCGACGACGCTCTTTATGCTCTATTCGGCGCTCACCGGGCTGACGATGTCGAGTATTTTTGTGGTTTACACTTACTCCTCCATCGCCAGCACCTTTGTGGTCACCGGCGGCATGTTCGGCGTGATGAGCCTCTACGGCTACACCACCAGACGTGATCTCAGCGGTTTCGGCAATATGCTGTTTATGGCGCTGATTGGCATCATTCTGGCGTCACTGGTGAACTTCTGGCTGAAGAGTGAAGCGCTGATGTGGGCGGTAACCTACATCGGGGTGATCGTATTTGTTGGACTGACGGCGTATGACACCCAGAAGCTGAAAAACATCGGTGAGCAGATTGATATCCGCGACAGCAGCAACCTGCGCAAGTACGCCATTCTTGGTGCGCTGACGCTGTATCTTGACTTCATCAACCTGTTCCTGATGCTGCTGCGTATTTTCGGCAATCGCCGCTAATGTCTGTTTCCCTCTCCCGCACGGGAGGGGGAAATCACTTCGCCAGCGCCTTCTCATTTTTCGCCCGCAGTTTCTTCGCCCGACTCTCCAGCCACAAATAACAGATCAGCGCCAGCAACAACGGAATAAAGTAATACAGCACGCGGTAAGCGAGCAGGGCGGCAATAATCGTGCCCTGTGAGGTATGTTCGCCTGCCAGCAATGCCATAAACACGGCTTCCAGCACGCCGATCCCGGCCGGAATATGGACAATAACCCCTGCAATACTGCTGACCAGTAGCACGCCTAACACGAAAAAGTAATCGACTGACTGACCAAGAAGGATCCAGATAATCGCGCCCATTACCATCCAGTTGGCGCTGGAAATCGCCATTTGTAATAGCGCAAAGCGCCATTTCGGCAGCACCAGTTTTTGCTTTTTGATGGTCAGACTGCGGCGACGGGCGAAAGCGCAGGCCGAGAGATAAATGACGATAATGACCAGCAGCACAATGCCGAGGATGCGCAGAGTCTGCTCGTCGATATACCAGTGATCAGGAAGCTGTACTACCGCCGAAGGTGAAAATGATCCCGCCGAGCAGGATATAGCCGAGCCAGTTGGTGGTAATGCTGAGTGAGAAGATGCGGGTGATGGTCGCGCCCGGCAGGCCAAGCCGGGCATAAAGCCGGTAACGCATGCCAATGCCGCCAACCCAGGTGCTGAGCGTCAGGTTAAAGGCGTAGCAGATGAACGACACCAGCATCACCTGGCGTTTCGCGAGCTTATGTCCACAGTAGGCGCGCCCCAGTAAGTCGTAGCAGCCATAGAGCAGATAACTGACAATAACCAGGCCAATGGCGCTGAAAAACGCGGTGCGGTTGTAATTACGCACCACATTCCATACGTCTCCCCAGTCCACTTTTTGGGCATACACCACCAACAACACCGCCACCGCGATGAAAAACAGCCAGGTGAGGATTTTTTTCGCCTGTCGCCAGCGCGGATGTGAATGGCTCATCAGGATTTTACCTCCTGATTTTCGGCATCAATTCGATCCTGCGTTTCCATCTCAGGTTGTACTGGCGGCTCCACCTGCGCCAGATGTGGCGTATGCGCCGGTAACCAGCCGACCCAGGCCGGGAAATGGCGCAGGAAGTGGAAGGCGACGACGCTTTTCCCGAGGTTCCACCAGGTGCGTTTGGGTAGCATCGATTCATCAACCCGGCGACAGTCCTGGCGCAGAATGGTCATTAAGTTATCGCGCAGGGTCTGATTAAACTGCCGATCGTGGATGATCAGATTGGCTTCGAGGTTAAGCGACAGGCTGAGCGGATCAAGATTGCTTGAGCCGACCGTCGCCCAGTGATCGTCCATCAGTGCGACCTTACCGTGCAGCGGACGGCGGCGATACTCATAAACCTGCACACCGCCTTTTACCAGATAGTTATACAGCAACCGTGCACCAACCTTGACGATAGGCATATCCGGCTCGCCCTGCACAATGAGCTTTACGCTGACGCCGCGCCGTGCCGCATTGCGCATGGCGTGCAACAGGCGGTAACCAGGGAAGAAATAGGCGTTAGCAATAATCACTTCGCGGCGCGCGTTGGCCAGCATTTTCAGGTAGTGGCGTTCGATATCGTCACGATGCTCGCCGTTGTCGCGCCAGACGAACAGCGCCTGCGCCTCGCCAGGCGTGCGGTTTTCTTCCGCACGGGTGCGGCGTTTCCACCAGCGGCGCAGTGTTTCGTTGCCCGGCAGGTTTTCCAGTTCAAACTGTACAATGTCAAGCACCACTGGTCCTTCCACCCGCACGGCGTAATCCTGTTTCGCCTCCGGACCGTAGTCGGTCATGTGTTCTGCAGAGTAGTTGATGCCGCCAATAAACGCGACGGTGGTGTCGATGACCACAATCTTGCGGTGCATGCGGCGGAACAGGTTGGTGCGCATGCCGAACAATCGTGGACGCGGATCGTAATAACGGAAAATGACGCCTGCAGAAGTCAGCGTTTCAACGAAATCATCGCTGAGATCCGGCGAACCGTAGCCATCGAGTAGCACTTCGACCTGAATGCCGCGTTGTGCGGCGCGCAACAGAACGCTGTGCAGTTGTTTACCCACCTCGTCTTCAAACCAGATAAAGGTTTCGAGGATGACTTTGCTTTCCGCCTGATCGATAGCGTGAAACAGGGCGGGGTAATAGTTATCACCATTTTCCAGCAGCTCGATACGGTTGCCGTCGCGCCAACTACATTTCATAGATGGATCTCCGCACTGAGGGGGGCATGATCGGACAGATGTCGCCAGTTGCTGAGCGCCAGCGCCGTGGGGCTGGAGGCGCTGGCGTTTTTCACGTAAATACGGTCGAGGCGGAGCAGAGGAAAACGAACAGGGAAGGTTCGCGCCGGGCGCCCGGTGGCGCGGGTAAAAATCTCTTCCAGCCCCGCCTGGACTTTCAACGGATGATTCGCCCGCTGCCGCCAGTCGTTGAAATCACCCGCCACCACCACAGGATGGCCTTCCGGCAACTTATTGACGTAATCCGAAAGCAGAGAAAGCTGCTGCTGGCGATGGATCTCTTTCAGGCCAAGGTGCACGCACAAAATATGGATAGGGTGATCAAGGTCGGGTGGCGCTATCTGGCAATGCAAAACGCCGCGCTTTTCGCTTTCGCCGACTGAGATATCCAGATTTTCATACCGGGATATGGGGTAGCGTGACAGTACGGCGTTACCATGGTGACCTTCCGGGTAGACGGCGTTGCGACCGTAGGCAAAGTCGCTCCACATGGTGTCGGCGAGGAATTCATAGTGGCTGGTGTCAGGCCAGTTCTCCACATGCAGCGGGTGCACCTCATGCGCGCCGAGCACCTCCTGCAGGCAGACGATATCCGCGCTGACGGTGCGCACCGCGTCTCTTAGCTCAGGCAAAATGAAGCGGCGGTTTAACGCCGTAAAGCCTTTATGTGTGTTAATCGTGAGCACTTTTATTGAAAATTGTTGTGTTTGTTGCGTCATGATTCTCCCGTCAACGTCACTTTCCTGATTGAAATAGTGTAGTCGGCGTCACAAAAAGATGCGGTGTAACGGAATTTTCCGTAAAGTGCGGTACTCTGAATAATCCGTTGAAAATATTCCAGGAGAGAAGCCATGAAGTGGCAACAACGCGTTCGTGTCACAACTGGCCTCAGTTGCTGGCAGATAATGTTGCATTTGCTGGTTGTGGCGGTACTGGTCATGGGATGGACAAGCGGCGCGCTGGTTCGTGTCGGTTTAGGCCTGTGCGTGTTGTACGGCGTGACGGTGGTGATGATGCTCTTTTTGCAGCGTCACCAGGAAGAACGCTGGCGTAATGTGGGTGATGTGCTCGAAGAGCTCACCACCACCTGGTACTTTGGTGCGGCGATGATTGCGCTGTGGCTGCTGTCACGTGTGCTGCACAATAACCTGCTGTTAGCGATGGCAGGTGCCGTTATCCTTGCTGGCCCTGCCGTGGTGTCATTACTGGCGAAAGAGAAGACTTCGCTAGAGGATCTTCCGCCGAAACATCGCGTACGCCACTGAGCCCGTCGTGGCTGCTATCACCAGTAGCGGCCACAAACTTCCCCAGACAATTTCCAGACTCGCATCTTTCAGGTAGATCTGCTTGGTGATATCCGTAAAGTGGCGGATGGGGTTTATCCACGTCAGATCCTGCAGCCAGACCGGCATATTCTCCACCGGCGATACATATCCCGACAGCAAAATGGCCGGCATCATAAAGACGAACACACCGATAAACGCCTGTTGCTGGGTTGAGCAAAGTGATGAGATCAGCAGGCCAAACCCCACCAGCGACAACCCGTAAATCACCATTGTGAAATAAAACAGCAGCAGCGATCCGGCGAACGGGATCTGATAGGCCCAGATACCCACTGCCAGCACAATGCTTGCCTGAAACGTGGCGACAATCAGCGCCGGAACCGCTTTACCGACGAAGATCTGCCAGGTGGAGAGCGGCGACACCAGCAACTGATCCAGCGTTCCTTGCTCACGCTCGCGCGCCACCGACAGCGACGTCACTATCATCACCCCGATGGTGGTGATCATGGCGATCAATGACGGCACTACGAACCATTTATAGTCAAGATTCGGGTTATACCAGTTGCGCACCACCAGTTCGCTGTTGTTCGGTTTCGCTTTGCCCTCCATGAGCTCCTGCTGATATTCCTTCACAATTTGTTGCAGATAATTAGCGGCTATCTGCGCACTGTTGGAGTTACGCCCGTCGAGGATGAGCTGCATTGGTGCGGGCTGGAAGGTATCGAGATTGCGCGAAAAATCAGCCGGGAAACGCACCAGTAACAGGGCGCGCTGGGTGTCGATAGTCGGCTGGATCTCCTGCGGACTTTTCAACAACAGAACATGCGTAAAGGCTTTCGCGCGGGCGAAACGCTGGGTCAGTTCGATGGCGTGCTTGCCGTTGTCTTCGTTATAGATGGCAATGGTGGCGTTGGTCACTTCCAGCGTCGCCGCGAAGGGGAACAGCAATACCTGAATCAACACCGGAAAAATCAGAATCGCCCGGGTCTGCGGCTCGCGCAGCAGAGATTGCAGCTCTTTACGAATTAACGTCCATAAACGATGTAACATCTCGTCGCCCCTTTTAGTCCAGTCGCCGTTTGGTTTTCAGCCATGTCAGGCCGATAAACATCGTCGCCGAGGCAATCAAAAACAGCACGTTAACCAACAACACAATGGGGATATTCCCCGCCAGAAACAGGCTTTGCAGCGTGCTGACGAAGTAACGCGCCGGGATAATATAGGTCACCGCGCGGATCACCGCGGGCATGCTGTCTATCTGGAAAATAAAACCGGACAGCATAATCGACGGCAGAAACGCCGCGTTGAGCGCCACCTGGGCCGCGTTAAACTGGTTGCGGGTGATGGTGGAAATCAGCAGCCCCATGCCCAGCGTGCTGAGCAAAAACAGACTGGTGATCAAAAACAGCACCAGCAGCGAGCCACGATATGGCACGCCGAGAATAAATACCGACACCAGCATGCACAGCAGCATCGCCAGCATGCCGAGGAAATAGTAGGGAATGAGCTTACACAGCAGCAGTTCAACCCGCGTTACTTCGGTGGAGAGCAGTGCCTCCATGGTGCCGCGCTCCCATTCACGCGCCACCACCAGCGAGGTCAGAATGGCGCCGATGACCGTCATGATGATGGTCACCGCGCCAGGAATGATAAAATGCTGGCTGATGGCGGCCGGGTTAAACCAGTAGCGCGTCTGAACGTCAATCAGCGGTTCAAAACTTTCCCCTCTGTCTTCCGCGCGCTGATGCTGCCAGAGCTGCCAGATCCCCTCGGCATAGCCCTGCACAAAGTTTGCGGTATTCGGTTCGCTGCCATCGGTGATCACCTGAATGGGCGCCGTGTCGTTGTCCCGCGCCATCTTCGCGGCAAAATCCACCGGGATCACTATCAGACCACGGATCTGCCCGGCCTGCATTTTCTGAATCAACGCCTGGCGGTTATCGCTGATGGTAGCGTCGATATAAGGCGAACCCGTCATGGCGTGGGTAAAATCGAGCGCCTCGTTGCTTTGCTGTTCGAGCAAAATCCCGATGCGCAACTTGCTGGAATCAAGGTTAATGCCGTAGCCGAAGATGAACAGCAGCATCAGCGGGATCACCACCGCAATCAGCCAGCTGCTCGGGTCACGAACGATTTGCCGCGTCTCTTTCACACACAGTGCGCGTACGCGCCGCCAGGAAATCATGCTGCTATTGGGCATCGGCGTTTTCCTTATCCCAGTCGTGGATCAGGGTGATAAAAGCCTGCTCCATGGTCGGATCCGGTGTGCTGTCGTCGGCAGCCTTCGCTTTTAAGTCATCCGGCGTGCCGCTGGCGATAAGCTTGCCGCGATACACCAGCCCGATACGGTCACAGTATTCTGCCTCATCCATAAAGTGGGTGGTGACCATCACCGTCACGCCTTTCTCCACCATGCTGTTGATGTGCAGCCAGAACTCGCGGCGGGTGAGGGGATCGACGCCGGAGGTGGGCTCATCAAGGAACAGAATATCCGGCTCATGCATCAGCGAGCAGGCCAGCGCCAGCCGCTGCTTAAAGCCGAGGGGCAGGGAATCGGTGGTGTGACTGGCGATGTTTTTCAGGCCGAAGGCGTCGCTCATACGGGCGATTTTTTCATCCTGCGCTTTTCCGCGCAGACCATACACGCCGGAGAAGAACCGCAGATTCTGTTCGACGGTCAGATTGCCATAAAGCGAGAATTTTTGTGCCATATAGCCGAGGTGTTGACGGGCTTTGCCGGAGCTGACTTTGAGATCCATATCCAGCACCAGCGCTTTGCCGGAGGTTGGCACCAGCAGGCCGCACATCATCTTAAAGGTGGTGGATTTTCCAGCGCCGTTGGGGCCGAGCAGACCGAAAATTTCACCGCGCGTCACGGCAAAATCTACGTGATCGGTAGCGGCGAAATCGCCAAATTTTTTGGTCAGCGCCTTGGCTTCAATTACCGTTTCACCTGGCTCGCCGTCTACCGTATGCAGGATCGCCCCGAGTGGCGATTCCGAGGTTGCGGCACCGCCGAGCAAATCAATAAAAGCATCCTCAAAGCGTGGCGCGGTTTCGCTAAATTCAATGGATGACGGCATGCCAGGCGCAGAAAGCACGTCGTCGGTACTGGCCTCTTTTTTCAGGATAAGGCGTACCGATTTCCCCTGGATCACGCCATCACTGACCTGCGGCAGGGTGAGGGCGCGTTGCAGCAACTGGCGGTTATTAAGCTGCTGGCTGTGCATCAGAAAGCTGCGCCCGGCCATGGTTTGCGTCAGCGCCGTCGGCTCGCCCTGCCACAGCATTTCGCCTTCGTTCATCAGCAACACATCGCGACACTGTTCAGCTTCGTCGAGATAGGAGGTGCTCCAGAGGATCAGCATGCCGTCGCCTGCCAGCTCATGCACCATCTGCCACAATTCGCGGCGGGAGATAGGGTCAACGCCGACGCCCGGCTCATCGAGCAGCAGTACTTTCGGCTCGCCGACCAGCGTACAGGCCAGCCCCAGTTTCTGTTTCATGCCACCGGAGAGCTTTCCGGCCAGCCGTTCGGTAAACGGTCCCAGCGAGGTAAATTCCAGTAATCGGGCAAAGGTTTTCTCTCGGGTTTCCCCCACCACGCTGCGCAGATCGGCATACAGGGTGAGGTTTTCCATTACTGTCAAATCTTCATACAGGCCAAATTTCTGCGGCATGTAGCCGAGCACCGCATGCAACGCGCGGTCATCTTTCACCGGATCGAACCCCAGCACCGACGCGCTGCCTTCGTCGGGCTTCAGCAGACCGGCGAGCATGCGCATCAGGGTGGTTTTCCCGGCACCGTCAGGGCCGACCAGCCCGGTGACATAGCCGGCATGAAGGGTGCAGTCCAGTCGCGCCACGGCGGGTTTATCCATGCCCGCGAAACGCTTGACCAGCCCGTTGAGGGTAATCACCGCCTCCGTCATCTTACTCTCCGTCAGGGAAACGGACGGTAACGGGCATCCCCTGACGCAGCGCGTCGTCGGCGTCCGTCACGATGATGCGCAGGCGATACACCAGGTCGGTACGCAGATCCGGTGTTTCCACGGTTTTCGGGGTAAATTCAGCGGTCGGCGAGACGAAACCGATTTTGCCGTGATAGGGCTTGTCCGGACGACCATCGGTATAGAGCAGCAGTTCTCGGCCCGGTTGCGCCTGGTTTAGATTTTTCTCATCGATATACGCCCGCACCCACACCGGACGCGTCAGAGAGAGCGTCAGTACGGTACTGCCCGCGTTGAGCATGCTGCCCGGCTCGACGGCGCGGGTAAGCAACGTGCCGTCCGACGGCGCGACCAGCGTGGTGTCATGCAAATCCAGTTGTGATTGCGCCAGTTGCGCCTGCGCCTGTTCCAGATTCGCTTTCGCCTGGGCGATTTCCTGCGGACGGTTGCCGGCCCGGTACTGGCTGAGTTTGTCCTGCGCGGATTTCAGACTGGCCTGCGCCTGATCGCGCGATGAACGGGCATTTTCCAGATCGTTGGCGGAAATGGTGCGGCTTTTCCACAATCCCTGCTGACGCTGGTAGAAATTCTGCGCGTAATCATACGCTGCCTGTGCCTGACGCATGGCCGCCGCTGCCTGGGCTATCTCTTCGGCGCGATAGCCCGCCATCATCAGATCATATTGCGCCTGTGCGGTGGAGACGTTCGCTTTCGCCTGCATCAGCGCGTTTTCATAAGGCGCGCGGTCAAGCTCGCCGAGCGTCTGTCCGGCTTTGATCGCGTCGCCTTCATCAACCTGTAGCGCCTGCAGACGACCTCCGACACGGAAGCTCATATTGACGGTGCGAATATCCACATTGCCGTAGAGGGTCAGGGCTTGATCCTGACGACTCTGGTACCACGCAGTGCCCGCTCCGATGACAGCGACCACCACCGCGACAACCAGCGCGATGACCACAGGCTTCTTCATGACGTCAGACTCCTTTGCGTTAAACCTTGCAGGATAAAATCGAGATGGCTGGTGATGACCTGGTAGATCTGTTCTGTTTTTTGCTCATCAAACTGCGCCCAGCCGGTACGCAACAGAATAGTCTCCTTCCCGAGACGGAAAGCGAGCACTTCACCGAGCAATGCGTGGGTGTGCAAAATGGTCTCGGTCTGGCTGGCGTCGCAACCAGTGTACGCCGCGATAAGCCGTGTGAAATGACTGTGCAGCGGGGAAATTACCTGATCGTGAATCAACTGATACGCCTGCGTTGGTGACAACTGTTCGCGGGAGATAAATTTGCTCAGGTTCACCGTTTCGTCACGGGTCAGCAGCAGGATCATATTCCTGCAGGCACTGAGGATCAGTGCACGGATGGCGGTTTTATCCGGTGTGGGCTGCGCCAGCAATTTTTCGGCGGCTTCAGCGTGCGGGCGGAAATTCCCGCCGATAAAATCAGCGATCCACTGGGCGCAGGCGAGGTAAAGGTCTTCTTTCGAGCCAAAATAATAGGTGATAGCGGCAATATTATGCCCGGCCTGCGCGGCAATCTCACGGGTGGTCGCGTTCAGTCCATACTCGCCAAACTGGGCGATGGCGGCGGCAATCAGCTGGCTTCTGGCCTGTTCACCTTTGCTGGTGGTGGGAGTGGTATTCATCGCATACCAAAAAATTAATCAATCGATTGATTAAGATTATGTCTGTTTTTGCACCTTGTCCAGTCTGGCGGGGAGGCTTTCGACATGAAGGGATAATTTATGCGCTACGTCACAAAAGCTGCTACACTCCGCCTCTTTCTGACATTGTGGTTTTTGTCATCTGCTTGTTTACTATCACCCTGAAAACTACACCTGCAATGGTCGGGGCGGTGCGGAGTTGTTATGTCGTTTGATACCCTTGGCCTGAATCCGGAAATCCTGCGCGCTGTTGCAGAGCAGGGTTACCGCGAGCCTACCCCTATCCAGAAGCAGGCGATCCCTGCGGTGCTGGAAGGCCGTGACCTGATGGCCAGCGCCCAAACCGGCACCGGGAAAACCGCCGGTTTTACCTTACCGCTGTTGCAGCACTTAATTTCCAAAGAACCTCACGCCAAAGGGCGTCGCCCGATCCGTGCGCTGATCCTGACCCCAACCCGCGAGCTGGCCGCGCAGGTGGGCGAGAATGTGCGTGAGTACAGTAAATACCTTAATATCCGCTCGCTGGTGGTGTTCGGCGGCGTCAGCATTAACCCGCAGATGATGAAACTGCGCGGCGGCGTTGATGTGCTGGTGGCCACGCCCGGGCGTCTGCTTGATCTCGAGCATCAGAATGCGCTGAAACTCGACAGCATTGAAATACTTGTCCTCGACGAAGCCGATCGCATGCTGGATATGGGCTTCATCCATGATATCCGCCGCGTGCTGGCGAAACTGCCGCCGAAGCGTCAGAACCTGCTGTTCTCCGCGACGTTCTCTGACGATATCAAAGCCCTTGCTGAAAAACTGCTGCGCAATCCGCTGGAAATCGAAGTGGCGCGCCGCAACACCGCCTCTGAGCAGGTAACGCAGCACGTCCATTTTGTCGATAAGAAACGCAAGCGGGAACTGTTGTCGCTGATGATTGGTCAGGGCAACTGGCAACAGGTGCTGGTCTTCACCCGTACCAAACATGGCGCTAACCATCTGGCGGAGCAACTGAATAAAGATGGTATCCGCAGTGCGGCGATCCACGGCAACAAAAGCCAGGGGGCGCGTACCCGCGCGCTGGCGGATTTTAAATCCGGCGACCTCCGTGTGCTGGTGGCGACAGACATCGCCGCGCGTGGTCTCGACATTGAAGAACTGCCGCATGTGGTGAACTACGAACTGCCAAACGTCCCGGAAGATTATGTGCACCGTATTGGTCGTACTGGTCGCGCGGCGGCCACCGGCGAAGCGCTGTCGCTGGTGTGTGTTGATGAGCATAAACTGCTGCGCGATATCGAACGTCTGCTGAAAAAAGAGATCCCGCGCATTGCTCTGCCGGGCTTCGAACCGGATCCGTCCATCAAAGCGGAACCTATCCAGAATGGTCGTCAGGGGCGCGGTGGTCGCGGTCAGGGCCAGGCGTCCGGGCGCGAACAACAGCAACCGCGCCGCAACGATGGCGGCAGCGCGAAACCAAAAGCGCCGCGCCGTCAGGACGACAAACCGACCAGCGAAAAACCGCGTCGCCGCCGTCCGCGTAAGATTGCAGAGTAATTTGCGAGCCCGGCCGAAAAGCCGGGCTTTTACTTTGCCCACCGGCCTGGAAAGTGCCACAATAGTGGCTGTTTATACAGTATTCAGGTTGTCCCGATGTCACTTACCGCCGCGCTGAAGGCGCAGATTGCCACCTGGTATAAAGCGCTTCAGGAGCAGATCCCCGATTTTATCCCGCGCCCCCCGCAGCGGCAGATGATTGCCGATGTGGCGAAAACGCTCGCCGGAGAAGAAGGGCGGCATCTGGCGATTGAGGCTCCCACCGGTGTCGGGAAAACCCTTTCCTATTTAATTCCCGGCATTGCGATTGCCCGCGAAGAGCAGAAAACGCTGGTGGTCAGCACTGCTAACGTCGCCCTGCAGGATCAAATCTACAGTAAAGATTTGCCGCTGTTGAAAAAAATCATCCCCGACCTCCGCTTTACCGCCGCCTTTGGTCGCGGGCGTTACGTCTGCCCGCGCAATCTGACGGCGCTCGCCAGTACTGAACCAACGCAACAGGATCTGCTCGCTTTTCTTGACGACGCATTAACCCCCAACAATCAGGAAGAGCAGAAGCGCTGCGCGAAGCTGAAAGCGGATCTCGACGGCTACAAGTGGGATGGCCTGCGCGATCACACTGATATCGCCATTGATGACGATCTCTGGCGGCGGCTGAGTACTGATAAGGCCAGCTGTCTGAATCGCAACTGCCATTATTATCGCGAATGCCCGTTTTTCGTCGCCCGCAGGGAGATTCAGGAGGCCGAAGTGGTGGTCGCCAACCATGCGCTGGTGATGGCAGCAATGGAGAGCGAAGCGGTGCTGCCGGAGCCGAAAAACCTGTTGTTGGTCCTCGACGAAGGGCACCATCTGCCGGAGGTTGCGCGTGATGCGCTGGAGATGAGCGCAGAGATCAGCGCGCCCTGGTACCGGCTCCAGCTGGATTTGTTCACTAAACTGGTGGCAACCTGCCTCGAACAGTTTCGCCCGAAAACCACGCCGCCGCTGGCGCTACCGGAACGGTTGAATGCGCATTGCGAAGAGCTGTACGAACTGATTTCATCGCTGAATACTTTGCTCAATCACTACATGCCTGCCACTCAGGAGGCCGAGCATCGCTTCACGATGGGTGAATTGCCAGACGAGGTCATGGCGATTTGCCAGCGACTGGCGAAGCTCACCGAACAGTTGCGCGGGCTGTCAGAGCTGTTTCTCAATGATCTCAGCGAAAAAACCGGCAGCCACGATATCGTCCGTTTACACCGCATATTGTTGCAGATGAACCGCGCCCTTGGCATGTTTGAAAGCCAGAGCAAGCTGTGGCGTCTGGCGGCGATGGTGCAGGCATCCGGCGCGCCAGTGAGCAAATGGGCGACACGGGAAGTCCGTGACGGACAGGTGCACATGATGTTCCATTGCGTCGGCATCCGTGTCAGTGATCAACTGGAAAAACTGCTGTGGCGCAGCGTACCGCACATCGTCGTCACCTCCGCCACGCTGCGTTCGCTGAACAGTTTTTCGCGGCTACAGGAGATGAGCGGCCTGAAAGAAATCGCCGGTGACCGTTTTGTGGCGCTGGATTCCCCCTTTAATCACGTCGAACAGGGCAAAATCGTCATTCCACAGATGCGCTATGAGCCGCTGATGGAAAACGAAGAGCAGCATATCGCCGAAATGGCCGCGTTCTTTCGCCAGTCGCTGGAGAGCAAAAAGCATCTTGGCATGCTGGTACTGTTTGCCAGCGGACGGGCGATGCAGCGTTTTCTTGAGTACGTCACTGACCTGCGTCTGATGCTGCTGGTACAGGGCGATCAGCCACGTTACCGGCTGGTGGAACTGCATCGCAAGCGCGTGGCAAGTGGTGAACGCAGTGTGCTGGTGGGGCTGCAGTCTTTTGCAGAGGGGCTGGATCTGAAAGGCGAACTGTTAAGCCAGGTGCATATCCATAAAATTGCCTTTCCGCCCATCGACAGCCCGGTAGTGATCACCGAAGGTGAATGGCTGAAAAGTCTCAACCGTTATCCGTTCGAAGTGCAGAGCCTGCCGAGCGCCTCGTTTAACCTGATCCAGCAGGTCGGCCGGCTTATCCGTAGCCACAGTTGTTGGGGCGAGGTGGTGATTTATGATAAACGTCTGCTGAGCAAGAGTTATGGCAAGCGCTTACTTAACGCGCTGCCGGTATTTCCCATCGAGCAACCTGATGTGCCAAAGGTTATAGTAAAAAGCAAAGCAAAACAGAGTCGTCGTAAACGGCGATAGCGTCAGGCAAGGAGTACACATGGATTATCGCACTATCATCAAAGAAGTCGGGCGAGGAAAGCATCATGCCCGTGACCTCGATTTCGATACCGCACGCGCCCTGTATACGCGAATGCTGGAAGGTGACGTACCGGATCTTGAAATGGGCGGTATTCTCATTGCGCTGCGGATTAAGGGTGAGGGCGAGGCGGAAATGCATGGCTTTTATGAGGCGATGCAGCAACAGACCATTCGCCTGACACCACCGGTCGGAAAGCCGATGCCGATAGTGATCCCCAGCTATAACGGCGCGCGCAAACAGGCCAACCTGACGCCGCTGCTTGCCATGTTGCTGCACAAGCTCGGGTTTCCGGTGGTGGTGCATGGCGTGAGCGAAGACCCCACCCGTATCCTGACAGAAACCATTTTTGAGATGATCGGCATTGAGGCTACGCGCCACGCCGGGCAGGCGCAGGCTAAACTGGAAGGTCATCAGCCGGTCTATATGCCGGTCAGCGCCCTGTGCCCGCCAATGGAAAAACAGCTGGCGATACGCTGGCGGATGGGCGTGCGTAACAGCGCACACACGCTGGCGAAGCTGGCAACCCCATTTGCGGAAGGCGCCGCGCTGCGCCTGTCGAGCGTCTCTCACCCGGAATATGTCACCCGTGTCGCCCGTTTTTTTACCGATATTGGTGGACGCGGCATTCTTCTGCATGGCACAGAAGGCGAAGTGTACGCCAGCCCGCAGCGTTGCCCGCAGATTAATCTAATCGATAAAAAACGGTGTGCAGGTACTGGTTGAGCGTCAGAGCGAAGATAACCGGGACGTCATCCTGCCTGGGTCGAAAGATCCGATGGTGACCGCACGCTGGATTGAGCGCTGTGTGGCGGGCAGCGAGCCGGTGCCGCAGTCGCTGAAAATCCAGCTTGCATGCTGTTTGCTGGCGACCGGTGAAGTTGAAAATCTGGAAGCGGGGCTGGCCCGTGTAGCGGAATGCTGGTAACCCGCTGATTGCCGCGAGAGAAGATCAAAAAAAAGCCCGTCCAGTGGCGAGGACGGGCAAGCAAGGGTAACAAACAGGGTTAATGAGGGTTAATCAACACAGAGGGAAAGTGTCTTACTTGTAAATAACGGCAGTACCGCTCACTTTGTTGTTGGTGTTAGCGGAAGTGATGCTGTAGCTCGTTGCGCCTGCAGCCGCCGCTTTCTCAGCCAGTTTTGCTTCCAGACCGTCCAGCGTGCTGGCGCCTTCAGCGGAAACCACACCAATTTTGTTCATGCCCTGAGCCTGTGCCGGAGAAACGGCGTCAGCAGCGAAAGCACCAAAAGAAAGGGTAGAAAGAGCGATGGCAGCAACAGCATATTTAACGTTTTTCATGTTCATATTCTCGCAGGTTGTTTGTAGGGACGATGTTCTGTCGATGTGATGAGTATCACGGTTTTTGTCGATGGAGAAAATCGAACATAATTGATAGTGTTCATCAAATAATTTGAACCAATATTAATTTATTGATTATTAATAAATTATTTTCAGAAAGCAAACCGAAAAGAAGTGTGATGGCGATCACCTGGCGAAAAAGGCACGGAATGCGACTTATTTCGCCAGAAATCGTGGTCGTAAAGACGTTGGGTTGTTCTGTGGAAACTGGTAAGGATTTGTCAGCGAAGCTGGCTATCCTTTGAACCACGGCGATTATATCCCGAAAATGTAGAGTTATGTAAATCTTTCTGCTGCTGGCAGTTGACGCAGTATCGGACGCCAGGCACCGCCTTTCTGCGTGCCTCCGGAATCGCCTCTCCACATTCGTCACAAAATTTGAGGCTTTCACCGCCTGAAATGGCGTTTCTCACGCGCGCAACGGCATCATTGACGGTGCTGTCGATCTGTTGCTGGACGGCATCGTCACTTGCCCATCCTGAAGCCATGTCTCACCTCCGACATTGTCACATCATCGTAATGTATTATATGTGGTCAAAAATTAAACAAACAAGAGTCGAATAAAAATAATGCACCCACGATGTGAGTGCATTCAGACAGGAAAGAAAAGCGCGTTACTTATAGATGGTGGCGGTACCGAACATTTTGTTCTCACCGCTGGCACCGTTAATCACGTAGCCGGATGCCCCTTTCTCATGGGCTTTTTCTGCCAGTTTAGCCTGCAAATCGTCCAGGTTGCTGGCGCCACTTACGGACACCGTACCAGCCGGACGTAACTGGCCGGTTTCACCTGGATTTAGTTGCTGTGGTTCAGCCTGCGATGCGAAAGAGAAGGCG
This sequence comes from Trabulsiella guamensis ATCC 49490, assembly GCF_000734965.1. GTDB lineage: Bacteria > Pseudomonadota > Gammaproteobacteria > Enterobacterales > Enterobacteriaceae > Trabulsiella > Trabulsiella guamensis. The sequence continues at coordinate 35,493 of NZ_JMTB01000103.1, forward strand.
ACGAGCGCGCCAGCAGCAATCCACACAAGACTTCTTTTCATGGTGACGACCTCTCTGTTTCGACGGAATACCTTAAAAGTGTAGGTGGTCACGAAACGAGAAAGCGCGCAAAAAATTGATGGTGAAAAGCGTATTTTTTGAACAACAAAAAATGACATTCCGTTGACAAAACAGCCACATGGAAGTGGCTGTTTTATGGAGAATTACCGCGCATCCGGCCGCACTAAATCAAACCGGTGACTGTCGCTGATAGTGTAATACGCCGTAGGGCCGCCCGCGCGCAGCACCGGGTTGGCTTTGGCGGTCTGATAAATACCGTTCTCCAGCAGCGTTTCATCAATATGAATACCGACCACTTCTCCGAGCACCAACCAGGTGTCAACCGGGGTGCCGTCGGCGGCGGTGAGCTGGATGCCCTGCGACAGTTTGCACTCGAAGTTGACCGGGCTTTCCGCCACGCGAGGCGCCTTCACAAAGCGGCTTGCTGCCGGGGTCAGTCCGGCCACAGCGAACTCGTCCTCACCGTGGGGCAGGCTGGCGGAGGTTTCATTCATGGCGCTGGCAAGCTCCCGCGTGGTCAAATTCCAGACGAACTCCTTCGTTTCAACGATGTTCTGCACACTGTCTTTCCAGCCGCTACTGGCAAAACCGATAATCGGCGGGCGATAGTTAAAACAGTTGAAAAAGCTGTAGGGCGCCAGGTTGCGTCGTCCCTGCGCGTCAAGGGAAGCGATCCAGCCGATAGGGCGCGGGCCGATAATGGCGTTCAGCGGGTCGTGTGGCAGTCCGTGTCCCTGCGAAGGTTGATAGAAATACATAGCGCACCTTGTTGTCATCATGATTTTCTCCAGCCTCACTTATTTACCCCGCCGCCGTCAACGGGTATCTTACGCGCGGAAAACAGGAGAAAGCCATGAAAGCCCAGAAGCCGGGACTGCACCCGCGTAACCGTCACAACACCCGCTACGATCTCACCGCGCTGAGCCAAACCAGTCCGCAACTGACGCCTTTTCTAATCCTCAACCCGGCAGGGGAGCAGACGGTCAATTTTGCTGATCCGCTGGCGGTGAAAGCGCTGAACAAAGCGTTGCTGGCGCATTTTTATGGTGTGGAGCACTGGGACATTCCTGATGGTTTTCTCTGCCCGCCGGTGCCGGGGCGCGCTGATTATATCCACCATCTGGCAGATCTGCTGGGCGAAACGACTGGCGAGATCCCGCGTAATGCCACGATTATTGATGTCGGCATCGGCGCCAACTGCATTTATCCGCTAATCGGCGCTCATGAGTATGGCTGGCGGTTTACTGGCAGCGAGGTGGATGCGGATGCCTTCGCCAGCGCGCAGGCGATTGTCAGCGGCAATGCCGGGCTGAGCCGCCAGATCCGTCTGCGCAGGCAGAAAAACCCGGCGCAGATTTTCAGCGGCATTATCCATAAAAATGAAGAATACGACGCCACGCTGTGCAACCCGCCATTTCATGATTCTGCCGCCGCCGCGCGCCGGGGAAGCGAGCATAAGCGTCGTAATCTGGGGCAGGACAAAAACGACGCACTCAACTTTGGCGGCCAGCAACAGGAGCTGTGGTGTGAGGGGGGCGAGGTGGCGTTCATCAGTAAAATGATTGCCGAAAGCCAGTCGTTCGCGCGTCAGGTGATGTGGTTCACCTCGCTGGTTTCTCGAGGCGATAATCTGCCGGAGCTGTACCGTGCGCTGACGCAGGCAGGTGCCGTGAAAGTGGTTAAAAAAGAGATGGCCCAGGGGCAAAAGCAGAGCCGCTTTATCGCCTGGACCTTTATGAACGACGAGCAACGCCGTCGCTTCGCCTCACGCCCGCGTTAAATCGTGGGCTCCTGTGGCGGCGGCTGGCCTTCGGGTGTGGCGCCGCTGACAGGCAGCATCTGGTAGGTCTGCACCGGCGCGCGAATCCCTGCGCGGTCAAAATGTTTTTTCACCTGTGTATCCAGCGCAAAACGTACGGTCCACTGCTTCAGCGGCAGGGTGGTGAAGGAGACACGCAGGGTAAATGCGGTATTGGTCAGCCCTACCAGCCCGGCAAACGACGGTTCGCCGATGATAAGCCCACGGATTGCCTCCTGTTCCATCAATTCGGCAACCGCATCTTTCAGCGCCTGATTGGCTTTATCCGTATCTTCCTGGCGGTCGACGTCATAGTTCGCCACCACTGAGCCAATCCCTCGCACAAAGTTAGCGAAGGTGGTTATCGACGACCAGGGAATGATGTGATACGCGCCGGTATCCTGACGCACGCCGACAGATCGGATCGACATCCGTTCCACCGTCCCGGTCAGCGGCCCGATGGTCACCAGATCGCCGGTGTTCATGCCGTTCTCAAACTGAATAAAGATCCCGGTAATAATATCTTTCACCAGCGTCTGCGCGCCGAATGAAATCGCCAGGCCCAGCGCCCCGGCGCCGGCCAGCAGCGGGGCGATATTCACGCCAATTTCCGACAGCACAATCATCACTGTAATCGTACTGATGACCACGGCCAGCGCATTGCGAAACAGCGTCAGCAGCGTTCGGGTGCGCGCGCTGGGTAGCGGGCGGCCATGTATATCTGACGCGAGACGGTTTTCGATAAGGCTTGCGAGCACTGTCCAGCCCACCGCGGAGAAAAACAGGATCAGCGCGATGCGAATCAGGATATCGACGGTTTTCTCTCCCGCGCCGTAGTGCAGCCATTGCCAGAAATCGAACAGCCCCCAGGCGCTGAGCAACATCATGATGGCAACGCAGACTACCAGGAAGCGGGCGAATTTTAATGATGCGGAGATCCAGCCGTTAAGCCGTTTTTGCAACTCCGGATAGTTGCGCTGCGTTTCCGGCGACAGGGTAATGGTTTTCGCAATCCAGCGGGAGAGAATCCCGGACGCGAAAGCCGCAATGCTGATGATCGCCAGGCTGCGCACCGTCGCACCCATCATAAATTTCAGGCTATTGCCGGGATCGAACAGTGAGAAAAAGAACAGCACGATAAAATAGGCGCTCGCCACCCAGTGCCACACCAGCGCAAAGGCGCGGATAAACAGGCTGAAAAAGGGCAGTGAATGGTCAGCCAGTTGCTGCAGACTGCGGGTGATATCTTGTTTATTTCTGAAAATCAGACGCAGCGCCCAGAGCGTAATCACCAGCATAATCGCCACGTTCGCCAGTGCACCCACCTGTACGTTAATCTGGTTGGAGATAATCGGCACCGCCACGATCAGTCCGTAGCCGATAAGACTGCTTAGCGCGCTCAGCCGCAGATTCCAGTAACGCGCGACGTCATCCTGCGTATTAAATGGTCGTAGCTCGGCAACCCGGGGGCAAAATACCAGCCGCAGAATGGCTTTGAAGAACTCGATCAGTGCAAAAGCATTCAGAAACAGGCTTTGCTGAAAGGCGATGGTGCGGCTGCCGGCGTTCAGGTTATCGCTCAGCATCTGGCCGATAAACAATGTGAATGCCAGCAACAGCAGGTCAATGATAAACGCACCCACGATCATCGATGGCAGTTGCAGCCAGTTATTACGCTCGCGGTTTTTTCTTCGCCCCCATTGCCCCATTTTGCGATATAACGGCAGCGCACAGAGGCGCAATACGCCGTAGACAGCAAATACCAGCGCCGCCAGTAGCAGGAAATGGATCAGAGCAGTGGTAAAGGTCTGTGGGTTAAACGGCTTGTGGGGTGAGCCGGTGATGTTGCGCCAGAGCTGGGCGAACCGTGATGAAAACTGTTCGCCATAGTGACGGCTGACATCGGTGACATTCTCAAGCACCGTTTTTTGCTCGATGACCTCTGGCGGGGTGATTTTCGGTACCTGTTCGGCAGGCGGCGTGGCCGCAGCCTGGCGAAGCTGGTCGATCAGTTCCTTGCGCGATGTGTCGTTTTCCAGCACGTCAGCCAGCGCGGCATAAGCCGCTTTTTTTTGTGCCAGATCGGGCTCCTGCGCCGTCGCTGCGTTTTTATCAGACGAGGCGCCGGAGGTGATGCCCGGGATCGTCACCGCCTGAAGCGGCGCACAGAACAGTGCGAACAGGAAGAGGAAAACCCACGGCACGATAGCCTCCGTCAAAAATGTCCAACAAAATGATAAGTATAGAAGGCGGACGCAAGCGCGCGGGTTTTGAGAACAATCTGGTAAGGAGATGCCACTCCCCCGACGGGGGAGTGTGCAGAGAGAACAATCAGGAAACGTGCTGCAGAAACTCCTGCAGGCGCTGGCTCGGTGGATTTTTGACTAACACTTGCGGGTCGCCATCTTCCGCGATGCGGCCTTTATCGATGAAAATCAGACGGGAAGCCACTTTCTCAGCAAAGCCGATTTCGTGGGTAACGATCACCATCGTCATGCCTTCTTCCGCCAGATCCTGCATCACTTTCAGCACTTCATGACGCAGTTCCGGATCCAGTGCTGAAGTCGGCTCATCAAACAGCATCATTTTCGGTTTCACTGCCAGCGCGCGGGCAATGGCGACGCGCTGCTGCTGACCACCGGAAAGCTCCGACGGATAGTGATGCGCGCGCTCGGCAAGCCCTACTTTCGCCAGCAGCGCTTTCGCCTGTGTTTCCGCAGTGGCTTTGTCCGCGCCACGCACGCGCAGCGGGCCAAACATGACGTTTTCCAGCGCAGTCAGGTGCGGGAAGAGGTAAAACTGCTGGAATACCATACCGGCTTCCTGGCGAATCAGGCGCTCATCCACTTTCGGATCGTTTACCTTCAGACCGTCAACGATAAGCTCGCCGCTGGTGATCTCTTCCAGCTTGTTGATGCAGCGCAGCAGCGTGGATTTGCCGGAGCCAGACGGGCCGATAATCACGACCACTTCGCCCTGTTTAATGCTCAGATCGATATTATGCAGCACCTGGGTCGGGCCGAAGTGCTTGGAGACGTTTTTAAATTCAATCACAGGATTTTCATCCTTCTTTCAAGACGACGCAGAATAAAGCTCAGCACCAGGGTGATGATCAGATAGAACACGGCGACCGCACTCCAGATTTCCAGGGCACGGAAGTTACCCGCGATGATCTCCTGGCCCTGACGGGTCAGCTCGGCGACGCCGATAACAATAAAAAGTGAGGTATCTTTAATGCTGATGATCCACTGGTTGCCGAGCGGCGGCAGCATACGGCGTAGCGCCAGCGGCAGGATCACATGGCGAATGGTTTCGCGGCGGGACAGGCCCAGCGCCAGACCGGCTTCACGAAAACCTTTATGAATAGACAACACCGCGCCGCGGGTGATTTCCGCGATGTAAGCGCCGGAGTTAATCATGATGGTCACGACAGCCGCGCTGAACGGGTCAATACGCAGGTCGGTGAACGCCATCGGCAGGGCGAAGTAGATAAACATCACCTGCACGACGATCGGGGTGCCGCGGATCACTTCGATGAAGACCAGCGCGATATGGTTGGATATCCAGCCGCCGAAGCAGCGCGCAAAACCCGCTGCCAGACCGATGATCACGCCGCCAATCAGGCCGACAACGGAGATCAGCAGCGTCATTTTGGCGCCTTCCATCAAAAGCGGAATGGCAGGCCAGATGGCACTCCAGTCAAACTGCATGATAAATTCCTGTAAACCGTGGTGAAAAATGAAAAACGTAGGCCCGGTAAGCGTAAGCGCCACCGGGCGCTACAAACCTGAATTCAGGCAGAATTATTTAGGTTCAGAACCGAACCATTTTTTATAAATTTCGTTGTACGTACCGTTTTCGCGCAGGGTTTTCAGCGCGCCATTCACTTTCTCACGCAGCTCATCGCTGCCTTTGGGGAATGCGACGCCATACTGCTGCGCTTCCAGTGATTCACCTACCGCTTTGAACTGACCGTTACCGGCGGTTTTGATGAAGTACAGGATATTCGGCGTGTCGTGCAACACAGCGTCCGCACGGTTGGTTCCCAGCTCCATATAGGCGTTATCAATGTTCGGGAACTGACGCAGATCTTTGGATTTGATATTGGCTTTCGCGTAGTCAACCGAACCGGTACCGCTCTTCACAGCAACGACTTTACCGTCCAAATCTTTCACGCTTTTGATGTCGTTATTGTTGGCTTTGACCATCACCAGCAGACCGCTCTTGTAGTAGCCGTCAGAGAAATCGACCGCTTTTTTACGCTCTTCAGTAATGGTGATGCCAGCCAGCGCCAGATCGACGTTTTTCGTTTGCAGCGCCGGAATGATACCGCTGAAATCCATGGGTTTCAGGGTGTAGTCGAGTTTCAGCTCTTTGGCGATAGCTGCCCACAGGTCGACGTCAAAGCCGACATACTTATCGCCTTGCTTAAATTCAAACGGGACAAATGCGGTGTCAGTCGCGACAACCAGTTGTTTTTCCGCGGCCTGAGAGGACATCGCAAAAGCCAGGGTCAGTGCAGCCAGTGAAACTTTGAGTACAGACTTCATAGAATTTCCTTTTTTATCCACGGGGCGATCCCCTGCAAGAACACAGGGCAATATGAAAAAATCATGCCATGTTTGCAACCTATTGTTTTATAACAACAGAAGCAACCAGCGATGCACGATAACGGGCAGGATTCAGCCTTTATGCACCATTATGGGGCGTTGTTTTGGTGCAATTTTTCCACACCGAAACGGAAGGTGTTTTTTAACGCAAGAGCCGGTGATAAAACAATCTTTTGTTAACGATTGTGTGAGGAGATTATTACAATTAATTTACTTGGGCGGGTTATGGTGCATAAATGTGCACCATAAATGTGCAAGCCCCCCACGGCAGTGGAGGGCTTCATTCAGGCATGCTGAATTATGCGATGTTGGATTCGATAAACCACAGGAATTTATCGAGGTCACGGGACGCTGCGGTGAAGATATCCGCCGTATCTTCGTCTTTTGCTTCGCTGATGGCTTTACGCACATCGTTCGCCACAACAGCGTAACGGTCAGCCAGCTCTTTCAGATGATCCTGAACGTCGTGAATATCCAGCGGGTAGGTTTTCAGCGGTGTTTTATTGTTGATGACCTGAGTGGTACCCAGCGCCACGCCACCAAGCTGAACGGCACGTTCTGCCATGGTATCCAGATGGTCGGTCAGCGCAGTACGGAAACCGTCCAGCATTTCGTGAACTGCAATGAAGTTCGCGCCGCGCATATTCCAGTGAGCTTGTTTAGTGATCAGCGACAGGTCAATGAACTGAACGACCTGGCGGTTGAGCAGCTCAACCGTGGCTTTCTTTTCACTATCCGATACATCGTTGCGAGTATAAAGCAGATTAGATGTTTTAGTTTTTACCAGTTTAGCGGTAGCCATAATCTCATATCCTCTTGAAATGTATTATCCCCGATAATTAACGGAACTAAGTATAGCACCGGATCCAGACAGTATGATTCACGCTATACCTATCGGTTTGATAGTGGAAAATGTAGGTTGCTGTCGGAAATTAGCTGATATCCACCTCTTTTATCGTACTGCCACCGCGTACTGTTAACGCAGAGCCCATCGACGCTGTCACAATCGCCAGCAGCGCCAGCCACTGAGTCAACGTGAGCGTTTCGTTGAGGAATATCATGCCGGAGATTGCCGCCAGCGCGGGTTCCATACTCATCAGAGTGCCAAAGGTGCGCGTTGGCAGACGGGTGAGGGCGATCATCTCCAGCGAGTAGGGCAGTGCCGTGGAAAGAATGGCAATAGCCAGCCCGAGCGGCAGCAGCGACCAGTGCCAGAGCGCATCGCCGGTCTGCATCACGCCGATGGGGACAAACACAATCGCGGCGATCAGCGAGCCTGCGGAAACTGTTGCCGCGCCATGCTCTTCACCTACGCGCTGGCCGGTCAGAATGTACACTGCCCAGCCCGCCCCGGCACCCAGCGCCAGCGCGGCGCCAGGGAGATCAACATGCGCGACCTGCTGGCCCAGTGGCAGCAGAAACCACAGCCCCACCACCGCCAGCACCACCCAGACAAAATCGACAGCTCGGCGGGAGGCGAACAGGGCGACGGCCAGCGGCCCGGTAAATTCCAGCGCGACAGCGATGCCCAGCGGAATACGCTGGATGGAGAGATAAAACAGGTAGTTCATCGCGCCAAGAGACAGCCCGTAAAAGAGCAACGGCAGACGCTTTGCTTTTTCAAAACGCAACCGCCATGGCTTGAAAACCACCACCAGAATCAGTGTACCCAGCGCCAGTCGCAGCGCGGTGACTCCTGGAGCCCCTACCAGTGGAAACAATGACTTAGCCAGTGATGCGCCGCTCTGAATGGAGCACATCGCAATGATTATTACCAGAACTGGCAACCAGGCTGGCGTGGTGCGGGACGACCCAGGCATCCTTTCTCCTGTCAGTTTTTGTCAAAGGAAGTAAAACCGTCAGTGTAAATGAATTACCCCGCTGCGGTTTAGCGATTGTTGAAAAAAAAGGGGCCGGAAAGTCGTAAAATACCACCACGCTGTCGGATTTTTGCGCTACCAAATTAGGATTAATCTGTATGAGGTGCGGGTGTAATGCACGTAATAATGGCGTAATATTCGGTAAATTCGCTGATTTTTGAAAGGTATAGTCAGTCGTGGAAACGTTTGGTTACATGAAATGACGCCTTAGACAGCGTAAAGTGGAAAGAGTTTCTTAACAATTTTTGATATATTTAAAACTTAGGATTTACTTGAAGCACATTTGAGGTGGTTATGAAAAAAATTGCATGTCTTTCAGCACTGGCCGCAGTTCTGGCTGTTTCCGCAGGTTCTGCTGTTGCAGGTACTTCTACCGTTACTGGTGGTTACGCTCAGAGCGATATGCAGGGCGTTGCTAACAAAACGAACGGTTTCAACCTGAAATATCGTTACGAGTTCGACGACAGCAACCCGCTCGGTGTTATCGGTTCCTTTACTTACACTGAAAAAGATCGTACCGAAAACGGCATCTACAACAAAGGCCAGTACTACGGTATCACTGCGGGTCCGGCTTACCGCATCAACGACTGGGCAAGCATCTACGGTGTAGTGGGTGTTGGCTACGGTAAATTCCAGGCGAACGACTTCCCAGCTAGCAAGTCTGACACCAGCGATTACGGCTTCTCCTACGGTGCGGGTCTGCAGTTTAACCCGATCGAGAACGTGGCTCTGGACTTCTCCTACGAGCAGTCTCGTATTCGTAACGTTGACGTTGGCACCTGGATCGCAGGCGTTGGTTACCGTTTCTAATCACTTCGGTGATAATAAAAAATCCGCCTCATGGGGCGGATTTTTTTATGCCTGCGAATCACCGGTTAACGGCTGTTGGTGGTGAAAATGTCGGTGCCAAGATGGTTGTAATCCACCTTCTGCAATTTGAAGTTGGTGATATACACCGGACCGGCTTTCTGCTCCGAAATAAAGCGATAGCGGGAAGCAATCTCTTTGGCTTTAATGCCTGTCCACTGTGAAAAGAAGCTCAGGAAATCATTCGCGGAACGGCGTGCTTTAATGATGCGGTGTGATTTATCGTCGCTGGAAAGCACCATAAACGGTACCTGGAAGTTCTGCTGGAACTTGTCGTCATGGGCCAGGTACTGCACTTCTTTACCACGCTCTTTAAACGCCAGCCCGTGGTCCGAAAAATAAACCATGGAAAAGCTGTCGCCGGTATTCCGTAGCTGTTCGTACAGTTTACTCAGCAGGTCGTCGGTTTGCGTCATGGTGTAGAGATAGCACGACGTCTCTCTGGACTGCACAAATTCCGCATATTTCCCCTGCGTCCGATCGCAGGCCTGCGGGTGCGACCCCATCAGATGCAGCACAATCAATTGTGGCTGTGTGTGCTCGCTGGAAAAAACCTGAGCCGTCATTTTCAACAGCGCGTCATCGCGGGTGTTTTTATCCGCCTCGAAATCGCCACTTTTCAGAAACTGGACTTCGTCGGCACGTTTCGCGATGCTGGCGATGGCGGTATCGTACTCGCCAATCTGCCCCTGATTCGAGAACCACCAGGTCTGGAAACCCGCTCGGTTGGCAAGGGTGACGAAGTTATCCTGATACTGCGGTTTGCCGTCAACGACCCGGTTGAGCGTCAGACCGAGCGATTTCTGCGTCGAGCCGCTGGCCGCCACATAATCAGTAAACAGATAACCGTTCACATGACTGGCGAACGGCGTGTTATCCCAGTGACCGCCAAACGCGCCGAGCGCGTCGCGGCGCGCGCTTTCGCCAATCACCACTACATAGGTATGATATTTCGGCTTCACCGCCACGATATTCCACGTGTCTTTCATGCCGGACAGCTCCGCCATCCGCGCTTTTTCGTCAAGCACCTCATGGTTACTGACGATCACGTCTTTCACAAAGCGAAACGCCGGGTACCCGGTATCGATCACTTTAAACACGCCTCCCCATGCCAGGTTTTGCACGGGCTGGACGAAAAACGTCCCGGCGCAGAAGAGCAGCGCCAGCTTTTCCAGTTTCCCCCACGGCTTGCTGTCAGTGATTTTGCGGCGCACAGCAATCACGCCAAGGGCGAAAATGAAGACAGCGATAAAATAGCTGTACCACGGGAAGATGGTGAGGATTTCGGTCGACTCTTCCATATTGGTGGAGTGCAGCGCCAGCAGGGTATTAAAATTCGGCGCGCCATACGCCTGGGCGAACGGAAAATAGAAGGCGGCGACCAGAGAGCATGCTCCGATAAACACTTTTTGTACGCGCGGAAATGCACGCCACAACAGATGCAGGACACAGGCAAACGCTACGGTATAGAGCGCACTAAAGGCGTAACCCAGCGCGAGGTTAATCAGCAGAGATTGCAGAACATAAAAACCTGTCCACGGGCTTAAAGCCACACCGCGGGCAGCGAGTGAATCTTTCAGGGTTAAATTCATAGGTCACTATCAAAAAAACGCCATGTGCTTCCCCTGGCGTCAAGGGTTAAAACCTGCCGGGATAGTGCGAGAAAAACGAGAAAGGTTCTCAGCTGAATGCCATAAGCCATGCAGGGCTGCACGAAGATAGAGCGGTGCTGTGAGAAGGTCAACTACCGGTAAGCAAATGTTTTGCGAGGAAGTCTGCAAATCCGTAAAAAACAGGCGGATTTTTTGATGCTAAGGCCAGTCTGACAGGGGATTGTGACAAAAAAATGAAGCGGCGTACCGCGACGCCGCTTTTTAGTGAGAAGGTTTATCCTGTTGCGGTTTGTTGTTGATGTAGTCACACAACATGTTCAGCAGCATCAACCGGACTTTAAAAGGAGAGTGGGTAAACACGCGTAAGCACCTCTTGAATTCATTCATGGCAGCCTCCCGGGACCTGTGGCTTCTTCAGTCCATGAAGAATGTCTGTCTTATATACAGATATAGCACAGGCTATATTGTATAGCTATGGCTAACACGTTAAATTTTTGTGCTATGGGCGCGATCCTATACAATGGGGCTTCTTTATCTAATGCTTTGACGCGTTGCATGAATGAGGAAGCACAATGAGTCGTCGCGAGGGGCCGCCAGTGAAGAAAAAAGTTAAGCATCTGGTGAATGTGGAAGAGCACGTCGAAGCTTTTCGCCAGGTGCGCGAGGCGCATCGTCGCGAGCTGATTGATGACTATGTCGAACTGATCTCCGATTTGATCCGTGAAGTGGGGGAAGCCCGGCAGGTCGACATGGCCGCCCGGCTTGGCGTGTCGCAGCCGACTGTCGCAAAAATGCTCAAGCGGCTGGCGAGCGTCGGGCTGATTGAACAGATCCCATGGCGCGGCGTGTTTCTGACCGCCGAAGGGGAACGGCTGGCGGAAGAGAGCCGCATCCGTCACCATATCGTTGAAAACTTCCTGCTGGTGCTTGGCGTCAGCCCGGAAATTGCCCGTCGCGATGCGGAAGGCATCGAACACCATGTCAGTCAGGAAACCCTCGACGTGTTTCACCAGTTTACCCTCAGTCAGGGGCAACGCTCTGAATGAATCTGCCGTTCTTGCACGCGCTGGCGCGTGATCGATTCCTGCACCTGCTGATCATTATCGGCCTCCTGTTAAGTTTTCTGGTTCCTTTCGCCCCGCAAAAATGGCCTGCCGCCATTGACTGGCACACCATTATTACCCTCAGCGGTCTGATGCTGCTCACCAAAGGGGTGGAGCAGAGCGGTTATTTTGATGTGCTCGGGCGAAAAATGGCGCGCCGGTTTGTCACCGAACGGCAAATCGCCTTCTTTATGGTGCTCGCCGCAGCACTGTTGTCGACCTTTTTAACCAACGATGTCGCGCTGTTTATCATCGTGCCGCTTACCCTGACGCTGAAAAAGTGGTGCGCAATTCCGGTTAATCGGCTGATTATCTTTGAAGCGCTGGCAGTCAATGCCGGTTCGCTGCTGACGCCCATTGGAAATCCGCAAAACATCCTGTTATGGGGGCGCTCCGGTCTTTCTTTCACCGCGTTTATCGGCCAGATGTTTCCGCTGGCGCTGGCGATGATGCTGACGCTGCTGGTGCTGTGCTGGTTCTGTTTCCCGGCAAAAACGCTGGTCTTTCAGAGCAGCGATCGCACGCCGCAGTGGTCGCCGGTTTTAGTCTGGGGCTGCCTGGCGTTTTACCTGGTCTTTCTGGTGGCGCTGGAGCTGAAGCTGGAACTGTGGGGACTGGCGCTAATTGCGGCAGGGTTCCTGGTACTGGCAAAGCGCGTGGTGCTGAGCGTTGACTGGTCGCTGCTGCTGGTGTTTATGGCGATGTTCATTGATGTCCATCTCCTGACGCAGCTTCCCGCGCTGCATCATCTTCTCACCGGCGTCGGTAAATTCTCTGATGGCGGTCTGTGGCTGACCGCCATCGGCCTGTCGCAATTTATCAGCAACGTACCGTCTACCATTCTGTTGCTGAATTACGTCCCTCCGTCGATGCTGCTCGCCTGGGCGGTAAACGTTGGCGGGTTTGGATTATTACCCGGATCGCTCGCCAATCTCATTGCATTACGAATGGCCAATGATCGCCGCATCTGGTGGCGTTTTCACCTCTATTCACTGCCGGTTTTACTCTGGGCGGGCGTCGTCGGTTATTTGTTGCTGCGTCTCAGATAAAGAGAATCAGGCAAGAAACGGGCAGAATTGCCCCATTCGCAAACAGCTGTCGCTGGCTATAACTATAGGGCACTCGCATCATTCAATTCGAGGAGACTCCTGTGAGATACCAGAAACTAGGCAATACCGGGTTGTTTGTGTCTGAACTGTGCCTTGGCACCATGACATTCGGTGGTGAAGGCGGCATGTGGGGCAAGATTGGCCAGTTGCGTCAGGCAGAAGCCGAACAACTGGTGGGCAGCGCGCTGGATGCGGGCATTAACTTCATCGATACCGCCAACGTCTATTCCGAAGGACGTTCGGAGGAGATCACCGGTCAGGCGCTGAAAAATCTGAAAGTGCCACGCGAAAACGTGGTGGTGGCGACTAAAGTGTTTGGCGAAACCGGCACGGCGGGCGTTAACTCGCGCGGCAGCTCGCGTTATCACATCATCAACAGCGTCAAAGAGAGTCTGCGTCGTTTGCAGCTCGATCACCTCGATCTCTACCAGTTACACGGGTTTGATCCGGCAACGCCGATGGAAGAGACGCTCCGCGCGCTGGACAGCCTTGTACAGCAGGGCCACGTACGCTACGTCGGCGTTTCGAACTGGGCGGCATGGCAAATCATGAAAGCACTGGGCATTTCCGACAAACTTGGACTGGCACGCTTTGTGTCGTTGCAGGCGTATTACACCATCGCCGGGCGCGACTTAGAACGTGAGCTGGTGCCGATGATGCAAAGCGAAGGCGTCGGTCTGATGGTCTGGAGCCCGCTGGCGGGCGGTCTGCTGAGCGGTAAATATGACCGCAACGGGCAGAGCGAAAGCGGCGGTCGTCGGCAGGAATTTGACTTCCCGCCGGTGAATAAAGACCGTGCATTTGACTGCGTGGACGTGATGCGCACCATCGCGCAAAACAAAGGTGTTTCCGTCGCGCAGATTGCCCTTGCCTGGCTGTTGCATCAGCCAGTGGTCAGCAGCGTGATTATCGGCGCTAAACGCGCGGATCAGTTACAGGATAACCTGGCGGCGACTGACATTCGCTTCACGGCCGAAGAGTTGCAACGACTGAATGACGTCAGCGAACTGCCGCGTGAATACCCTGGCTGGATGCTTGAACGTCAGGGGGAATATCGCCGAAATCAACTGGCATCAAAATAATTGTTATATTCACCGAAATTATGGGTGAAATAAAAACAACGAATTTACTGATGAATTAAGTATTTCTAAAAAAGGTTTGTAAATAATATAATCTTTTATAACCCACTGTAACATAGTGGGTTATTTTATTTCTAAGAACGTGATGAATTTCGACCCATATCTTTTTCTGACCTTTCC
>NZ_JMTB01000104.1 GCF_000734965.1 Trabulsiella guamensis ATCC 49490
AGATAATACAGTCAACACCCTTGATGGCGACATTACCGCCGCCGACGGCGCCACCGGCGTGGTGGTGACGGGCGACGACACCCGGACCACCATTAACGGTGATGTCTATGCCTCCGGTGGGGCGACCGGGCTGACGGTTTCCGGCAATGCCGCCAGTGTGACCAATCAGGGCAGTATCACGGCGGTGGACAGCGGTTCAACCGGCGTCGCTATTGACGGGAACACTGCCAGCTTCACCAACACCGGCACCATCGACAGCAGCCTGAACGGCACTGGCGTCAGCATTACCGGCAACAGCGCCAGCGTGACGCTCGACGGCACGGTGAATGTGCATGCGGAAAAAGATGCGGACGGCGTTTACCAGGGCGCGACCGGCGTCAGCGTGGCGGGAAATGACGGCACAACGGAAATTACCGGGAACGTCAATGTGTCTGGTGGTATGCAGGCTGATGATATTAATCCGAAAGCCAGCAGCACATTAACAGGGGCGCAAATTACCGGGAATAATAACACTCTGACTATTGATGGTTCCGTGAATCTTTCGCAGGACAACCAGCTGGCCAACGTTGACAGCTATTCCTATGGTTTGTCTGTCGAAGGGAGCGGCAATAACGTTTTCATCAACAGTGGTGTCAATATTGATTCAACGCGAGTATCGACTGGCTACGATGATAATTTACCTTATGCAGCCTATGGTATTGCTGTTTCCGGTGATAACACAGTGCAGGTTAGCGGCAATTCTTCGGTAAAAGTCAGTGATGCATCAGCAGCCAATGCCGGGCTTGCGGTGGTAACCAATGGAGGGAAATTAATCCTGGACAGCGGCTCAGTGCTGGATGTCAGTTACGTGACAAATAATACTGGTGCCATAATGTCCGGCGCCATCATTCAGGCCAGCGGTTCAGGTTCAACTGCCGAAAATAAAGGGGTTATTACCACCGGGCTATCCACGTTAATGCGGGCATCAGATAACGGTACTGTCATTAACGAGGGAACCATTACTGCCAGCGATTTCAACGATACCGCAAGCACAGTGACAAGGGCAGCCATTCTGCGGGCAGACGACGCTGGCAGCCGTGCAATAAATGAGACCGGCGGAGTTATTACCATCTCTTCGCCAGATAAACCAATAGCTAATACAAGTAATCCGGATTACCCCATTGTATGGCATTACAATACAGCTTATGCCCTGCTGGCATCAAATTATGGCATCGTGGAAAACGATGCCGGGGCCACCATCAACCTGAACGGTGCGGGTCTCTATGGTGTGGCGGCCGCTAAAGGCACTGCCACCAACGCCGGCACCATTAACGTCGATGGTTTTATTCCCACACTCGATGAAGACGGCAATATCACCGCGAAGACCTTCTACAGTGCCAGTTATCTGCCTGACATGAGCGCCGGGGTGATTGTCGGCTCTACCGACGCCGGTAATGGCGATGCCACCGGTCTCAACACCGGTACCATCAATGTCAACAACGAAGGTTTCGGGATGCTGGCGCTGAACGGCGGCACCGTCACCAACCAGGGCACCATCAACCTCACCGCTGACGAGGGCGTGGAAAAATCAGCCGACAATCAGCTGATCGGGATGGGCGTGATCAACGGTGGTACCGCCATCAATGATGAATCCGGCGTCATTAACATTAATGCT
>NZ_JMTB01000105.1 GCF_000734965.1 Trabulsiella guamensis ATCC 49490
CGTGAAGTACAGCGGCGAAAACAGCGCCCTGCAGCTTGACGCGTTCCACTGGAAGGAGGACGGCATCAGCGATAAGGGGATGATGCTGAATTATAAGAAGACGTTTTAATGTAGTCATCCCGGTGGCAGGGAGCTTGCCGGGTAATTTCCTTTCTGAACCGGGTACACCTTCGTGGGTGCCCGGTTTTTTTATTTGTGATCACAAAAAGTGCGCTTTTCATTTGCCTGAAAAGTATCCATGACTAATATGACTAGTCATGAAATTTTAAATGACTAGTCATATTAAGAGGTGCGAGAGATGAATCGACTGCCAGCCAATTTTTTGTGGGGAAACTCGGTATCCAGTATGCAGACAGAAGGCGCATGGAATGAGGGCGGGAAGGGGATGTCGGTGTATGACATCCGCGAGCCGCGCGAATTTGCCTCCGACTGGAAAGTCGCTACCGATTCGTATCACCGCTACCCGGAAGATTTCGATCTGATGAAAGATCTGGGGATGAACTGTTATCGTTTTCAGATTGCCTGGAGCCGTGTCTGCCCGACGGGTGACGGCGATTTTAACGACGAAGGCATCGCCTTTTATGATCGCTTTATCAACGATCTCATTGCCCGTGGCATCGAGCCGATGATCTGCCTTTATCACTTCGACATGCCGCTGGCGCTGGCGGAAACCTACAACGGCTTTACCGACCGCCGGGTGATGGAGGCTTTTATTCGCTACGGTCAGAAGATGATCGACTGTTTTGGCGACCGCGTGAAATGGTGGCTGACCTTTAACGAACAAAACCTCTACCACATGCCGGATGCATTCCTCATTTCCGGCTATATGCGTGGTGACCGGACGCTGCGCGAGCTGTATCAGATCCAGCATCATGTGATGATGGCACACGTGCATCTGACCCGTTATCTGCACGATAGCCAACCTGCGGCGTTGATGGGCGGTATGCTGGCGCATCAGCTGGTTTACCCGGCGACCTGCAAACCGCAGGATGTCTTTTGCGCACAACAGTACGACGAATTCACCAACCAGAATCTGCTGCGAGTATACGCCGGGGAAGGCTATAGCCCGGAAGTGCTGGCGGTGGTTGAACGCGAAGGGTTTACCGATATTTATCAGCCTGCTGATCTGGCGCTGCTCACCACCACGAAATGCGACTATCTGGCGTTCAGCTATTACGCCAGCCGCACCCTCGACAGCGACGCGATCCCGGCGGGAACGGCAGTAAATAATTATCTCACTTATGGCATGAAAGATAACCCGTTCCTGAAAGCCACCGAGTGGAACTGGCAGATTGATCCGCTGGGTTTTCGTACCATCATCACCCGTTATTACAACGACTGGCGTCTGCCGGTATTCCCGATTGAAAACGGTATTGGCGTGATTGAAGCCTGGGATGGCGTAAACCCGATCGAAGATGATTACCGTATTGATTATCACCGCGACCATATCAATGCCATGAAAGCGGCGATTTTTGAGGACGGCGCTGAGGTCATTGGTTATCTTGGCTGGGGGCTGATTGATATCCTCAGTTCTCAGGGCGATATGCGCAAACGCTACGGCGTGGTGTATGTGAATCGCGATAATCATGATCTTAAAGACCTCAAACGCGTGCCGAAGAAAAGCTATGCGTGGCTGAAACAGGCCATTCACAGCAACGGCGAAGAGATGTAACGATGACCGCCAGATACCTCGCCATCGCGCGGGAAATTAAACAGCGCATTGACAGCCAGCAGTATGCGGCGAATGCGCCACTGCCTGACCAGCACGCGCTGGCGGCGGAGTTTAACACCAGCCGGATGACCATCCAGCAGGCGATGCGCCAGCTGATTGTCGAAGGGCTGATCTATACCCGCCAGGGGCAGGGAACGTTTATCCGCAAAAATTACAATCAGCTTTCTCAGTGGGAGCTGGCAGGGAGCGACTACTTTGGCGCGACCAAAACCTGGGAACATGTCGGCCCGGTGGAAAGTCAGGTGCTCCGCTTTGAACTGCGTTTCCCCAGTGAAAACGAGCAGAGTTCGCTGCTGATTAACGCCGACGCGCCAGTGTACGACTTTGCCCGCCTGCGGTTACTGAAGGGGGAACCGGTATCGCTCGATGAAACCGTTATGCCGGTGTCACTGGTACCGGGTCTGAATAAATCGCATCTGGAAAGTTCGGTTTTTCGCTACATCCAGGAGACGTTAGGGCTGAAGCTGATGGGCTCCCGGCGCGTTGTGCGGGCGCTCAAACCTGATGAACTGGATCGGCAGTATCTGCATTGCGACATGACCGATCCGGTGCTGGAAGTGGAACAGGTTATCTATCTTGAGGACGGTACGCCGCTGGAGTATGCCCGGTGCCATTATCGCTACGACCACGGCGCCATGGTTATCGTGAATAACGGATAAAGGGATTTTAATGCTAACATATATGGATTAACATATGTGTTAGCATAAATGCATTGAGGCTAAAAATGCTCCATCCCGTTCAGCTTTTCAAAATTCTCTCCGACGAAACGCGCCTTGCGATCGTCATGCTGCTGAAGGAGTCCGGTGAGCTGTGTGTTTGTGAACTCTGCGCCGCGACTTCAGAATCTCAACCCAAAATTTCCCGCCATATGGCGCTCCTGCGCGAGTCAGGCCTGGTGCTTGATCGTCGGGCTGGCAAGTGGGTTTACTACCGACTTTCTCCGCATATACCCGCCTGGGCGGCCGACATCATTGCCACCTCCTGGCAATGTCTGCGCCCGGAAATCCGTGCATGGCTGAAAAAGAACGTTTCATCTGTGTGCTGAGAAGCACAATGACATATTCAAAATTACATATATAAGGAACCTGAAATGTTGTTGGCGGGCGGGATTTTTGTACTGACACTAATTTTTGTTATCTGTCAGCCGAAGGGACTGAGTATTGGCTGGAGCGCAAGCGCAGGCGCAATTCTGGCACTGCTCAGTGGTGCGATACATATTAGCGATGTCCCGGAGGTATGGCATATCGTCTGGAATGCTACCGCGACATTTATTGCGGTGATCATCATCAGCCTTCTGCTGGATGAGTCTGGCTTTTTTGAGTGGGCGGCGCTGCATGTTTCCCGTTGGGGAAACGGGCGAGGGCGTTTGTTATGGCTGCCGGATTTATCGCTGATACCGCCAGCCTGCCGCTGATCGTATCGAATCTGGTGAATATCGTCTCGGCAGATTTCTTTCGGTTGGGATTCTCCGAATATGCATCGGTGATGGTGCCGGTGGATATTGCCGCTATCATCACCACGCTGGTAATGTTGCATCTGTTCTTTCGTAAAGATATTCCTCCCGTCTATGAATTGGCTCGCCTGAAAACGCCGGCAAAAGCGATTAAAGATCCAGTAACCTTCATAACTGGCTGGATAGTGTTACTCGTTCTGTTGATTGGATTTTTTGTTCTGGAGCCACTTGGCATTCCGGTCAGCGCGATTGCGGCGACGGGTGCTGTCATTTTGTTGGCAGTCGCGAAGCGAGGTCATACGATTAACACTGGCAAAGTGTTGCGTGGCGCGCCCTGGCAGATCGTCATTTTCTCACTCGGAATGTATCTGGTGGTCTATGGATTGCGTAACGCCGGGCTAACAGAATACATTTCCAGTGTATTGAACGTACTCGCGGATAATGGACTATGGTCGGCAACGCTTGGCACTGGCTTTCTTACCGCGTTCTTATCATCCATCATGAATAATATGCCTACCGTGCTGGTTGGTGCGCTGTCGATTGAGGGGAGTACCGCATCAGGCGTGATCAGAGAAGCGATGATTTACGCCAATGTCATCGGTTGCGATCTGAGGCCGAAAATTACCCCCATCGGCAGCCTGGCGACGCTGCTCTGGCTGCATGTACTTTCACAGAAAAACATAACGATCACCTGGGGCTATTACTTCCGTATTGGGATTGTCATGACCCTGCCAGTGCTATTAGTCACCCTGGCCGCGCTGGCGCTACGTCTCTCTTTCACTTTGTAACGAGATACTGCTATGAGCAACATCACTATTTATCACAACCCGGCCTGTGGTACCTCGCGTAATACGCTGGAGATGATCCGCAACAGCGGTACCGAACCGACCATTATCTATTACCTTGAAACGCCGCCATCGCGTGATGAACTGATAAAACGCATTATCGATATGGGGATATCGGTGCGCGCGCTGCTGCGTAAAAACGTTGAGCCCTATGAAACGCTGGGGCTGGCGGAAGACAAGTTTAGCGACGATCAACTCATCGATTTTATGCTGGAATATCCGATTCTGATTAACCGCCCCATCGTTGTCACGCCGCTGGGGACGCGGCTTTGTCGCCCGTCAGAAGTTGTTCTGGATATTCTCCCGGATGCACAAAAAGGGGCGTTTACCAAGGAAGATGGCGAGAAAGTCGTTGATGATGAAGGCAAGCGGCTGAAATAAACTGACAGAGGCTAAATGCTTTATAAACCACAGATATAAAAAAACCGCACGCGGGAAGACCGGGTGCGGTTTTTTCCGTGTTGGCTTAGTTCAGACGAACCGGCATCCCTGAGCGCGCCTGAATCGACTGATTCAGGACGTTCTGATCAACGTCAGACTGACCCGTCACCTGCTGTACCGATTTGTTCAGCGTGATCGGCACAATTTCGCCGTCTTCGAACTGGGCTTCGGTGGTGGACAGTGGGTTGTGAACTTCGATGTAACGGCTGCCATCCGGTTCGGTGGTGGCTTTTACCGGCTCATCAATAAACTGAACACGGGTGCCGACCGGCACGTTCTGGAACAGGAACTTGATGTCGTCATTACGCAGACGTACGCAGCCGTGGCTCACGCGCAGACCGATACCAAAGTTGGCGTTGGTACCGTGAATGGCATAAAGACGTCCGATGTACAGCGCGTACAGGCCCATCGGGTTATCCGGGCCGGCAGGAACTACGGCAGGCAGTGGCTCACCGGCAGCGCGGTATTCTGCGTGCATCTTCGCGGTTGGGGTCCAGGTCGGGCCCGCTTTCTTACGCTCTACCTTGGTGGTCCAGTTGATTGGTGTGTCTTTGCCTAACTGGCCGATACCAATCGGCAGCACAATCACGGTGTTAGTGCCTTTCGGGTAGTAATACAGACGCATTTCGGCGCTGTTGATCACGATACCTTCGTGCACCGTGTCCGGCAGGATCAACTGCTGCGGAATGTTCAGCACCGTGCCGCCTTTTGGCAGGAAGGTGTCAACGCCCGGGTTGGCTTCCAGCATGTTGGACAGGCCCATCTGGTACTCCGCCGCGAAGTACTCCAGCGGCTGGGTGTTGCCTTCCGGCACCGTGATGACCTGGTTTTGACCTACCAGACGGCTGCCGTCGGTGGGAAGGGGATACGTCACAGCGGACGCAGTATTACAAAAGCCTACAACGGCCAGAGCAGCCGCAAAAACTGTCGATAATTTCATATTCATGTTGTGCGAAATAATTTGCCACACTGGCGTTGTTGGAGAATTAAGACCTCAGATGGGAGCGCATTATATGTGCATTCCCGCAAACAGGGAATTCAGATGTGTACGAAATCAGTATTTTTCATCCTGATTGCTACTGTAGCCGTTGTTGTAAAGGCTGGCGACAAATTCGGAACAATGGAAACGGCAGACAATGAAAATCGCCGTAACCGTGAAAAAAAGGCCAGACAGTGGCATAATAAGCGGTTTGTCACATCTTTCAGGATATCTCCGTGTTAGTCACCAGCAACGTCACTATGCAGTTTGGCAGTAAGCCGCTGTTCGAAAATATCTCCGTCAAATTTGGCGGCGGCAACCGTTACGGCCTGATTGGCGCCAACGGTAGCGGTAAATCCACCTTTATGAAAATACTCGGCGGCGATTTAGAACCGACGCTGGGCAATGTGTCGCTCGATCCTGACGAGCGCATCGGTAAACTGCGTCAGGATCAGTTCGCCTTCGAAAACTTTACCGTGCTCGATACGGTGATCATGGGCCACGCGGAACTGTGGGAGGTAAAACAGGAGCGCGACCGCATTTACGGCCTCGCTGAAATGAGCGAAGAAGACGGCTACAAAGTCGCTGATCTGGAAGTGAAATACGGTGAAATGGACGGCTATTCCGCTGAATCCCGCGCCGGTGAACTGTTGCTGGGCGTGGGCATTCCTGTTGAGCAACATTACGGGCCGATGAGCGAAGTGGCGCCAGGCTGGAAGCTGCGTGTGCTGCTGGCGCAGGCGCTGTTTGCCGATCCGGATATCCTGTTGCTCGACGAACCAACCAACAACCTGGATATCGACACCATTCGCTGGCTGGAGCAGGTGCTGAACGAGCGCGACAGCACCATGATCATCATTTCGCATGACCGTCACTTCCTGAACATGGTCTGCACCCATATGGCGGATCTCGACTACGGCGAACTGCGGGTGTATCCGGGTAACTATGACGAATATATGACGGCGGCCACCCAGGCGCGCGAACGCCTGCTGGCCGACAACGCCAAGAAAAAGGCGCAGATTGCCGAGCTGCAGTCGTTTGTCAGCCGCTTTAGCGCCAACGCTTCAAAATCCCGCCAGGCGACCTCCCGTGCACGGCAGATTGACAAAATCAAGCTGGATGAGGTTAAAGCTTCCAGCCGCCAGAACCCGTTCATCCGTTTTGAGCAGGACAAAAAATTGTTCCGCAACGCGCTGGAAGTGGAGGCGCTCAGCAAAGGTTTTGATAACGGCCCGCTGTTTAAAAACTTCAACCTGCTGCTGGAAGTGGGCGAGAAGATTGCGATCCTCGGCGCTAACGGCGTGGGTAAATCCACCATGCTGAAAACGCTGGTCGGTGAGCTGCCCCCGGACAACGGCACCGTGAAGTGGTCTGAGAATGCGCAGGTTGGCTATTACGCGCAGGACCATGAATACGAGTTCGAAAATGACCTGACGGTGTTTGACTGGATGAGCCAGTGGAAACAGGAAGGTGATGATGAGCAGGCGGTACGCAGCATTCTGGGGCGTCTGCTGTTCAGCCAGGACGACATCAAAAAACCGGCAAAAGTGCTCTCCGGCGGTGAGAAAGGCCGCATGCTGTTCGGTAAGCTGATGATGCAAAAACCGAACATCCTGGTCATGGACGAACCGACCAACCACCTGGATATGGAATCGATTGAATCGCTGAACATGGCGCTGGAGCTCTACCAGGGCACGCTGATCTTCGTTTCACACGACCGTGAGTTCGTCTCCTCACTGGCGACCCGGGTGATTGAGATTACGCCAGAGCGCGTGGTGGATTTCAGCGGGAATTACGAAGATTATCTGCGCAGTAAAGGGATCGACGGGTAAAAACAAAGCCCGGTGGCGCTACGCTTACCGGGCCTACGGTTCGGATGTTGTAGGCCGGGTCAGGCGTAGCCGCCACCCGGCAATCAATGACTTAAAACACCCACTCACTTCCTTCAATGCCATTCACCAGCAGTTTTCGTTTTTCCCCCGCCGGTAACGTCACCTTCAGCGTTTTCCATGCCGGAACGTAATCCCCGTGGGGGTTCACGTTCAGATTAATGGTCGCGCCGTCGCACACCATTTCCCACTCCAGCCACAGGGCGTTGCCGTCTTTATAGCCCCAGCTTTCACCGTCATCTTCAAACAGCATGCCTGCGGTGGTACCGACGCCTTTTAGCGGGAATAAACGCAGTTCACGGCGATCATCTTTCGCAGCATTCACATAGGTGATGCGCTCGCTGAGCGGCAGACCGGCCCCGGCACGAACCAGCAACGGCAGTTTTTCCAGCGGCGCATCCAGGGTGACCCACTGACCGCCGGAGAACCACTCGCTGGTGTAAAAATCGTACCAGCCGGACTCGTTATCCGGCAGCCACACGCGGCGCTGGCGTTGGCCCGGCTCCACAACGCTTGCCACCAGAATATCGCGGCCCAGCAGGAAATCATCGCACTCCTCAAAGGTTTGCGCATCGTGCTCATGATCAAGGAACGTCGCGCGTAGCATCGGCTCGTCGTCGGCATGCGCCTGCCACAGCAGCGTGTAGAGATAGGGCAGCAGACGATAGCGCAACTCAATAGCGCTGCGGACAGCCGGGGTGATCGCCGGATACATCCAGGGTTCGTTGACCGTCTGATCATCATTCCATGAATGAATGGTAAATCGTGGATGCATCACGCCGTTTTGCACCCAGCGCAGGAACAGCTCGGCATCGGGTTTGTCGCCAGAAAACCCGGCCACATCATGACCGACGTTATACAGCCCGGAAAGGCTCATACCAACGCCCATGCGGGTGTTGTAGCGCAGGGTATCCCAGTTAGTGCGGTTATCACCGCTCCAGGTTTGCACGTAACGCTGCATCCCGGCACAGCCGGAACGGGAGATCAGATACGGGCGTTTTTCCGGCGCAAAACGCTGCTGTGCTTCCATCGAGGTGCGCATCATCAGTAGCGGCATCACCGGGCGGATGTGCTTAATGGCGATTTCCTTGCCGAAGCCGTTACAGCGCGCTTCGCCATCCCAGACTTCAAATTCGTTGTTATCGTTCCAGGTGGAATCAATCCCCATTTCCAGCAACTGGCTGGTGACGCCATCCTGCCACCAGGCAATAGTATCCGGGTTGGTGAAATCGAGGTTAGAGCCTTCGTCATCCCAGAAACTGGAGCGTTCCGGTGCGTTGGTTTCTGAATCACGGATAAACAGACCACGTTCCGCAACCTCGTTGTAGCGCGGGTGATCCTGTAACAGGCACGGCTTGATGTTGGCCGCCAGATGCAGACCGGCGTCGTGGAACGCTTTCGTCATCACCTTCGGCTGCGGCACTTTGTCATAGTTCCAGTTAAAGACATAGCGTTTGCCGTTGATTGAGGTATAGCCGGATGAGAGCTGGAAAGAATCGCAGGGGATCGCATGCTCCTCGCACAAACGAATGAAATTCATCAGCTGATTTTGCGCGTCCGGCGCGTCGGTGTAGTGCATGGTTGAGCCGCTGTAGCCCAGGCTCCACTTCGGCCCGAAAAGGGTTTTACCCGTCAGGCGCACAAAGGCTTTGGTGACATCCAGCACACGTTTGCCGGTGAAAATGTAGTAGTCGATATCGCCCGCCTCGGCCTGCCAGCGGCGGTAGGCGGTGTGGTAGTTGTCGATTTCGTTACCCAGATCCAGCCAGCAACTGCTCAGGTTGTCGTAAAACAGTCCCATGCTGATGTCGTCACGGCGGGTGATGGTGAACGGAATGTGCTTATACAGCGGGTCGGTACTGACCGCGTTGTAGCCCATCGCGTCGAGATTACGCATTTCATACCGTTTGCCGGTGCGCTGTAAATTGCCCGCTTTTTCGCCGAGGCCATAGAAACGCTCGTCTTTACGGCGGCTGAGATAGTGCGCCACGCCGTCACCGTGAGCGTTCAGCAGGTAGGCGCTGGTCGGGCGATCGCCAGCCAGGTACTGCCATTCACCCGTCTCGTCACGGTAGTGCCACTCCAGCCACAGTGGCTGATGCACCGTCACACGCAGCTTTTCAGTGGCGATGGTCAAATGGTCGTCCTGCTGCGCCAGTGTCCAGGCAGGGCAGGTGAAGCCGCTCAGATCTTCACGGGAACGACCTTCCCACGGGACATCCTGCGCTGGCGCAATGCTCCAGGTTCTGTCCAACGCCAGTTCGCCCTTGCGTTTGATCAATACGCGAAACATCCCCTCTTCCAGCATGTACAGACACAGGCTGTGCTGGCCGTCGACATTCAGTTCGACGTGATGGGCTGACTGCGTTTCAAATGTCCAGTGTTTAAGCGTCTTCATAATTTACATCCACTCTCAGGCGCGTTTCGCGCGACGTTCAGCAATAAAAGCAACCAGGAACAGGGCACCAATCAGGTCAAAAAAGCCCATGGCGATAAACAACGGGTTAAAGCCAATCTTGTCAGCGGTAACCCCAATTAGCAGGGAGAACAGGAAACTGGCGATCCACGCGGCAGAACCACGCATGCCGTTCACGGTTGCCATCTGGCCTTTATCGAACGACTCCACTACCAGCGCGCTGAGCATGCAGGAGATGATCTGGTGGCCGAAACCGCCGATGGAGATCAGCACGATGGTGATGTATGGATCGCGGGTGATGGCGACAATCGCCAGTGAAATCATCAGGAACGCGCCAGTTACGGAGCTGGCGACGATCGAATTCACCCGTGTAGCACCGAACAGACGGGTATAAATTTTGGTCAGATAGCCGCTGGCGATGCTGCCGAGATCGGCAGCGAGGAACGGCAGCCAGGCGAACATGGCAATCTGTTTCAGATCCATGCCATGCTCATTGGCCAGATACAGCGGCACCCAGAAACTGAGCACCGCCCACGCTGGTTCCGCCATAAACGCCGGGATGGCGATACCGTAAAAGCGTTTGTTTTTACCTACTGTTTTCAGCGCGGTCAGGAACGGCAGTTTTACCGGCGGTGCTTCGTTATCCTGTTTGATGTATTCCAGCTCGGACTTGCCCAGGTTCGGGTGCTTATCCGGGTTGTTATAGAATGCCCACCACAGCACCACCCACAGCAGCGCCAGCACGCCGGTAAACATAAAGGCGCCTTGCCAGCCAAACGATGCGTGGGCGAAATAGATGATTGGTGGTGCCAGCATGGCGCCAATGGAAAAGCCCACACCAGCCCAGCCCGCGGCAATCGGGCGCTCCGATTTCGGGAACCACTCGCCGATGGTTTTCGCGTTAGCGGGTGTCGCCGCCGCCTCCGCGCCACCCATGAGGAAGCGCAGAATCGCAAGATGCAGCCAGTTGCCCGCGCCGGCATGGGCGATACAGGCGACTGCCCATAACGTGGCGCAGATCAGAAAGCCGAGTTTCAGGCCAATGACGTCGATAAGCCAGCCACACAACGGCTGGAAGAGGGTGTAGGCAAGCTGGAAAGCGCCGACGATCCATGAATATTGCTCGGTCGTAATGCCGAGGCTGTCTTTCAGTTCCGGGGCAATAATGCCCAGAGAGTTGCGGGTGATGTAGTTAACGGTCACGCCGAGGAGGAACAGGATAAGCATCCACCAGCGTAAGTTTTTTATCACCCGGCGGGTTTTGCTGACCGCCATATCGTTGTTAAGGCCCTGGCTCATCGCTGTCTCCACAAGGCATGTCGTCGTAGGGGGAAAATGACCCGCTCACCTGAGAGCTGTCATACCAGTTGTTATTAACCTGTTGTTATTTTTGCTTTTATTTTGCCGATTCCTTACGTAACTAGTATGGAAGTTATCGAGCCAATTCAGGTTAAGACGAAAAAATACGCCGCAACAGTCATATTTATGCAAGTTTTTTCATGAAGTGATGAATAGTTCACGGTGATTACGATTTTGCATGGTCAGAATGGATGTCATTGCTTGTGAAAATTCTTTCATTTCTAAATCGGAGGCAGATCACAAAATGGATAAAAAGCTCAAAATCGCTGAAATTGCGGCCCGAACCGGGTTGTCTGCCAGCACCGTTTCGCGTGTGCTGGCGGGAAAAGCCAATACCAGCGAGAAGGCGCGCAGCCGGGTAATAGCCTGTGCGCGCGAACTGGGTGTGCTGGATGGCATGGCGGCCGGTCGTATGCTGCTCAACAGCCTGCTGGTGTTTGCGCCGCAGCGTGCTTTTGATGAGCGGTCTGACATCTTTTACTACCGCGTGATCCAGAGCATCAGCAAAGCGCTGGCCTCCCATGAAGTGCGGTTGCGCTTTTGTGCGCTGGAAGAGAATGACA
This sequence comes from Trabulsiella guamensis ATCC 49490, assembly GCF_000734965.1. Lineage (GTDB taxonomy): Bacteria > Pseudomonadota > Gammaproteobacteria > Enterobacterales > Enterobacteriaceae > Trabulsiella > Trabulsiella guamensis. The sequence continues at coordinate 11,678 of NZ_JMTB01000105.1, forward strand.
GCGACGCCAACCTGTTTCTCTCGCGGATGCATGAACCCGGAACGCAGGCGGCGGTGCTTCTGGGCATCGATGATACGCATATCCATGATCTGGCGGCAGATGTGGCGAAACCATGCGTACTGATCAACTGCCGCGACGAGTGGATGCGTCTGCCATCAATCTCGCCGGATCATCGGCTGATTGGTCAGTTTGCCGCCAACTATCTTTTTGAGATGGGGCACAGAACCGTTGTGAATGTGTTGTGTCTGCGGCGCTATACCATGGAGTTGCGTCTGACCGGCATCAAAGCGGCGTGGAAGCAGCACAACCTGCGTTTTCAGGAACCGAGGGATCTTATTCTGGTGCCGAGTTTTAGCGCCAGAGAGACGGAAACGTTGGTGGGCGAATGGCTGGACAACCTGGCAGGAAAAGCGCTGCCGACGGCGTTTCTGGTGGGCAGCGATTTTATGGCGGTCGGGACGATGAACGCCTTGCAAAAGCGGGGGTTGCGCGTACCGCAGGATGTGTCGGTAATGAGCATTGATGGTTTTAACCTGGCGGCCATCCAGGATGTACCGCTGACCGCAGTGCATGTGCCACGTGACGAGCTGGGCGTCGAGGCGGTGCATATGCTCCAGCAGCGGCTGATCCGTCCGGATGCGCCAGCAGGAACGCTTTTGCTGAACGGCACGCTGGCGGTGCGGGAGTCAGTACGGCGGGTACGCCAGGGCAGCAGGCGTACCCCCGTTTCACCCGAGGGGCTGTACGATGATTAAGGCGTCATGCCCAGCGCGCGTTTACCGTGAATATTGAGATCGGCAAGCGTGAAACGATCCTTCCATTCGACTTCGTAATCTTCGCGGGGAAAATCCCCCGGAGACGCGCCACGCTCCAGCGCCACTTTCACTTTCTTCGCATAAGCCAGGTTTTTTTCACACAGTGGGGCGGCGGGGATATACATCACATTGCCCCAGCCCTGTTGATTTTCCACTGGCGCGACGGAATGAATGACATCGCAATGCCACCACACAGAGTCTCCTGCTTCCAGCGCCGGAATGGAGGTCAGTGCGCGGATCAACAGCGGATGCCATTTCTCCGACACCGGCAATACTTTACCCGGCGCCACACCGCACAGTTCATCGTCAGGCACGTCGTCCAGTAGCGGGCGTAGCAGAATGTATGCCATCGCTTCCGGGATCGGCACCACATGCAGCAGCCCCTGATGAGGGATCATATCCGATAGCGCCGTCCAGCCCTGGAAGGTGCGGAATACCGAGCATTTGGTGGTGTTATCGACCGTATATTCTTCCACTTCGGTGCGGTGTGCCGCATTCCACGGATCGTAATTGTCGATATCGCCGCGGAATACGCTGGCGAACACCTGCTGATAAGCCGGTAACAGCCAGCGTTCCAGTGCGCCGGAATCGGTATGCGCGCCGAGGCCTTTCGAGGTGGTACCCGGCGGACGACGGCGAATGCGGTCAGGGTAGATCACGCTGATATCCGGGTTAAACCACTGCTTGCCGTCGCCTTCAAACGTCCACAGCCGGTTCAGGAATGACTGAACAGCGGCCATTTCATCGCTCTGTCGCGCCTGCATCTGCGCCTGCGACCAGTAAATCGGAAAGATTTCCGGGCGCGAGGCTTCCAGTGATCCGAAAAATGTATCGCCCGGGCCTTTGTACTGTTCGTCAAAATGGTTGCGGTCGAGGTATTCCAGCATTGAACGATCCCAGCCAAGCGCCTGCTCGCGCGGGAAATGACCTTTGATCACCGCACAACCGCGGCGTCTGATGGCCTCGCGCTCCACGTCGCTCACTTCTCCTGCGGCAAGACGACGAAAATCGATGACTGGCCAGACCGGATCGCCCTGTGCTTTGAGCGCATCGATCTCAGCCACACGCGCTTCGATTCGCGCTGACACTGCAGCGAATGCTCGTTGAACATCGCCGATCTGCTCGCGAAGCGCCTTTTTCATCAGCCGGATCGCCGCTTTATGATCGGCAGGGAGCGTACCGTGGGTAAAAGTAAGTGTCATGATGACCTCGTAATCTTTCATTCGAAAGTTATTTAACTTACAAATGATACTGTAAGTTAAAAACCGGTTAATGCAAGTTAAATAACTTGCTACAGAGTGAAAGTGCGAGGAGGAGAACAAAAAACCGGAGCAGGGCGCTCCGGTTGGGGATTAGTTATCGAACGGCGAGGCGTTGTCCAGCACGGCCTGAATTACGTTCAGCGCGCCGTTGTGATTGTTGTCATCAGTCCGGTAACGGGCAATGTCTTTAATCGCCTGTCCGGCGTTGTCCATGGCAAAAGAATATTTTGCCATCGCCAGCATCTCCGCGTCGTTGCCGCTGTCTCCAATGGCCACGCAGTTCTGCGGCGACAGTTTCCAGCGTTTCAGCAGGCGGCTGATACCGTTGGCTTTGTGCAGGCCAGGGATGATCAAATCGACAAAACCGAATCCGCTGGTGACTGGCTTCATAATGCCATCGAGGGAGACGTGGAGTTTGTCCACCAGTTGTGGAATATCGCTGTCCGGCAGGTTAAGCGAAAACTTAAACAGCGTGTCGTTGATCTCGCGGTAGTCGGTGACGCGTTTCAGGCGGTGGTAGTGTTTCGCCATCAGGGCCACGAAATTCTCTGGCGCTTTGTCGCTGACGTAGGCGCTCTCCAGACCGCAGGCCACGAAATTCAGGTGCTCATCTTTCAGCAATTCCCCGATGACGATCTGCGACTCATGTTGCGTCAGTTCACCATGAAACAGTTGTTCACCATGGGCATATACCAGCGCGCCATTCTCTGCGACGAACGACATTTCATCTTTAAGTTCAGGGAAGAAGGAGATCAACTGGTAATACTGGTTGCCGCTGGCGACGACAAATTCGATGTCACGCGCTTTCAGCGCGCGGAATTGCGCCTGAAAACGTTCACGATCGTATGTCTTGGAATCATTGAGAAAAGTCCCGTCCATATCAGTGACGATTACTTTTACGGTCATACCTGTGCTCCTGGGGTGACTGCGACCAGAAGCATTCTAATGATAATGTGAGCTAAACCACAAATTTATTTCGAATGAAAGAAAACGCCGGGTAGCGGCAGTGCCACCCGGCAGGTCCTTACAATGTGTGTTCGGTACGCGCGATGATATCGTCCTGCGCATCCGGCGACAGGGCGGTAAAGAAGGCCGAGTAACCGGCCACGCGCACCACCAGATCACGGTACTGATCCGGGTGTTTTTTCGCATCCAGCAATGTTTCGCGCGACACGATGTTGTACTGAATATGCCAGCCTTTATGCGCCTCGAAGAAGGTACGCAGCAGGATCATCAGCTTCTGCCGATCGCTGTCGTTATCCAGCGTCGCCGGATTCAGTTTCTGGTTGAGCAGCACGCCACCGAGAATCGAACCGGTCTGCAGTTTACCGACGGAGCCGATGACTGCCGTCGGGCCGAGATGGTCGGTGCCGGAAGCCGGGCTTGCCCCTTCCGCCAGTGGCGTTCCGGCTTTGCGTCCGTCCGGTGTCGCCATGGTAGCTGCACCAAACGGCACGTTGGCGGATATTGACGACGTCCCGGCGTAATAGTTGCCACCGATCGGGCCGCGACCATAGCGCGGGTTATGGTACTGCTTCAGCTCATCAATGTAGGTCTGATAAGCGCGAACCAGCAGATCATCAACGCTGTCGTCGTCGTTGCCATACTTTGGCGCCCCGTTGATCAAACGCTGGCGCAACTGTTCGTGGGTCAAACCGTCGAAATCATCCGCCAGCGCCTCCGCCAGTTGTTGCTGGCCAATCGCGCCCTCATCGAACACCAGTTTTTTCACAGCGGCGAGGCTGTTGCCGAGGTTAGCGATGCCGACCTGTAAACCGGATACCCAGTCATATTTTGCACCGCCCTGCTTGATGCTTTTCGCGCGCTCGATACAGTCATCGACCAGCGCTGAGCAGAGAATATCGTGAACGTTTTCTTCCAGCATGGTGTCGACCACGTATTCGATTTCAATCGATTTACGAGTGTAATAACGAATCTGGCGATCCCAGGCGGTCATCACCTCGTCAAAATCACGGAAATTGCCTTTCGACAGCGCCAGTTCCTGTGGCAGGAAGACTTTACCGCTGGTGGCATCACGGCCGCCTTCGAGCGCGGCGAGCATCACGCGGGCGAAGTTAATAAAGCTCATGCCGGTGCAACGATAGCCCCATTTGCCGCCGACGGCGGTTTCGATGCAGCCAATCGCAGCGTAGTCGTACGCATCCTGCGGCTCGATACCAAGTTTGATAAATTCCGGGATCACGATTTCATCGTTGTTGAACGCAGGCATGCCGAAGCCGCAGCGGATCACCTGCACGCAGGCATCAAGGAAATCGTTACTCATTCCGGCGTGATAGCGCACGCTGAGGTTAGGCTGCGTGGAGCGCAGACGACCACAGGATTCCAGAATCGCGTACGACAGCGGGTTGACCGCGTCCTGCGGTTTGCCGTTGACCAGCGTCTGACCGCCGATGGTGACGTTCTGATACAGCGGACTACCGGCAGAGGCTTTCGAGTGAGAGCCGGAGCGGATCTTGTTCACTTCCAGCAGTTTCAGCCAGCAACTGTGAAACAGCTCAATCGCCTGTTCGCGGGTCAGTGTCTGATTCAGTTCAACATCGCGGCGATACCACGGGTAGAGATACTGGTCCATGCGACCAAACGATACAGAATGGCCGTTGGATTCGATCTGCAACATCAACTGGATGAACCAGCACAATTGCAGCGCCTGCCAGAAGGTTTCCGGCGGCTGGTGGGCGATGCGATCGCAGTTTTCCGCGATCGTCAGCAACTCATCGCGACGGCTGGCGCGGATCTCATCGCGTGCCATGTCCCGTGCCAGCGCGGCGTAGCGTTCGATATGAGCGCTGACGGCCACCAGCACAATGTCGATGGCTTTCAGGAACTGTTCGCCGTGGAGGTCATCCAGCACGGTAAGGTTCAGACGTGAACGGCGTTCCGCCACTTTCTCGCGCAGCCCGTCGAGCCCCTTTTCCAGCAGCAGCGGGAAGTTTACCGCCAGATGCGCATCGCCGGAGGTCATGTTGCCTTCAGCTTTGATGATGCCGGTTTCCAGCAGCGCTTTTTGCTCATCGGTAAACATACCGTAGCAGCGGTCCTGAACGGTCTGGCCACGCCACCACGGGCAAATTTCATGCAGTACGCGTTTGTTCTCTTCGCTGACCGCAAAGCCAGCGCCGGGACGGTCGGCCAGATCGTCGATCTCTTTTTCAATCCAGCTGACCGTGTATTCCGGGAAAATCGGCGCAGCGCGCACTTCGCTCGCCTGGTTACCGATAATCAGCTCGTCATGCTTGATCCAGATAGTCCGTTCCGCCAGATGATGCGCCAGCGCCAAAGCGCGGCGTACCGGGATCGGTTTATCCATGTTCTGCTGATATATTTCAGTGTAATGGCGGGCGCGTTCGGTACAGACCGGCGGCTTCACGATGTGAACCAGCGCTTTTTTGTGCGCCTGAATGCGGGCGGAGAGCGTGTTAAGAGTCAAAGTGGTCATCGGGTTATCCTCGTAGGGTCGCCGTTAACCCTTTCTGGCGGGCAATGTCTTGCGCAAAGGCCAGTAATTCCGGGTCATCCAGCGGCTTGTCAGGGGCAGAGTAGGGTTGGCCGAGCAGCGTGTATTTATTCATGCCCAGCGTGTGATACGGCAAAAAATGGATCTCACTGACGTGTAATTCGTCAGCGGCAAAACGGGTGATGGCGGTAATCGAGGCGTGATCGGCGTTGAAACCAGGGATCAGCGGGACGCGGATGATCAGCGTTTTCCCGGCAGCGGCGAGGCGTTTGAGGTTATCCAGTACCCGTTTCGCCGAACCGTCGGTCCAGGCGTTAAACACTTCGCTGTCGACATGTTTCAGATCCGCCAGGAACAGATCAACAAATGGCAGCGCCGGTTCGATATATTTCCACGGTACATGCAAACAGGTTTCCACGGTGGTGTGAATACCCTGTTGATGGCTCTGTTTCAGTAGAGCCAGCGCTATTTCCGGGTTCATAAACGGTTCGCCGCCGGAGAGGGTAATGCCGCCGCCGCTGCGATCGTAAAACGGTTTATCACGCAAAACGGTGGACATGATCTCATCAACGTTTTTCGTTTCGCCGCATACCGTCAGTGCCTGTGTCGGACAGCAATTGTCGAGCGCCGTAAGATGGTCTTCGGTCAGTTTTTCGCGGTGGATCATTAAACCATTCAGCGCGCGCTCAATGACCTCCGGCGCGGCCTGCTGGCAGATCTGACAGCCGTCGAGGCACTGACGGGCGTCAAACAACAGGTCGCGGGAGCGCGAACGGCTCTCCGGATTCTGGCACCAGCGACATCCGAGTGAACACCCTTTGAGGAACACCACAGTACGAATACCGGGGCCGTCATGGGTCGAGTAGCGCTGAATGTTGAAGATCATAAATCACCTTTCCTTTTGCATATGAAAAGTAAATAACTTTCGAATGAAAGTTGAGTTGATGCAAATCAAAAAGGTGACAGGTTGTCTGCAGGGACCTCGTCACGTTGTGATGGAGAGAGGATTAATGCCTGTGGCGGGGTGCCGTGACTTACCCGCACACCTCGCAGTCAGGGTTTCGCATTAGCTTCATTTCCCGGAACTGGCAGGTCATCGCGTCATACATCACGATTTTGCCGACCGCAGGCGTGCCGTAATGCGTCAGCACCTTGATGGCTTCCATTGCCTGCAACGCACCAATGACGCCAACGAGCGGCGACATTACGCCCGCCTCCACGCAGGTCAGCGCATTTTCGCCAAACAGGCGGCTCAGGCAGCGGTAACAGGGTTCACCCGGCTGATACGTAAAGACGCTAATCTGACCTTCCATACGAATCGCCGCGCCTGAAACCAGCGGTGTTTTATGCACAAAACAGCCCGTGTTCAGTTGATTGCGAATGGTGACGTTGTCGGTGCAGTCGAGCACCAGATCGTGCTGCGCAATCTGCGCCTGTAGCGCGTCGTCGTCCAGCAGGGCGTTAAGGGTGGTGAACTGAACGTGCGGGTTAATGCGCGCCAGTGACGCGCGCGCGGACTCCACTTTCGCCTGGCCGATGGTCGCGTCGCTGTGCAGCGTCTGGCGCTGAAGATTGGAGAGCGATACGGTGTCAAAATCGAGCAGCGTCATGTTGCCGACGCCGCTGGCAACCAGATACTGCGCGGCGGCACAGCCGAGACCGCCCAGCCCGACGACCAGCACCCGCGCGGCTTTCAGTGCTTCCTGACCGTCAAAATCAAAACCGCGCAGCACAATCTGGCGATTGTAGCGCAGCATCTCCGCATCGCTCAGTTCGACAGCCATTACACCCCTCCAAGCAAATGATTAAAGGGTTCCACCTCAACCCATTCGCCCGCGTCCACATTTCCGCGCTCACGTTCAAGCACGATAAAGCAGTTTCCCTGGCTGAAGGAGCTGAAAATATGCGAGCCCTGATGCCCGGTGGTCGTCACTTCCGGTTCGCCTTTCGCGTTAACGCTGAGCACGCCGCGCTGAAAATCGAGGCGGCCCGGTGTTTTTTTCAGTCGCGTGGTGGTACGTACGCGCTGGCGGGTCGGAAACACCGGGGCGTTGCTGCCGCTCAGCGCGGCCAGCAGCGGTTGCACTAACTGGTAGAAGGTGAGGGCCGCAGAGACCGGGTTGCCCGGCAGACCGCAGAACCAGCTGCTTTTCAGTTTGCCGAAAGCGAACGGTTTGCCCGGTTTGATCGCCAGTTTCCAGAAGCTGATTTCGCCCAGCTCTTCAAGGATGGCTTTGGTGTAGTCCGCTTCGCCCACTGACACGCCGCCGGAGCTTATCACCACGTCAGCCTGGCTGTCGGCGGTGATAAACGTCTGGCGCAACTGTTCGGGATCGTCTCGCACAATGCCGAGGTTAATGACTTCGCAACCAAGCTGCTCCAGCATCAGGTGCACTGCCAGGCGGTTGGTGTCATATATTTGCCCGTCCCCCAGTGGCTGGCCAGGCAACTGCAATTCATCGCCAGTTGAAAACAGCGCCACGCGGATTTTACGTACTACGTTGACGTCAGGGATCCCCAGTGACGCCAGCACCGGCAGTTCCGCCACGCTGAGTTTCGTGCCTGCCGGGAACACCGTGGCGCCCGTTGCGATATCCTCGCCACGGTAACGGATGTTCTGCCCGGCTTTAACCGGCGCCGTAAACCGCACGCCCGCATCGGTGTGTTCCGTCTCTTCCTGCATCACTACTGCATCGCAGCCCATGGGAACCGGCGCGCCGGTCATGATGCGAATGCAGGTACCGGCGGGCCATTCGCCCTGCAATGGCTGCCCGGCAAAGGCTTTGCCGGCGACCGGCAATGGCGCGCCGCTCTGCACATCCGCCAGCCTGACCGCATACCCGTCCATCGCCGAGTTATCAAAACCCGGTACGTCCAACGGCGATACCACGTCAGTTGCGGTGACCCGGCCAAACGCCTGCACCAGCGGCACGGATTCCGATGCGGCGAGCGGCGTGATGTGGGAAAGCATTTGCGACAGGGCAGCCTCAAGCGGCATCAGTCCGGCGTTAAAATCCATGGGAAACTCCTGCTGAAAATTCAATTGCGCCCATTATGGCAGAAAAGGGCAATGCGCTGTATGCCACAAGAGGTGTAGCCTTTACAGCACTGGTGGCACTTTCTATATTCAAAAAAGAGATAAGCAAGGCGACAGTCTAATGATATGTATAGAAAAAGCAGTTCAATTCATCACAAGGCGAAGAAATGAGTAAGGCGGTGATCGCCATTCACGGTGGCGCAGGCGCGATTTCTCGTGGACAACTTTCTCCGCAGCGTGAGCAGCAGTACGTTGCGGCGCTGTCGGCCATTGTTGAAAAAGGGCAACAAATGCTGGAAGCGGATGCCAGTGCGCTTGATGTGGTCACTGAAGTCGTCCGCTTGCTGGAAGAGTGTCCGTTATTTAACGCCGGCACTGGCGCAGTATTTACCTCGGCTGAGCAGCATGAAATGGATGCCTGTATTATGGACGGTAATTTGTTGCAGGCGGGCGCGGTGGCGGGGGTAAAGCATCTGCGTAACCCCATTCTGGCGGCGCGACTGGTGCTCGAGCGCAGCCCGCATGTGCTGTTGATTGGCGAAGGCGCTGAACAGTTTGCTGCGTCGCAGGGCATGGAACAGGTGGAAAACAGCCTGTTTTCGACCCCGGAACGTTACCAGCAGCTTTTACAGGCGCGCGAGGCAGGGGAAACCCGGCTCGACCATGATGCGGCCCCGCTTGATGAGCGCAGCAAAATGGGCACTGTCGGCGCTGTGGCGCTGGATTCAATGGGCAATCTGGCGGCGGCAACTTCCACCGGCGGAATGACCAACAAACTGCCGGGTCGCGTAGGCGATACGCCGATCGTCGGCGCCGGATGCTATGCCAATAACGCCAGTGTCGCCGTCTCCTGCACCGGTACCGGCGAAGTGTTTATGCGTACACTGGCAGCCTACGATATTTCGGCGCTGATGGAGTATGCCGGACTAAGCCTGCAGGAAGCCTGCGAGCGGGTGATCCTCGAAAAACTTCCCGCGCTTGGCGGCAGCGGCGGACTTATCGCCATCGATCGCGAAGGCAATGTTGCGCTGCCCTTTAACAGCGAGGGAATGTATCGCGCGTTTGCCTTTGCCGGCGATGCCCCCAATGTCGGCATCTACAGTGAGTAAGGAGCCAGTTTGCCTCACAGTCGAGAGATAGATCCCAACGATGTGCTGGTGGTTAAAAACCTTAACGTCACATTTTCCCATGAACAGCAGTCGGTACCCGCTGTCCGTAACCTGTCGTTTAAGCTCAGGCGTGGCGAGACGCTGGCGATTGTGGGCGAGTCCGGCTCCGGTAAATCGGTCACCGCGCTGTCGCTGCTGCGGCTGATCGAACAGGCGGGTGGGGAGATGCGCAGCGATCATCTGTTGCTCCGCCGTCGTAATCAGCGGGTGATTGAGCTGGGCGAACAGAGCGCCGCGCAGATGCGTCACGTTCGCGGTGCTGATATTGCGATGATTTTCCAGGAGCCGATGACCTCACTCAACCCGGTGTTTACCATTGGTGAGCAGATTGCCGAGTCGATCCGTTTGCATCAGGGGTTCAGCCGCGACAAAGCGATGGCGGAAGCGCGGAAAATGCTCGACCGGGTGCGCATCCCGGAAGCGCAATCGATGCTGTCGCGCTACCCACATCAGCTTTCCGGCGGCATGCGCCAGCGGGTGATGATCGCCATGGCGCTTTCCTGTCGCCCGGCGGTGCTGATCGCCGATGAACCGACAACGGCACTTGATGTCACCATTCAGGCGCAGATCTTACAGCTTATCGCCGTCCTGCAAAAAGAGATGGCGATGGGGGTGATTTTTATCACCCATGATATGGGCGTAGTGGCTGATATCGCCGATCGGGTGCTGGTGATGCACGAAGGTGAGGCGGTGGAAACCGGCAGCGTGACGCAGATTTTCAGTGCGCCGCAACACCCTTACACGCAGTCATTGCTGGCTGCGGTGCCGAAGCTCGGCGAGATGCGCGGCAGTGATTTGCCACGACGTTTTCCACTGGTGACAGAAGGTACCCCCTTTACCCCGCCAGAACCGGAGCAGGACACCGTGGTGGCCGGCGAGCCCATTTTGCAGGTACGCGATCTGGTCGCGCGTTTCCCGCTGCGTAGCGGCATTCTTAATCGCATTACCCGTGAAGTCCACGCGGTGGAAAAGGTCAGTTTTGATTTATGGCCGGGGGAGACGCTGTCGCTGGTGGGGGAATCCGGCTGCGGGAAATCAACCACCGGACGCGCACTGTTGCGACTGGTTGAGGCGCAAAGCGGCACCATCACCTTTCAGGGGCAGCGCGTGGATCTGCTCTCATCAGGCAAGTTACAGGCGCTGCGGCGCGACATTCAGTTTATTTTTCAGGATCCTTACGCGTCGCTCGACCCGCGTCAGACGGTCGGGTATTCGATTATGGAGCCGCTGCTGGTGCACGGTCTGCTGGACAGCGATGCTGCCCGTCGTCGCGTTGGCTGGTTGCTGGAGCGCGTGGGACTCAACGCGGAGCACGCCTGGCGCTATCCCCATGAGTTTTCCGGTGGGCAACGTCAGCGTATCTGCATCGCCCGGGCGCTGGCGCTGAACCCGAAAGTGGTGGTGGCCGATGAGTCGGTTTCCGCACTCGACGTCTCCATTCGCGCGCAGATCATCAATCTGCTGCTCGACCTGCAGCGTGAGATGGGCATCGCGTTTTTGTTTATTACCCATGATATGGCGGTGGTCGAGCGCATCAGCCATCGCGTGGCGGTGATGTACCGGGGGCGGATCGTTGAGATGGGTCCCCGGCGTGCCGTCTTTGAAAACCCGCAACACCCCTACACCCGCAAACTAATGGCCGCCGTTCCGGTGGCCGATCCGGCGCATCGTCCTCCACAGCGCGTGCTGTTGTCAGACGAAATGCCAGGAAATATTTACAAGCGGGGAGAACAAAGCGTCAGCGTACCGCTGCAACAGGTTGCGCCGGGCCATTTTGTCGCCCGCGACCCGGCGGCGAATGCGCTGACACGTTAATTAAGCAGGGATTATCAGGAGAGTGAGATGACACAACGAATTTCAGGTAAGTGGCTGCTGGCGCTGGGTGTTATTTCCGCCCTGACAGCCGCGCCCGCCTTTGCGCAAAAAGATGTCGTGGTGGCGGTAGGCTCTAATTTCACCACATTAGATCCTTACGATGCTAACGACACCCTGTCGCAGGCGGTGGCGAAATCCTTCTATCAGGGGCTGTTTGGCCTTGATAAGGACATGAAACTGCAGAACGTGCTGGCGGAGAGTTATACCGTTTCCGATGACGGTCTGTTTTATACCCTCAAACTCCGTCAGGGGGTGAAGTTCCAGGATGGCACAGACTTTAACGCTGACGCCGTGAAAGCTAACCTTGACCGTGCCAGCGACCCGGCCAACCATCTGAAGCGCTATAACCTGTACAAAAATATCGACAAGACGGAAGTGGTTGATCCCACCACGGTGAAAATCACCCTGAAGTCGCCGTTCTCTGCGTTTATCAATATCCTGGCGCACCCGGCGACGGCGATGATCTCCCCGGCGGCACTGAAAAAATATGGCAAAGAGATTGGTTTCCACCCGGTAGGGACGGGTCCGTATCAACTGGATACCTGGAACCAGACCGATTTTGTGAAGGTGAAGAAATTCGCCGGTTACTGGCAGCAGGGATTGCCGAAGCTCGACACCATCACCTGGCGTCCGGTGGTGGATAACAATACTCGTGCGGCAATGTTACAGACGGGTGAAGCGCAGTTCGCGTTCCCGATCCCTTATGAGCAGGCGGCGATCCTCGGAAAAAACAGCAAACTGGAACTGGTCGCCAGCCCGTCCATCATGCAACGTTACATCAGCATGAACGTGACGCAAAAGCCGTTCGACAACCCGAAAGTGCGCGAGGCGATCAACTACGCCATTAACCGTCAGGCGCTGGTGAAAGTAGCGTTTGCCGGGTATGCCACTCCGGCGACGGGCATTGTGCCACCGTCGATTGCTTTTGCGCAGCAATATCAGCCGTGGCCGTACGATCCGGCCAAAGCGAAAGCGTTGCTGAAAGAGGCGGGTTACCCCAACGGTTTCAGCACCACGCTGTGGTCGTCGCACAATCACAGCACGGCGCAGAAGGTGCTGCAGTTTACTCAGCAGCAACTGGCGCAAATCGGGATTAAGGCACAGGTAACGGCGATGGATGCAGGGCAGCGTGCGGCGGAAGTGGAGGGCAAGGGGCAGAAAGAGAGCGGGGTGAGGATGTTCTACACCGGCTGGTCTGCGTCGACCGGTGAAGCAGACTGGGCGCTGTCGCCGCTGTTCTCCTCGCAGAACTGGCCGCCAACCCTGTTTAATACCGCGTTTTACAGCAACAAGCAGGTGGACAGCGATCTGGCCGACGCACTGAAAACCAACGATCCAAAAGAGAAAACCCGCCTGTACAAAGACGCACAGGATATCATCTGGAAAGAGTCGCCGTGGGTGCCGCTGGTGGTGGAAAAACTGGTTTCGGCACACAGCAAAAATCTGACCGGTTTTTATATCATGCCGGATACCGGATTCAGTTTTGACGAGGCTGATCTGAAGTAATGCTCAATTATGTGATCAAACGGCTGTTCGGACTGATCCCCACGCTGCTGATTGTGGCAGTGCTGGTGTTCCTGTTCGTCCACCTGTTACCTGGGGACCCGGCGCGATTAATCGCCGGTCCCGAGGCGGACGCAGAGGTTATTGCACTGGTACGGCAACAACTGGGACTCGATCAGCCGTTGCATATTCAGTTCTTCGATTACATCGTCAACGTGTTGCAGGGCGATTTCGGCCACTCGATGGTGTCACGGCGTCCGGTGTCGGAAGAGATCGCCAGCCGCTTTCTGCCGACGCTGTGGCTGACTCTCGCCAGCATGGTGTGGGCGGTAATCTTCGGCATGGCGATGGGCATTGCGGCGGCAGTGTGGCGCAATCGCTGGCCTGACCGGCTCGGCATGGCGCTGGCGGTGACCGGCATTTCGTTTCCGGCCTTTGCGCTCGGGATGCTGTTGATGCAAATCTTCTCCGTAGAACTGGGATGGCTGCCCACCGTAGGGGCGGACAGCTGGCGTCATTACATTCTGCCCTCTGTTACCCTCGGCGCGGCGGTGGCCTCGGTGATGGCGCGCTTTACCCGCGCCTCGTTTGTGGATGTGCTCAACGAAGACTATATGCGCACGGCACGGGCGAAAGGTGTGAGCGAAACGCTGGTGGTGCTCAAACACGGTTTGCGTAACGCCATGATCCCGGTGGTGACGATGATGGGTCTGCAGTTTGGTTTCCTGCTCGGTGGTTCTATCGTCGTGGAGAAAGTGTTTAACTGGCCGGGGCTGGGGCGTTTGCTGGTGGATTCTGTTGAAATGCGTGACTATCCGGTCATTCAGGCTGAAGTGCTGCTGTTTTCTCTGGAATTCATTCTTATCAACTTAGTGGTAGATGTGCTCTACGCAGCCATTAACCCGGCGATCAGGTACAAATAAGGTGAGATTGTTAAACTGGCGACGACAAGCCGTTTTAGACGCCATGCCGACGGTCAAACCCGGTCAGGTGCGCACGCCATGGCGTGAATTCTGGCGGCGATTCCGCCGTCAACCCATCGCGCTGGCGGCAGGCGTGTTTGTATTGCTGCTGATCGCCGTGGCGGTGGTCGCGCCGTGGATAGCGCCGTTTGATGCGGAAAACTACTTTGACTACGACCGGTTGAACGACGGGCCGTCAATGATGCACTGGTTTGGTGTTGACTCTCTTGGCCGCGATATTTTCAGTCGGGTACTGCTCGGCGCGCGGATCTCGCTCGCCGCCGGGGTGTTTGCTGTACTGACTGGCGCGGCTATTGGCATTGTGCTGGGGCTGCTGGCGGGTTACTACGAAGGCTGGTGGGATCGCATCATCATGCGTATCTGCGATGTGCTGTTCGCGTTCCCAGGCATTCTGTTGGCGATTGCGGTCGTCGCGGTGATGGGAAGCGGGATGGCAAATGTGATCATCGCCGTGGCTATCTTCTCGATCCCGGCGTTTGCCCGCCTGGTGCGCGGCAATACCTTAGTGCTTAAACATCAGACGTTTATTGAGTCCGCGCGCAGCATCGGCGCCAGTGACAGTATCATTCTGTTCCGCCATATTCTGCCGGGAACCGTGTCGTCGATTGTGGTCTTTTTTACCATGCGTATTGGTGTGTCGATAATCTCCGCCGCCAGTCTCTCTTTCCTTGGCCTGGGTGCGCAGCCGCCAACGCCGGAATGGGGCGCAATGCTCAATGAAGCGCGTGCTGATATGGTGATTGCCCCACACGTGGCGATCTTCCCGGCGATTGCGATTTTCCTGACGGTGCTGGCGTTTAACCTGTTAGGCGACGGGCTTCGTGATGCGCTGGATCCGAAAATAAAAGGGTAGGCATTTGTGAAATGCCCCGGTGGCGCTGCGCTTACCGGGGCTACAAGAGCGGGTGTGGCAATCAGGATAATTAAACCCGGCTACCCCACAGATCATATTCGTCTGCGTTTTCGACTTTCACACGAACCACGTCGCCCGGTTTCACTTTCGTTTCACCGTTGAGATAGACCGCGCCGTCGATTTCCGGGGCATCGGCCATGCTGCGGCCAATCGCGCCTTCTTCATCGACCTCATCAATAATCACCAGGATTTCGCGGCCCACTTTCTCCTGCAGGCGTTCGGCAGAAATCTGCTGTTGAAGCTGCATGAAGCGGTTCCAGCGCTCCTCTTTGATCTCTTCCGGTACCTGATCCGGCAGTTCGTTGGCGGTTGCGCCTTCGACCGGGCTGTACTTGAAGCAGCCAACGCGATCCAGACGCGCCTCTTGCAGGAAGTCGAGCAGCATCTGGAAATCTTCCTCGGTTTCACCCGGGAAACCTACGATAAAGGTCGAACGCAGCGTCAGTTCAGGGCAGATTTCGCGCCATTGTTTGATGCGCGCCAGTTGGCGATCGACCGAACCCGGGCGCTTCATCAGCTTGAGAATGCGCGGGCTGGCGTGCTGTAACGGGATATCGAGATACGGCAGAATTTTGCCTTCCGCCATCAGTGGGATCACATCATCAACGTGAGGGTACGGATAGACATAATGCAGACGCACCCAGACGCCCAGTTTCGCCAGCTGTTCGCACAGACTGACCATGCTGGTTTTGACCGGCTCACCGTTGTAAAAACCAGTACGGTGTTTTACATCAACACCATAGGCGGAAGTGTCCTGGGAGATCACCAGCAGCTCTTTCACACCCGCATCGACAAGGCGTTTGGCTTCTGCCAGCACATCGCCAATTGGGCGGCTGTCGAGATCGCCACGCATGGACGGAATAATGCAGAAAGTGCAGCGATGGTTACAGCCTTCGGAAATTTTTAAGTAAGCGTAGTGGCGTGGCGTCAGCTTCACACCTTGTGCCGGTACGAGGCTGGTGAACGGGTTATGCTGCGGCTTCGGCACATAATGATGCACATGCGCCAGTACCTGCTCATAGCTGTGCGGGCCGGTAATTTCCAGTACCTTCGGATGCACTTCACGGATCTGATCTTCTTTCGCCCCGAGACAACCGGTGACGATAACTTTGCCGTTTTCGTTCAGCGCTTCACCTATCACTTCCAGCGATTCCTGGACCGCGCTATCGATAAAACCACAGGTATTCACGATAACCATATCGGCATCATCGTAACGGGGAACCACATCGTACCCTTCGGTACGCAGTTCAGTGAGGATGCGCTCGGAATCAACCAGATTTTTCGGGCAGCCTAATGAGATAAAACCAATCTTAGGCTGCTGCGTTACATTGCTCATAGCTCAAAAATTATTCAATTATTGGAATGGTCAGGGCAGCGATTCTACAGAGATCGGGGGAGAAATTGTACTGGAGATTGTCGTCAGTCTCTGTATCAGGCCTGGCACTGACATTCTGTCTCATCTGACAGCGTAATTCTCTCAATGTGATAATTTATCATTATCAACTCTCGCTTTTATTTAAATTTCTGGCGGTTAATTCTGCATCTGCAAGGTTGTCTGGTGCGGTTTTTTATGAAACCCATCACGTTAATTCACTGATAACCCTCGCCCGGCCAATGTTGGCACACATCACGCATAGCTCTTCAGGTTTGCATCTTTATTGCGTACTTCAGCCATATTCTGGCACCCCGATTGCCTCCTGGAATGAGCAATTCTGGCCGTAAAAGGAAAGATGTTTTTATGAATGAATCAGCGTTAAGCCGTCGTGGACTCTCAGCGTCCTCTTCCTCACCCGTCGATGAAATCCTCCCTGTAGGGCAAATGTTCCTCTATGGTCTGCAACATGTTCTGGTGATGTACGCCGGTGCAGTTGCCGTACCGCTGGTGGTTGGTAACGCCGTGGGGTTACCGGTGGAGCAAATCATCCTGTTAATCAGCGCAGACTTATTTATCTGTGGCGCCGCCACTATCATTCAGGCGCTGGGCATCGGCCGCTGGCTGGGTTGCCGGTTGCCACTGGTTCAGGGCTGCACTTTTGCCGCGCTGGTGCCGATGATTTTAATTGGCAAAGAGTATGGTATCGGCGGGGTTTCCGGGGCGGTGATCTGCGCCGGTATTTTCACGTTGATATGCGCGCCGTGGATTAGCCGCCTGGTCCGCTTTTTTCCCAAAGTGGTGATGGGCTCCATCGTGACCTTAATTGGTCTGTCGATAATGCCGGTGGCGGGAAACTGGATTGGCGAAGGTGGCAGCGGGCAGGCGGCCTTTGGCGATCTGACATCGCTGGCCATCGCGGCGGTCACGCTTTTTATCATTCTGAACGTCTATACCTTCGGTTCCGGGATGATAAAAAATATCGCTGTGCTGATTGGTTTAGTCTCCGGCAGCTTTATCTGGTGGCTGTTTAAATCGATCGATTTTCACCTCGTTGCATCCACGTCATGGCTCAGCTTCCCGCACGTCATGCGGATGGCAAAACCCGAGTTTCATCTTATTCCTGTCGCACTGCTGTCGGTGACGATGGTGGTGGTAATGCTGGAAACCATGTCCTCGATAATGGCGACCGGGGACATCGTCGGTAAAAAAGCCAGTGCCGAAACGTTGCGTAATGGCTTAACCGCCTGCGGCCTGACCACGACTATCGCCGGGCTCTTCAACCTGTTTCCTTATGCGGCGTTCGCTCAGAACGTCGGGCTGATTGGTCTCACGGGAGTGCGTAGCCGCTTCGTCGTCGCGGTCTCCGGGCTGATTTTAATGCTGATGGGTATGTTCTCGAAAATGGCGGCACTGGTGGTGGTGATCCCCAAACCGGTGTTGGGCGGCGCGGGCGTGGTGATGTTCGGCATGGTGGTGGTGGCGGGTATTCGCACACTGGGTAGCGTCAACTACCGCGACAACAATAACGGCATGGTGGTGGCCCTGACCATTGGCCTCGGGCTGATGCCGGTGCTGGTACCACACCTCTTCGATCAGTTCCCGCCGATGCTGAAAATGTTTCTTCACAGCGGCATTACCATCGGCACGGTCATCGCCATTCTGGCAAACCTGACGCTGAACGGGAAAGGTCTGCCGTTACTCCATACGCATCAACATGACAGCCACGAACCTGACTTATTACCTTCCAGCACTGCCGCCCGGCGCGTGGCGGTCAGAACAGTACGGATGTGGTTGCTGCTGCGAAAAGTACAGAAAGATGAAAGTCAAACGAAATCAATGTAACCCGAACATCAACAACGGATAGTGAAAAGGGGAAGACTATGTGTGCCTTACGTTCAGCGTCGCAAGGACGTGTGGATGGACTCGCGAAAGTAAAAGGGACGGCAATTTACGGTGATGATATCACCCTGCCGGGCATGTTATATGGCGTATGCCGTTATGCGGATATTCCGAGCGGAAAAATTGAACAGCTCGATCTCAGCGAGTCGCTGGCGGTGGACGGGGTGGTTAAAATCGCCACCTGGCAGGATATCCCCGGTACGCCGGTCGTGGGCGTTATTGTTAAAGATTACCTGCCCATCGTAAAGGATGAGGTGGTGTTCCACGGCGATGTGATTGCGGTGGTTGCCGCCACCAGTTATGCCGCGGCCTGCGAAGCGGCAGACAAAATTCGCGTGCGTTACACACCCTATGCGCCATTAACCGATGTGGAGGCGGCGCTGGCACCCGGTGCCCGCCTTATCCATCCCGATCGTAGCGATAACATCGCCGCGCACCACCACACGATCAAAGGCAATATCGACGAGGGTTTTGCTCAGGCGAAGCATATCTTTGAGCGCGATTATGAAGTCGGTTTTCAGGAACACGCCTACATCGAACCGGAGGTTATTCTCACCTGGCTTGACCCGACTGACGGCAGTCTGATTATTTCTGGTTCGATTCAGAACCCGCACCGCGTTCGCGGTTTTGTCGCCAGATTTATGGACTGCCCGCAAAGCCAGATCAACATTAAACGTGCGGTCATGGGCGGGTCGTTTGGTGGTAAGGACGATATTATCGATCATCTTGCCTGTCGCTCGGCGCTGCTGACCCGTCTGACGGGGCGTCCGGTTAAGTTTGCCTACAACCGTGAGCAGTCGATCATCGAGAGCTGCAAGCGCCACCCTTACAAAATGAGGTACAAAGCCGGGCTGGATGATTCCGGGCGGATTGTGGCGATGAAAATCGACATTCTGGCGGACAGCGGCGGTTATGCGGCGTCGTCGCCGTTTGTCACCTGGCGTTCCTCCGTGCAGGCTGCCGGACCCTACCATATTCCCAACGTCCACATCGATGTGACGGCGGTGTATACCAATAACAGTTACACCTCCGCGATGCGCGGCTTTGGTTCGCCGCAGGTGGTCTACGCCCATGAGTCCTTCATGGATGACATCGCAGAACAGCTGAACCTGTCTCCGGTGGCGCTGCGGGAAATTAACGCTCTGCGTCAGGGCGACGCCTCGGTGACCGGGCAGGTGTTCGATAAGCACACGGTGTCCGCGCTGGAAGTACTGGCAAAAGCAACAGCTTCTTCAGAATACATGGCAAAACGTCAGCACTATCGCGAACTCAATCAGCAGGGCGGCGTTTACCGTTATGGTATCGGTCTGGCATTAAGCTATCGCGGCTGCTCCATCGGCGCGGAAGGGGTCGATACCTCCACGGCACTGATTCAGGTCAACGAAGACGGCAGCGTGAATATTTCCACCTCCGTATCGGAAAACGGGCAGGGGCTACAGACCACCATGTCGCTGATTGCGGCAGAGGCGTTTGGCATTACACTCGCGGACATCCATTTCAGCGAACCACCGACCTCAATGATCGGTGATGGCGGTTCGACGGCAGCCACGCGCGGTACAATGGTCGGTGGCGGGGCGATCCTTGACGCGGCAGAGAAAATTAAACAACGCATTCTGAATGTTACCGGCAAGAGCATAGGCACGACCGTGCTTGCCGATACTCTCTGGCAGGACGGTTTTATCATCAACAAGCATGACCAGAGTCGCCGCCTCGATTTCAAAGCGGCGGTCAATCAGACCAAATGGGCGAGCGTCAGCCTGACCGAATATGGATGGTACGTACCGCCGCCAATCCACTGGGATGAAGAAAAAGGGTGTGGCAGCCCTTATTTCACCTGGGTGTATGGTTGCCAGGTGGCGGAAGTCAGAGTGAACACCAGCACCGGAAAAACCGATCTTCTGCATGTCACCGCCGCCCATGATGTCGGGCATGTGCTGAACCCGGTCGGCTTTGAAGGCCAGGTCTGTGGTGGGGTTGCGCAAGGGTTTGGTTATGCACTGCTGGAAGATTTCAACATTGAGCACGGCCAGGTCAAATCAGAAAACTTCGACAGCTATCTGCTGCCGACCATCAAAGATATCCCACGGATTACAGTCATCGGTGTCGAAAACCCGGACATGTCCGGTCCGCTGGGCGCGAAAGGGATCGGCGAACCAGCGACAGAACTGGCTGCTGCCGCCATCAACAACGCGGTAAGTTTCGCTCTCAACACCCGTTTCAATAAGCTCCCCCTGACGCTGGAGCAGGTCATTCTCGGTTATAACCTGAAAAAGCCCGCCCGCCAGAGTGAGCTGATGATCGAGCCCGATAATAAAAAACAAGTGCTGCGCCTGACCGACGTGACAGTCAGTCGCCCGCAAAATCTGGAGGAGGCATTGACGCTACTGGCCGACGAGGGCGTCAGCGTTATCGCGGGTGGGACGGATGTTATTGTGCAGGGGCGTCTGCAGACCCGACCAATGAAGCTGGTGGATATTTCGCATCTGGAGGAACTGTCCGCCATCAGCGAAGATCCGTACAACCATGAGGTGACGATCGGCGCGGCGGTGACTTTCAACCGCATTACGGAGCATCCGTTGCTGCGCACACGCTACCCACTGTTGGTTGAAGCATGTCGCACCGTGGGTTCGCATCAAATCCGCAACCGCGCTACGATTGGCGGCAACATCGTCAACGCCGCGCCCTGCGGCGACTCCATCCCTCCCGCTATTCTCTACGATGCGCGCATTGAACTGCGATCCCGTTTTGCTGTACGCAACCTGTCATTGGGGGAGTTTTTGCTCTCAGGGTATAAGACACAGCGTCAGCCGGATGAGCTGCTGACGAAAGTTATTCTGCCGCCACCCGCCAGACCTGACGCACAGGGTTTTTATCACCAGCTTGGACGGCGCAATGCACTGAACATTACCCGTCAGAGTCTGAGCGCGCTGATGCAGTACGACGACAACGGCGTGGTGAACTACTGCCGCCTGGTGGATGGCGCGTTATTCAGCAAACCGCAGCGACTGCTGGACGTGGAATGCTGTCTGCTTGGGCATCATCTGAACAGCGAAACCATCGACAACGCCTGCGAGGTGCTGGAAAAACTGATCGATGCCGCCATTGGCAAGCGCTGGTCGGCGGCCTACAAGCGACCGGTTTTTATCAGTATGTTCCGTGACATGATGGCGGAAGTACAGATATCGCTGAGCAAATAACGTTATCACAGGAAACAGGGCGCAGGTCGCCCTGCAAAAGGGACAAAACTATGAGCACAATTAAAGTGAAGATCAACGGCAAACTGGTCGAAGCGAAAGTGGAAGGGAACATGCGGCTGTTAGATCTGGTCCGCGATACCTTCCGGCTTACCGCCACCAAAGAGGGCTGCTCTATCGGTGAATGCGGTGCCTGTACCGTGATCATGAATGGTAACGCGGTCTGCTCCTGTCTGGTGCTGGCCGCCCAGTGCGATGACGCAGAAATCACCACACTGGAAGGGTTGAACGATAATCCTGTCACGCAAAAACTGCAGACTGCCTTCGTCGAAAAAGGCGGTGTTCAGTGCGGATTTTGTACGCCCGGCGTGCTGGTCAGCGCGACGGCGTTGCTGGAGAAAACACCGCAGCCAACGGACGGGCAGCTCAAAGATGTGCTGGAAGGGAATATCTGCCGCTGCACTGGCTATCAACCAATCCTGGACTCTATCCACCATGCACTAAAATCGTAAACACAACACTTCACCCGGAGGCGCTCTCCGGGTGTTGTAACTTTGTAAAGGATGTTAAGTAAAACGGCAAACATTGACCTTGCTCATCATTCTGTACAAAAAGTAACCATACTATGAAGGTGTCAGGGGGATAACAGAGGAGGAAAAGAGCATGAGCGTTGGCAGACTGAAACGCAACATGATGAAAAAACTCATCAATGCGCGTAGTGACCTCGATGCCTATCTGCAATTGAGAAAGGCGAAGGGATACATGTCAGTCAGCGAAAATGATCATCTACGTGAAAATCTGTTTGAACTGTGTAAGGAAATGATCAACGAAATCGTACCACTCAGGAAGTCCCTGACGCGAGAAGAGCGAGACACGTTGCGTCAGGCGGGGGAGGCGGTCGCGTCCGCCGCGATTTGCCTGATGACCGGGCACCGGGATTGCCCATTATACATCACTGTTAACGTAGAGACGCTTGAACGCTGTCTTGAAACACTGACATCAAGCATCCAGAAACTGGATGCCGTATCTTCACACGCGCATGTCTGAAATCAGGGGGAGCGGGGCTCCCCCTGTCTTATGGCGCTGTGTGTTCTGCAGACTGTTTTTTCCTGCAATACATCAACGAACCGATTTTTATCATCTCGGACAGTAAAAACAGACCCACGTTAATGGCGAGCACCGAAAACCCCGTCACGGTTAAAACTATCGGAAAAATGGCGATGGAACATTTCATCGTGATGAATCGCAGAATTTCCTGAACAAAAGCAAAAGTAATTGCTGCCGTTTTTTTTCGTAAGAATAAATACGCAGAGACAAGCAATGAAACGAGCATCAGCAGTTCGCAAATAAAATAACCGATAAGCAGAGTGCCGGCGCTATCACCTCCGATAACTATGTCAATGGTAGCGATAACCTCACGGATGTCAGAAATAAAAGGGATCCTGTGTCTCGTCAGTGAAAAGAAGCAATACGACAGAAAAGCCAGAGCATCCATAATGCCCCAGAACAGAAATTGTTTATTTTTAAAATTCATAATCCCATCTGCAATTTTGTCTTGATAAACCCACAACCAGCTTAAGTTTTTGTAAAAATCCCGTCATGCCTGTTCGTGCTGGCTACCCTTATTTCAGAGTCGATTAAAGGAGCCTGCTATGCGCCTTACTGTTCCCACGCTATTACTGTCTGCGATGCTGATGGCTTCTGCACATGCCGCGGAGGTGAACGTCGAGGTGTTGCAGCGCAAACTTGATCACCCCTGGTCGCTGGCGTTTTTACCCGATAATAACGGCATGCTTATTACCCTGCGGGGCGGTCAGCTTCGTCACTGGCAGTCGGGTAAGGGACTTTCCGATCCCATTACCGGCGTGCCGCGCGTCTGGAACAACGGGCAGGGCGGGCTTTTTGATGTCGTACTGGCGCCGGACTTCGAAGCAT
This sequence comes from Trabulsiella guamensis ATCC 49490, assembly GCF_000734965.1. Classification (GTDB taxonomy): domain Bacteria; phylum Pseudomonadota; class Gammaproteobacteria; order Enterobacterales; family Enterobacteriaceae; genus Trabulsiella; species Trabulsiella guamensis. The sequence continues at coordinate 35,113 of NZ_JMTB01000105.1, forward strand.
CGCGCCGCATCTGGCTGAGTTACGCCGAGGTGGGTGACGATGGAAAAGCAGGCACTGCCGTAGGATATGGTCGCCTGAGTAACGATCTTAAACGTCTGGAAGGGTTCCAGGTGGTGTTCCGCCAGATGCCAAAACTATCCACTGGCAACCATTTTGGCGGACGACTGGTCTTTGATGGCAAAGGCTATCTGTTTATCGGCCTCGGCGAGAATAATCAGCGTCCGACAGCGCAGGATCTGGACAAGCTGCAGGGGAAAGTCGTGCGTCTGACGGATCAGGGTAAAGTACCGAAAGACAATCCCTTTGTTGGTAAAGCGGGCGTGCGGCCGGAGATCTGGTCGTACGGGATCCGTAATCCGCAGGGCATGGCGCTGAATCCGTGGAGCAACACCGTCTGGCTTAACGAGCACGGGCCGCGCGGCGGTGACGAAATTAACATCCCGGAGAAGGGCAAAAACTATGGCTGGCCGCTGGCGACGCATGGCATTAATTACAGCGGATTACCGATCCCGGAAGCGAAGGGCAAGCAGGTGGCGGGCACGGAACAGCCGCTGTTCTGGTGGGAAAAATCCCCGGCGGTGAGCGGAATGGCGTTCTACAACGCGAAGACCTTCCCGCAGTGGCAGCGGAAACTGTTTATTGGCGCCCTGAAGGACGAAGATGTGATTGTGCTGAGCGTTGACGGTAAAAAGGTTACCGAAGACGGGCGTATTCTGGGGGATCGCCAGCAGCGTATTCGTGACGTGCGCGTCGGACCCGATGGTTATCTGTATGTCTTAACCGATGAGTCCGACGGTGAATTACTGAAAGTCAGCCCGCAACGGTAATCAGGTGACCGGAATGGCGATGACGTTCTGGAAGGCCGGGCGCTCCGCCAGCTGTTTGTACCAGCGTTGCAGATGAGGGCGCGGCTGCCAGGTCTCCACCGTCTGCAGCAGGTTATACACAAAGGGGGCAATGGCGATATCGCCTGCGCCAAACGCGTCACCCGAGAGCCAGCGATGCGCCGCCAGTTCATTATCCAGCATAGCGAACAGCGGCTCGCAACTGGCGATACCCGCGTTTATCGCGGCCATATCCCGTTGTTCTGGCGGCGTTCTCACCAGCCCCATCAGGATCACACGATGCGCCGGGGAGAGCGTGCCGTTCGCCCAGTCCATCCATTTTTCACCCTGCGCGCGCTGCACCGGCGATTCCACCCACAGCGTTCCCTGACCATATTGCGCCAGCAGGTACCGCACGATGGTATTGGATTCCCACAGCACCAGGTCAGTGCTGTCATCACGGAGCAGGGGTACCAGACCATTTGGGTTCATTGCCAGAAAGTTCGCATCATGATTAATACCGAACTCCATTCCCGCCAGGATCTGATCGTAAGGTAATCCGAGTTCTTCCAGTGTCCAGCGAACTTTTTTAACGTTTGTTGAGTTGTTTCTGCCCCACAGCGTTATCATAAAAAACTCCTGCTTTTGTGATGATGCATTCAGGTGGTGATGGCCAGACATGTTGAGCGAAAGTCAGGCGGTAAGCAATCGTGATCAAAAAAAACACTGAGTTTTCGGCACGGTGGCGAGTTATTGCGTAAACTTTAAAAACTTTACCAACTCACTGTTTCTTTGAGGTCATTTCTACGTTATTACTCACCATTTGGTGCGTATTAGCGGTTTTTGGAATGGATACTTGGGTGGCTCTTATGACGCGTGATGCATTTTCTCTTCGCAGCCTGGCGGCAGGCTCCGCACTTTTACTCCTCGTTGTACCTTCTTTGCAGGCGGCGGAACAAGCGCCCGCCGCACCCACCGTTGACGCGCGAGCGTGGATCCTGATGGATTACGCCAGTGGCAAAGTGTTGACGGAAGGCAACGCCGACGAACAACTGGACCCCGCCAGTCTGACAAAAATCATGACCAGCTATGTAGTCGGTCAGGCCCTGAAGGCAGGCAAAATCAAACTCACTGACAGCGTGACGGTAGGCAGAGATGCCTGGGCGACGGGTAACCCGGCACTGCGCGGTTCGTCGGTGATGTTCCTCAAACCGGGCGATCAGGTCTCAGTGGAAGATCTGAATAAAGGGGTGATTATTCAGTCCGGTAACGACGCCAGTATCGCGATTGCTGATTACGTCGCCGGCAGCCAGGATTCGTTCGTCGGGCTGATGAACAGTTACGCGCAGAAGCTGGGGCTGACCAAAACCACCTTCAAAACCGTGCACGGCCTGGATGCGCCAGGGCAGTTCAGTACCGCCCGTGACATGGCGCTGCTGACCAAAGCGATGATCCATGACGTGCCGGAAGAGTATGCCATCCACAAAGAAAAAGAGTTCACGTTTAATAAAATCCGCCAGCCGAACCGTAACCGCCTGTTGTGGAACACCAGCCTGAATGCGGATGGCGTAAAAACCGGTACCACCGCCGGGGCGGGGTACAATCTGGTCTCCTCGGCCACGCAAGGGGATATGCGTCTGATTGCGGTGGTACTTGGCACCAAAACCGACCGAATTCGTTTTAATGAATCCGAAAAATTGCTGACGTGGGGATTCCGTTTCTTTGAAACCGTTACTCCCATTAAGCCCGACGCCACCTTTATTGAGCAGCGTGTCTGGTACGGCGACAGCAACGAGGCCAAACTCGGTGCCGGTGAAGCAGGTTCGATAACCATTCCGAAAGGTCAGCTGAAAAACCTCAAGGCCAGTTATACACTGACACAACCGCAACTGACCGCGCCGCTGAGCAAAGGGCAGGTTGTTGGCACCATTGACTTCAAACTCAACGATAAAACCATTGAACAGCGTCCACTGATTGTGATGGAAGAGGTGAAAGAGGGCGGGTTCTTCAGTCGTATCGTGGATTTCGTGCTGATGAAATTCCACGAATGGTTTGGCGGCTGGTTCTGATCATCGCGGTCAGTACAGCAGCGTAATGTTATGTGTTTTCGCCAGCGTCACCAGGTCGTCATCGGGACGGGTGTCGCTGGCAATCGTATCAAACACCTTCACATCACCCATTCTGGCCGGGCGCACTTTGCCAAATTTGCTGTGATCAACCACCAGCACGTGACGGCGTGACTGCCGCATCGCCCAGTGTTTTACCGGCAACTCTTCCAGATTAAAACAGGTTGCGCCCTGAACCGCATGCACGCCAGCGGCCGAGTAAAACGCAATATCCGGGCAGAGATGCGTGAGAGTGTCATGAACATCGAGCGGTTTGAAAATGGCGTTACTGGCGTGAAATTCGCCGCCGCAGAGAATAACCCGGCAATGTGGCTTTTCCTGTAACGCCAGAAAGGTATTCAGTGAGTAGCAGACGCCAGTGAAGGGGAGGTCATTATCGATGGCTTCAATCACCCACGGCGTGGTGGTACCGCAGTCGAAAAACGCCATCTGATGGGCTTCCAGTAACGCGGCGGCATGACGGGCGGCGCGGCGTTTTTCCTCAACCAGCCGGGATTTTTGATCGCTCAGCAGATAATGGCTGGCGCTGCGAGGTTCCAGTACAATGTAACCGCCGAGCAGTACGACCGGCCCACTGTGGCTGTTAAGATCGCGACGAATCGTCATTTCTGAAACGCCAAGCAATGCAGCCGCTTCTTTAAGGTGAAGCTTATCGCTACGCTTCAGTGCCTGAATCAGTTGACCAATCCGCTCGTCCCGCCGTGTTTCCATATGTCCCCGTCAGAGAAAACGCGCCCTGCACTGGCAGGGCGTCGTGGGCAATATTACCTGCGTGGCGGGGGTTAGTCACGCACCCAGCCTTTGCGGATGGGTACAGAAAAGCATAAACGGTAAAGCTGCTGCAGTCGCAAATAGATAACGTGTCCGACGCGTTGCCAGAGCATTTGCGCCACCAGACAGCCGATCATGCCGGTCAGCAAGCCGCCCAGCATATCCAGTGGCCAGTGCACGCCGAGGTAAATGCGCGACCATGCGATCGCGATGGCGGTGAGCATCAGGATGACGCCCGACCACAGGCGATGCCAGAACAGGAAAGCCAGGGCAAAAGTGAAGATTACCGTGCCGTGATCGCTCGGGAAAGAGTCATCCGGCGCATGGTGCAGGAAGTTGTAGCCAACGCCCTCAACAAACGGTCTGTCGTGCGGGTAGAGATGGCCGACAAGCCAGGAGAGCGTCATGCTGAATGCCAGCGCCAGCGCGATTTTGATCACCAGTTTGCGCTGCTCGCTGACCTGCGCGCATGGTCCCCATAACCAGAGCGCGACCGCCATTAACGGCACAATGCTGATCAGATCTTTCGCGATAAAAATAGCCAGTGATATTAACCATGACGGCGAAGCAGGCGTGGCGTTAATTAGCGAAAACAAGGTGTAGTTGATATTTTCCAGCATACTTTCCAGACTCATTGCAGTGGGGCAAATTATGCCGCGCCAGAGGGGTTCATACGCCTTCACCATAAAAGCGATGACCGCTGTGGTAAATTCACGTTGTCTTAGTTGTCCGCAGTTTACGAACAATCCGAGGCAAGTTGACATGTAGCGGGAAGTATATGAGTTAATACTTAAGCGAATCTTAAACGAATGAAAAAAGGTCATAATTACTGCTGTCGACCACAATGTAGTATCCCCTGGTCAGGGATTTCATTACACTTTGCGCGTTTTTTTGAATAAGAGTGGGTATGCAAAATCATTCGCTTTCCGGTAAACGTCTGGGGCGCCAGGCGTTACTGTTTCCTCTGTGTCTCGTGCTCTATGAATTCTCCACCTATATCGGCAATGACATGATCCAACCGGGCATGCTGACGGTGGTGGAGCAGTATCAGGCGGGTATCGAGTGGGTGCCGACGTCAATGACGGCCTATCTGGCAGGAGGCATGTTTTTACAGTGGCTGTTAGGGCCGCTGTCTGACCGCGTTGGTCGCCGTCCGGTGATGTTGACCGGCGTGGTGTGGTTTGTTATTACCTGCCTCGCCACGCTGCTGGCGCAAAATATTGAACAGTTCACCTTCCTGCGCTTTTTGCAGGGGATCAGCCTGTGCTTTATCGGTGCGGTAGGGTACGCCGCGATACAGGAGTCGTTTGAGGAGGCGGTGTGCATTAAAATCACCGCCCTGATGGCGAACGTCGCGTTGATTGCGCCGCTATTGGGGCCACTGGTGGGGGCTGCGTGGGTTCATGTTGCGCCGTGGGAGACGATGTTTGTGCTCTTCGCGTTGCTGGCGGCAATCGCTTTCGTTGGCTTGCAGCGGGCGATGCCGGAAACCGCGACACGACTCGGTGAAAAACTCTCGCTGAAGGATCTGGGGCAGGATTATGGCGCGGTGCTGAAAAACCGCCGCTTTGCCGCCGGATCGCTGGCGATAGGGTTTGTCAGTCTGCCGTTGCTGGCATGGATTGCTCAGTCGCCGATCATTATTATTAGCGGCGAGAAGGCCAGCGCCTATGAATATGGGTTGTTGCAGGTGCCGATTTTCGGCGCGCTGATTATCGGTAATCTGGTGCTGGCGCGGCTGACGTCGCGTCGTACTGTGCGGGCGTTGATCCTGATGGGTGTCGCACCGATCATGGTCGGGCTGGTGCTGGCGGCGGCCGCGACAGTGGTCTCCGGTCATGCTTATCTGTGGATGACCGCCGGGCTCAGTCTTTACGCATTTGGCATTGGCATCGCGAACGCCGGTCTGGTACGTCTGACGCTATTTGCCAGTGATATCAGCAAAGGCACGGTTTCCGCGGCGATGGGCATGCTGCAGATGCTGATTTTCACCGTCGGCATTGAAGCCAGCAAATATGCTTACCTGTGGGGCGGCAACGGTCTGTTCAGCGTCTTCAATCTGCTGAACGGCGTGCTGTGGCTGGCGCTGACGGTCTACTTTCTGAAAGATAAAACCGTCGGCGCCTCACGTGAGGGGTGATGTTTAACGAAACGGCGCGTCCTGATTGAGCGCTTTTTCGATAATTTCCAGCACCCCTTCATCATTGTTATTCGGCGCTTCGAAACAGGCGACCGCTTTCACTGCGGGTGAGGCGTTCGCCATCGCAAATCCGTACCCCGCCTGCCGCAGCATTTCGAGATCATTACCGCTGTCGCCAAACGCCAGCACGTCTTTATCCTCAATGCCCCATTGCGCCTGCAACAGCCGCAGACCGTTGGCTTTATGAATGCCAGGGATGATCAGATCAATGCTGCCGTGGCCGGTGGTGACCGCGGTCATGATATCGCCCAGCTCTTCATGCAGAAGCGCCTGCATTTCAGGCACCAGACTGTCGTCAATGTTCAGACCGAACTTGAGGAAGGTGTCGTCGATGTTGTTGAAGTCGTCCACGCGCTCCAGCCGATGGTAATAGCGTGCCGCCATGGTGACGAACGCGTCATCATACTTGCGCAGGGTATAAGCGCTATTTTTACCGCAGGCGATGATCTCAAATTCCGATCGTGTTTGCAGATAGCGCACCACCTTATCAAAATGAGATTTTGGCAGATCACTGTTGTAAACATCTTCTCCGGCATTCACCACCCAGCCACCGTTTTCGGCAACAAACGCAATCTCTGCGGCAATTTCAGGGAAAAAGGATTTCAGCTGGTAATACTGGTTGCCGCTGGCGACCACAAAACGAATGCCTTGCTGCTTCATGCGCTGGTACTGCTGCAGAAATCGCGCACGGTTATAGGTTTTTGCGTCGTTCAGAAAGGTGCCGTCCATATCGACCGCAATCAGTTTTACGCTCATCAATTTTTCTCCATGACAGGTTCAGCATCAGGTTTCGCCACCGCACGCGCCACCAGCGCGGCAATCAACACCAGCATCAGGACCACCAGCATGGCGCTGCGCAGGCCGTAGTGTTCACCGAGGAAGCCGAGCAGCGGCGGGCCGACCAGAAACGCCAGATACCCGGTGGTCGCCACCACGCTGACGCGCGTCGGGGCATCCGGGCCGGTGTCGCTGGCGGCGGAAATGGTGAGCGGGAAGCCCAGTGAGGCACCGAGCCCCCAGAGCACCACCGAAACCCCGGCGACCCAGGCGCTGTCGACGAAAATAATCAATGCAATGCCCAGCGCGCCCATCATGGCGCTGGCGCGGACCACTGCCACACGGCTGTAGCGGTCAATAAACCAGCCGCCGGTGAAGCGCCCGACCGTCATGCCGAGCGTAAAGCCCGCGTAAATCAGGGAGCCAGAGGTGGGGCTGAAACCGTGACCGTCCACCATCAGCAGCGGTAGCCAGTCATTGGCGGAGCCTTCGGCAAACGCCATCGCCAGCACCACCACGCCGATCAGCATTAGTTGAATATCGCGATAAAATGGCACGCCTTTTTGCTGCTGGTGCGCCTCTTCTGCAGAATTACGCCCGGTGCCGTCCGGGATCGCCTTGATGGCGATGACAATCGGTGCGATGCCCGCCAGCCCGGCCAGTAAAATATGGATGCTCGCCGGAACGCCAAACCCGGTCACCATCATGCCGATCCCGGCGCCGACCAGAGTGCCGAAACTGTAAAAGCCGTGCATCATCGGCAGTACGGTTTTATTCATTTCCCGCTCAACGGTAGCGCCTTCAACGTTAATCGCCACTTCCGCGGCGCCAAAGCTGCCGCCAAAAACGCACAGACCGAGAGCGAATACCAGTGGCGAGGAGAGCCATAGCGCAACGCTCAGAACAATAATGCCCAGCACGGCGCAGGACATGGTGGCGCGAATAACGTTTCGCGTACCGTAACGTTTGACCAGCCATGCAGAACAGAGGATACCGCTCATTGACCCGACAGAAAGACCAAACAGCACGACGCCCATTTCTGCCGTGGAAACAGATAACACGTCGCGAATTGCCGGTGTGCGGGTAGCCCAGGAGGCCATCAATAAGCCAGGAAGGAAAAACAAAGTAAACAGTGCCCACATGCGTAACCGCAGGGCTTTGCGAGAGTGTTCTGTCGTCATCCCATAACGCCTGATAAAAGTGATACCTGACACAGTAGCAGAAAGCGGGCAGGACTGTCGTGGGTTCGGAAGGGGAAAAAAACAATATGTAAATTAAATGTAAACAATAGGCTAATCTGTTTTGAAATGTAACTATTCAAAAAATGAAAAAGTGTTTGATAAAATTATAATTAGATGTTTTACCGATATTTTGATAAATTGCGTTCTATAGAATATCTTGAGGCTTTTCGATGCGTATCCAGTCTATAGACTATCTTCGTGGTTTGATGTCATTGAGTATCGTGATCTATCATTTTTCCCTTTCTTTTACAAATTGGGGTTTTTCAGATTCAAATACGCTCTTAGGACGCTTGGGGATTTATGCCGTCACGGCATTTTATATAATTAGTGGAATGGCGCTATACCTTGCTCATCGCGCGGATAAATGGAGTTCTTCTCAATATGGCATTTTTATTGCGCGACGCTTTTTGAGGTTGGCGCCTGTCTATTGGGTAGCATTAATTGCTTTTACCGTCTTCTATTGCGGTTTTGTTAATGGATTTACTTTTGATAAATGGAGGTATGTTCAAAACATCTTCCTTTTGTTTGGTATTACAAACCCAACAAAATATATGATTATGGGAGGATGGTCTATAGGTAATGAGGTTGTTTTTTACCTTTTCTTTCCCATATTTATTGTCATGGTGAAAAACAGAATGCTGGCATCTGTACTGCTTGTATTATCAGTGTTGCTTCTTTTGTATTGTTCTTTCTTCATGATAAATCCATCGGTAACGTTAGCGCGACAGTGGGCGACATATATTAACCCATTGAATCAAGTGTATTACTTTATCTTTGGCATCCTTGCTGCAAAATGGTTCCTACCCTTAGTTGGAACGAATAAAAAAATATGCATCTCTCTCGCTCTTTTACTTTTTCTTATTTTTATCCTTTATCCGGCTAGTGGAAATCAAGCGATTATTATACATGGAATAACTAAGTTAGTATTCAGTATGATCACTCTAGGTTTGTGTGTGTTATTCTTCCTTATGCAAAACTTGCAGAATATTAAACCACTACATACAATACTTTATTTTCTTGGTAATGTATCCTACCCTTTATATTTACTCCATGGAGTATCATTTTTATACTTTCGGAAATGGTTTTTCTCAGCAGAAATGGATAACCAGCAACTAATTATATCAGGGTTGATATTGTTATTAGTCCTGTTAGTTTTATCATGGTTATGTCATATTGGTATTGAAAAGCCCGTTATCAGGCTGAGTAAATGCCTGTCTAATAACAAAGGGCAACATACTATAAATACTTCGACGTAAGATTATAGCGAAGCTAATCACGTCTTGGATGAGCTTCGCACTTTATGATAGTCTTGTTAATTTTACAATGGCTTTTATAGCGTTTAGGGTTACTAAAAAATGATTTGATTTCCTGGTTTTAATCAGAAAATCAATTATATTGGCATGAAGATTAATATAGACATAGCATGTGAAGCGAAACCATAACTATAAAAAGATTTATGTAATAGCAACCATTAAATGTGAAAAAAATGTTACTAAAAAGTAAAGAATGGTCACTTGTTCCATGTGTGTGCAACTTCGAGAGTTTTGCGTTGAATCAACAGATGGTAAAACTGAATTTTCCCAGGTGATTATCTCGCCTGGCGTAGCTATAACCAGCTTCTTTATGATCGGCTTAGATGCTAACCCGAAGCTTTTGTTTGAGTTTATCCATTGATCTCTCAACATTAAAATTAGAAAAGAAAAAACCCATCAACCTTGAACCGAAACGGCGGGGTTGATGGGCTCCACAAAATGGGGACATCAAAGAAAAGCAGTGGCATTACTTATGACTGATGTCAGATAAAAAAGTTCTGTAGTTCACATAAATTTTTTCTTCTGCTTGCAAACTTCAGTTTTATCCTAACGCCGGCCAGATGATGATGATGAGCGTGCCCGCCAGCGTCAGCAGTACGTTGGCTATCGCATAGGTGCCTGCATAGCCCAGCGCCGGGATGTTGCTGCGTGCAGTATCGCTGATGATTTCCATTGCCGGGGCACAGGTGCGGGCGCCCATCATGGCACCGAACAGCAGTGCGCGGTTCATTCGTAAAACATATGCCCCGAACAGGAAGCAGATCACCACCGGCACCAGGCTAACGATCAATCCGGCGATCAGCATTTGTCCGCCGACCGCGCCGAGGCTGTGGGTCAGGCCGCTACCCGCACTCAAGCCTACGCCTGCCATAAATACCATCAGACCGAACTCTTTCACCATGTTCAGTGCGCCCTGCGGAATATAGCCGAAAGTCGGATGGTTGGCACGCAGGAAGCCCAGCATGATCCCGGCGAACAGCAGACCGGCGGCGTTACCAATGCCAAAGCTAAAGGTACTGAACTGGAAGGAGATCATGCCGATCATCAGGCCGATGATGAAGAAAGCGCAGAAGGCGAGCAGGTCGGTCACCTGGCTGTGAATGGAGATAAACCCAATGCGGTCGGCAATGGTTTTCACCCGTCGGGTATCGCCACTAACCTGTAATACATCGCCTTTGTTAAGTACCACATTATCGTCGATTGGCATTTCTATCTGGCTGCGGATCACGCGGTTAAGGAAGCAGCCGTGGTCGGTCAGTTTCAGTTGCGCCAGACGGCGGCCAACGGCGTTATGGTTTTTCACCACGATCTCTTCCGTCACGATGCGCATGTCGAGCAGGTCGCGGTCGAAGACTTCTTTGCCGTTACGGAAGCTCGGGTCGAGCCGGGAATGGGCATCTGGATAGCCCACCAGCGCGATTTCGTCGCCCAGTTGCAATACCGCATCGCCATCTGGTGTTGCGAGGATCCCATTACGACGAATGCGCTCAATGTAGCAACCTGTCTGGCGATAAATTCCCAGTTCGCGCAGGTTTTTGCCATCCGCCCACGCGACCAGTTCAGGCCCGACGCGATAAGCACGAATGACCGGCAGGTAGACTTTGCGGTTGATGTCGGTATCGAGCCCGCGCTCGCGGGCGATTTGTTGCGCGCTGGTTTGCAGATCCTGGTGCTGCAGTTTTGGCAGATAGCGTGCGCCAACAATCAGACTCACCAGACCAATCAGATAGGTCAGCGCATAGCCAAGACTCAGATGGTCAAGCGCCGAGGAGAGTTGCGTTCCGGTCATGCCGGAATGGCGAAGTGTGTCGCCTGCGCCAACCAGCACCGGGGTTGAGGTCATCGAGCCGGCAAGCATACCGGCCGTCAGGCCAATATCCCAGCCAAACAGTTTTCCGAGCCCGAGCGCAATAATCAATGCGCTACCGACCATCACCAGCGCCAGCATCAGATAATTCTTACCGTCGCGAAAAAAAATAGAGAAAAAGTTAGGTCCGGCTTCCACACCTACACAAAAAATAAACAGCATAAAGCCCAAATTTAATGCATCAGTGTTAATGCTGAAATGCTGTTGACCTAATAAGAGGGAGACCACCAAAACGCCAATGGAATTACCAAGTTGGACCGGGCCCAGACGCAATTTTCCAAGACAAAGACCGAGCGTCAGTACCACAAATAATAACAGGATGTAATTCCCATTTAACAAATCTGCGACGTTTATATTCACGGAAGCTAACTTCTTGTTTACGAGTAAGTTGTTGAAAGAAATGGTTATTTGGGCTAAGGTTTCCCTCGAATCTGAAAGGGAAAATGCGCTTTTCCTGAAGCGGTAATAACCATCAAATTAAGCTCGTTAGTTTAATCGTTCCACGATGCTACGGCTAGTCACAATCGTTTTTATGCGTGTAAGCGCTTATTGGCATGGAATGCCTGAATGCTTTATCTGACTGGGGCCTTTCGGGGCAAATCGTGAGTTTGATAGAGATGCTGTCAGGAGGATTCTTTGAAGTCTGAACATGGCTGGGTAGGCGTGGCCTGCTGTTTCTTACTTTTTATTGTGGTCTGCTTTTCAGTTTCTTTGCATATGAAAGGCGCGTTTCCTGCGTCCGGTAATTCTGAATTGGGTTTACTCTTTTTCCTGATCCCTGGCGCGCTGGCGAGCATTATTTCCGTCAGGGGAAGCGTCGTGCGTCCGGTGCTGGGCGCGATTCTGGCGATGCCGTTATGTCTTCTGCTTATGCGCCTGTTTCTGGCGACACAACGTTCTTTCTGGCAGGAACTGGCATGGCTATTCAGTGCGGTATTCTGGTGCGCGCTGGGTGCGCTGTGCGGGTTATTTATCTGTAGCTTGCTGGGAAACAAACGCAGCCATCGTTGACGCCCCGGAGCGGGGCGTCAATAAAACGTTACGCGAACAGACCGAGATTCTCTTTCGCCCACGCTTCAAAATCTGTACAACCACCAATGTGTGTCTGATCAACAAAAATCTGCGGTACGGTTTCGACCGGTTTACCGACCGTTTTTTCCAGATCGGCTTTGGTGATCCCTTCCGCGTGAATATCAACATAACGGTAGTTGAAATCGTCACGTTCAGTGGTCAGTTTTTCAGCCAGTTCTTTTGCGCGAACACAGTAAGGGCAACCCGGACGACCAAAAATAACAGCAAACATTGTTTCTCTCCTTAACCTAAAGCCTGACGGCGAATAGCGCTTATGATGACGCCAGCGGCGTGCGAGGGAAAGAAGGTTTTACCTGTCGTTTCGATTGCTTAGGGTTTGTATTGATAATGACTCTTGTTATGCTCATCTGAAAAGAGTCTGCCGGAGAACATCCATGAAATCGCTCGGCGCGTTACCGAAAAGCGTCCTGATCCTCGAAGCGGCAGGGATGATATTGCTCGCCCTGGCGTGGTTGTCGCTGAATCAGTACATTCGTCTGCCTGCGCCTTTTACCAGCCAGATAGCGGCGGTGGTGATGATTTTCGTGGGCATTTTCCTGATGCTTCCGGCGGCTTTCGCACTGTTCTGGAAACTGGCGCAGGGTATAGCGCCACAACTGATGCAGGGCGACAAAACCTCTTCATATTCTGACAGGAAAAAACGTGATGACGCCGACCATTGATCTGCTATGCAGCCACCGATCCATCCGCCATTTTACCGATAAGCCCATCAGCGAGGCGCAGCGCAACGCTATTATCGCCAGTGCGCAGGCGGCTTCCAGCTCCAGCTTTCTGCAGTGCAGTTCGATCATTCGTGTTACCAACCCTGCACTACGCGCGCAGTTTGTCACCCTCACCGGAGGCCAGCAACATGTGGCGCAGGCGGCGGAGTTTTGGGTATTTTGCGCCGATTTTAACCGCCTGTTGCAAATCTGCCCTGATGCCAGTCTGGGAAGGGCGGAACAGTTATTGCTCGGTGCTGTGGATACCGCGATGATGGGGCAGAACGCGATGGCGGCGGCGGAGTCGTTAGGACTGGGCGGTGTTTTCATCGGCGGTATTCGTAATAGCATTGAAGCGGTGGGCGAGGCACTGAAAGTGCCGAAACATGTGCTGCCGCTGTTTGGTCTGTGCCTCGGCTGGCCTGCGGATGACCCCGGCGTGAAACCGCGAATGCCTGCTGCCATGTTGGTACATGAAAATGAATATCAGCCAGTCGATGAACAAATTCTGGCGCAATATGACGAGGAAATGGCCCGCTACTATCTGACGCGCGACAGCAATGCGCGTCGGGATACCTGGAGCGATCACATCCGCCGTACCGTCATTAAGGAAACGCGTCCGTTCATCCTGGATTACTTGCATAAACAAGGTTGGGCGACGCGCTAAAATCCCGTTCAGCCTGTGCCTGACTAAGTGTATGATACGCTTACTTTCCCCAGGTCTTTTTCAGACGTCAGAAGAGGTGCAGGATGAAGATTGCCATATTGTCCCGGGACGGAACGCTCTGGTCCTGTAAACGCCTGCGGGAGGCCGCGATGAAGCGCGGCCATCTGGTCGAAATCCTCGATCCGCTCTCCTGTTATATGAATATCAATCCGGCGGCCTCTTCTATCCATTACAAAGGCCGCCAGCTTCCCCATTTTGATGCCGTTATTCCGCGCATTGGCTCCGCCATTACTTATTACGGCACCGCAGCGCTGCGCCAGTTTGAAATGCTCGGCAGTTATCCGCTGAATGAATCAGTGGCGATCATGCGCGCGCGGGACAAACTGCGTTCATTGCAATTGATGGCGCGCCAGGGGATCGACCTGCCAGTGACTGGCATTGCCCATTCCCCGGACGATACCAGCGATCTCATCGACATGGTTGGCGGCGCACCGCTGGTGGTTAAGCTGGTGGAAGGGACTCAGGGGATTGGCGTGGTGCTGGCGGAGACACGCCAGGCGGCAGAAAGTGTGATTGACGCGTTTCGCGGGCTGAACGCGCACATCCTGGTGCAGGAGTATATCCAGGAGGCGAAAGGGCGTGACATCCGTTGTCTGGTGGTGGGCGATCAGGTGGTTGCCGCCATTGAACGCCGCGCAAAAGACGGCGATTTTCGTTCGAATCTGCATCGTGGTGGGGTGGCGACGATCGCCAACATTACGCCGCGTGAGCGGGAGATTGCCATCAAAGCCGCGCAAACGCTCGGTCTGGATGTCGCGGGCGTTGATATCCTTCGCGCTTCCCGTGGGCCGCTGGTGATGGAAGTGAATGCGTCACCGGGGCTGGAAGGCATTGAGAAAACCACGGGTATCGATATTGCCGGACGTATGATTCAATGGATTGAGCGCCATGCACAACCGGGATTCTGTCTGAAAACTGGCGGATGATGCCATTTTCGACGGCTTTCATAGTATATGTCAGACTTTATGCGTAATATGTGCCCCGTTATTTCTCAGCAAAAGGTTTCAGGCATATGGCTTCACTCGTCGTTCCGGGTCTTGACACGTTACGTCAGTGGCTCGATGAACTCGGCATAAACTTTTTCGAATGCGATACCTGTCAGGCGTTGCACCTGCCACATATGCAAAATTTCGACGGGATTTTCGATGCCAAAATTGATCTTCTTGATAATGTCATCCTCTTTTCCGCGCTTGCCGAAGTGAAGCCCTCCGCGCTGCTGACGCTTTCTGCCGATCTTTCTTCCATCAATGCCAGTTCGCTGACCATCAAAGCGTTCCTGGATATTCAGGATGATAATCTGCCAAAACTGGTGGTTTGCCAGTCTTTATCCGCCGGTGCCGGGGTGTCGCTTGAGCAATTCGCCTGGTTTGTCCGCCAGAGCGAAGAACAGATTTCGATGGTGATCCTTGAGGCTTCGGCGCATCAGTTGCTCTACAAACCGGAAGAAGAAGAATTGCCAAAAGAAGAGATTCAGTACCATTTTCTTCACTGATCCCCTCTGTGTTAAGCGCAGTCGCTGCCAGCGCGGCTGCCTGTTCCGTTTTATTATTCTGCATTTAACCTTCCATTAAAGAATTATTCACCACCATTCCGACCAGTAAGCTCTATCGAATAGAGTGATCTTGCATAAAAAATTGATAAAAGGCGTTTTTTAATCTGAGCTATAGCCTGCAACCCTGGCTACAGTTATTCTTGCGATGCCCCGGTGATATCCCATTAATAACGGTGGGATTACGCCGCTAAAGCGAGCTGTAACCGCAGGGGAGCGCCGTCTCTCCTTTTCTGAACACAATGACAAAATATGCATGGTTTTTGCATGCTTTCAGGCTCAAATATTTTGGTTCGTTTATTAACAATCGTTGAGAAGGAAAGAGATATGACCGCTTTTAGTAAGAAATGGTTAACCGGTCTGGTGACGGGTGCGCTGATGGCCGTGTCTGCTGGTTCGCTCGCGGCTGAACAGAAAACCCTGCATGTTTATAACTGGTCTGACTATATCGCGCCGGACACGGTGGCGAATTTTGAAAAAGAAACCGGTATTAAAGTTGTTTACGACGTATTTGACTCCAACGAAGTGCTGGAAGGCAAACTGATGGCGGGCAGTACCGGCTTTGACCTGGTCGTTCCGTCAGCCAGTTTCCTTGAGCGCCAGCTGGCGGCCGGCGTATTCCAGCCGCTCGACAAGAGCAAACTGCCCAACTGGAAAAACCTTGATCCGGAGTTGCTGAAGCTGATTGCACGTCACGACCCGGATAACAAATACGCGATGCCGTACATGTGGGCGACCACCGGTATTGGCTATAACGTTGATAAAGTCAAAGCCGCGTTGGGCACAGATGCCCCGCTGAACAGCTGGGACCTGGTTCTGAAACCGGAAAACCTGGAAAAACTGAAAAGCTGCGGTGTGTCCTTCCTCGACGCACCGGAAGAGGTATTTGCCACTGTGCTGAACTACCTTGGCAAAGATCCGAACAGCACCAAAGCGGATGACTACACCGGGCCGGCGACGGAGCTGCTGTTGAAGCTGCGTCCAAACATTCGTTACTTCCACTCTTCGCAATACATCAACGATCTGGCTAACGGCGATATCTGCGTCGCTATCGGCTGGGCAGGCGACGTGTGGCAGGCAGCAAACCGCGCGAAAGAAGCGAAAAACGGTGTGAATATTTCTTATTCCATCCCGAAAGAAGGGGCGCTGGCGTTCTTTGATGTGTTCGCGATGCCAGCAGATGCGAAAAACAAAGACGAAGCTTACCAGTTCCTGAACTACCTGCTGCGTCCGGACGTGATCGCGCATATCTCTGACCATGTTTACTACGCCAACGTCAATAAAGAGGCGACGGCGCTGGTGAGCGAAGAGGTGCGTACTAACCCGGGTATCTACCCGCCGGCAGATGTACAGGCCAAACTGTTCACCCTGAAAGTCCAGGATCCGAAGATTGACCGCGTACGCACCCGTGCATGGACGAAAGTCAAAAGCGGGAAGTAATTAAGCGCGTTTCGACAGTTTTACCCGCCGGGCAGGCTCCATCGACCGGCAACAGGCGCACCACAGCGGTGCGCCTGCACTACAAAGACTTTGTATGGCACCGGTCCATACTGATGCTTGTTTTTTGCCGGAGAGCACCCGATTGAATGACGCGACCCCCCGCCCACAGGCGAAAACCCGCAAAGCGCTGACCCCGCTGCTGGAAATCCGCAACCTGACGAAATCCTTCGACGGGCAACATGCCGTTGATGATGTCAGTCTGACTATCTACAAAGGCGAAATTTTCGCGCTGCTCGGCCCCTCAGGCTGCGGAAAATCCACGCTGCTGCGTATGCTGGCCGGGTTTGAACACCCCACGGCCGGGCAGATTGTGCTCGACGGCGTTGATCTCTCCAGCGTGCCGCCTTACCAGCGACCAATCAATATGATGTTTCAGTCCTATGCGCTGTTTCCGCACATGACGGTGGAGCAAAATATTGCGTTTGGCCTGAAGCAGGACAAACTGCCGAAAGCGGAAATCGCCAGTCGGGTGCAGGAGATGCTCACGCTGGTACATATGCAGGAGTTTGCCAAACGTAAACCGCACCAGCTCTCCGGTGGGCAACGTCAGCGCGTGGCGCTGGCGCGCAGTCTGGCGAAACGGCCAAAACTGCTGCTGCTCGACGAACCGATGGGCGCACTGGATAAAAAACTACGCGACCGGATGC
Source organism: Trabulsiella guamensis ATCC 49490 (assembly GCF_000734965.1). GTDB lineage: Bacteria > Pseudomonadota > Gammaproteobacteria > Enterobacterales > Enterobacteriaceae > Trabulsiella > Trabulsiella guamensis. The sequence continues at coordinate 52,448 of NZ_JMTB01000105.1, forward strand.
AGCTTGAAGTGGTGGATATTCTTGAGCGCGTTGGTGTGACCTGCGTCATGGTGACTCACGATCAGGAAGAGGCGATGACCATGGCCGGGCGTATCGCCATCATGAACCGCGGCAAGTTCGTGCAGATTGGCGAGCCGGAAGAGATTTATGAGCATCCGACCACCCGCTACAGCGCAGAATTTATTGGCTCGGTGAATGTCTTTGAGGGGTTATTGAAAGATCGCCAGGACGATGGCCTGGTGATTGACTCGCCGGGGCTGGTGCATCCGCTGAAGGTCGACCCGGACGCCTCTGTGGTCGACAACGTACCGGTGTACGTCGCGCTGCGCCCGGAAAAAATCATGCTCTGCGAAGAACCGCCGGCGGATGGCTACAACTTTGCCGTCGGCGAAGTGGTGCACATCGCCTATCTTGGCGATCTCTCTATTTATCACGTGCGTCTCAAAAGCGGTCAGATGCTCAGCGCTCAGTTGCAGAATGCCCATCGCTACCGCAAAGGTCTGCCGACCTGGGGTGATGAAGTCCGGCTGTGCTGGGATGCTGACAGCTGTGTAGTCCTGACGGTGTAAGGAGGGGCGATGAGTACATTAGAACCACCGGTTCGCGCCGTAAAACCGACAGGGTTTGCGCCGTGGCTGGCGCGTATGCAGATGCTGCACGGTCGCAAGCTGGTGATAGCCCTGCCGTATATCTGGCTTATTCTGCTGTTCCTGTTGCCGTTCCTGATTGTGTTCAAAATCAGCCTTGCTGAAATGGCAAGGGCGATTCCGCCGTACACCGATCTCATCGAGTGGGCGGACGATCAGCTCTCGCTGACGCTCAATATCGGCAACTTCCTGCAACTGACCGATGACCCGCTCTATTTTGAAGCGTACCTGCAGTCGCTACAGGTGGCGGCGATCTCCACATTCTGCTGTCTGCTGCTGGGTTATCCACTAGCCTGGGCGGTGGCGCACAGCAAACCCTCCACGCGCAATATTCTGTTGCTACTGGTGATTTTGCCATCGTGGACCTCGTTTTTGATCCGCGTGTACGCCTGGATGGGGATCCTCAAAAACAATGGCGTGCTGAATAATTTCCTGATGTGGGCAGGCATTATCGACCAGCCGTTAACCATCCTGCACACCAACCTCGCGGTGTACATCGGAATTGTTTATGCCTATCTGCCGTTTATGGTGCTGCCGATTTATACCGCGCTGACCCGTATTGACTACTCGCTGGTGGAAGCGTCGCTCGATCTCGGCGCGCGCCCGCTGAAAACCTTCTTCAGCGTGATTGTGCCGTTGACGAAAGGCGGGATTATTGCCGGTTCGATGCTGGTGTTCATTCCGGCGGTCGGCGAGTTTGTAATCCCGGAACTGCTCGGCGGGCCTGACAGCATCATGATTGGTCGCGTGCTGTGGCAGGAATTCTTCAATAACCGTGACTGGCCGGTGGCATCCGCGGTTGCGATTATCATGTTGCTGCTGCTGATTGTGCCAATCATGTGGTTCCACAAACATCAGCAAAAACAGATGGGAGAACACGGATGAACAATCTGCCGGTAGTGCGCTCCCCGTGGCGTATTTTCATTCTGGTGCTCGGGTTTACGTTTCTGTATGCACCGATGCTGATGCTGGTGATCTACTCCTTCAACAGTTCAAAACTGGTGACTGTGTGGGCCGGCTGGTCCACGCGCTGGTACAGAGAGCTGTTTCATGACGACGCCATGATGAGCGCGGTGGGGCTGAGTCTGACCATTGCTGCGCTGGCGGCGACTATGGCGGCGATCCTTGGTACCATTGCCGCCGTGGTGATGGTGCGCTTCGGGCGTTTTCGCGGGTCAAACGGCTTTGCCTTTATGATCACCGCGCCGCTGGTTATGCCGGACGTGATCACCGGTTTGTCGCTGTTGCTGCTGTTTGTCGCCCTCGGTCACGCCATCGGCTGGCCGTCTGAGCGTGGTATGCTGACCATCTGGCTGGCGCATGTCACTTTCTGCACGGCGTATGTGGCGGTGGTGATCTCCTCGCGCCTGCGTGAACTGGATCGCTCCATTGAAGAGGCTGCAATGGATCTCGGCGCCACGCCGCTGAAGGTCTTTTTCATCATTACGCTACCGATGATCATGCCCGCAGTGATTTCCGGCTGGTTGCTGGCGTTCACGCTGTCGCTTGATGATTTGGTGATTGCGAGCTTCGTCTCCGGCCCCGGTGCCACCACGTTGCCGATGCTGGTCTTCTCCAGCGTGCGCATGGGGGTCAATCCGGAAATTAACGCCCTGGCATCGCTGATCCTCGGTGTGGTGGGTATTGTTGGTTTAATCGCCTGGTATCTGATGGCTCGCGCAGAAAAGCAGCGGGTGCGCGATATCCAGCGTGCAAGACGTGGCTGAAGGATTTACTATTTCCTCCGCGAAAGTGCCGCGCCCGTCGCGGCACGGTTTTCAGGGAAGTAAGCTGTGGGATTTTTTACCAAAACACGTCAGTCGCATGCTCGCATAAACGTCCCTGCCATTGTGCAGGTGGCGGCGCTCGCCATCATCATGATCCGGGCGCTGGATTTTCTGATGATCTTTAACCTGCTCGGTGTACGCGGCCTCGGAGAATTTATTCACCGTAGCGTGCAGACATGGAGCCTGACGCTGGTTTTCCTCAGTAGTCTGGTACTGGTGTTCATCGAAATTTACTGCGCTTTTTCGCTGGTAAAAGGGCGCAACTGGGCGCGCTGGCTGTATCTGCTGACGCAAATTATTACCACTGGTTATCTATGGGCGTCGTCGCTCGGGTATGGTTATCCGGAACTTTTCAGTATTGCCGGGGGCTCGAAACGGGAAATTTTCCGCTCGCTGATGATGCAAAAACTTCCCGATATTCTGGTGCTGCTTCTGCTTTTTATCCCCTCCGCGAGTCGTCGGTTTTTCCGCTTACAATAACGGTGATACAATCCCCGCCCCTGAATTCGTTAAGGCTTTAGTATGCAGTGCGCACTCTATGATGCTGATCGTTGTCGCTCCTGTCAGTGGATAGCGCAGCCGATCAGCGAACAACTCGCGGCAAAAATGGATAATCTCCGCCACTTGCTGGCGTCCATGCCGGTGGCTGAGTGGTGTGCGCCCGTCAGCGGTCCGGAACAGGGGTTTCGTAATAAAGCTAAAATGGTGGTCAGTGGCAGCGTGGAAAAACCGCTGCTTGGCATGCTGCACCGCGACGGCACGCCGGAAGATCTTACCGCCTGTCCGCTCTATCCGGCTTCGTTTTACCCGGTGTTCGCCGCCCTCAAGCCGTTTATCGCCCGGGCAGGGCTGACGCCCTATAACGTCGCCCGTAAACGCGGCGAGCTGAAATATCTGTTGCTGACCGAAAGCCAGCGCGATGGCGGCATGATGCTGCGTTTTGTGCTGCGTTCAGAAAATAAGCTGGAACAATTACGTGCAGCGCTGCCGTGGCTGCAGGCGCAGCTCCCACAACTTAAGGTGATCACCGCGAATATTCAGCCGGTGCATATGGCAATCATGGAAGGGGAGCAGGAGATCTTCTTCACGGAGCAGCAGGCGCTGGCGGAGACGTTTAACGGCATACCGTTGTGGATCCGTCCACATAGCTTTTTCCAGACCAACCCGACGGTGGCGAGCCAGTTGTATGCCACCGCGCGTGACTGGGTGCGGCAACTTCCGGTGCAGCATATGTGGGATCTGTTCTGTGGCGTCGGTGGTTTTGGTCTGCATTGCGCGACACCGGAAATGACCTTAACCGGTATTGAAATTTCGCCAGAAGCCATTACTTGCGCGAAACAGTCCGCAGCAGAACTGGGATTGCAAAACCTGCATTTTCAGGCGCTGGACTCCACAAGATTTGCCACCGGCCAGGGTGATGTTCCTGATCTGGTACTGGTCAACCCGCCACGTCGGGGCATTGGTAAAGCGCTGTGCGACTACCTGAGCCAGGTGGCACCGTCATATATACTTTATTCGAGTTGTAATGCGCAGACGATGACCATTGATTTCCGCCATCTTCCGGGGTATCGCGTGGAGCGTGTGCAGTTGTTCGATATGTTTCCGCACACTGCGCATTACGAAGTGCTGACGCTACTGGTTCGTGTGGACCAGAAATAAACCGGGCAACATAGCGTTGCCCGGTAGTAAGAGAATTATTTGACCTGCTGGCCTGGCTGTGCGCCGCTGTCCGGGCTTAACAGGAAGATGTCTTTCCCGCCAGGACCGGCGGCCATCACCATCCCTTCAGAGATGCCAAAGCGCATTTTACGCGGCGCCAGGTTGGCGACCATCACTGTCAGACGCCCAATCAGCGCCTGCGGATCCGGGTAAGCTGAGCGGATGCCGGAGAAGACGTTACGCTTCTCACCGCCGAGATCCAGCGTCAGGCGCAGCAGTTTGTCGGAGCCGTCAACGAACTCTGCGTGTTCAATCAGTGCGATGCGCATATCCACTTTCGCGAAATCATCAAAAGTGATGGTTTCCTGAATCGGATCATCCGCCAGCGGACCAGTGATCGGAGCGGCAGCGGCTTTCACCTCTTCTTTCGAAGCTTCTACCAGTGCTTCCACCTGCTTCATCTCAATGCGGTTATACAGCGCTTTGAAGGCGTTGACTTTGTGACTGAGCAACGGCTGCTGGATAGCGTCCCAGGTCAGTTCGGTGTTGAGGAACGCTTCGGCACGTTCGGTCAGTGACGGCAGCACCGGCTTCAGCCACGTCATCAGCACGCGGAACATATTGAGGCCCATGGTGCAGATGGCCTGCAGATCGGCATCGCGACCTTCCTGCTTCGCCACCACCCACGGCGCTTGTTCGTCAACATAGCGGTTGGCGACATCGGCCAGCGCCATGATTTCACGGATCGCTTTACCGAATTCACGGCTTTCCCAGGCTTCACCAATGGTGTCAGCGGCGTCAACGAAAGTCTGATACAACGCCGGGTCAGCCAGTTCAGCGGCCAGCACACCGTCGAAACGTTTAGCGATAAAACCTGCGTTACGGGACGCCAGGTTAACCACTTTATTGACGATGTCAGCATTCACGCGCTGCACGAAATCTTCCAGGTTCAGGTCGATGTCGTCAATGCGGGAAGAGAGTTTCGCCGTATAGTAGTAGCGAAGACTGTCGGCATCAAAATGGTTCAGCCAGGTGCTGGCTTTAATGAAAGTGCCGCGTGATTTTGACATCTTCGCGCCGTTTACCGTCACATAGCCGTGAACGAACAGGTTGGTCGGCTTGCGGAAACCGCTGCCTTCCAGCATTGCCGGCCAGAACAGACTGTGGAAGTAAACGATGTCTTTTCCGATGAAGTGATACAGCTCGGCATCGGAGTCTTTCTTCCAGTACTCGTCAAAGCTGACGGTGTCGCCGCGCTTGTCGCACAGGTTCTTAAAGGAGCCCATGTAGCCGATTGGCGCATCCAGCCAGACGTAGAAATATTTACCCGGCGCGTTCGGAATTTCAAAACCGAAGTACGGCGCATCACGGGAGATATCCCACTGTTGCAGGCCGGACTCAAACCACTCCTGCATTTTGTTTGCCACCTGTTCCTGCAACGCACCACTGCGGGTCCACGCCTGCAGCATTTCGCTGAACGACGGCAGGTCAAAGAAGAAGTGTTCGGATTCACGCATCACAGGCGTCGCGCCGGAGACCACGGATTTCGGATCGATAAGTTCGGTCGGGCTGTAGGTCGCGCCACACACTTCGCAGTTATCGCCGTACTGATCCGGGGATTTACATCTCGGGCAGGTGCCTTTCACAAAACGGTCCGGCAGGAACATGCCTTTTTCCGGATCGTAGAGCTGAGAAATGGTGCGGTTTTTAATAAAACCGTTCTCTTTCAGACGCGTATAAATCAGTTCCGACAGCTCGCGGTTTTCATCGCTGTGCGTGGAGTGATAGTTGTTATAGCTGATCTCAAAGCCAGCAAAATCGGTCTGATGCTCCTGACTCATTTCGGCAATCATCTGCTCCGGGGTGATCCCCAGTTGCTGCGCTTTCAGCATGATCGGCGTGCCGTGGGCATCGTCGGCGCAGATGAAATTCACCTCGTGGCCGCGCATTCGCTGGTAACGGACCCAGACATCAGCCTGGATATGCTCCAGCATGTGGCCGAGGTGGATTGAGCCGTTGGCGTACGGCAGCGCGCACGTTACCAGAATTTTTTTCGCGACATGAGTCATAGTGGATATTACTTCTTTGATAGTGAAAAGGGCTTTCGATATTACCAAAAGGGCCATTATTAAGTAAGCACAAACCTGAGCCTTTCAGGTAAACTTGTTGATTAACGCGTTTACTCACAAGAACAAAGGAGTCGGGATGAGTTCACAATCCCAGGCCACTTCCCCGGAGCGCCTGCGCGCAATGGTCGCCGGGACGCTGGCCAATTTTCAGCACCCAACCCTGAAGCACAACCTGACGACGCTGAAGGCGTTGCATCATGTCGCTCTGTTAGACGACGTTGTGCACATTGAAATTCAGATGCCGTTTGTCTGGCAGAGCGCGTTCGAAGCGCTGAAAGATGAATGCAGCGCTGAGCTGCTGCGCATCACCGGCGCGAAAGCGATCGACTGGAAGCTGTCGCACAGCATCGCCACGATGAAACGCGTGAAGAATCAGCCTGGCGTCAACGGCGTGAAGAATATTATTGCAGTCAGTTCCGGTAAAGGCGGGGTGGGGAAATCCTCCACCGCGGTAAACCTGGCGCTGGCACTGGCGGCGGAAGGCGCGAATGTCGGTATTCTTGATGCTGATATCTACGGCCCGTCGGTACCGATGATGTTAGGCGCAGAAGATCAGCGCCCGACGTCACCAGACGGCACCCACATGGCGCCAATCATGAAATTTGGTCTGGCGACCAACTCTATTGGCTATCTGGTCACTGACGACAATGCCATGGTGTGGCGCGGCCCGATGGCCAGTAAGGCGCTGTTGCAGATGCTACAGGAAACCCTTTGGCCGGATCTCGACTATCTGGTGCTGGACATGCCGCCAGGCACCGGTGATATCCAGCTGACGCTGGCGCAGAATATTCCGGTTACCGGCGCGGTTGTGGTGACGACGCCGCAGGACGTAGCGCTGATCGACGCCAAAAAAGGCATTGTGATGTTTGAGAAAGTCGATCTGCCGGTACTGGGGATTGTCGAAAACATGAGCATGCATATCTGCAGCAACTGCGGTCATCATGAGCCGATTTTCGGCACCGGTGGCGCAGAGAAGCTGGCGCAGCAGTATCATACCGAGCTGCTCGGCCAGATGCCGCTGCATATCAGCCTGCGTGAAGATCTCGATCGCGGTACGCCGACGGTGGTCAGTCGCCCGGAGAGTGAATTTACCGCGTCCTATCGTCAGCTGGCTGGCCGTGTGGCCTCACAGTTGTACTGGATGGGCGAAGTGATCCCGAGCGAGATTTCGTTCCGCGCGGTGTAATGACAGAGGGTGCTACGCATGTGGCGTAGCACCTGTCCGTTAACGGTGGTAGAAAATATCACCGTCGTAGGCTTTCAGGATTTTGCCGTCCGCTTCCGAAACCAGTACGTAGTTCTCACCCATGTAAGTCCAGTACGTTCCCGCATCCGGTGCTGGCAGATTACGTAACTGCCACTGTTTTATCTTGTATTCATCAGTACGATACAGTTCCGGTACCGTGTCACCGATTTTGAAATGAGTGAAATCGGCGATGAAACCATCAAGTTCATATTTCTGAATGCCTGACGTCGATACCGTTGCCGGCGCGGCCCAGGTTGCGCCCGTCACTGCCAGCAGTGCGCTGAGAAACAGCAATCTACACTTACCCATTATTTCTCCACAAAATCAGTCTGGTACCAGCCCCACAAAACCACAGACGTGAGCAGGGGAAAGATCATCTTAAGCGAACCAGAGAATAATATGTTCAGGGAAAATTGTAACCAGGTTGAACATAAGCGCTATGGATAACCGGATTTCTCTGAACTTCTCCATCTCTGTCAGCTGGCGAACCCCCGATTTCTGCATAGCGCTTGCATCCTGCGGATGACCTGCTTATTCTGCAAGTTGAAATACTATGACTCGGGGTGCCCTTCCTTGTGAAGGCTGAGAAATACCCGTACCACCTGATCTGGATAATGCCAGCGTAGGGTGCTAGTTTTTGTTATATATCAAGTAGTTAAACACACTTCTGTTCAATCAATTCTTATCACTGAAACAGAGGCTGTGAAGATTTTGCTTACTAAACGTATTCGTTATACCTTCCTTCGAGATTCAATCTACTACCTTCAATTCTGTTTGCCTGACGGCAAGATGTTTAGACGTTCACTAGGGACTGATAGCCAGAGGGAAGCTAATGCATTGATGATAGCTTTAATGCCTTCTGTTATTCAGGCAAAGGAGGGGACACTGCCTCCCGATGCACTTTCTATTCAACTCGAAGAGTTGAGCAAAATGCGGATGCTCCAAAGAGCCACAAGGATTTTTCCTGCTGTATCTGTTAAGCCCGACATGGTAGCGCCGACGATTGAGCCAGCAGAAGAAAGACAAATTACATTAGGAGAAGCGTGGAAGCAATACATACAGGACAAAGGCAAGCATTGGACATCATCCATTCACTCAGCTAATGAGCGTTATATGGAGGTGATGCTAGCTGTGTTAGGAGAGGATAAGAATATACAGCACATCACTAAGCAGGATATCAAACAGGTGATGGAAGTTATTGAAGGGCTTCCTAAGCGAGTAGTTCAGCCATACCGCTCAATGACAATAGAGCAGTTAATTAATTGTGACGATGTTCCCGATGAACATTTGCTAGGAACTGAGGCAATACATAAGCACCTCAAAATCTATAAATCTCTCTTCAAAACCTATTTAACTAACGATAAGTCAATTCTCCATGTATCACCCACTGACGGCCTTACTGCCCCTCCCTCGGCGGTACGATATGGGGCATACACTAATAGTGAGATGAAACGTTTTGTTAGCTACGCAATTGAAGAGGCAAAACCTGAGTGGCTTAAATGGATTATCTTGTTGCTGGCGTATACAGGCGCTAGGAGAGGTGAGCTAGCTACACTGACAGTATCCCAAGTGTGCTTTGATGATGATAGTAATCGTCACTTCCTGCTTATCAAGGAGGGTAAAACAGATAACGCAGTGAGGCAGGTTCCTTTGCATCAACATCTTATTGAGTTAGGTTTTCTGGAGTATGTTAGAGGGAAGGGAGATAAGCTGTTTCCAGAGGTGGCGGGAAGTAATATGGCTAAGATTGGCAAGGTGCTATCTGACATCAGAGACGCTCTGGACATCCCATACAGGGACATACACAATCAGAGGCGTATTGTTCATAGTTTCCGGCATAGCGTTGTTACTGCTGCCTCTGGTTGGATGAATGACATTACACACTTGCAACAAGTAATAGGGCATGAGAAAACAGGGACGGGGATAACTAGAAGATATTTACACACCTTCCCACTGTCAGTTGTATGTCATATCATTGACGGATTGAACTGGCGTTAAACGCCTCTTGACTAACACAGCGATAAGGCAAAGTATCTATGGCTAAGCCGTTCTCTCAAAGATATGGATATGTGAAAGTTGAAGAAGTCATACAAGTTTCTGATTTAGATGATGAAACACGAAGAGCAATATGGAACTGCCTTTATGTGACATTTTTCGATAACAGTAATTTTAGTAATTATGCAGTAAATTGTGCAAAAATGGTTTGGACATACCACTTTAATTTTGATGCGGATAAGATTCCTTCATATGATAAAGATTACCCCCCTCGCGCATCCCTTTTGACAACAATAAAAAAATACATTTACGCATGTGAATGGTTTCATCTTTTTGACCTCATCGAGTTTTTAGTTGAAAATACCTCGTTGCTATCAAAAGTTGCTTTGGATAAATATCTTAATCATGTCTTTAGAAAATTTGGCGTCGGTTATACTATTATTAACGGCTTAGTTACCCCTGTTTCCGACGAAGTCGAAATTGAGAGTGTGCAAAAAGCTATTGATAATAATATTGAATCTTCAAAATACCATTTGCAAAGGGCGTTGGAACTTCTATCAGATAGAGAGCAACCGGACTTTAGAAACTCAATTAAGGAATCTATTTCAGCTATAGAATCTTTGTGTCGTAAGATAACAGGGGATGATAAAGGGACTCTGGGTAAATTAATCAAGGTTGTAGAGGAGAAGGGCTATATTCACCAATCTATGAAAAATGCCTTTTCTAGCCTTTACGGATATACCAGTGATACGGGCGGGATAAGACATTCACTAACGGATGCTGGAGAGAATCCAACACTTGAGGATGCTCGTTATATGCTAGTTATCTGTAGTGCGTTCAGTAACTACCTTATTTCAAAGATGGGTGACTAGCTATCAATGTGCGGGACACTTAAACATGTCTCGCATGTTAATGCGTCTGCTGTAATCTTTTTACCTACCCTATAGCAAATTTTGCTATACCCTATGGCAAATATTGCTACGTATTATACTATTTATTATATTAAAGAAATAAATCACTGGCTCCATAAACATGTGGCATACGCCACGGAGCCATGCAGCTTGCTGCGTCTACTACAACCCATAATAGAACAGACATCCTACTATCTACTTCGCTCGCTCCTTACGTAGCATCGCTAGTATATACAAAGCATATCTATTAGACGCACTCCGTGCAAAGGTCTCGCCAACGGCGTCTATAACATTCAAAATAATACTATGAATAATATGAAGAAAGAATGAATAAAATGAGGGGGAATATTAGTAATATATGGAGGGTAAAGGGGGAATGTGTTGTTATGCTTTTTCATCTTGACTAACAATGCTATCATCAAAGACGCACCAAAGGTGCAAAGTCAAAAGAAACGCACCAGAGGTGCATGACGCACGAAGGAGAGGATAACCTAACGATTCCCTCCCTCCGAACAAACCCTCTCTCATATCATTCGCCTGTTTAGACTAGAGCATTATGGATTTATTCCAATGACGTTTAACAGTAGCAATCCCCAGCCCTAATTCCTCACTCACAGCTTGCTGTGTCATTCTATTAGCTTTACAACGTTGCACATCCCTAGTTGTAGAGCCGTCTCCCGGTCTCCCTTTATACACGCCCCTATCTTTAGCTAAGGCTATTCCCTCTGCCTGACGCTGATTGATAAAGCCTCTCTCAAGCTCTCCTACAGCCCCTAACATGGTAATCATGAATTTACTGACAGGGTTATTACTGAATGTCATATTGGTATCAATGAAGAATACAGACACATCCTTCTCTAATAAGCTGTCTAATAGAGTGAGTAGGTCTTTAGTGTTACGTGCCAGACGGTCAACACTCTTGATGCGTACAATATCCCCAGCCTGTACATCATCCATCATCTGACGCAATGCAGGACGCTCTGTATCTTTACCTGAGAGCCTATCAGTATAGACGCGTTCACATCCCTCCAGCGCTACAAGCTGACGCTCTATATTCTGTTCCTGTGTTGATACACGTACATAACCAACGATAGCCATACATCACCCCCACTAATTAGACAGAGGAATCATATCAGATATTAATGAAGGTATCACTAGGGTGTACTCAGTTGATGCTAAAATAAATATGTTGACAGATAGGTGAGAGGTTGATCTAGTTATTGGTTGGCTAGGGATAAAGAGAGGGGAAATAATTAGTGGGGTGGGTCTGCTGGAGGTGCTAAGAGGGGGTATACCGGGGTGACTTCTATGCATAAAGCCACTTAAAAATATCTCACAGAAATTATGGAGTAGCCGGAAAGACAAGCTGATTGTTTTATTACGTCTGAAAGCAAAAAAAGCCCCCATATAGAAAGCATAGGGTCAGCTTACGACAGAATGCTTTCTATATGAGGGAATCCTTAAAGTTTGCCTTTGTAGCGTTCACGCAGTTCTTCTATTTTGCGTTGATAGAGTTCTTCTCGTTTATGCTTACGTCTGTTAATCCACATAGTAATTAATATCTTCAAAGGGGCAATCCCCAGCGAAATGAGAAACACATCAAAGGCCGTTACAACTGGAGAGGACATTAGCGTCTCCCTTCAAGGGCTTCTATACGCTGAGTTAGAATACGAATTGTTGCCAGTAATGTAGCTACAGACATATTTCCAATTTGAGCGCCGTCAGGAATAACAGCATTCATAAGGGCTTGCCCATTACAATCTATCGGATAGCGTAGGAAGAATTCATGCCAGATAATATCATTAATAGCAGTTTCAATTTTTTCAAAGTTTCTGTTAATGGCTCCAATGGAAGAGAGTTCATTAGACAGGTTGCCAATGGCTGTAAGTTCAATACTCATATACTTATTGTTGTCCTTTCCATATGAATTTTACAAGAGCTAGTTTTCCCTCTGCGTCATAGAAAGCTGCTGCTATTCCAGCCTGTACGAGCCTGTCTGTGAATGCTTGCAGTGATGTAGGGGAGGAGAATCCCATATTAGCTCTATCACGGAGATTATTAGCGTCAAGGGTTCCTATAGATTGAAGTCTACGTGCATATTTAATATGGTGTCCATTAAAGGGCAACCCTTTTTCCCTAAATATACCCCCTAGCTGACTAGGCGACAATAAGGCGTTCTTCATAAGAATTAACCTCTTCCATAAAATCCGTTAATAAAGACCACCCATGTTCACTTAGGCTGGCGTGAAGCATTTCGGCTTCCCCTTCCAGAAATAAGAATAGGTGGAGGTCATCCCCCACCACATCATTCTTTTCTGCGTATGAGATAAAAGCCTCATGCATTTCTTTATCACGAACGGTAACACGAACTACTTTAGAATTAGCGCCCATTCACTGAATTCTCCGTAGGTGCCGCTTCTTTTACGCCAAACATTTCAGCTTCGCTTAGTTTGAAATATTTATTGTAGTCGTTGCTGCCATCCAAATGAGCACGCATCATAACGCTCTTGTTAATCACAGGGGCTAACTTACGTTGTAACTCTCCAGCCTTAGCACGTACGCCGGGATTATTTTCATATCCTTTAGCTGGGCGAAACTCAATAGTGCTACCTGTCCAGATATATTGTAGCGTTTGCTCTGCTTTAGCTGTTTCAGGAATATTAGCAGCGGGATTAGATACGCCGGCAACCATTCCAGCCATGCCAGCGCCAAACGAAGGAGCAGCCCCTACCATAGCGTTCCCTTGTTCCCATTCTTTTTGGACAGCGGGTACAAGTTTTTCAAGGTAGTTAACAGAGATGACAATCTTGACGCTTTCAAGATTGCTCTGGTCAATGCGTCCGCCCATCTTCTGATAATCTAAAAAGGAAGGGTCAGCTAAGTAATCAACTACTTCATTATAATCTTTTGGATTATTATGAGCGCCTGAGAAACTACCTACGCCTTTAATAAGCTGATTAACATGCGTCTGCAATTCGTCAAAGGTGCCTTTGGGGTCATTAATAGCTGGGTTCTTATTCTTAAGCCCCTGAGTAACATCTTTCAAGGAACCTGTATAAGCTTTAGTGCTTGCTTTCTCGTCCGGGTCATCAGTCAGCGGATTGGTTGGCGTACCACCGGAAACACTATTCTTCTTGAGATAGCTAGCCATGTAATCGCCATACTCACCAATAAGAGCCGGGTTGGTAACTCCTCCAAGAAATTTACCAGCGGCAATAATGCCAGCCATTTTAGGGTCTGACATAAACGGGAGGGCAGATTTAGCTTCTAAGGTGTCCAGTTGCGTCTTCAATGTATCAGCGCTAATTTGACCAGAGAGAAACTTATTACGAGCATCGATAGAATCAAAGATGGGTTTAGCAATACTATCCGCATAATCACCACCTACAGCACCACGAATCTTTTGCATCTGCCCCATAAGCTGGTCTTTCAGTGCGTTACTCTCAGCTAGCGCTTGCTCATTGTTAAGCTGTCCAGCCGCTAATCTCTTCTGAATATCTGCTAATTGGGTTTGTGTATGCTGATAAGCGTTATTACCAAAATCTGCTAATGATTGCTGGGCATAAAGTTTATTCTTTTTCAGGGTTAAATCGGCTGCTGCATTAGCTCTCTGTACGCGTGAGGCTGCAATAGATTCTTGAGAGGCTTGCATTGATAGGCGCTGTTGCTGAATCCCTAATTGCTTAGAATAGAATTCCATCTCCCCTAACTGCTGTTGACGCTGACGATAGAGATTAAGGCCATTCTCTTGTTCTTCCTGCGTCATACCGGGAGTAATAAACCCCTGTGCTGTAGCTGTCTTAGTATCAGCAACAATCTGTTGGTCTACTGCTGTTCCTTCTGCAAGCGTATCACCTAAGCCAGCGGTTCCTGATAGCCCTTTAGAGAAGGCCGTGAGTTTCTCTGTTATAGCCGGGTTATTAGCTACCATAGAGCTATACAAAGCGCGCTGCTGGCGCTGAGCTTCTGATTGCTTTAATGTGCCTTGTTCTACTGCTGCATTAAGTGAGGTGATTTTCCGGGCGTAGTCAGACAGGGATTTATCCTCTAAACGTTGAGCAGCTTCTTTTTTAGCAACAGTTGCCCCCTGTACTAATCCACCAATCAAAGATCCTAGTCCCTGAGCTACGCCGCTGGATGCGATAGTTGTAGCCACGGAAGGTGCAGGGGCTGTTGCTTGCTGTGGGCGTGATGTATATTGATTAATGCCGTCATTACTGGTATCAAATAAATCCTGAGCCATAATATTCTTTCCTTTCTATTAATGTGTGAATTCGTTATTGGTATAAAATAAGCGCCCTTCATTAGAGCTAATCATTGTCTCTTCAATGAAAGAAAGTTCATCCATCAAAGCACAAATGGATTTAACTCCCGCTTTATCCTCTGTAAACAGGGCAGCCATTAGCGCCGTTTTGAGGGTTTCTTTATTGGTCTCAATAATAGAAAGGGTTGTTTCAAAGGAGGCATTATCAGGAATGCTGATTAAATCATATTTCATGTTTTTTCTCTTAGTTATTATTTACTTGTAAGTGTTTTGCAAATGAAGGAGCCAATAAAGAAACTGACAGGAGCAATCACAGGGGAAGCCATGAGGAAATAAATTGTCATTAGCGCATTACCTCATCACCCACGAAATCCACCTCGTGTGTCAGAGTGTCGTGACCACAATACAAACATGGTATCTTGCGCCATCCTGTATCTGTCCTTACTTCCTCTTTCCATTCGTTAGTTGTATAGCGGTAGACAATGTAAACATCCTGAGAGTTATACAAACCCTGTGAATTACAATGTGGACACTTCCAGTTCTTATACTTTGTTCTTACTTCTGCGTGACGTTCTTTATCAACATGCTCTAATGCTAAATCAATAACGCCTTTAATAATCTCCCCAGAGTTGTATATACCACTCAATCTCTGAATGCTTTCCTCTGGAAACCCTTTAATCTTAATCTGGCGAGCTATTGAATACATGTTCTGAATCTTTTCAATCACCAAACCTTTATAAGAGAATATGCAATATCCCCCTCTGGTGTTGAAGTAAGATTCACCATCATCATATCTGCTTAATCTGCGTTTCTTTGGAACTTTTTTATTGCTTGAAATCTTTGGTGCGCTGAATAAAGCCATCTATAATACCCTCATTATAGGGCGTCCTTGCCCGTTCTTTTTTATTATTCTGCTTTATCGCCAGAGAGTGCTTTAGCATATTCTTTATAATTATGGCGTTGCTCTGGTGTGAGTCCGGGAAGTTCATCAATCATTTTCTGAATCTTCGCCGGGTCTTCCCATTGAGCAGCATCCATAATGCGATTTATCAAACGGGCATCCCCATCTGACATTTTCTTCTTAAGCATATCCATCCACATCTCCCTAGCTGCTGGGTCGTCCTTAAACACAGACATAGCTGTTTGAGACATCTGAGCCATATATTCCCATTCATTTGCACGAGTGCCCTCAGCAACAAGAATGCGTGAAGTCTGGTCAAATATCTCTTGTACATCTTCTTTCCGTGTTTTGTACGCGCTAGCAAGTTTTTCAGTTAAAGCCCAATTAACTTGCCCATCTTGTACAGGGAGACCTATTGCAAGAGCGAATGCCTCTGGAGTTGAAATATCACCTGCCACCAGTTGTCCGGTAGCTGAATATACTTTGCGATATTCCAGAGCCATTTTAGCTTTAAGGCCATTAGAGGTACCGCTGGCAAGGTTAGCTACGTCTTTCCAGAGTTGACCTAATAACTTAGGCTGCATGTTATCCCCCACTGGCATAACACCTACAAGCTGTCCAACTGTGCGCAGAAGGTTAGTAATGCGTGGATTAGAACCAAATATAAGTGAGCCAGAAGGGGACTCAGTTACCAGTGAGACAAGCCCACTGTTCATTGCTTTATCTAAAAACTCTACAGCACCAAACGCGTTAAACGGGTTTAATGAGCCAAAGTCAATACGGCTTGCATCGCCAGTTACACCACGGATAAAACCGTTAGCTGCTGCGCTGATAAGGCCATGAGTGATGAGTTCACGTGCGAACGGGTCAGACGGTAAGTCGTCGCTGAACAGGTTGTAAACATCTTCAGTCCCAAAACCAAACAACACAGAAGCACTAACGCCCATCCCTACACGATTCTTAAGAGGAATGGCCTTGTTAAACAGGAAGAGTTGAGCAAGCTTGATTGGAACTTGTAAGTATTGCGTAACGAATGAAAGCGTATTCTGATTCATAGCGAGGTTGCCGCTACGCCCAAAGTTACCTGTAAAGTTACGGGACATATGAATTACATCGTCTAGCTCTGCTTTGGTAAGCGCTTTGCCTCCTTTGGTGGCGTCAGTATAGTGAGCCATGAAGGAGCCAGCTTGAACCATGTATTCACCAGCATCAAAACCAATCTTACGAGCGCCAGCAGTAACAGCACGTCCGGCAGTGACCGGGGCTTTTACTACTTTCTTGAGCTTGCTATCTCTCACTGCTTTCATAGAGCGTAAGGAAGAATCCGCGGTTGACTCTACTAAGCCTTTAGCAATGTCATGCTTACTAATACCTTTTGTAATCCCGCTCTCATCCATAGCTTTCATCATTGCTTTCCACTCTTCCTTGCTGCGTCCAAAGGTCTTGTACACAGCTTCCGGGAGATCTTTTCCAGCAGATAGATGGTGTGTGATGAGAAGGAGATTGTCTCCAATCAGACGCGGGGCGTAAGAAGGGAAACGGGTTGCTAACAGAATGTTCTGGGAGCTTTGCAGCACCAATTGGCGGAGAGGACTAAGAGCAATCATGAGGTTAAACGAAACGCGTTTAGGGATGTTTGAGGGGCTAGCTTCTGAGCCTTTGCGTGCTATTTGCTCCAGCTTACCAAAGCCTTTCTCTCCTAACATCTCAGCGACGTTATTCACCACTGACTTATAGCCATCGTCAATCAAATTGGTGTAGCCATTTTCCATTGCACGAATATATTCAAATGTAGCCCTGGCGTCTGCTGCTTCTTTAGAGGTTCCTTTAATCTCAGAAACGTTAGACGGGTATCGAATGCGTCCATCCTTTTTAGGGAGAACATCTGAATAGGTGGCAATGAGGCGACGCTTAGAAGTTTCTAGCCAGTCACGATATGAGATACGAGAACTCACAGCGTTAATACTGTTTAACATGGATTCACCGGGAGATTCGATGTGTACAGCATCGGTCTCAAAGTTACTTCCAAGAGAGTCTTCTAAACGCTTACCACGGACACGCTGAGAACTAAGACCGCTTGCTGTGTGAAGCTGGGTATTAGCTTTCTCGTAATCCTCGCCTTTCAAGTCATTACGTAGACGATATTCGCCCCCGTTGGTAGCTGTATAACGCCCGATAGCCTTTTGCGCGGAAGGAATATCTGGTGCCGTTGCTACAGCTTTCCATATTTCATTACCGTTGCTGTCTTTGAGAGGTGCGCCATTCTCATCAACAAGCTTACGTTCAATGAAATGAGGGTCTTTATACCGTACTGCATAATATCCATGACGGTAAGACAGTATTGGTTCACCCAAATTAAGTTTGCGGATGTAACCAGAGTTAGGGGCGTTATGGTTAATTACATATTGAATAGGGGTTCCATCAATATTTAATACATCAGCCGTTTCTGCCACTGACGCATTACGCCCATACATTTCAGAAATCTCCTGCTTAGACAATGTTTTCACTTCATCTGTTACAGGGTCATAGGCTTTAATATCTGCTGCTACCTGATTGCGTGGAAGAGGTTTAGCTATAACATCAAAGCCAGAATCTTTATGCGTTAGTTTACCGTAGCCACGGTTGATATAGCTCTTAACTAAATCCGCGTTAGTTAGGCTCCAGAGGGTATCTTGAGTCTGACGGAAAGAAAGCAGTCCGGCAATTTCCTCTGTATTAAAACCTTCCGCACGGAGACCAGTTTCAGTTAATGCCTGTCCTTTCAGGTTGGCGGATTTAATGCGCTGCTCCATGACAAAATGTCTTTCAGGAGAGACACGCTTCATAGCCTGAATAAATGGCTTAGAGGCGTCCAATAGCTTCTGGCTCACTGCGTCTGCTTTAATATCACCTAACACAGCCCCTTTAAGGAACTCAGGGGAGAACATAGAGGCCGGGTCGATTACCTGAGAAGTGAGAGAGCCTTGACCTGTTTTTCCATTGGCAAACTGAAAGCGGTTAAAGACATTAAGAATGCCGCCTACACCAAACTTCTCAAATTGTTCATCTCTCAAATCACCAGAGTTATATTCATAACGCTGTTTAATCTGTAAGAGATAGTCACCTTTAATCTGTGTATTATTCCCTTTTAATAAAGCATCCTGTGCTTCACGTCCAACCGGAATATAATCATCACCGCTACGCACTAGAATAGTAATATCACTCTCATCTACGCCATATTTAGCCAGCGCATATTGAGCCTGATTAAAGGCATCTTGAACATTAGACCATCCTGAATCCGTTGGCCCATACACAGCAGAGATATTTAAACCTCCATCCATGCTCTCAGCAATAGAGGTCATTTCTTTGCGGTTAACCATCCCTGTAGCGTTCTGAAAATCGTTAGTGACGTTAGCGGCTAATGCACGTTTCTCACGCTGAGAGATATGTGGGGCTGCGGTATTAACAGCAATATCCAACATATCAGTATCAGCCATAGCAGCCATATCACTAGAAATCTCGGGACGGCTTACCTTGCTCTTAACTCCACCGCCTACAGAGGAAGGTTGAGGGGCTAGGTCATGCGCTATAGCGTCCTCACGAGAAGTGCCATATAGATTGGAGGCTACGTCTCCTGATTCATCTGCATCAACAGCAGAGTGTAATGCACGGGCTTTAGTTGGGTTAGCATCCTTGATAGTCTGAGACGGCGATGTAGGTTGTACATCAGAGGCAATGAAACGGCGTTGCCAACTACGAGCTAAATCTGTTGCCTCTGTAGCTACCTCAACCCCCTCTGCAACTTTACCCGCCTTACCAACTGCACGTGCGGATTTACTAATTACACTGCCAATACCAGTGATATCCAGTAACCCAAAGATATTGTCTACAACCTTGTCAGTTACCGTATAAGTGCCATTCTGAATAACCTGCTGGAAAGCTTCATAGTTTTCTTGATCAATACTGTCTGGAAGCAGAATGGTTTTACCATCTTTATTCATTGCTGTTGCAATGGTTTCAAGGGCTGCTCTACGATCTTCCATAGGGAGATTGTTAAAATCTTCTGCAATCTTTGCCTTAGCACTTCCCGGCAAGAAGAATCCCTTTAATGCGTCAAGGCCACTACCACCCAAGCTGCGAACAGTTCCAGCGGTTTTAGCACCAGATACCAACGGGATGAGGTCTTCACCAAATGCCACCACATCAGGTGCAGCACTAACCGTGTCTTTCTGCTGCATGGTGTTAAGAGCTTTCTGTTGTTCACGCTGATAATTCAACACCTCGCCAATACTTGCTGCCCATACTCCGCGTAAGTCTGCCGCTTCTTCTGTTTCACCAGAAACAGGCTGAGTAGCTTCTTTAGTGGCAAGTAAGGCGCGTGGATTATACAGAGGGTTATTACGGTCATTCACGTTAGCAATAGCCTGTGCTTTCCATTCGTCTGATACTTCTGGATTAGCGAGGAAGTCAGCAGTAGTACGGCGATATTCATCCTGAGCCTGAACGGTGTATTGCTCTGTTACCTTCTTCATTGTCGGACTATTGCCGTAGTTAATCAGTTCATTATTGATTGTCTGGTAAGTGGCAATTTGCTGTTCAGGGTCGTTTGAGTTCAGGAGGGCAGTAACAGTTGCACGGTTTCTATTAGATGCAAGGGAGGTATCAGGCGGGAGAACTTCACCCACTGAATCTACATCCTGAAAATCATTAATTGAATAGCTAGGGGTATCTGTAAAATCATCCAGAGAGAAATCTTGCGGTTGCTGTTGACTCATGTCTGCCATAAATTAATGCTCCAGTGGGGTATGAATAATTTTATGAGGGAAAATGTTTTCCGGGTAATTTACGCGATATTTAAATTTAACGCGCTCCCCATCAAATAAAGAGGTAGGAACATAACTCAACAGATTAAAGGCCATAAGCCAGCCAAAGATCTCAGCCATTTCCTCTACATCAGTAACACCTGTCTTTTTACATACAGAGAGATAGCTGACAGAAATGTCACCATAGCGATTTGCAAGGGATGCTAAATAGGCAAATACGACACGATGCGTCATAGGGAAATCAATTGTCTTTTTCTCAAACTCAAATCTAGCGATTGAGAAGATAGACCAGATGCGGAATGGCTGATAGGTGCCTTCAAATAATGTATTGCTCATAAATGTTTTCTCTTTATTAAAATTGTTCTGTCTTTGTGTCTGTCTTCAAGGCTTCAATAATCTTCTCTACAATGTACACCTGAGAGCTTTTACCTTGTTGATTAGCAGTCTTGATAAGCAGCTCAAACACTTCTTTAGGCATTTTTAGAAACATTGTAAACCTCGCATGTTCAATTAATAAGAGCGCCTCTCTTTTGAGAGACGCCCTTTTGATTATTTACCTTCGCGGACACTCTTAAAAAAATCAATTGCATCGCGTACATTGCGCATTGGCTGCGGTTTATGCGTTTCTTTATTACGTCCAGTGATAAGGTCTACCCATTCCTGTTTAGAAAGATTGTCTACGCTTTCAATCCCATCCAGAGGATCAAAATAGTCTTTAGCCAATTCTTTCTTGTTGTCATGAGAAAAGAATTCCTGTGCGGCCTTATTATCAAAGCGCCCGTATTGGTCACGGAGCGGGGGAGCCTCATTGGTGGATGTATTCTGTTTCTGAATGTCTGCCGCCACTGCTGCGGAAGCCTCTTCCTCGGTCATGCCTTGTTCCATTAGAGCACGTACAATCTTCATAAATTCTTCTGCGGTATAAGCCATTATATTTATTCCTATTTATTATTATTATTAGTTGTATACGGCTTCACGAATATCAACAGCTTTGTCAAATAACTTACGTAGGGTTTTATCCCACAAACTTAATTCCAGATTCTCAGCGCTAGAAATGAATCGGCACGTCTGCGTAGAATATAGTTTAAACCCTAAACGTTTAGATAGTTCATCTTTATCCAGTTGATAATCACTATCTGGTTCACACCATTTATCATAACCATCCAGCTTACGAATATCTTCTACAAAGTTTTTAAAGCAATACCAACGGCAAGTGACTTGTACGGTGTGATAAGACTTGTTTCGAGGGTTATCCCCATAAACACGGCTAATTAGGTTGTACCACAATGTATGCTCTTTTTTAGTGTAGGAAAAACTCTTTGGATTTGCTCCCCAATAGCCCACCCCTCTAACATGAGGCTCCATATAATCTCTAACGCTTCCACTTTTAACGTGCGTCTGTCTGACTTCTGTTTCATATCCAGTATTCAGAAATCTAATTCGATGAATGGCATTACCTCTTTTATCTCGAGAAACATTACTTTCAATAATTGAGTAGGCGTGACCAGAGTTATTAACATGAATTTCAGGGAATAATTTAGACATAGCTGTTTCCTTTTCTTATTGCGGCAATATGCCGGTTTCTTATTTGATAACGCTATTAAAGGCTGAGAGGAGGGAGGAGAGGCAAACTAATTCGTAGCAAGTGAATAGTTCATCAGGGGCAACCTCTCCAACAGGGGAACAATAGCGACGCTCATAAAGGGAGGGAGAAATTCCCGTTATGAATAATGCCTCGGCAATCCGTGTAACATGCTCATCAGGCAATGACGGATATTTCTGAGAGAGTAGGGAGGCAATACCAAATGCGCTATGTGCTATTACTTCCTCTGTGGAGAGGATGCGGATGCTATTTTCATTATAGTTCATAAGATGCTCATAGAAAGGTCGGCTTGTTAAGCCATACGTTTAATGGATGAAAAGATAAAACCTCTTAGAACGCGTCTGAGAGCGTTTTAGAGGGTGTTTTAATCAATGTCAGAGAACAGATTAAATTCATTGTAGAAATGGGAGGAAGGATGTTCAATTACTGGTACCTGACAGCCAGTCTTGTATGCTCTGGAAATGCTATCATCAGGGTTAGTTGCACATCGTGTAATTCTGTCCGGTATTACCAGCTTTTGACCAGCTTCAATACCGTTAATACATTCCATCATTTCCTCAATGTCCATTAGTCTTTATACCCCAGCATTTTCAGAAGGTGTTTAACTGTACCCACATTGAATTCTTTACCATGACTAGTAAACAAGCCTTTATTGTTAAGTACGTTTGCCATCGCTGTTTCGCCATAGCCAAATTCTAAAAGACTCTCAACGATGGGACGCATCTTGTTATAATATTTCTCACGCGCATTGGCTCGCGCCTCAGCCAGTGAACCGGATGGGAAGTTTAAATTGCTCATTGTTATTTCCTACAGTGTTAATTTTAAAATGGCTGACACTGCAATCATGAGGATAACTATTCGCCATGTTAACCAATCCAGTGTCAGAAAATATTTAATGCGTTGTTTATTGTCATTGATGAATTTCAGCATAAGTGAGTATTCTTAAAGTGTAAGGAATACAGCCAGAGGATTCAGGCGACCAAACCTTCCTCCTCCATCACCGGGCTGGGTTAGAGCGGTTAGGCTGTATTTTATTAGGAGGGCTGAGAACATCACAGCAAGGGGGGGTGACATTCTCGCGCATATCCCTTATGCGCTGCCCGTATCTGTTATGAATGAAAGAATAGAATTAGGATGACGCAGAGAGGGAAAAGGTGATCACCAGCCATCTTTATCATAGCGTGTTATTTTGTCTTTCATCCCCGTTAAGTAATCATCGTCTTCTGGAGGCTCTTCTTTAGTCTCACGATTCATCATGTTTTCCAGAATCTCTATAACTCTGTCAATGTGAGACATTAAAGAGTCTTTCATGCGCAACACTACTGAGTTTGATCTTTCTTGCGGCGCATTAAGAATGCGTAACGCTCTCTCTAGAGGTGTGCAGGAATATAGGTTGCTGTCATAAGCCCTGTTTTCCTTTCTCACCAATCCAGCATCTATCAAATCATCTAGCGTGTTTTGAACAGTACGCTTTGAGAGCGCAAATAAATCTGCCATTGTACGCAGAGAGGGAAAAGCTTGTTGCCCGGCTTGTTGCCAGCCCAGCAGGTACATATAAATAATTTTATGATTTAGGGAGAAAGCCTTGCTTCTACCTTGCACAACTAGCGTCTTAATCTTTGCTAGGTCGTGCGGAATCTGCGTGAATTGCATCTGTCTGTTCTCCAGTATGTGAGGGAGATAAGGATTGTTTGATAAAGCGAGTCATTAATGTTTTAACAGAGGTGCCTCTAGCCGTAGCTTCTTCCTTTAACTGTTCAAACATTTCCTGCGTCATGCTAAATCGCATTTCAACGGGGTATTTATTCATAAGTGTTTGCTCTCTATTTTACTGACATATTGCTAATATTTTATATCCTATATGTATATACACTCTTTTGGTAACAACCAAAAGACAGTTGATTTGAAAATAAATTTTTACTTTTCTGTAAGAAGGGGGGGACTACTGGAGCCAGAAAAGGTTCTCTCAGGGGGGGGTATAGCAAATCTTGCCATAGGGTATAGCAAAATTTGCCACGTATTATATTATTTATCATATTAAAAGAATAAACATAGGAGATTGCACGGAGTGCGTCTGTTAGAACCACTCCCCCCTTACCCCCACTGGCCTCACGTCCAGTTCTTTAACTCCATTAACCATCTTACATCTTGTCGTGTCGTTCCTTCGGAACTCACTCCAATATACTTCTAATATTTATCCCCTTATATGTATAAACACTTTGGGAAACCAGAGTCCGAAAGTTTATTTTTCAATTATTTTTTAACTTACTGATTTTAAAGGAAAGAAAGTTTTGAGAAAATGACTATAACGCAGGGGAAATCCCCCGCACCCCCTTGACGCAACAAGACTCCCCTCATGGCTTGACGCCATTCGTGAAGCTTGAGCAAAGGCAAATTGATGATAGCTTTACCTTCTGCGTAAACAGACAGGATGTGCAGCGCTGGCTGCGTCTAAAGGTTTGTTCTTTAGGTAGGAAAATAGTTTAATACGTGGAAAGATTTGCTATACCCATTGCTAGATTGCCTAGAAAAGTGGGAGCCTCTGAGAATGCGTAGAACGATCTACAAGCGTTTCTGATATCTACCCTGTGGGTATGCACTACCCTATATTAGGTAAGGGCTTCTGGGTGGCGTACAGATCGTTTTAGAAGGGGTTATTGTTTTGGTTCATCCCCTGATGTTTTAAATATGAATGCTCTAACAGCACGGAGGAAAGCTTCTCTGTCTTTGCCTAACAACTTGCATCTAGTGATAGTGTCTACCTGCAATACTATTCCTCTTAATAAGTCCTCATCATAATTATATTCATCCATGAGTTTAGCAATAACCCACTTTGAATTTTTAATTCTATATACCATATGTAATAGGTAAACAAAAATTATAAATAGAAGAATAGCACCAATGAAGATGACAATAATCATGTTAAGTGTCCTATCAATGATCTCAAACATTTTTTTGTGCCTCCTCTGAAGCCAATCAAAGTTTATCAATCGTTACTATGGTGGCGCTATCTGTTTCGATAAATAGATACATCATTGAGTGGGGTAACTGCTGCGATAAAACTGAGATAAAAGAGAGATAGTGCATTCATCCTCTGCGTGAAGAAGCGATGACCGGGCAGGCAGGCTTGTGCTAACAAGCCTCTTCCCGTAAGCTGGTTAGAAATCAGAAGTTTGTTTAACTATGACTCGGGGTGCCCTTCACACGTGAAGGCTGAGAAAGACCCGTACCACCTGATCTGGATAATGCCAGCGTAGGGAAGTCAGAGACCTGCCCGGTCATCGCTTCTTCACGACCTGGCAGGAGCATACCATGCCATCTGACCTGCTTAGTCCGGCGCACATCGCGCAGTCCTTACACTCGTTCCGCACCCGTTCTCCGCTCGTGCATTGCATGACCAACGATGTCGTTCAGACGTTTACCGCTAACGTCCTGCTGGCGCTCGGCGCGTCACCGGCGATGGTCATTGATCCTGACGAAGCTGCTGAGTTTGCGGCTGTCGCGGATGCATTGCTGATTAATGTCGGCACCTTAACAACGGATCGCGCAGTGTCGATGCAGGCGGCGATCGACAGCGCCGTTAAGGCGGGAAAACCCTGGACGCTGGATCCGGTCGCGGTCGGCGCGCTGTCGTTGCGTACCCGCTTTTGCCTGCAGCACATGAGCCAGCAGCCTGCCGCTATTCGCGGCAATGCCTCTGAAATTATGGCGCTCGCCGGAATGAGCCGGGGAGGGCGTGGCGTCGATACTACCGATACAGCCGCCGCCGCTGTCCCGGCAGCGCAGAAACTGGCGCAGCAGAGTGGGGCGATTGTTGCTGTCACCGGGGAAACGGATTATGTCACTGATGGCGAGCGAACCCTTGCGGTGGCGGGAGGGTCTCCACTGATGACTCGCGTGGTCGGCACCGGTTGCGCGCTGTCAGCAGTGGTCGCTGCGTTTTGTGCTTTGCCGGGCGATAGAGTGGTCAATGTGGCTTCCGCCTGCGGTGTGATGAAACAGGCGGGCGAAATTGCTGCGCGAAATGGCAATGGACCGGGGGCATTCGAACCCGCCTTTCTCGATGCACTGTATGCGCTCAGCGGGGAGGCACAGAAATGAAACGTATTAATGCTCTGACCATTGCCGGAACAGACCCGACCGGGGGCGCAGGCATTCAGGCTGATCTGAAAACCTTTTCGGCGCTCGGCGCATATGGCTGCGCGGTGATCACCGCGCTGGTGGCGCAAAATACCCTCGGCGTGCAGTCGGTCTATCGTATTGAACCGGATTTTGTCGCCGCGCAACTCGATTCGGTGTTCAGCGATGTGCGCATCGATACCACCAAAATTGGCATGCTGGCGGAGACGGATATCGTCGAAGCGGTGGCGGAGCGACTGCATCGCTACCGCATTCAGAATGTGGTGCTCGATACCGTCATGCTGGCGAAGAGCGGTGATCCGTTGCTGTCCCCGTCAGCGGTCGAGAGCCTGCGCAAACATCTGCTGCCGCAGGTGTCGCTGATCACGCCAAACCTGCCGGAAGCGGCGGCGCTACTGGATGCGCCGCATGCGCAGAATGAGCGGGAAATGCTCGAACAAGGGCGGGCATTACTTGCGCTGGGTTGCGAGGCGGTACTGATGAAGGGCGGGCATCTGGACGATGCGGAAAGCCCGGACTGGCTGTTTACCGCCACAGGCGAACAGCGGTTTACCACGCCGCGCGTACCGACGAAAAACACCCACGGCACCGGCTGCACCTTGTCGGCGGCGCTGGCGGCGCTGCGCCCGCGGCACAATAACTGGCTTGAGACCGTTCCGGAGGCGAAAGCGTGGCTGTCGGCAGCGCTGGCGCAGGCGGATTCTCTGGAAGTGGGACATGGAATTGGTCCGGTGCATCACTTTCATGCGTGGTGGTAGTATACTGGCAGGAGATCACTGTCAGGAAAAGAGTCGATGGAACAAGCGCATACCCGTCTTATTGAGCAACTGAATGAGCGCATCGCCGCTGCCGACAATATGCCGTTGTACCTGAAATTTGCCGAAACGGTGAAAAATGCGGTTCGCAGCGGCTGGCTTGAACATGGCAATATCCTGCCTGGTGAGCGCGATCTCAGCCAGTTGACCGGGGTATCGCGCATTACTGTGCGCAAGGCGATGCAGACGCTGGAAGACGAAGGGGTGGTCACCCGTTCACGAGGCTACGGTACGCAAATCAATAATATTTTTGAATATTCATTGAAAGAGGCGCGCGGGTTTTCTCAGCAGGTGGTATTGCGCGGTAAAAAGCCGGATACGCTGTGGGTCAACAAGCGCATCGTCGCCTGCCCGGACGAGGTGGCCGTGGAGCTGGCAGTGCCGCCTGGCAGTGAAGTCTTTTTGCTCAAACGTATTCGTTACGTTGATGAAGACGCGGTATCTATTGAGGAGTCCTGGGTGCCAGCGCCGCTGATTGCTGACCCCGACGCAATTGGCATTTCACTGTACGAGTACTTTCGCAGCCAGAACATTTTCCCGCAACGCACGCGCTCGCGGGTCAGCGCCCGCATGCCGGACGCTGAATTTCAGTCACATATCAAAATGGATGACCGGATCCCGGTGCTGGTGATTAAACAGGTGGCGCTGGATCAACTGCAACGGCCGATTGAATACAGCATCAGCCACTGCCGCAGCGATCTATACGTTTTCGTGTGCGAGGAGTAACTCCTCGCGCCAGGGCGCGCAGTTGCCGCCACGATGCCCGACAACCCAGGACGCGACCGCATTTCCCAGCCTGACCGCGTCAGGCAATGCCCAGCCTGCCGCCAGCCCGGCCAGAACACCGCCTGCGTGGCTGTCTCCCGCGCCAATCGTATCGACGACATCCACCGGGAACGCGGCAACGTGTCCCTGCGTCTCTGGTGTGAAATACCAGGCGCCATCTTTGTCCTGACGAACAATAACCGGTGCATCATAGCGGGCAAGCCAGGCCTGACCAAAGGCACGGGTCTCTGCCGGTAACTTCGCGATTTCCGCGATGATTTCCGCTTCCTGGCGATTGAGCGATACCAGCGGTTTACAGGCCATAATGCGCGCCATCAGTGCCGGAGGAATATCAGCAATGCGCGGACCAAAGTCGATCAGCGCCGTCATGTCCGTGGTGTTCTCCAGCCAGTTGACCAGCAGCTCGCCGCATGGCGACGCTAACTGATAGCCGGAAAGATAAACCAGCCCGCCATCCTGCACTGGTAACGCCTCCAGCCATGCCGGAACCCATTCGTTTTCCACACCGCTGAATGACATAAACGTCCGTTCGCCGTCAGGCTCGACCAGCGCCAGGCACCAGCCGTTGTCGCCTGTGGCGTTATCGATCGCGCTGACCAGCCCTTCGCGCGCCAGGTTGTTGCGGATGATTTCGGCCCACACACCCTGACCTAGCGGCAGCGCGTTGCAGGCGCTGATTCCCAACCGTTTCAGCGCCACGGCGATGTTTAACGCACAGCCGCCGATGTTCACTCCCTGCTGTTTAAGCTCGATGTCACAGCCGCGCCAGGGCAGGGCGTAAGCATCAGCGATGACGTCAATCACCGCCGCGCCAATCACCGTGACCGGGCGCTGCTGATCCAGCGTTCTGAGTTTGTCGGCCAGTCCTGATGCCTTCATAGTGCCTCCCGTTGCTGACGATACCCCCGCAGCTCGCTGGCATAACGGGTGAAATCCAGATGGTTTACGCTGTCCAGTTCCGCTTTCAGCGCCGGGTCGATGGCGTCTATACCCTGCAACGCACCGCAAATGGCGGTAGCCATCGCGCCGATAGTGTCAGTATCGCCGCCGAGATTGGCGCACAATACTGCGCAACGGTTGGGATCAGTCTGCGCCAGCTCCACCATCGCAATGGCACAGGGGACCGACTCAATGGTGCTGGTACCCGCGCCGACGAGCTGATAAAGCTGCTCGCTGGCGGATTCCGCGCCATTAGCTTCGCGCACCGTTTTCAGCGCCAGCTCCAGCCGTGCCGCCAGTGAGGCGCTGAAGGTGGTGACGCGTTTTTCCTGCGCATGACGGGCAATAGCAGGCAGCGCGTCGACAATGTTCTCCCAGCGATCGCCATCAATAGCGCGGGAAATTGCCCACGCCACCACCACCGCACCCGCAATCGCCAGATCAGACTTATGCGTCGGGCTGGAGGCGAGAGCGATATCATCAATGAAACGATCGAGATCCGCCGTCGACAACATGCAACCCAGCGGCGAAACACGCATGGCGGCGCCATTAGTGACGCCGTTGTTTTCCAGTGCGCTGACCGGCTGGCCGTCACGAATGGCGCGTAACGCAATTTTCGACGTCGGGCCAAGCACGTTTTTATTGAACGCGTCAAAACGTTCGGCCCACGCGAGGATGTGACGGCCAATCACATCCGGATCGATCTGCCCTTCGCATTCCAGCAGCGCATCAGCAAGACACAGCGCCATGGAGGTGTCGTCGGTAAACTCAGCACGTTTGAAATAGCAGGCGGCGCTGTTTTCCGCAGGCCCGGGGAGAAATCGGTCGATCCAGCCGAAATGCGCTTTCACCCGTGAGCGCGGCCACAGTTCCGATGGCATGCCCATCGCATCCCCTACCGCCTGGCCATATAAGGCACCGAGAATACGCTCGTATTTCATTTAACTTCCCCTTGTGTTAACGCAATATCGCGGTTGTCTTCATTCACCTTTATGGCAGTGATTTCTTTATCAGACTCGCGGAACAACAACATAAACAGGACTGCAATCACGGCAATCATCACCGCGCCGAAGGTCCACATGCCCGCCCAGTTAAAGGTCAGTCCATTCACCGGTTCTTTGTAGGCGAACATTTTCTCCATCATGACGCCTCCAAGGCGGTAACCAAGCAGGCTGCCGAACCCCTGACAGCAGAGGGTAATCAGTCCCTGCGCGGCGTTACGCATGGTTACCGGCGCTTTTTTATCGACGTAGATATATGCGGTGACGTAGTAGAAGTCATAGCTCACACCGTGCAGCAGAATGCCGAGGAACAGCAGGGCGTAAGTGAAGTAATGGTCTGCCCCGCCGTAAATGAAAAACGCGTAGCGAATGGCGGCAGTGATAAGACCAAGTAACAATACCTTTTTAATACCAAAACGTTTGGTAAAGAAAGGCAGTGCCAGCATAAAAAAGATTTCAGAGAACTGGCCGAGCGTCATCCAGCCGGTGGCGTTTTTCATGCCCACTTCGGAGAGATAACCGTTGGCGAAGATGTAGTAAAACGCCAGCGGCATTGCGAAGAGGAAAGAGCAGAAAAAGAAGACCAGGAAGTTCTTGTCGCGCAACAGGATCAGCGCGTCGAGCCCCAGCATCACTTTCAGGCTCATTTTACCGGTACTCTTCGGCGGCGTATCCGGCAGGAAGAAGGCGAACACTCCCAGCAGCGCAGAACTGCCAGCGGTGATCAGCAGCGGAATGCTGGTCGGCGAGATATCGG
Source organism: Trabulsiella guamensis ATCC 49490 (assembly GCF_000734965.1). Lineage (GTDB taxonomy): Bacteria > Pseudomonadota > Gammaproteobacteria > Enterobacterales > Enterobacteriaceae > Trabulsiella > Trabulsiella guamensis. The sequence goes on from NZ_JMTB01000105.1 coordinate 82,830, forward strand.
CATAGCCCAGCATTTCGGGCAGGAAACCGCACACCAGACCGGAACCAATCCAGCCAATGGTGCCCATCACGCGTATGCGCGGGAAATCACGCTCGACATCCGGGACGTTAGAAAAGGCGATGCTGTTGGTCAGGGCTATCGTCGGCATATAGGTCAGCGAGTAGGCGAGCAACAGCGGGAAAAAGCCTGCAAAAGTGGTTTGCTGCGCGGCGAAATACATCAGAATCGCCCCGGCAAACATCAGTACGGCCAGCACTTTTTGCGCCGGGAAAAAGCGGTCGGTCAGCGAGCCGACGAGGATTGGCGACAGGATCGCCGCAATCGCCGTACAGGCATAAGACCAGCCAATTTCCCCTGCGCTGAACCCGTTTTTACTCAGCCACAGCCACAGTGGTACAAACCAGGCGCCCCAGATAAACCATTCAACAAACATCATGAACGACAGCTTTACTGTAGTTTTCATCGTTAAATCCTTCATGACAGGTAAGGTACGCCTTAACAATACCAACGAATAATACCTTTTAAATACCTTTGATCGGAAAGTTTGATCGCTCTCGCAAATTACCTGACCTGAAACGTGACAGCGGATTGTGCTTAAAAACGCCTTGTCGGCTGGCAAAAATGCCCCTGCAGTACCAGGCTTATTCTGCCCGCGATGGTGCGGGTCAGGACAAACCATTTCCGACGTCATGTCGGAACTTACGGGAGCATCGCTATGACTGATATTGCGCAATTGCTTGGCAAAGACGCCGACAGCCTGTTACAGCACCGTTGTATGACCATCTCCGCTGATCAGCTGTATTTGCCGGGTCATGATTACGTTGACCGTGTGATGATTGATAATAATCGTCCCCCGGCGGTACTGCGAAATATGCAAACGTTGTATAACACGGGCCGCCTGGCCGGGACAGGTTATCTGTCCATTTTGCCGGTGGATCAGGGCGTGGAACACTCCGCCGGCGCCTCGTTTGCCGCCAATCCGCTCTATTTTGATCCTAAGAACATTGTCGAGCTGGCGATTGAAGCCGGGTGTAACTGCGTGGCCTCCACCTATGGCGTGCTGGCGTCGGTGTCCCGCCGCTACGCGCACCGCATTCCTTTCCTGGTGAAGCTTAACCACAACGAAACGCTGAGCTATCCCACCACCTACGACCAGACCCTCTACGCCAGCGTTGAGCAGGCGTTCAACATGGGCGCGGTAGCGGTAGGGGCGACAATCTATTTCGGCTCTGCCGAGTCGCGTCGCCAGATTGAAGAGATTTCCGCGGCGTTTGAACGCGCGCACGAACTGGGTATGGTGACTGTACTGTGGGCCTACTTACGTAACCCGGACTTTAAGAAAGACGGTGTCGATTACCACGTTTCTGCCGATCTGACCGGTCAGGCGAACCATCTGGCGGCTACCATTGGCGCGGATATCGTGAAGCAGAAAATGGCGGAAAATAATGGCGGCTATAAAGCGGTAAACTTCGGCTATACCGATGACCGTGTTTACAGCAAGCTGACCAGCGAAAACCCGATCGATCTGGTGCGCTATCAACTGGCGAACTGCTATATGGGGCGTGCAGGGCTTATCAACTCCGGTGGCGCGGCCGGTGGTGAAACTGATCTTGCGGACGCGGTACGCACGGCGGTTATCAATAAACGTGCCGGTGGGATGGGGCTTATCCTCGGCCGTAAAGCGTTTAAAAAATCGATGGCTGACGGCGTTCAGTTGATTAATGCCGTACAGGATGTGTACCTCGATACCAGGGTCACCATCGCCTGATTTTTCTGGCAGTGCCTGGTGGCGCAATGCTGACCGGGCCTGCCGGATTGACGTGACTGTTTGGTGGCGTCATCCGCTCAGTTTATCGCAGTTGATCCCTCTCACATTCCCTATCTCTTTTGTGAAAAACAAGACGTTCGGGATATAACAGACAACGGGCGTATTAAGTACAGCAAGGCGCGTATTCATCGCGCGCTCGAGAATATACCGCCAGTTATTTATGAAAAAAAATTGGCCAGAGCTCTTCATTAGGCCGGGGACTAAAAACCGGAGGGACGACACTTCTGCTGTAAAAAAACGGCCACCGTCATGATAACAGGTGGCCGTTGGTATTAGTGAGGGTTATTATTTTTTTTCCGGAACCTCAGGGATGATGCTTTGTTCTGCATATACGTGCCTGATATATTTAAACCTGTACGCGGACCGGTGACATCATAATACGTTCCCGTAAAATTCACACCATCATACAGTCGAATTATATAGTCTGGGTCAACCATAATCGAGCTGATTTTATCACTGAAGTTAAGTGCTGCAAGATCTGGTACATCGCCTAAAATATGTATTTCTTCACCGCTATAGTGTGTATCATCATAAGCAATCGCTTTAATAATTCGAACCGATGATATGGATTCAGAAAACGTAGAATCGAATGGAGTTACATTCCCAAAAATTACCTTTTTACTCCCACTATAGTTATCGCCAGTATAAACATAATACCCCAGACAATCATCTGAAAGGAGTGAAGACATAAACGTATTATCTGCCTTCCCACCCTGAGAGTTAAGAACCTCAGACAAAACAGGAATATCATCAGTTACATTGAGATAGTCACCGGTGTAATTTACTGCATTAAAGAATTTAACTTTTGGATCCGGAGCGATTTTAATAACCTTTAGCGATTTCGCTCTATAATCAAAAGCCATTGAGCTCAGGTTAACAATCTCTGAGCTGCCGACGACATCTCTATAGGCTCCGCTATAATATTTACCTTCGTACAGACGGACAATATATCCCGGCAGAACCTTGATGGAAGACATGTTATCATAAGAGAGCTCCCAAAGATCAGGGATATCACCAACAACTGACAGAAATTCATTATGACCATAGGGGTCATGGTAGCATAACGCTTTAATAATTCGTATTGATGAAACAGTATTGTTATAGTAATCACTGTATGTTGCTGCATTATTATTGAAGGTTGTATAATTCCCGAAATAGTAATATTCCATGTACACTCGATAGCCCAGCGCATCAGCACCCAGATTAGAACTTGATAAAGAATTATCCGCCGAGTCACCTGCACTATCTCGCACTACAGTAAGCCGAGGAGTATCCTCATTCACTTTAACGACCGCCCCTGTATAGTTAACCTCCTTATAGAAGTTGACATGGGGAGTTTCAGCATTAGCAATTGAAACACCCTTAATCTCACTCACAATTTTACCCAGCTCAAAATCTGTGGTATCGCCGCTGATATCCCAGATAATGGCGCCGCCAAAACCCTGCTCGTTGATGTAGTCGACTTTCGCCTGAATAGACTCGGCATCGTCATAGGTCAACATCTCTTTCTTGCTGGCGCTGTACAGGTACGGCACCTTGGACTGATCATCCCAGTAACGGACATAGTCAGCACTTTCCCGTTTCTGCTTCAGAACATAGAACGGGTTGGTACCAGTAAACTCGTTCTCTTCATCCCACGCGCCGTGCACGGTTGCAGTACCGGGGACAAACAGGCCCGGCAGCCCTTTCTCAACTTCAAGACCAGAGACGTTACCCCAGCCGCGTCCGTAGAAAGGCACACCCATCATCAGTTTGTGTTTTGGTACGTTCCAGGTCTCGTAATACTCGTTCATTGCAGAGGAGACGTTCAGCAGTGGGTCCGCATCATGGCTGTTGGCAAACAGCGGGGCATTATGGCCGGTGGTTGGCTCAAAGGCGCCATGAATGTCGTAGGCCATCACGTTAACGCTATCCAGCAACGGGGCGGTAACCGCCGGGTTAATGTACTGAATATTATTATGGTTGGTCGTCACCGCGGCGGAAAGCTGATAGTAGCGATCGTCCAGGAGACCTGCTTCGTCAAGCTTAGTGCGCAGTTTACTGATCAATGAGGTAAAATGACCTTTATCTGTCTCATTATCCGGGTATTCCCAGTCCACATCCACGCCGTCGAAATCCCAGGTACGCATGAAGGACACCATGCTGTTAGCCAGTTTTTCAATCCCGGCATCGGTGGCGCAGGCTTTTTCAAACACGCCTTCGTCAGAATTAGACCAACCACCGACGGAAACCATACTGGTAACGCCGTTCGCTTTGGTCATTTTTGCCAACTGACGCAATAATGTAGAGCCCTGGGTCGTATCGTGAATCACGACAGCGCCGTTTTTTACCACGGCGAAGCCGTAGTTCAGATGCGTCAGCAAAGAGAAGTCAATGCGACCTGGAGTAAAATAATCATGGGCGCCATATACTCCCCATTCAGGGAAATAGCCGATCACTTTACGCTGATTCGCCGCCGCCTGTTTTCCTTTACGCTGGATCTCCCAGGATTCTTCGCGAACAAAGGGGGTAAACGTAAAGGTGCCATAAAGTTCATAATTTGTCGCATCGCCTTTCAGCCATTGTGGAGCGGTACCCGGTACCATACCCGGATCTGCCCAATACTGTGCAGTCCAGTAATATCCCTGATAGCGCACGACAGAACCGCCGGCATAGCTTTTACTCGCATCATATTCTTCTGACGTAATGGCTAATTCCTGCAGTTTCGCCACCATAACTGTTGGGCTACCTGGAAAACTATTCAGGTAATACTCGTTATAAGCTTCCCAGTAATGACCGCCGTCACGCGAAATCATCATTGAGTTATTAAGCCCGTGCAGTGTATTGGTCTCATCGTTCATCGTCACCTTGACTTCTTCACCTGCGGACAATAAAGGCTTTGTGGATTTTTCGTCACTCATTTTATATCTCCTAAGGAATGTGCGTTGATAATTAAATAGCTTCAGATTGCATATTAAGAACACCATCGTTTCTGAAACTTCCCAAAGCTTATCTGATGAATTAATTTATACAACAGCACTTTATTGCTTATTAGATAATGATAGGTTACGTGATGGTATTGTTTATTCCTTAGCGGCTCAGTTAATAAAAAATGATGCGGAATGATGTGAAATGATTTTTTTATTTATAGGTTTTTATGAAAGTTTATTAAACTAAAAATAATAGTCTTTCCCCGCCGGCGTAATTAATGTTGGTATTTTTTCTACAGACAGCGCGGAAGAACCCGAGCGTACTCATGAGAACTTGGGCTAGCTTACCGCTAGCCACAAACTCTGGCTCAGGACTGTGTCAGCAATAGGGAAGTGAACAATTCTTCGTCCTGGCAGCCGGACGTGGCAATTCTATACCAGCCGCTCCCCGTCGGTGCTTTGCGAGAGTTAACGCAGCAGCGGACAGTCCGGCGGCAGGCGGCAGCGCAGCGCCGCTGGCAAAATTTCCATACGGAAGGTTTTGCCACTCAGCGGTTCGCCGTCGAGGTTGAACGTCATTTCATGGGGAGCGGTGACCTCGAACCACGGCGAAACGCTGTCGACCAGGTTCTCCTTACCGTCGCTGCTGGCCAGGGTGTTGAACAAAGCAGGCAGCAGCTCTTCACCGGTAAAAATGCGTAGATGCAGCAGGCCATCGTCAATCAGCGCGTCCGGGCAAAGCTGCTGTCCGCCGCCGGCCTGGCGGCCGTTGCCGATACCAATCACCAGCGCATCGCCTTGCCAGGTAAAGTTCTCACCCTGGATTTTGCAGCGATCGGGTTTCAGGGTGTCCATGCGCACTAATCCGTGAATCAGATACGAAATGCCGCCCAGCGCGGCTTTCAGCTTCTCCGGCGTTTCGGTGGTGATGCGCGTGCCGAAGCCGCCGGTTGCCATATTGATAAAACAGGTTTTGTCATTCACCTGAGCAATATCAATAGCGATGTCGTTACCGGCAATGGCGAGCTTCAGCGCTTTATCCGGTTCGTCCGGAATACCCGCACTGGTAGCAAAATCATTGGCGGTGCCGAGCGGCAGAATACCCAGCGCCGGAATTTTATCGCCCTGACACTGAATCAGCGCTGTGGCGACTTCGTTGATGGTGCCATCGCCGCCACCAGCAATAACGGTAGCGACACCCAGCCGACGGGCTTCGTCGATATAACGTTCGGCATCGCCTTTTTCCCAGGTCACGCGAACGTGAATTTCCACGCCTTCATCACGCAACCGGGTTACGGCGTCGCGCAGCGGGGCGTTATCAGCACCTTTACCATTGAGAATCAGCAAACTGGCGGGAAATGTGGTCATCCTTTGTGCCTCATTTTTTAACATGAGAACAAGTTTATCGCAGGATCGGAAAAGTCGCCCAGGAACAGGCTGAAACAGCGAAAAAAGAGGAAGGAAAAAATAAGCCCGCGTAAGGGCTTTTGAGACCCTTGCAGGGGCTGGCTTTCAACGGTGCAATGCGGGTTTGCGCGGCACACAAGACCATTGAAAGCCATATTTAGTTACTCATCTGTGGTCATTATGTGGACGCTCTGAGCCTCAACACCACCACGTAACGGATTGAGGGAAATTGCATCCTGCAGGTATTCCGGAGCAAAGTGCGCATAGACCATTGTTTGTTCAATACGCGAATGGCCGAGGATGCGTTGCAGCGTGATGATGTTCCCTCCGTTAATCATGAAATGAGTTGCGAAGCTGTGACGCAGTGCGTGCGTTGCCTGTCCTGCCGGTAAATCGGGTTTCAGCTCCTTCATCAGCCGCCTGAATGCCGGATAGTTTGCCTTCGGGAAAAGAAAGCCCCGCCTGTTGCTGGCGATCATATTTGCCACCTCATCAGAAATTGGTACCGTGCGTGGTTTGTTCGTCTTGGTCTTAACGAACGTACAGCGGTTATGGATCACGTTTTCCGCTTTCAGCCGCGCAGCTTCACCCCATCTTGCGCCGGTACTGAGACAAAGAATCGCAATCTTCTTGTTATCCCCGTCCAGCCGCGATAGCAACACGGTAATTTCATCCTGCGTCAGATAGCCGGTTTCCGGCTTCTGTTCTTTCAGTCTTTTCGTACCGCGTATCGGGTGCACCCCGAAGAACAATTCAGCCTCAATCAATGCGGTGAACATGCCGCTTATGCAGGTTAAATCCCGGTTGATGCTTGACGGCTTGACACCATGGCTTCTGCGGGTCGCGCTGTACTGGCTGATAAGTGCTTTCGTTATCTGGAACGCACAAGGGTCGTCCGTTATCCGGGTGAAAATCTCAATTTTCCCAAGGTTAGATTTTCCGTGTTCCTCGTGCTTCCCTTTCAACTCCCACCAGATAGCAGTTAGCTCTGACAGACGCCGCTTGTCTGTCGGCTTCGAAAGCCATTCCTTGTTGTGATGGTTGTACTGCGTGTGTTTTTCGAAAGCGATAGCCTCACTTTTTTTGTCGAACTTCCTGCGGATACGCTTTCCGTTGCGCCCGGCAGGTCTGATATCCACTTCATATCGACCATCATCGAGTTTCTTAATTGTCATAAGAAAGCCCTCCGATGGGATCGTTTTGATCGTTTTCTGCTTGTTCCTAACTCTTTGTAATGTCGTGTGCAAAATTTAGCCGCGAGCAGCATGCACCTGTGATGCATGTATTCACGGTAAATCGTTAGCCAGTCTTTTGGTCTGAGGGCTGCGAGGTTGTTGCATCTTGCCCAAAGTGTGCGAGAGCCGGTTCAATTTGACCGGATTCCGGGGAGGTCTGACCAGTCATAAACCATAGGGTATACTTCGTGAACCGGGGGTGTTGAAGGATTTTCATTATGGACTCTACACCTGCGTTTTTAGATCTGTTCTCATAGCTCGACAGTGAACTGTACGGAACACCTGTTATCTCACTGAATTCTCGTCGGTTTAACCTTTCTGATTCACGAATCAACTTAATTTTCTCTGACACGTCGATTGACATAGATTATCCCATTGTGTAATTTGTGATTTATCGGATACGAAATTTGATTTTCGTATAGTGGAAAAAGAGCAATTAAAGCCCACTAAGAGCAATTAAAAGCACCAAAGGAGAATCCTAGCAGATGAGCAGACAGCTTGTAAGTATTACCGATGCGGTGCCGTATCAGGAGTTCGCAAAACTCATCGGTAAGACACCGGCAGCGGTGAAAGGGATGATCGAGAAGCGTAAGTTACCGATCATTGAGATGACCGACCCACAATCTACCTCTGGACGCGCTGGAGAGTATTGGATTTACCTTCCTGCGTGGAACAAAGGTCTGAAACTGGCGTATGAAAGCAGACCTAAAGAGATTCGTGATGGTTGGCTGATGTGGTTGGGCGTAGGGGATCTCTCATGAAATACGATTATGTTAAAGAAGCTGCCGTTATTATGACTGCTGCGATCATTTTCATCTGTGTTGGCTCAATCGCGGTCGCGCTAACGGCAAGATTTATTAAGACATTTATTCTTTAAGAACAATCTTCTTAAGAATAAATAATGATGAAGCGGGAATTCATGCAGAGATAATTAACTGATGAAAAAACGTTATTCACAACATGGGTCATATGCGGGTTCTGTTGTGGTGCCGACTTATGCGCCAGTTCAGGCAAGTAAAAATACTTATGTATATCGCGGTTTCACAATACGCAAAACGCCACGTAATGCACTTAATGATCGCATCACGTATTTAATCACCAGGCGCGATCATGGAAGTGAAGAAGATATTTATTACGGACGTGATTTCGCATTAGCAGAAGCCTGCAAGACGATAGACAGGGTTTTAAGATATGGAAGGTTCTAGCGATGATCTATTACTGGCGTTCTGGTTGTTCGTTCTGTCAGTAGCTATGTCGTGCTCTGTCCGTGAAGTCATAAAAGATCATTGTCGCCGGGTTCGTATTAACAGAAAGCTTAAGAGGCAGGAGCGCAAAAAATGAAACAGTTTTACGCGGAGCTGATTAATCAGATGCTGGAAGATTATAGCTTTAAAGTCGAGAACAATCCTCAAGGGCGTGACATGTATTACGGTATTCTGGCAAGCGGCGTTCAGCATCTCTATGCTGTGGCATTTTGCGCCAGCGACAATGAGGCACTTAATGATCTGCGCCCGTTCGTCAACGACGTCATGAACAACGTGGTGCCCGCACCTGTCGTAATTGCGTTTAAGAATACTTATCACAACTACTGAGGAGTCAGCGATCATGACCGAAGTAGAAAAGCTAATGTATATCAGGGATGTGGCGTTGCCTTATATTGAGAAAAACGGCTTAACGATACGCCTTAACGGTTGCGGTGAAATTACATTTTACGCTGATGATCCTTCCGTTATGAAATTTATCGATGACGTTCGCGAGAATACCGGATCTTCATTAGCGCGTTATGCCACAGCAAATGTTGTCGACATTATGGTTATCACCAGAAAGATGATGAACGAATTACCACGCACCCAGGAAGCTGGCGGGTTCCGCGCTGACCTTGAAAAGATTAACGCAGAATTAAGAACACTACAGGATCGCATTAATTCAGTAACTACATTTTCGTATTAATGAATTAAAGAAACGCAATTAATCAGCACCACAGATGTAAATACGGCGTATTCGCCGGGGCTTCGCTTTACCTTTTTTCGGGGGTAATTATGCACGTCAATTCAATAAAGCTGACCACTGAGATTAGCGATCCTGAGTTTGTCGCCATTTCTTTGCAGGCGAGAAAAGCCGAGCGTGCGAACCTGCTTGGCCTGCTGCGCACCCGCATCAGTCTTCTGAAAACTGAAACCAGCACACCGGATGAGATCTACGCCGCTATCGACGCGTGGATTGACAACCGCGAATTAAGTCTATGAACGGAGAAAATCAAATGAACCATTGCATGCTAGAGGTCAGCACACCAGCTAACTCCCTCAGAGGTTTTCCGGAAGAAAGAATCATCGCCATCGAGTGCGTTTTTTTTGATCCAGAAACTGGCGGGATCGGTCAGCAATATTATCGCGTTGTGAACATCGCTGACGAAAACAACGTTGTACACATGAGCCATGCGTATTTTCGCCAATTAATGATGGCGGATTCGCGGGTACGTTCGGCGGTACTGGCCGGGGATGTCAGCGAAAAAGAAGCCGTCATGGATGTCTGTAAATTCATATCGGCGAACACATCAAAGAGTCGCCAGCTTCATTGCTGGCAGCACGGGGATGGCACCTCCCTCGCAAGGCTGATCATGGCGGTAGAAGATTACGGGTGCTCGCCATCAAACGTGCTGCCGCAGAATATCAAGCCCGCTCATCTCAGCACATTAATCACTGTTGCAGCCGCCACAGGATACGTTCCACACCCACGCCGGGATTCCGCGCAGTTCACTCTGACCGACGCCGCTTACCGCGCTGAGCAGGTCTGTGAGATCTGGCAGCGACTAACAGAACAGTTCACCGATCTTTCAGAGTGATACGTAATCGACACAGGGGCAACCATCATGAATACCAGCAATCGCAATGATTTTTTTAAAGCCATTCTGCCGGGACTTTTGACAGATCCGGAGATGGCATATAGCAGCTCTGCGGACATTATCAGGCATGCATGGTATCTGGCCGATCTGGCCGCGTATTTCGAGGGCAAACCAGAGTTTCCGCATGAGACCGCACGCCGCTGGATAAAAGGCAATTACCTCATTCTGGATACCGAAACTACCGGACTTGGCAGGGACGCCAGGATAGTGGAAATCGCCATCATCAACTGCGCCGGAGAAACGCTGCTTAACACTCTCATTAATCCAGGCATTCACATTCCGCAAGAAGCTACCGCCATTCACGGCATTACCGATGAGATGGTGAAGGACGCACCATCATGGCGGGAGACAGAACGGCAGGTTATCACGCTGTTGGGAAACAGATGGGTGGCCTACAACGCAAAGTTTGACGCGGGAATGATAGAGCAGGAAATGTGTGTGCCGGTCACCGGTATGCGCGAACCGGAATGTGCCATGCAGCTTTACGTCGAATATAACGGCGAATGGGATGCTTACCGCCGTAAATACAAGTGGTCAAAACTGGTCGATGCCGCCACCGCGCTGGATGCGGTGCCGGAAGATGGTAACGCGCACCGCGCCCTGTATGACTGCCGGATGACGCTGAACATCATTCGCCGTATCGCGGAGATGACAGCATGAACAGATCCCCCATCAAGTGGGCGGGCGGAAAATCCCGCGTCATGCCGGAGTTACTGAAACATCTGCCGGAAGCCGACTGCCTGATTGAGCCATTTGTTGGCAGCGGCACGGTGTTCATGAATACGGATTACCGCCGATACGTTCTCTGTGACAGCAACCGTGCGCTGATCAATTTCTTCCGTGTGGTCACGACTGATACCGAACGCCTGATCAACATCGCGAGATCGATGTTTCATGCTTTCCCCTTTTTCATGATTATTTGTGCGTGAGTGAAATATGAGCACAACTAATTCGAACGTGCAAATAAACCCCGATTTATCAGCAGCCCGTGCTCGTAATGAGAAGATGAATTATGCCTATGTCTGGAATTCGCCGGATTTTGATGTTGCCACTGCCAATGGACTGACGCCAGATCCAGCACAGCCAGCGGCAGATGATACCGCTGTTACTGGAGGTATCACCTACCTCAACCCTGAGGGAGAGCGTAAGGCGTTATCCCCCGATGACATTACTGAACTCTGCCCGCCAACCGAACAGGGAGCGATAAAGCGCGATCGGCTCGTACACGAACGCCGGGTAATGTATCTTCGACGCCGCCTACAGGCATTGCCCGCATTTATCCGTTACCGTTTCTCCCGGCAACTGGAGGAGCTGAACGATCAGGATCCAGCCAGAGCAGTTAAATGGTTGTTTGGCACATTTGAGCGCCACATCCTACGCCGCATTGAGGCGGTCAACGCGCAGTACCTGCCACAGGATCCGCTTCCGGCTATCCTGCTGCCACTTCGTGAAGACTTTCATCTGTTGCCATGGGCCAACAAAAAACGCCTGAAACGACTGGCTTATAAGCTTGCAAATTTGATGAAAAGCGAGTTTATGCGCGAGTTTGATTTTCAGTTTGTGCACAGGGACAACCCGGAGTTTTCAACCATTTATTCTTACGGTGCGGTAGCTAGCAAGGCCAGACACCTGAATATTCCCGTTCCGGGGTGGGAGGCTTACTGCAACGAATCACTTGAGGCGAAAGATGCACTTCGCGCAGTGGCTCGCCTCCAGTCGGAAAAGTGGTGGTCTGGCAAGCTGAAGCGCGCACATGACCGCTGGCGCGAACACCTCATGATAGCAACGGGTTATGTCAGCAAGCACGCCTCTCCGAAGTGCTCAGACCCCTGCCTGAAAGAGTGGGCTGCGCAAAAGAAAGCAAACTTTGAGTATCTCAGTGCGATGGAGCTTGAAGACCAGGAGACCGGGGAGCGCTCGCCATTGCTTGACAAGGTGATGTCAAGTACAGCCAACCCAAAGATAGCGCGTCTTGAGCTGACCACCCGTGCAGCTGGTTTTCAGGAAATCGCCGATGAAATGGGGCTGGTCGGGATGTTCTACACCCTTACCGCCCCTTCCAAATATCATGCAATGCATATCGCCTCTGGCAAGCGCAATGATAAATGCCGGAATGCGGATCCCAGAGCGACCCAGAAATATCTCTGCAAGGTCTGGGCGCGCACGCGGGCCGCATGGAAGCGCCGGGGTATCCGTACGTTCGGCTTTCGTACCGCTGAACCCCATCACGATTCAACACCACATTGGCATCTCGTTCTGTGGTTCCGCCCTGAAGACGTGAAAGAAGCAACCGAGGTTTTCCGTATGCACGCGCTCAAGGAAGACGGCAACGAACCGGGCGCAGATAAGTATCGTTTTAAGGCTGAACGGGAAGACAAGAGCCGTGGCAGAGCAATCGGCTATATCGTCAAATATATTTCGAAAAATATTGATGGTTACGGCATGGATGGTGAGGTGGATAAGGAAACCGGCAACCCCATCAAAGAAGAAGCCAGACGCGTAAGGGCGTGGGCTTCACGCTGGGGCATTCGTCAGTTCCAGCAGATTGGCGGCGCTCCCGTCACAACATGGCGCGAGCTTCGTCGCCTTGGAAGCCGCGAACTGGTGCTGCACCCGGAGATTGAACCCGTTCGCGCAGCAGCTGACGGCGCAAGCTGGCAGGACTACGTTCAGCTTCAGGGCGGAGCCTTTGTTGAGCGCGACCAGCTGAAGATCCGCCTCCACTACAGCACCACAGAAAACAGCAATGATTATGGTGATACGGTCTCAAAAATCGAAGGGATCTACTGCCCGCTTGCGGGCAGCGACGCCATCATCTACACCCGCACCGCACAATACAAAATCGTACCGAAGCGCAAAGCCCCGGAAACAAAGGGTGTTGACCTTGATTTTTCAGGCGGCAACGCCGCCCCTTGGAGTTCTGTCAATAACTGTACGCGGAATCCCGCTACAGGGAATGACGGTCCTGAACATGCCGGCGATAAAGCTGCAGTGAGGTCAGAAATGACCGCACCATCTGACGGCGGGACGGTGAATTTTGATGCGCTTTCACGCAAGGAAAAACGGGAGATTGCCCAGCGACTGAGCGAAGACATGAGGCGCAGACGTAAGTTACGACAGTCAGAAAAAAAAGAGCCACCGGAATTATCAGTAAGAGAAAAGCAGGTAAGTGAATTGCTGGCGTTGCGTGGAATTGATGCCAGTGCAGTGATGATCAGATCACTGTTGTCAGGTGCCGCGATAGCCAGCGGCGACCTGATTTTTACCGTAGAGAAAGGACGACTGATCACCAGCAATCGCGGGATATCAACAGTACAGAAACATCAGAACAAAGAGCAAGGAAAATCGCTGATTGAGCGATTTAACCGAATCCGAAATAGCAAATAAGAGGCTAACGATCATGAATCAGGTAATCAGCATTCTTGACAGTGAACGCATTAAATATACCGTTGCAGATAATGGAAACATCACCATCGGCGGGCACCTCGACCTGCGCGGCATCGACATTACCAGCCTGCCGGACAATCTCACCATCGGCGGGCACCTCTACCTGAGCGGCACCGGCATTACCAGCCTGCCGGACAATCTCACCATCGGCGGGCACCTCTACCTGAGCCGCACCGTCATTACCAGCCTGCCGGACAATCTCACCATCGGCGGGCACCT